>NZ_CP022411.1:4065257-4714808 GCF_004011755.1 Pseudomonas sp. RU47 | reverse complement strand
GTTGCGGTTCACCGCCGGTTTCTTCGGCGGCGAACGGGGCAGGTGCGCTCTTCAGTTCACCGCGCAACGGGTAGGTGCGGTCGACGGCTTTGATGCTCGACAGCTGAATGCCATTGTCGGTGGCGATGACGCTGGAAAACTCCACCACTTGCGCATGATTCAGACGCAGCTCGGTGCCGCTCCTGATCTGTTCTTCGCGTGCTGGCGAACTTCCCTCAAGCACCAGGTCGGCGCCGAGAAACTCGGTCGCGCGCAGCATCATCGCGCCATTCAGTCGGGCGCCGAAATAACCGATGGCGGTACTCGCCGCCACCGCGACGACCAAGGCGAAAAACAACACGCGCAATTCGCCGGCGCGGGCATCGCGCATGAGCTGGCGAATGGCGAGACTGAACAGACGCAACAGCGGCAAACGTGCCATCAAGGCTCCAGAGGGGCGACCAACAGCCCGGCTTCAAGTCGGATCAGACGCCGGCAGCGATGGGCCAGGCGTTCGTCGTGGGTCACCAGCACCAGGGTGGTGCCGCGTTCCTTGTTCAATTCGAAGAGCAAGTCGCTGATGCGCTCACCGGTGTGGCTGTCGAGGTTGCCGGTGGGTTCGTCGGCGAACAGCACGTCAGGCTCGGCAGCAAACGCACGGGCGATCGCCACACGTTGTTGCTCACCACCGGAGAGCTGGCGCGGCGAATGGGTCAGGCGCTGGCCGAGGCCGACGCGCTGGAGCAATTCAGTCGCACGTTCGCGGGCGTCTTTGCGGCCATCGAGTTCCAGCGGCAGCATGACGTTTTCCAGTGCGTTGAGGCTGTCGAGCAGTTGAAACGATTGAAAGACGAAACCGACGTGTTCGGCACGAATGCGTGCGCGCTGGTCTTCATCGAGATTGCTCAGGCCCTGGCCGGCGAGGATGACTTCGCCACTGCTCGGCAGATCGAGACCGGCGAGCAGGCCGAGGAGGGTGGATTTGCCCGAACCGGATGCGCCGACGATGGCCAGGCTGTCGCCCTTGTTCAGTTCCAGGCTGAGTTCGTGCAGGATAGTCAGTTCACCTTCCGCGCTGGGAACCACTTTGCTGAGGTTCTTCGCGGTGAGAATGCTTGCGCCCATGGAGAATCCGATGCGTGTGTGGTTTTTGAGTGCTGGCCTGGCCGTTGTGTGCATGGCCCAGAACGCAGCGGCGGGTACTGTCCTGATCGTTGGCGATAGTATCAGCGCCGGTTTCGGACTGGATACCCGCTTGGGGTGGGTGTCGTTGCTCGAACAACGGCTCAAACAGGAGGGTTTCGACGACAAAGTGGTCAATGCCTCCATCAGCGGCGACACCAGTGCCGGAGGCCAGGCGCGGCTGCCCGCGCTGCTTGCAGAGCATAAGCCGGAACTGGTGATCCTCGAACTGGGTGGCAACGATGGCTTGCGCGGAATGCCGCCAACTCAATTGCAACAAAATCTTGCCTCGATGATCGACAGCTCGCGTCAGAGCGGGGCCAAGGTGCTGTTGCTCGGCATGCAACTGCCGCCCAATTACGGCAAGCGTTACACCGATGCTTTTGCCGAGGTCTACGGCAAACTCGCCGACGATAAAAAGATCCCGCTGGTACCGTTTTTCCTCGACGGCGTGGGCGGGCATCCGGACTTGATGCAGGCCGATGGTCTGCACCCGGCGGCCGGGGCTCAGGGCAAGTTGCTGGAAAATGTCTGGCCGACGCTAAAACCGCTGTTATGAGGCTTTTCTAGTGGCAGGCTTTCGGCTAATGTGGCGCCCCCTTATTTGGAGCCCCCGATGTCGCGTTCTGCCTGGTCCCTGTTTGCCTACCAACTGATCGAGCCTGACGAGCAGCTGGATCTGTTCGCCTGCCAGGAAGTGCGGGTGCATCTGGTGACCCGTCAACTCGAACTCGGTGGCTCGGCTGATCGCACCTTGTGCGGCAGTCTGCTGCCGGCGCAACCGCGCTGGTCGAGCGTGGATCGCCGGGTGTTTCAGGATCAGCGCCTGTGCTCGTTGTGCCGGGCGATTCTTGAATCGCAGAAGCGTGGCACCTCGCCGATCTGGCCGGAGCTACGTTTCGAGCTTTAAGAGCAAAAGATCGCAGCCTGCGGCAGCTCCTACATGGGTTCGCGTAATCCTGTAGGAGCTGCCGAAGGCTGCGATCTTTTCGCATTCAGCACGGTCCATCGGCGTGGCTCCCCGAATATTCAAAGTGCGGTGTACAATCGCGCTCTTATACCCTTGTTGATCATGCGAAGGATTTTCCGGATGTTGCCGCGCTTTCCTGCCGTCACCCGCTGCCTGTCACTTGCCGCCCTGTGTGTGGCCGGTCCCGTTGCTGCATTGGAGTTTCCCCTGCCACCACCCGGTGAAGACATCATCGGCCAGGTGCAGGTGATCAAAGCCAAGTACGAAGATACCTTCGCCGATCTGGGCACGAAGTACGATCTGGGCTACTCGGAGATGGTTGCAGCCAACCCGGGCGTCGATGCCTGGTTGCCGGGCGCCGGCACCGAAATCGTCTTGCCGACCCGTTTCATTCTGCCGCCGGGTCCGCGCGAAGGCATTGTCATCAACCTCGCCGAATACCGCCTCTACTACTTCCCGAAAGGCCGCAACGTGGTTTACACGTTCCCGCTGGGTATCGGTCGCGAGGGTTGGGGTTCGCCGATTGCGCACACCTCGATCACCGCCAAGACGCCAAACCCGACCTGGACGCCTCCAGCGTCGATCAAGGCTGAGCACGCCGCTGATGGCGATCCACTGCCAAACGTAGTGCCGGCCGGCCCTGACAATCCGCTGGGCCCGTTCAAGTTCACGCTGGGCACGCCGGGCTACCTTATCCACGGCTCGAACAAGAAGTTCGGGATCGGCATGCGTACCAGCCACGGCTGCTTCCGCATGTTCAACAACAACGTGCTGGAAATGGCCGGCATGGTGCCGGTCGGTACGTCGGTGCGTATCCTCAACGATGCCTACAAGTTCGGCAGCAGTGGCGGCAAGGTTTATCTGGAAGCGCACACGCCGATCGACGACAAGGGCAACCCGTCAGTGGTCGACAAACACACCGCAGTGATCAACGCGATGCTCAAGCGTGAAGACGTTACCAGCAACCTGCGTGTGAACTGGGATGTGGTACGGGATGTGGTTGCGGCCGAAGATGGCCTGCCAACGGAAATCGGCACACCGAATACTTCGGCGCCGATTGTTGCCAATACACCGATCGACCTGCAGCAGTAAGTCGAAGTCCGGAACCCGTCGATGCGTGAAGCGTCGGCGGGTTTTTTATTGCCTGAACAAAAAGACGGGCAATAAAAAAGCCGACCCGAAAA
Organism: Pseudomonas sp. RU47; assembly: GCF_004011755.1. GTDB lineage: Bacteria > Pseudomonadota > Gammaproteobacteria > Pseudomonadales > Pseudomonadaceae > Aquipseudomonas. The sequence continues at coordinate 4,711,493 of NZ_CP022411.1, read as the reverse complement.
ATCGGGTCGGCTCGATAACAATCCCGAGGGATTATTACTTGCGGCTAGCTTTGTCCAGCATGCGCAGAGCACGCTCGTTAGCTTCGTCAGCAGTCTGTTGTGCTTTTTGAGCAGCAGCCAGAGCTTCATCAGCTTTACGGTAAGCTTCGTCTGCACGAGCCTGGGAGCGAGCAGCTGCGTCTTCAGTAGCGGTCAGACGTGCTTCGGTTTCTTTCGATGCGCTGCTGCAACCGGTAGCCAGAACTGCGGCCAGAGCCAGAGCAGAGAATTTCAGAACGTTGTTCATCGTGTTCCCCTTCAAGGACTTTCAAATTAAGTGGCTGTCTCCTCACGATTGAGGAAATAGCCGGCGTACATACTACCCATTACTTGTAGTAAGTAAACTGACGTAAGGCAAGAAGCAAAAAAAATTGTAGGCGCTGATTCTTTTTCGAGCAACTTTTAACTGCGCTGTATAAAAAATACCCAGTTGCAAGCCCCGCGCAGAGCGAGTTATTGAGAAAAAGTTCCCGTTACTGCCTGCTGTTTTTGCAGTCTTGGATAAGTCTGTCTAGATGAATTCGTCCACACTTTTGTTGCGAATTTGCGCGCTGCTTCGCTTATCTTTGTCCATGTTGAGGTGACTTTAAAAAAGGTCGCACGTCTTAAATCTCAACATCCGGCAATGTGCAGGTGAGCGGACCGCGAAGAACCTCTCGCAAGCTCACCCTGCGTCCATCGGAGCTACCCCCCCGCGAACTCGCTTGATGACGAGCGTACCTTGAGCATTTTTGCCAATGGTGCCTACTATTTATCAGGTGCCAGGTTGCGCGAGATCGGTGTGGCTCTTCTCGGTGTCCATCAGGCACGGGGTGGCGTAGTTGTTTCTTCGCCGGAAAAACATCGGTAAGGTAGGGGTCAGAATTCAAGACCCGCGAGGAGTAGTGATGAGCGAGGCGTTGTCCATCCACCATGACCAGGCTGGTCATCAGTTCGAGACCAATGTGGACGGTCATCGTGCCTACCTGACCTATATGGATCTGGGGAAACAGACTCTGGATATCTATCGCACGTTCGTGCCCAACGCCCTGCGTGGTCGTGGCATTGCCGCAGCGCTGACCGAAAGCGCGCTGCAGTACGCCGAAGAAATGGGCTACACGGTGATCCCGTCGTGCTCCTATGTCGAGCGCTACATGGAACGCCATCAGCGCCGCGCCGCCAAGATCTGAACCGCACACACAAAAACGCCGGGCAATGCCCGGCGTTTTTTTATGCCTGTAAAACGCTGATTAGCTACGCTCGCGTTTCGGCAGAACATCCTTGAGCTTGGCGTGCATGCTGCGCAGGGTGTTCTCGGTGGCAGACCAGTCGATGCAGGCATCGGTGATCGACACGCCGTATTGCAGGTCGGCGAGGTCTTTGGGAATCGCCTGGCAACCCCAGTTCAAATGGCTCTCGACCATCAGGCCGATGATCGACTGGTTGCCTTCGAGGATCTGGTTGGCAACGTTCTCCATTACCAGCGGTTGCAGGGCCGGGTCCTTGTTGGAGTTGGCGTGGCTGCAATCGACCATGATGTTCGGCTTGATCTTCGCCTTGTTCAGCGCCTGTTCGCACAGGGCAACGCTGACCGAATCGTAGTTCGGCTTGCCGTTACCACCGCGCAGCACCACGTGACCGTAGGCGTTGCCCTTGGTGGTGACGATCGACACGCCACCTTCCTGGTTGATACCGAGGAAACGGTGCGGGCTGGACACCGACTGCAAGGCGTTGATCGCCACAGTCAGACCGCCGTCGGTGCCGTTCTTGAAACCTACGGCCGAGGACAGGCCGGAAGCCATTTCCCGGTGAGTCTGCGATTCGGTGGTACGTGCGCCGATGGCCGACCAGCTGATCAGATCCTGCAGGTACTGCGGGGAGATCGGGTCGAGGGCTTCGGTGGCGGTTGGCAGGCCTTTTTCGGCCAGATCCAGCAGCAACTGACGACCGATGTGCAGACCGTCCTGGATCTTGAACGAGTCGTCCAGATACGGATCGTTGATCAGGCCTTTCCAGCCAACGGTGGTCCGTGGCTTCTCGAAATACACGCGCATGACCAGATACAGAGTGTCGGAGACCTCCGCAGCCAGCACCTTGAGGCGATCGGCGTATTCGTGGGCAGCCTTGATGTCGTGGATCGAGCACGGGCCGATCACTACGAACAGACGGTGGTCGGTGCCATCAAGAATGTTGCGAATGACTTCGCGGCCCTTGGTGACGGTGCGCAGGGCAGCATCGCTCAGAGGGATATCACGCTTGAGCTGATCGGGAGTGATCAGGGTCTCGTTAGAGGCGACGTTTAGGTCGTTGATCGGTAAATCAGCCATCGTTTACTCGTCAGGTCACGGGTGCCGGCCGCCAGCGATCCCCGCGCGGCGGAGCACAGCAGATTTAAGCGCGTCGGGGAGCGGAACCTTAGCGCGTAAAGCGCCTGCTCGACAATGGGCAAAAGGTGCTTTAGTCCAGCGCTGGCTGCGCAAAAGCCTTGCGCACGCTGTCGTGGGAGAACTCGTCGGCGTGTTGCTCGACCCATTGCAGGGCCACCGCCTGAATTTCTTGCAGGTCATCGTGGGTGTCGTGCAGGCGGCAATAGCGCTCTATCTGACACACCTGCTCACCCATTCGCGCGCTGAACAGCGTCTGCTCATCCGTGAAGGCGATGCCCACCAGGTAGCCTTTTTTGCGGCGCAGACACCACGCGACATAGCCCGGGTAACAGATGTCGGCGTTGAGTGTCGGCATGCGTACTTGCAGGGCGGTGCCATGGCGCCAGGCACGGTGGTAATTGCAAGCGATGCCGCCGAGGCTGATAGTGTGCAGCTGTTGCCTGGAAATACACTCAGGCTTGAGCAAGGTTAATTCAACCGGCACCTCGTCCGGATGAGGAATGAAACGTCCCATGAGCACAGACTCCCTGTGTCGGTCATTTGACATTGTTTCCCCCAGTATAGTGGTCGAATCCGAACTGACCGATTTCGACGCCGATCAACGGCTATTGGCGATGAGCGGCGTTTCGCTGGTGATTTTCACCAGCGTCGGTTGCGCCAGTTGCCGTTATGCCCGCGAGGTGTTGCCGGGACTTGGTCTGGCCATCGATCAGCTGTGCTGGATCGATGCCGGCGACAACGGCGGGCTGGTCGAGCGTTATCAGGTCTTTCATTTGCCGGCGCTGTTTGTGGTGCGCGACGGTGAGTTCTTTGGGGCATTGCACACGCGCCTGACTGCTGATGCGCTGAACGCGGCGCTGGCGCAGGCACTGGGTCGAATTGCAGAGGAGTTGCCATGATGGCGGCAGTGAATAAACCGGGCTTTGATAAACCGGTCGTAGGGATTATCGGTACCGGCGCAATTGGTGGGTTCTACGGTGTGATGCTGGCGCGTGCCGGTTTCGATGTGCACTTTCTGTTGCGCAGCGAATTTTCGGCGGTGGCCGAGCGTGGTTTGCAGGTGAACAGCGTGGTGCATGGCCCGCTGACGTTGAATCCGGTGCAAGCCTATTCGGCTGCTGAAGACATGCCCAAGTGCGACTGGCTGTTGGTAGGGGCGAAAACCACCAGCAACGCCGGTCTCGCGCCTTCCATCATTCAAGCGGCCAAACCGGATGCGAAAGTACTGGTGCTGCAAAACGGTCTCGACGTCGAAGACGGTTTGCGTGAACTGCTCCCCGATTCCCTGCACCTGCTGGGCGGCTTGTGCCTGATTTGCGTACACCGCGAAGGTCCTGGACAAATCACCCATCAGGCCTTGGGCGCCGTCAACGTTGGCTATCACAGCGGCCCGGCCATTGATGAAGTTACACGCATGGCGATTGTCGAAGAGGGCTCCGGTCTGTTCCGCGCCGCCGCAATCGATTCACAGGCGATGCCCAATCTGCAGCAGGCGCGCTGGCAGAAACTGGTGTGGAATATTCCCTATAACGGGCTCTCGGTGTTGCTCGGTGCGAGTACCACACCGCTGATGGCCGATGCCGACAGCCGCCTGCTGATCAAGGCGCTGATGAACGAAGTGGTGCAGGGGGCCAAGGCCTGCGGCCACGACGTGCCGCCGGGTTACGCCGACTATCTGTTCATGATGACCGAGAAAATGCCCGACTACTGGCCGAGCATGCACCACGATTTTTTACATAAACGACCGCTGGAGCTGGAAGCGATCTACGCTCGGCCATTGGCGGCAGCAAACGCAGCAGGTTGTGAGTTGCCGCGCATCGAAGCGTTGTATCGCAATTTGAGTTTTATCGACCGGCGCAACGTTTAAGCCGGTTGCTTTGGGGGAAAGCATGGCCAAAAACATCGATGACAAACTGGTGCTGGCGATTTCGTCGCGCGCCCTGTTCGACCTGAGCGAGAGCCACAAGGTCTACCTGTCGAGCGGCGTAGAAGCCTACCGGCAATACCAGATCGAACACGAAGACGAAATTCTTGCGCCCGGCGATGCCTTCCCGTTGGTGGAAAAACTCCTGGCACTCAACAGTCGCCTCGGGCGGGCGCGGGTCGAGGTGATTCTGGTCTCGCGCAACAGCGCCGACACCGGTTTGCGTGTGTTCAACTCGATTCACCATTACGGTCTGGCGATTTCCCGCGCAGCGTTTGTCGGCGGGCGCAGTCCGTATCCGTACCTGAAAGCCTTTGGTTGCGACCTGTTTCTGTCGACGCATGCCGAAGACGTGCGCGCGGCACTGGACGCCGGTTTCGCCGCAGCAACGATTCTGTCCGGTGGCGCCAGTCGCGCGGCCAGCGACGAATTGCGCATCGCCTTCGACGGTGACGCGGTGATTTTTTCCGATGAGTCGGAGCGCGTTTATCAGTCCGGCGGGCTGGAAGCGTTCCAGGCCAAGGAGCGTGAGTCGGCCCGCGAGCCATTGCGCGGTGGGCCGTTCAAAGGCTTTCTGGCAGCGCTCAATCTGTTGCAGCGCGAGTTTCCCGATGACGATTGCCCGATCCGCACAGCGCTGGTCACCGCGCGTTCGGCGCCGGCCCATGAGCGGGTGATCCGCACTTTGCGTGAGTGGGATATTCGCCTCGACGAATCCCTGTTCCTCGGCGGCCTGACCAAATCGGCGTTCCTTGAAGCCTTCGCTGCCGACGTGTTTTTCGACGATCAGGCCGGCCACTGCGAACTCGCCCGCGAAGTCGTTGCCACCGGCCACGTGCCGCATGGCATCAGCAACGAACCGTCGGTCTAAAGCCCTGTGGTTCAAGACGTTGCGCCGCACGTCGTACTCGCCAAGGCACTGCTAAGCTGAATCAAATCTCCGCCATGTTGGCTTGCGAGGAGGTCATATGATTCGTTCGATGCTGTATGCCACTGACCTCGGTCTGTACGCACCGTTAGTGATGCAGCATGCCCTGGCGTTGGCGCGAACATTCAATGCCGATTTGTACGTGGTGCACGCGGTGGAGCCGATGGGGCTGTTTGCCGAATCGGTGTTGCAGAGTTACCTCGACGAACAGGCATTGAACGAATTTCACAGCCAGGGTCTGAAAACTGTCATTGCCAATATCGAGCAGCGGGTGCTGGAAAGCTTTCGCGAAGAACTGGGGGATGAAGGCGAGCAGGATCTGCAGCGCATTCGCGCCGTGCGCGTGCTGCAGGGTGATCCGTCGCAGGTGATTCTCGACCAGGTGCAGAAACTCTCGGTCGACTTGCTGATCGTCGGCAGTCACAGCCACGGGGTGGGCGCGGAAACACCGTTAGGGCGCACGGCGGCGCGAGTTCTGCAATTGGCCAAGGTGCCGGTTTATCTCGTGCCGTTGGTGGAGCGCCGGCGGCGGGGGGATCGCTGAAGCAGGAATAATGGCGCTTTGATAAAAAAGTTCTAGATTTATTATTCAAACCATTAATATAGTTATATACCGTCGCTGATGCCCGTGGCGTCTACCTGCTTTGAGGGATTCATATGAAGCTTCAACAATTGCGCTACATCTGGGAAGTGGCGCACCACGACCTCAACGTTTCCGCTACAGCCCAAAGCCTTTACACCTCGCAACCGGGCATCAGTAAACAAATCCGTCTGCTGGAAGATGAACTTGGCGTCGAAGTGTTTGCCCGCAGCGGCAAGCATCTGACCCGCGTGACCCCGGCCGGCGAGCGCATCATCACCACCGCCGGTGAGATTCTGCGCAAGGTCGAAAGCATCAAGCAGATTGCCCAGGAATTCTCCAACGAGAAAAAAGGCACCCTGTCGATCGCCACCACCCACACCCAGGCACGTTATGCGCTGCCGCCGGTGATCAGCAATTTCATCAAGCAATACCCGGACGTAGCGCTGCACATGCACCAGGGTTCGCCGATGCAGATCGCCGAAATGGCCGCTGACGGCACCGTCGATTTCGCCATCGCTACCGAAGCGCTGGAGCTGTTTGGCGATCTGGTGATGATGCCGTGCTATCGCTGGAACCGCTGCGTGGTCGTGCCACAGGGCCACCCGCTGACCAAGCTGCCGAAGCTGACCCTCGAAGCCTTGGCCGAATACCCGATCGTGACGTACGTCTTCGGTTTCACCGGTCGTTCGAAACTCGACGAAGCCTTCAGCCATCGTGGCCTGACGCCGAAAGTGGTGTTCACCGCCGCCGACGCTGACGTGATCAAAACCTACGTGCGTTTGGGCTTGGGCGTGGGCATCGTCGCCAAAATGGCGGTCGACACCAAACTCGATAACGATCTGGTGGTGCTGGATGCCAGTGAACTGTTCGAATCGAGCATCACCAAGATCGGTTTCCGTCGCGGCACTTTCCTGCGTGGTTTCATGTGCGACTTCATCGAGAAGTTTGCCCCGCACCTTACCCGCGAAGTGATGGCCAAAGCCATTCAATGCCACAACAAGCAGGAACTGGAAGAACTGTTCGACGGCGTCGAACTGCCGGTTCACTGATCAGTTGTTTCAGAGCACCTCGGTGACAGCGAACTGTTGCCGGGTGCCTGCGACCAGGATCTCCACCTCATCACCTTCGAGCTTGCCCAGCAGACTTTTACCCAGCGGCGAGCGCGGTGTGATGACGGTAATCGGCTGACCGACCACATCGACTTTCAGGCCTGCCGCATCCGGCGCCAGAAACAGCCATTGCTCGCGACCCTTTTCGTCCTCCAGGCCGAGCAGGGCGCCGACTTCGATACCACGATTTTCGTCATAGGCCCGCAAGGTCAGGTTCTGGCACAGCGCCAGTGACTGACGGATTTCTTCGACTCTTTTCGCCTGACCCGCCGCCAGATACGACGCCTCAAGCCCCAGCGTGTCGTATTTGTTTTCGGCGATGTTTTCTTCGTGGGTCGCCGTTTCGTAAGCGGTTTGCGCGGCGCGTTCGGCGATGTCGAGATCGATGCGCAGTTTGTCGAGAATCAATTGGTGGACGATGTGCTTGTTCATGATCAATCGCAGAATTGCAAAACGTTGGCGCGGCTCTTTTCGCTCGGAGCGGTTTGATCCTGCTGCAGCCAGAACTGGCATTTTGGATTCGACAGATTACGCGTGCTGCCGCGCGCCTGATCCAGCCGTGCCTGCTGCTCGTTCTTGCGCAGGTTTTCTTCGTACTGCTGGAACAATGGGCTTTGCGGCGGAATATCCGGCTGGACCTGAACAGCCGCCGGCGGATTGGCCAGTTGTTGCACCGCCTGGGCAACCGGTGCCAACTGTTCCTTGAACAGAAAATGCGACAGCAGCCAGCACGTCAGCGCAATAGCGAGAAAACCCAGCCACATGCCCAGGGCAATGCTGCCGGTCAGATGCAGCGCGCTAAGCTGTACAGGCAAGGGCCGGCGTGGGTTGGGGCGATAGGGCATGGCTGCCTCCTGGCGGATGATTGCGGGCAAGTGGCGATTGTCGCACGAAGATTAATCGCCGTCGGCTCTTCTGCGCGAGGTCATTTATGCGGACAATCGACGCTTTTGCCAACGGGAGTCTTGAATGCCGCAATTGAAAACCCGCTGGGATATTTTCTGCACCGTCGTCGACAACTTTGGTGATATCGGTGTGACCTGGCGTCTGGCCCGGCAACTGGCGGCCGAGCACGGTCTGGCGGTGCGCCTGTGGGTCGATGATCTGCGCGCCTTCGAGCGCATTTGCCCTGAGATCGATATCAACGCGGCACAGCAATCCCGGCAGGGTGTCGAAGTGCGCCACTGGCCGGCTGAGTGGTCGCACACCGACGCCGCCGATGTGGTGATTGCCGCGTTTGCCTGTCAGTTGCCTACTGACTATATGGAGGCGATGGCCGTGCGCGAACAGCCGCCGCTGTGGATGAACCTCGACTATCTCAGCGCCGAAGACTGGGTGATCGGTTGCCACGGGTTGCCGTCGGTCAAATACAGAACCGTGCAGAAATTCTTCTTTTTTCCGGGCTTTCAGGCGGGCACCGGCGGGCTGATTCGTGAACGAGGATTGCTCGAGCAGCGTCGACTGTTTCAGCAGGATACCGAGGCTCAGCGCCAGTTTCTGCAAGGTCTGGGGGTCGATCGCGCACCGGATGCGCAGCTGATTTCGCTGTTTGCCTATGAGAATGCCGGGCTGGCGAGTTGGCTTGATGTGCTGGCGGCCGATGCTGCACCGACCCATCTTCTGGTGCCGGAAGGGCGGATTCTTGGCGACGTAGCGCGTTGGCTTGGAGTGGAAACCCTGACGGTGGGCGAGATTAATGTGCGTCAGTCGCTGACCGTGCAGGTATTGCCGTTCGTCCGTCAGGATCAGTATGACCATTTGCTCTGGTGCTGCGATTTCAATGCCGTGCGCGGTGAAGACTCGTTCGTCCGCGCGCAGTGGGCGGCGCGGCCGATGCTGTGGCACATCTATCAGCAGGACGAAGACATCCATCTGGACAAGCTCGACGCCTTCCTTGCGCTCTACACTAAAGGCCTGTCACCGGCCGCTGCCGAGGCGATGAACGGTCTGTGGCGAGCCTGGAGTGCCGGTCAGCCCATCGGCGAACACTGGCTCGCAGTCCGTAATCATTGGCCAGAACTGCAGGAAAATGCCGAAGCGTGGTGTCTGGAACAAGGCTTGCAGGCCGATCTTGCCGCAGCGCTGGTACAGTTTTACCTAAATTGGATATGATACGCGGCCTAGATTTTTGTAAATCCCATCCAAATTCGGATATTCGCAATGAAAACTGGTAAAGAACTGAAACCCGGTACCGTGATCCGTCTCGAGAACGATCCTTGGCTGGTTCAGAAAGCTGAATTCACCAAGTCGGGCCGTAACAGCGCGATCATGAAGACCAAGCTGAAAAACCTGCTGACCGGTTACAAGACCGAGATCGTTTACAGCGCTGACGACAAACTGGACGACGTAATCCTCGACCGCAAAGAAGCGACCCTGTCCTTCATCAGCGGCGACACCTACACGTTCATGGACACCACTGACTACACCATGTACGAGCTGAACGCTGAAGACATCGAAGCTGTTCTGCCTTTCGTTGAAGAAGGCATGACCGATGTTTGCGAAGCGATCTTCTTCGAAGAGCGTCTGGTTTCCGTAGAGCTGCCGACCACCATCGTGCGCGTAGTTGACTACACCGAAGGTTCGGCTCGTGGCGACACTTCCGGCAAAGTCATGAAGCCAGCCAAGCTGGCTAACGGTACCGAGCTGCAGGTTGCCGACTTCATCGAAATCGGTGACAAGATCGAAATCGACACCCGCGAAGGCGGTTCCTACAAAGGCCGTGCTAAATAAGCACTGGTTTTTGCGGAAAGAAAAAGCCCGACCATTGAGTCGGGCTTTTTTGTGCCTGCGATTTGAGCTTCACACAATCCCCTGTGGGAGCGAGCCTGCTCGCGAAAGCATTCTGTCAGCCAGCACATCACCGGATGACACACCGCTTTCGCGAGCAGGCTTACTCCCACAATGGGATTGTGATTACTTCAAGTGTTGCTTGAGTTCTTCAGATGCCTGCAACATCGCCGAACGCACTGCCGGCACCTGACTGACCACGTTAAGCAAACCGTAATCGTGGATCATGCCGTTGTAACGCACCGACGTCACCGCCACACCGGCCTCATCGAGTTTGCGCGCATACGCTTCACCTTCATCACGCAACACATCGGCGCCGGCGGTCTGCACCAGTGCTGGCGGCAGGCCCTTCAGTTGTGCAGTGGTGGCCCGCAGCGGCGAGGCGTAAATCTCGTTTCGCTGCTTGGCGTCGGTGGTGTAGTTGTCCCAGAACCACTTCATCATGTTGCGCGTGAGGAAGTGCCCTTCGGCGTACTGATTGTAGGAACCGGTGTCGAAATTGGCGTCCGTCACAGGCCACAGCAGCACCTGGAACTTGATCGCCGGCGTGCCTTTGTCTTTGGCCATCAGTGCAACCACGGCCGCCATGTTGCCGCCGACGCTGTTGCCAGCGACGGCCAGACGTTTCCCATCGACATTGATTTCTTTGCCGTGCTCGGCGACCCACTTCGTTGCCGCGTAAGCTTGGTTGATCGCCACCGGGTAATGGGCTTCCGGTGAAGGCGTGTAATTGACGAACACCGCCGCCGCTCCCGAACCGACCACCAGATCCCGCACCAGCCGCTCGTGCGTCGGGAAATCGCCCAGCACCCAGCCACCACCGTGGAAGAACATGAACACTGGCAGCTCGCCCTTGACCCCGGCCGGCCGGACGATGGTCAGGCTCAACGGTTGGCCATCGATCTGGATGGTTTTCTCGCTGACGTCCGCTTTGGGCAGCGTCAGCTTGACCCCGGACTGCGCGCCGACCAGCACGGCGCGGGCATCTTTGGGTGTCAGCTGTTCCATCGGTTTGCCGGTACCGGCATTCAGCACATCGAGAAATGCCTGAGTGTTGTGTTCGACATCACCGGCAAATGCACTGTGGATGGACAGGGCGAGAAGGGTACCGGTCAAGACTTTGCTGAAAGTGTGCATGTTCATTTCCTGTTCGGGCCTGAGGTATCAGCAGTTAAACGGTGACGTGCAGACGCACATCGACGTTGCCGCGGGTGGCGTTGGAGTACGGGCAGACCTGGTGAGCAGCGTCGACCAGCGCTTGTGCGTCGGCTTGTTCCAGGCCAGGCAGGCTGATGTGCAGGTCGATGTCCAGACCGAAGCCACCGGGGATCTGGCCGATACCGACGTGGGCGGTGATCGAGGCATCGTCAGGGATTTTGCGTTTGGTCTGGCTGGCGACGAATTTCAGTGCGCCGATGAAGCAGGCCGAGTAGCCGGCCGCGAACAGTTGCTCAGGGTTGGTCGCCGCGCCGCCGGCACCGCCGAGTTCTTTCGGGGTGGCGAGTTTGACGTCGAGGATGTTGTCGCTGGAGATCGCACGACCATCACGGCCGCCAGTGGAGGTTGCGATTGCGGTGTAGAGAGTTTGCATGGTGTGAGCCTCATTGGGTGTGGTTATGTGCGCTAATTGTTTGCGCGCTAAGTAAGTGCGAGGTAAATGTATCGCGCGAATATTTAGCGCGCAAGATAAATTTTTGAAAAAGCTGCACTTCCACGAAGGGGCGGGTATGAGAGGGTGGCTGTAAGGCTTGAGTTAGAGCGGATTGCGCGGTAGATCAGGTGGTGAAAATATTTTGCTGTCGATGAAATCAATGTGGGAGCGAGCCTGCTCGCGAATGCGGTGTATCAGTCACCATTCATATCGACTGACACTACGCATTCGCGAGCAGGCTCGCTCCCATAGGGACTGTGTGGAGGTCAGATCAGGCTTTCCTGCAAGTGACCGCGTAGCGCCTGCAACTCTGATTGCAGCTTCTGCAGGCGTTCCAGAGAGAAGCCGCTGGCGCCGAGAATGCATTGCGGAATGGTCTGTGCCTTGTCGCGCAGCGCACGGCCTTGTTCGGTCAGTTCAACCATCACCACCCGCTCATCCTCACGACTGCGCGTACGGCTGAGCAAGCCTTCGCCTTCCAGGCGTTTGAGCAGCGGAGTCAGCGATCCGGGATCGGTCAGCAACCGCGAGCTGATTTCTCCGACGGTCAAACCATCCTTCTCCCACAACACCATCATCGCCAGGTACTGCGGATAGGTCAGGTTCAAGGCTTGCAGCAGCGGCTTGTAGACCTTGGTCATCATCAGCGAAGTGGAATGCAGAGCGAAGCAGGCCTGGTTGTCCAGCAGCAGGTCGTCGCAGGTGTCGCGTTCGGAAGTCATTTCAAAAGCCTTGTTCGGTAATGGTCATGAATCTAGCGCTCGAATCTTTAATGCGCCAGATAATTTTCCGGCGCTAGTGCCGGCCCAGATCTCGCTGTAACGCCAGATCCCATGGCGGCACCGGACTGAAGCGGGTTTTGAGATATTCGAGCAACAAGCGGCTGCGCGAGTTGGTTTGTTGCTCCATACGCAGCGCGTAAATACCGGTGGATTCCGGGCTTGGCAGGCCGTTTTCGCAAAACAACGGCAGCAGTTCGCCGCGCAGCAGGTATTCGCTGGCCAGCCACGTCGGCAAATGCGCGATGCCCAAGCCAGCCAAGGCGCCGCAGACCAAGGCTTCAGCATTGTTGGCGCTCATGCGGATGCGCGCCGGGCGGTGCAATTGCATCTGGCCGTCCTGCTCGAAGCGCCAGGCGAAGGGCGGAGCGAGGCCGTCCCAGTCGAGGCCGTCATGCTCGCTCAGTTGCGCCGGACTGCCGGGCACACCACGGCGTTTGAGGTAATCAGGACTGGCGCAGGCAATACGCACCATGCTCGCCAAGGGTGTGGCCACCAATCGGGTATCAGCCATTTGTCCGGCGCGCAGCACCAGATCGACTTTGCCCAGGTTCGAGCCGCCCATGTCGACGAAACTGTCGATCAGATGCAACTGCACATCCAGCCCCGGATACAGAACGAGAAAGTCAGCGATCACCGGTGCCAGGTGCCGTCGCCCGAAAGCGGCGGGGGCATCGATGCGGATCAAGCCCTCGGGCGCACTGCTCAAGGACACCGCTTCTGCGCGGGCCAGTTGCAACTCGGCAACAATCCGTCGCGCGCGTTCGGCAAACGCCAGACCCGCCGGCGTTGCGCGCACTGCGTGAGTGCTGCGGACAAACAGCTGGCTGCCGACCGCGCTTTCCAGGCTGTCGATTCGTCGGGCGACGGCCGAGGGTGTCAGCGGATGACGGCGCGAGGCGGCGGAAAAACTGCCGCTCTCCAGCACATCGAGAAACAGCCCGAGCTGATCGGTCAATTGATTGGGGTTCATGGTTGGCAACGCCTGTGCGAAATCAGCATAGCCATTGTGCGTTGCTGTGCGTTTCCCCGCCAGCCGCGACTGCGTAGGATGAATCGCCTGACGTGAGAGGAATTCGGCTGTGATGGAGTTTTTGTTGTACCTGTTGTTCGGCGCCGCCCTTGGCACACTTGGCGGCATCTTCGGCATCGGCGGCGGTTTGATTGCCATTCCGTTGCTCGGCGTGTGGTTTGGCCTTGATCAACAGATCGCCCAAGGCACAGCGCTGGTCATGGTGGTGCCGAACGTGATGCTGGCGCTGTGGCGTTATCACCAGCGCAATCGCATCGAACTGCGGCATGCGCTGCCTTTGGCGGTAATGGGTTTCTGCTTTGCCTGGATCGGTTCGATCTGGGCGGTGGGCATTGATGCGCAAACCATGCGCATCGGCTTCGTCGCGTTCCTGGTGGTCCTTTCGATCTACAACCTGTTGAAGATGTTCGGCAAGCAACCCGCTGTGACATCCGAAATGCGCTATTCCTGGCCGTGGCTTGGCGTGCTTGGCGCGGCGTCCGGGACCATGGGCGGATTGTTCGGAGTGGGCGGAGCGGTGGTGGCAACGCCGGTGCTGACCAGCCTGTTCGGCACCACGCAAGTGGTTGCTCAAGGCTTGTCGCTGGCGCTGGCCTTGCCAAGCACCGGAGTGACTCTGGTCACCTACGCGGTACACCACGAAGTGGACTGGATGATCGGCCTGCCGCTGGCCATCGGTGGTCTGGCCAGCATCAGTTGGGGAGTGAAAGTCGCCCACGCCATGCCGGAAAAACTCCTGCGCGGGCTGTTCTGCGGTTTCTTGGTGCTGTGTGCGGTGATGCTCGCGTTTAAAGTTTGAAGCCTTCGACGATGTGCTCGGCCAGGCACTCGGTGATCGGTGACGGATTGTTCAGGTTGCGGATCAGCATGATGCTGGCTTCGGGCAGCAATGGCAGATCTTCGGCGGCACCGAGAATGCGCATGTCCGGGGTGATCAGGCTTTCCAGTTGCGCGGTGATCGCCAGACCCGCGCTGACCACGGCCATCAACGCCGAGAGGCTGGTGCTGTTGTAGGCGATGCGGTATTCGCGGCCCATCGCATCCAGCGCATTGCACGCCCACAAGCGGCAGAAACAATCACTGTTGAACATCGCCAGCGGCAGCGGGGTTTGTTCGTGGGCACTGAAATTCTGCGCCTCGGCCCAGACAAAACGCTCCTTGCGCAGCAGTTGGCCGATCTCGTTGCCCGGCTCGCGGGTGACGATCGACAGATCCAGATCGGTACGCTGCAGCAGTTGTTTGGTCGACTCGCAATGCACTTCGATCTGGATCAGCGGATAGAACTGCGCGAACCGCGACAGGATCCCCGGCAGAAACCGCATCACATAATCGTCCGGCGTACCGATGCGCACCGTGCCGACCATGTGCGGCTCGCGCAAGGTGTTGAACACTTCGCTGTGCAACTTGAGGATGCGCCGCGCATAACCGAGCAGCACCTGGCCCTCGGCGGTCAGGCGCACCTGGCGTCCGTCGCGCTCGAACAACTGCCGCTGCAATACGTCTTCTTCCAGACGCTTCATCTGCATGCTCACCGCCGATTGCGTGCGGTTGACCATTTCGCCGGCACGGGTAAAACCGCCCTGATCAGCGATGGCGACAAAGGTGCGCAGTACATCGGTATCGATACTGGGGTAGGCCGACAATTGATGAATCTCCGTGATGCATGCCATCAGAAACATTCGTTGGATTGATCTTAGCGCCGGCGCGAGACTTGAGCCATCCACAAAGGAGGCAACACGATGAAAGGTCAAAGAGAGTATGTAGACGAATCAAAATTTTCCGGCCACGGCCATATCGTTTCCGACCTGCTGCACAAGTTTAGCCGCTGGTACGAACTGCACCGTGAACGCGAATTGCTCGCCAGTCTGAGCGACGAAGCGTTGAAGGACATCGGCGTCAGTCGTGCCGACGTTGAACACGAAGCCGTGCGGCCGTTCTGGGATGACCCGATGCATAAATGACCCCCTGCATAAATGATGAGCAGAGCGCTACACAAACCAACTTCCAGTGAGGTAGGTTGCGAGCAGACAAGGAGATGCTCATGCCCGCAACAGTATCCTTTTCCCTCAAACAGGCGCGACGACTGGCGCTGGCAGCCCAAGGCTTCAACGGGCGCCAGCCGCCGACTGTCAAAGCGCCACACCTCAACCGGCTGATCGAACGACTGGGATTGCTGCAAATCGATTCCGTCAACGCCGTGGTGCGCTCGCACTACCTGCCGCTGTTTTCCCGTCTGGGTTCCTATTCTTCTGATTTGCTCGACCAGGCTGCCTGGAGTTCGGGGCGTCGGCGCACATTGTTCGAATATTGGGGCCATGAAGCGTCATTGCTGCCGCTGTCGATGTATCCGCTGATGGCGTGGCGGATGCAGCGAGCCAGGCGCGGCGAGGATATCTATCAGCAACTGGCGAAGTTCGGTCGCGAGCAGCAGGACGTGGTTCGCCGGGTGTTGAACTCGGTCGCAGAGCAGGGCGCGTTGGGCGCCGGCAGCTTGTCGACTCGCGAAGACAAGGCCGGGCCATGGTGGGACTGGAGCGTGGAAAAGCATGCGCTGGAATGGTTGTTTGCGGCGGGCGAAGTGACGGTAGCGGGGCGGCGTGGATTTGAGCGCTTGTATGATTTGCCTGAGCGGGTAATTCCTTCATCGATTCTGCAACAAGCGTTGCCTGATGAAGCCGAAGCGCAGAGCGGGCTGTTGCTGCATGCGTTACAGGCGTTGGGCGTCGGTACAGAAAAAGACCTGCGAGATTACTTCCGTCTGAATCCGGCGGATGCACGGCCGCGACTGGCTGAGCTGGTCGAGGCGGGGCAATTGCAGATGTGCGAAGTCGCTGGTTGGCGACAGATCGCTTATTGCCTGCCGGAGCCGAAAGTCCCGCGCAAGGTCGTGGCCAGTGCGTTGTTGTCGCCGTTTGATTCGTTGATCTGGGAACGCAGCCGCACTGAGCGTTTGTTCGATTTTCGCTATCGGCTGGAAATTTATACGCCGCAGAACAAGCGGGTTTTCGGCTATTACGTGCTGCCGTTCTTGCACAACGAGCGGATTGCAGCGCGGGTTGATCTGCGTGCCGAACGGGCGGCGGGGCAGTTGGCGGTGCATGCGGTGCACGAAGAGGAAAAGGGACTGGATGAGGAAGGGATGTTGGCGCTGGCGCTGAACTTGCGGCAGATGGCGGATTGGCTGGGGCTTGCGCGGGTGCAATTGAATTGTCAGCGCGAGAGTGCGGCGCGGTTGCGGGTGGCATTGGCGGAGCTTGGTGGTGTCTGAGCCGGCCTCTTCGCGAGCAGGCTCGCTCCCACATGGGTTGTGTGTACGACACCAATCCAGTGTGGGAGCGAGCCTGCTCGCGAAAGAGGCGACGCGGTCTAACGGCGAACTTGTTTGAGGGTTTCAGCGATGAGGAATGCCAATTCCAGCGACTGATCGGCATTCATCCGCGGATCACAATGGGTGTGATAGCGATCCGACAAGCCATCTTCAGTAATCGGCCGCGCGCCACCAATGCACTCGGTGACATTCTGCCCGGTCATCTCGATGTGAATCCCGCCGGCATAACTGCCTTCGGCTTCGTGCACCTGGAAGAACTGTTTAACCTCACCGAGGATCTGCGCGAAGTCGCGGGTCTTGTAGCCGCTGCTGGCCTTGATGGTGTTGCCGTGCATCGGGTCTGAGCTCCACAGCACTTGCTTGCCTTCACGCTGCACCGCACGGATCAGCGCCGGCAGGTGATCGCCGACCTTGTTCGCACCCATCCGCGCAATCAGGTTCAGGCGCCCCGGATCGTTGTCCGGGTTGAGCACGTCGATCAGGCGGATCAGATCCTCCGGGTTCATGCTCGGGCCGACTTTCACGCCGATCGGGTTGTTCACCCCACGCAGGAACTCAACATGCGCGCCGTCGAGCTGACGGGTACGGTCGCCGATCCACAGCATGTGTGCCGAGCAATCGTAGTAATCGTTGGTCAGGCTGTCGCGGCGCACGAAGGCTTCTTCGTAGTTCAGCAGCAACGCTTCGTGGGCGGTGAAGAAGCTGGTTTCGCGCAGTTGTGGCGAGCTGTCCATGCCGCAGGCGCGCATGAACGCCAGGGTTTCATCAATGCGGTCGGCGAGGTGGCTGTACTTCTCGGCCAGCGCGGAGTTGGCGATGAAATCGAGGTTCCACTTGTGCACCTGATGCAGGTCGGCAAAACCGCCTTGGGCAAACGCGCGCAGCAGATTCAGCGTGGCGGTGGACTGGTGGTAGGACTGCAGCAGACGCTCCGGATCCGGTACGCGGCTTTTCTCGTCGAAACCGATGCCGTTGACGATGTCGCCGCGATAAGCCGGCAGGGTCACGTCGTTGATGGTCTCGTCGTTGGCCGAGCGTGGCTTGGCGAACTGGCCGGCCATGCGCCCGACCTTGACCACCGGGCAGCCGGCGGCAAAGGTCATGACGATCGCCATCTGCAGCAATACTTTAAAAGTGTCGCGAATCTTCGCCGCGGAGAACTCGGCAAAGCTTTCGGCGCAATCGCCACCCTGCAACAGAAAGGCCCGGCCCTGAGTGACTTCGGCAAACTGTCGGCGCAGCTCGCGCGCTTCGCCGGCAAACACCAGCGGCGGATAGCTGGCCAGCGTCTGCTCGACCTGGCGCAGATGCGCAGCGTCAGGATATTGGGGTTGTTGCTGGATCGGCAGGGCGCGCCAGCTGTCAGGGCTCCACGGTTGGCTCATCACGGTCTCTAATTGGTTCTACGCACGGAAGGCCATGTTAGCAGCAATTAGTGCGTGACCTGCTCCCGCCCCATCACCGACAATCGCCGCTTTGCCACGGCGCCACAGCGGTGCCATCGCGTCACCGCGCCCGGTGACCATCAGGAGACGAAATGACTGAGGAGCGCGTCGAGCATCTGCTCGCCGAAGTACAGGATGAGTTCGGCGTGATACGCGTGCTGGAAGTGGCCGATTACCGCTTTCTCGAGTTCGGCGATGCGATCGAGCAGAGCTGCGTGTTCACCGCTGATCCGAGCTGGCTGGAATACGACTACACCCGGGCGATGCTGATCGGTGCGTTGTGCCATGAGCAGCCGGAGAGTGCGCTGTTTCTGGGGCTCGGTGCCGGTACGCTGACGCAGGCCTGCCTCAAGTTTCTGCCGCTGGAAGATGTCGAAGCGATTGAATTGCGCCCGGATGTACCGCGTCTGGCTATCGAATACCTTGGGCTGGATGATGATCCACGCCTGTACATTCGCGTCGGCGACGCCCTCGAACTGCTGCCGACTGCCGAGCCGGCGGACCTGATTTTTGTCGACCTGTACACCGATGTCGGGCCGGGTGTCGGCCATCTGGCCTGGAGTTTTCTCGGTGACTGCCAGAAACGGCTGAATCCGGGCGGCTGGCTGGTGATCAATCAGTGGGCCACCGATGACGGCAAGCCGTTGGGCGCGGCGTTGTTGCGCGGGCTCTATCACCGGCACTACTGGGAGCTGCCGGTGAAGGAGGGCAACGTCATTTTGATTGTGCCGGCGGATCTCGATCAGGCGCTGGACATGCAGGCACTGACCGCCCGGGCCGAATCGTTGGCGCCGAAGTTGGGATATTCGTTGCAGTCGTTGATCAACAGTATTCGCCCGGCCACCTGAGGCTGCTGGCCTTGCTGGCCCTATCGCGAGCAGGCTCACTCCTACATTGAAATGCGTTCCCTTGTAGGAGTGAGCCTGCTCGCGATGGCGTCATGGCAGGCGCCAAATTTTTCAGATCCCCTTGAAGACTCCAGGTCGCCGCTCCACCAACGAGCGCACTCCTTCCTTGGCATCTTCACTGGCCAGCAACTTCTTCACCAGCGCCGGCAAACCCTGCGCCGCCGCTGTCTCGCCTTCATACCGAGCCTGCCGCGCCGACATCAACGTCGCCTGCACCCCCAACGGCGCCTGCCGGGCAATCCGTTCGGCCAACGCAATCGCTCGCGGCAGCAGGTCTTCACTGGCCATCACTTCCTGCACCAACCCCAGGCGCAACGCATCGTGAGCATCGAACTCATCGCCGGTCAGCAACCAGCGCATCGCATTGCCCCATCCGGCGATCTGCTGAAAACGTAAAGTCGCGCCACCAAAAGGAAAGATCCCACGCTGAACTTCCATTTGCGCGAAACGGGTATTGCTCGCGCACAGGTTAATGTCGGCGGCCAGCATCAACTCGATACCGATGGTCAGGCAGTAACCTTGCGCGGCGACGATCACCGGTTTGCTCACCCGTGGTCCGACGAAAACACCCCACGGGTCGCAACCGCCGGTCGGAACCTGCCAGCCTTGGGCGAGGGCGGAGCTGGCATTGACCAGATCCAGACCGGCGGTAAAGTGCTCGCCATGGCCAAACACCACCGCCACCCGCGCTTCGCTGTCGGCTTCGAACTCGCCGTAGGCCAGGCTCAGCTCGTTGAGCAGGTCGAGGTCGAAGGCGTTGCGTTTGGCCGCTCGATCGAGGCCAATCAGATGGACGTGACCACGGCGTTCACGGCTGACGCGGCCGGCACAGGGCTGATTCATGGCGAAATCCTCGAGCGGGGAGGGCGGGTGCAGCGACGGTATGCCGCACATCGATGAATCGTTTAAGCGTCATCGCCCGCAGGGCCGGGCCTATGAAAAATAGACCTTGGCGCGATTATCCGCAAAACCCCGTTACACAGCGGTGACACACGCATTCAGACGATAAAAAAAGCTCCCTTTTTGGGCAAAATCCGGTATAGTGCGCGCCGGCCTTTAACCGGGCCGCGTTTAGGTAGCGCAATTTCCCGAAGTCAGCTTCGGCTGCACGTCCGCATTGCGGGCTCTTCCCGGACGATTCTTTTTTTCATTCATTCGTTTTCGCAAATCCCCGCCGACAAAGCTGCCAGGGCGACTCTTGAGTCTCAACACGGCATGCGCAGCTTTGGAGCATGGGTCTTTGCGGATGCACTTAGAGGCAGACCCATGACCCAGGAAACCGGCGGATTCGCCGCTTTTAATCTTAACCCGAATATTCTTGCAGCCGTCGCAGCGACTGGCTACGAAGAGCCTTCGGCGATTCAGCAGCAATCGATCCCGATCATCATGGCCGGCCAGGACATGATTGGTCAGGCGCAAACCGGTACCGGTAAAACCGCCGCGTTCGCACTGCCTATTCTGCACCGCATCGATCCTGCCAAGCGCGAACCGCAAGCCCTGATCCTGGCGCCAACTCGTGAGTTGGCGCTGCAAGTAGCAACCGCTTTTGAAACCTACGCCAAGCAAATGCCGGGCGTTACCGTTGTGGCCGTTTACGGCGGCGCGCCGATGGGCCCACAACTGAAAGCAATCCGTAATGGTGCACAGATCGTTGTCGCCACTCCGGGCCGTCTGTGCGACCACCTGCGTCGTGATGAAAAAGTTCTGTCGACCGTGAACCACCTGGTTCTCGACGAAGCTGACGAAATGTTGAAACTGGGCTTCATGGATGACCTGGAAGTCATCTTCAAGGCTCTGCCATCGACCCGTCAGACCGTTTTGTTCTCGGCTACCCTGCCGCAGTCGATCCGCGCCATTGCTGAACGCCACCTGCGCGATCCGCAACACGTGAAGATCCAGACCAAGACTCAGACCGTTACCGCGATCGAACAGGCTCACCTGTTGGTTCACGCTGACCAGAAGACTTCGGCCGTTCTCAGCTTGCTGGAAGTGGAAGATTTCGACGCCCTGATCATGTTCGTGCGCACCAAGCAAGCGACCCTGGATCTGGCCAGCGCCCTCGACGCCAAAGGCTACAAAGCCGCGGCGCTGAACGGTGACATCGCCCAGAACCAGCGTGAGCGCGTCATCGACTCGCTGAAAGATGGCCGTCTGGACATCGTTGTCGCGACCGACGTTGCTGCTCGTGGTCTGGACGTTCCGCGCATCACTCACGTGTTCAACGTCGACATGCCGTACGATCCGGAATCCTACGTTCACCGTATCGGCCGTACTGGCCGTGCCGGTCGCGAAGGTCGTGCACTGCTGCTGGTGACTCCACGTGAGCGCCGCATGCTGCAAGTGATCGAGCGCGTAACCGGTCAGAAAGTTGCCGAAGTACGCCTGCCGGACGCTCAAGCCGTTCTCGATGCGCGCATCAAGAAACTGACCAACAGCCTGTCGCCGCTGGTCGCTGACGCCGAATCGACTCACGGTGAGCTGCTCGATCGTCTGACTGCAGACATCGGCTGCACCCCGCGTGCTCTGGCTGCTGCGCTGCTGCGCAAAGCCACCAACGGTCAAGCGCTGAACCTGGCTGCGATCGAGAAGGAACGTCCACTGGTGCCGAACAACGCACCGCGTGGCGACCGTCCTGAGCGCACCGGTGATCGTCCTGATCGTGGTGACCGCGAGCGTCGCGCGCCAATGCCTTTGGGCGAAGGCCGTGCTCGTTGCCGTACCGCGCTGGGTGCGCGTGATGGTATCGCTGCGAAGAACCTGCTGGGCGCCATCCTCAACGAAGGTGGTCTGGCCCGTGAAGCGATCGGTCGCATCCAGGTGCGTGACAGCTTCAGCCTCGTCGAGCTGCCGGAAGATGGTCTGGACAAACTCCTGACCAAACTGAAGGACACTCGCGTTGCCGGTAAGCAGCTGAAACTGCGTCGCTATCGCGAAGATTGATCCGCCCCCGGGCTGATTGATCGAACATAAAAAATCCCCGACTGGTTCGGGGATTTTTTTTGCCTGTTTTTTGCCTTGGTGGGAGCGAGCCTGCTCGCGAAGGCGTCAACCGAAACGATAAATATCCATGCCCAGCGCACCCATCGTGAAACCCTTGTGCGCCACGCTGAACTCACCGCCCGCGCCCCGGGCAAAATACAGCGGCAACAAATGCTCATCGCTCGGATGGCTGCGCACCGCATGCGGCGCCTGCTGGCGATAATCATGCAGCGCCGCCTCATCGTCGGCCGCCAACTTCTCGATCACCCAGTCACGGAAATCCCGCGCCCACGGCTCGACACTTTCCGGGCCGGCGTGCCAGTCCAGTTCGCGCAGGTTGTGCGTGATGCTGCCGGAGCCGATCAGCAAAATGCCCTGATCACGCAGGCTCGCCAGCGCGCGGCCGACCCGGGTTTGCAACGCCGGGCCAGCGCGACTCGGCAGGGAGACCTGCACCACCGGGATATCCGCTTGCGGGTACATCAGCGACAGCGGCACCCAGACGCCGTGATCGAACGGACGTTGCGGATCGAGACGTGCTGGCAGATTGTTGGCAGTCAACAGATCGGCCACCTCAGCGGCCAACTGCGGATTCCCCGGCGCTGGGTACTGCACTTCAAACAATGCGCGGGGGAAGCCGCCGAAGTCATGCCAGGTTTGCGGTTGCGCATGGCTGCTGACCAGCAGTTCGTGGCTCTCCCAATGGGCAGAGACGATCACGATGGCTTTGGGTTTCGGTAATTCGGCTGCCAGACGCGCCAGCGCCGGGCCACTGGCACCGGGCTCCAGCGCCAGCATGGGTGAGCCATGGGAAATAAACAGGCTGGGAAACATGATGGGTTCCTGAGCGTTAAGATGAGCTCATCTTCAGTCAGATCATTGATCTAAATCTAATATAAGTTTTAACGCTTTTTGATCGAATTATTCGGAGTGATGCATGCAGCCTGAGTTTTGGCACAAGAAGTGGGATTCGGGGCAGATCGGTTTTCATCTGCCGGAGGTGAACCCTTATTTAAAGCGGCACTGGGCGGTACCGGCAGTGGGGCGAGTGCTCGTGCCTTTGTGTGGGAAAAGTCTGGATCTGGCGTGGCTGGCCGGGCGCGGTCATCAGGTGCTTGGGGTCGAACTGTCGGAAAAGGCTATCGAGGACTTTTTCAATGAGCATCAGATACAGCCGCAGATCAGCCAGAAGGGCGCGTTCAAGGTCTATCGCAGTGACACCATCGAGTTGTGGTGCGGTGACTTCTTCGCGCTGACGGCGAGCGATGTAGCCGATTGCACGGCGATCTACGACCGTGCTGCGCTGATTGCCTTGCCAGCGCCGATGCGTGAGCGCTATGCGGCGCATCTTCAGCGGATCCTGCCGTTGGGTGTGCAAGGGCTGTTGATTACGCTGGATTACGATCAGGCGCAGATGCCGGGGCCGCCGTTTGCGGTGGGGGATGATGAAGTGCTGCGGTTGCTGGGGGATGTCTGGCAGGTGCAGGTGCTGGAAGAGCAGGATGTGCTGGGGGAGAGCGGGAAGTTCCTGCAGGCAGGCGTGACGCGGCTTGAGGAGCGGGTTTACCGGGTTTCTTCTCGATAGATGTTTGCTGACAGTGCCGGCCTCTTCGCGAGCAGGCTCGCTCCCACATTGGATGGGTGTTTGCAGGGCCCGTGTGGGAGCGAGCCTGCTCGCGAAGAGGCCATCAGCAACAATCCATTATTGGCAGGAACAAAAAAAGGTCCGCATCACTGCGGACCTTTTTTCATTGTTACGCCAGTCGGATCAACCGCGACGACGCAGCGCGTCGATACGCTCTTCCAGTGGCGGGTGGCTCATGAACATGCGGGCAAAGCCCTGTTTGATGCCACCGTTGATGCCAAAGGCGTTCAGGGTGTCCGGCATATGCACCGGCAGGCCCTGTTCGGCGCGCAGGCGTTGCAGTGCGCCGATCATTGCGCTGGTGCCCGCCAGACGTGCGCCGGCTTCGTCGGCACGGAATTCGCGCTTGCGCGAGAACCACATGACGATCGCACTGGCGAGAATGCCCAGTACCAGTTCGGCGAAGATGGTCGCCACGTAGTAGGCGATGCCCTGGCCTTCTTCGTTCTTGAAGATCACTTTGTCGACGAAGTTGCCGATGATCCGCGCAAAGAACATCACGAAGGTGTTCACTACGCCCTGGATCAGCGCCAGCGTGACCATGTCACCGTTGGCCACGTGACCGATTTCGTGGGCCAGCACGGCTTTCACTTCATCGGGCGAGAAACGCTCGAGCAAGCCCTGGCTGACCGCGACCAGCGCGTCGTTCTTGTTCCAGCCAGTGGCGAAGGCGTTTGCTTCGTAGGCCGGGAAAATACCGACTTCGGGCATCTTGATCCCGGCTTCGCGGGACAGTTGCTCGACGGTTTGCAGCAGCCATTGCTCATGCCGGGTACGTGGCTGGCTGATGATCTGGGTGCCGGTGCTCATCTTCGCCATCCACTTGGAGATGAACAGCGAGAACAGGGAGCCGGCGAAACCAAAGACCGCACAGAAAACCAGCAGCTGACTAAGGTCGAGATCAACCCCGTTGGCCGCCATGAACCCGTTGAAGCCGAACAGGCTCAGGGTGATGCTGGCTATCAGCACGACCGCCAGGTTAGTGGCCAAAAACAGCAGGATGCGCATCATGGTTGTAGAAATCTCCTCAAGCTAAAGATGTAGCGTACTGCGGGGTATATAAGGTGCTGCACCGGGCTATTCAACTGAGTGACTATTTCAAACTGTGTCCTACAGCGAATTCTTCGGTGCTCGGCACATTTCCCACGACAGATACCGATAGGGATGACAGCCAGCCGCGACCCGTCGCCATTACCTCAGGCGCAGGTGACTGATACGAATCGCAAGTGTAGAAGGCGTGCGCAGACGCGGAATGCAGAAGTGTTGCTGAATCAGACAGTGCGCAACGTTTGGCCGTTGCGCACTGCTGGCCAGTTACTGGCGGTACGACTTGAGGAAGTTGCCGATGCGGCCGATGGCCATTTCCAGATCGTCGACGCGGGGCAGGGTGACCACGCGGAAGTGATCCGGCCACGGCCAGTTGAACGCCGTGCCCTGCACCACCAGCAGCTTCTCGGACAGCAACAGGTCGAGGACGAATTTTTCGTCGTTGTGGATCGGGCAGACCTTCGGGTCGATCTTCGGGAACGCATACAGCGCACCCATCGGCTTGACGCAGCTCACACCCGGAATGTCGTTGAGCAGCTCCCAGGTGCGGTTGCGCTGTTCGAGCAGGCGACCCTGTGGCAGCACCAGATCATTGATGCTCTGGTAGCCGCCGAGCGCGGTCTGGATCGCATGCTGGCTCGGCACGTTGGCGCACAGGCGCATGTTGGCCAGCATGTCGATGCCTTCGATATAGCTCTGCGCGTTGTGTTTCGGCCCGGAGATGGCGATCCAGCCGGAGCGGAAACCCGCTACGCGGTAGGACTTCGACAGACCGTTGAACGTCAGGCAGAGCAGGTCCGGCGCCAGGGAGGCGGTGCAGATGTGCACGGCATCGTCATACAGAATCTTGTCGTAGATCTCGTCGGAGAACACCACCAGGTTGTGCGCACGCGCGATTTCCAGCATGCCCAGCAGCACTTCCTTCGAATACACCGCGCCGGTCGGGTTGTTCGGGTTGATGATCACCATGGCTTTGGTGTTCGGGGTGATCTTGGCCTTGATGTCGGCCAGATCCGGGAACCAGTCGGCGCCTTCGTCGCACAGGTAATGCACGGCGTTACCGCCAGCGAGGCTGACGGCGGCAGTCCACAGCGGATAGTCCGGAGCCGGCACCAGCACTTCGTCGCCGTTGTTGAGCAGCGCCTGGAGCGACATCACGATCAGTTCGGAAACGCCGTTGCCCAGATAGATGTCTTCGATGCCGACACCTTCGACATTCTTCTGCTGGTAGTACTGCATCACCGCTTTACGCGCGCTGAACAGACCTTTGGAGTCACTGTAGCCTTGCGCGGTCGGCAGGTTGCGGATCACATCCTGAAGGATTTCGTCCGGGGCTTCGAAACCAAACGGCGCCGGGTTGCCGATGTTCAGCTTGAGGATGCGCTGGCCTTCCTCTTCCAGTCGTTTGGCGTGCTTGAGCACCGGGCCGCGAATGTCGTAGCAGACGTTGGCGAGCTTGTTCGATTTGCTGAACTGCATGGCGATGTGATCCCGAAAATGAACGATCCAGGCGGCGGATGGACAACCGTGCTGGGATTCCTGCGTCTTCACACAGGCGGACGTCTTGAGCCGTGGCTCCCATAATCCGTTTGAATGCGCCCGGTCTGGCTGCCAGACTGGTGCGTGACGAGGCGCAATCATACGTGCCGCCCGATCCGTGGAAAAGGTACAGATCGGGCTTTTTCAGCCGCTGAGGTGTGATGATGGAAAAGTTGGAAAAAACCCTGGAAGAATGGAAAGCCATGCTCGATCCGCAGCAGTACGAGGTTTGCCGCCTCAGTGCGACCGAGCGCCCGTTCTCCGGCAAATACAACGACACCAAGACCGACGGTGTCTACCACTGCGTTTGCTGCAACGAAGCGCTGTTCGACTCCAAGACCAAATTCGATTCCGGTTGCGGCTGGCCGAGCTTCTACGCGCCGATCGGCGAAAGCGCGATGACTGAAATCCGTGATACCACGCACGGCATGATCCGCACGGAAGTGAAGTGCGCGCGCTGCGATGCGCATCTGGGTCACGTGTTTCCCGATGGCCCGCCGCCGACGGGCCTGCGTTATTGCATCAACTCGGTGTGTCTGGACCTCGAACCGCGCGCTTAAACGATTGAAGGCGACCTTCGGGTCGCCTTGTTATTCGATAATTAAATTGCACACAATTTAATTGCTCGCTATGTTTGGCCTTTCCTGACTGTCTGCGGAGCCCAGTGCCATGAGCGACAACCTGCTGAACATTCCTTGCACCACGATCAAAGGTGAGCAAAAGACCCTGGCTGATTTCGCCGGCAAAGCGGTTCTGGTGGTCAACACTGCGAGCAAGTGCGGCTTCACCCCGCAATACAAAGGCCTCGAAGAACTGTGGCAGACCTACAAGGATCAGGGCCTGGTGGTCCTGGGCTTCCCCTGCAATCAGTTCGGCAAGCAGGAGCCGGGCAATGAGGGGGCGATCAGCGAATTCTGCGAGTTGAACTTCGGTGTCAGCTTCCCGCTGTTCAAGAAGATCGAAGTCAACGGTGCCGGCGCTCATCCATTGTTCGTACAGTTGAAGAAACGTGCGCCGGGCGTACTGGGTTCCCAAGGCATCAAGTGGAATTTCACCAAGTTCCTCATCGGCAAGGACGGCCAACTGGTCAAGCGCTTCGCCCCGGCGACCAAGCCGCAGGACCTGAGCCGCGAGATCGAAGCCCTGCTCGAATGAACAGCCTGCCGGTCGATTCGCTGAAGCTCGACAGCCAGTTGTGCTTCAAGTTGTACGCCGCCTCCCGGGCGGTGATTCGGGCCTACAAGCCGATGCTCGATCAGCTGGGTCTGACCTACCCGCAATATCTGGCGATGCTGGTGTTGTGGGAATGGCAGGACGCCGCGCCGGAGCAACCGACCGTCAAGGCCTTGGGCGAGCGTCTGGCGCTGGACTCGGGCACGCTGACGCCGTTGCTCAAACGCCTGGAGCAGTTGCAATGGGTGCAGCGCCAGCGTTCGACGCGCGACGAACGGGAAGTCCATCTGAGTCTGACGCCCGCCGGGCAAGCCTTGCGCGAGCAGGTCGGGCCGCTCAAGGCCCGACTGCTGTGCGACAGCGGGGTGGATCTGGACCGCCTCAATGACCTGCGCAACGGTCTCGATCATTTGCTGGGGCAGATCAAAGCGCTGTCGTAGTCGGGATCCACTGGTCGAGCAGTGCCGCCAGTTCTTCTCGGCGGAACGGCTTGGCCAGATAGTCGCTCATGCCTGCCGCGCGGCAGCGTTCGCGTTCTTCGGACATCGCGTTGGCGGTCAGAGCGACGATGGGCAGGTGCGGCCAGCGCCCGCTCTGACGGATCTGCCGGCTGGCTTCGTAGCCATCCATCACGGGCATGTTGCAGTCCATCAGCACCAGATCGAATTCGTGATACTCCAGTTGATCCAGCGCTTCGGCACCATGGGCGGCGACGATGACCTCGCAGCCCAGTTTGCCGAGCATGCCTTTGGCCACCAGTTGATTGACCGGGTTGTCCTCCACCAGCAACACCCGCCCGCGGCGCACCGAGGGAGAGGTTTCGAGCTGAGCATCGTTGATTGCAACCACGTCCGGTTGCAGGGTGCGCCGCAGGTTCTGGTAGAGCGCATTGCGCGCCAACGGTCGCGCCTGTTGTTGCAGTGGTGCGAGCGCGGCCGCTTCTTCGCTCGGCAGGAAACTGCCGTAGGCGGTCACCAGCAAAATCGGCGCACCGAGCGTCGGGCGCAGGCCGAACAGGCACTCCGGGCAATCGGTGATCACCACATCCGGGGTCAGGCCCAGCAGCGAGTCATCAATGGTGCGCTGTTCATACGCAAGTCCCCAGACCGGTAGCAGACTCTGCAACAGCTCCGCCAGACCACTGCTCGCTGCGGTGATGGCGAGTATCTTGCCGTGCAGCGGCGCCGGTGCCAGTGCGCGCGTATGGCAGGGCAGTGGCAACTCGGCACAGAACTGACTGCCGAAACCGGTCTCGGAGCTGATGGTCAGGCGGCCCTGCATGGCCTCGCAGAGGTTGTAGGTCAGCGCCAGTCCCAGCCCTGTGCCGCCATACTGACGGGTGATCCCGGCGCCCGCCTGGGTGAACGGCTGGAAGATTTTCAGCTGCGCGTCCTGGGCGATACCGATGCCGGTGTCGCAGACCTCGATGCGCACGCCATCCCTGGAGGTCGACAAGCGCACATCCACCCGGCCGAACCGGGTGAATTTCAGTGCGTTGGACAGCAGGTTGCTGACGATCTGCCGAACCCGGGTCGGATCGCCCAATACCAGGGCCGGGAAGTGAGGGTCGATCAGGCAGGTCAGCTCGACGCTCGGCGCGGCATTCTGCGAGAGCAGATTGGCGGTGTCTTCGATCAATGAGCCGAGGTCGAACGGGATGTGCTCGAGCTCCAGTTGCCCGGCATCGAATTTCGACAGGTCGAGAATATCGTTGAGCAACTCGACCAGCACCTTGCCCGAATCGTGGGCGATCGACAGCTGTTGCTGCTGCTCGGCATTCAGCGGGCCGTCGAGTGACAGCGCGATCATCCCCAGCAGGCCGTTGAGCGGCGTGCGGATCTCATGGCTCATGTTGGCGAGGAAGGCCGAGCGGGCCTCGGCCATTTCCAGGGCGGTGCTGCGAGCGACTTCGAGTTCCTGATTGGACTGGCTGAGCCGCGTATTGATCGCCTTGAGTTCGGCGGTACGCGCCGAGACGATGTTTTCCAGTTGTCCGAGATAGTCCGTCAGGCGGTTTTCGGCGTTGCGCCGCTGCTGGATCTCGGTGGCAATGTTCTCGAATTGCTGATTGGCGACTTTGACCAGCACGCCGATTTCATCGTTGGCATGGCCGGACGGACATTCCAGCGTGGTCGGTTCGGCACTGCGCGGGTCGCGTCCACTGAGCTCGCGGATCACCCGCACCAGCGGTTTGGTCAGCATCACGTAGAACAGCGCCAGCAGGAGGCCGGTCAGAATCAGGCTGCGGGCGAAGCCATTGAGCAAGGTAATCTCGGCCCGACGCAGGAAACGGCTGCCAAAGGCGTAGGTATCGACTTCAAGGCTCAAGACACCCAGCGATTCATTGGGCAGATGATCCAGATACAGACGATCCTCGAACTGGCGCTTGGCACCAAACAGGAAGTCGCTGATCACCCGATAACCGCTTTGCAGTTCCGGGCGTTTTACGCTGGCCAGCACCGTGCTGTTGTTGTCGATCAGTTGCGCAGAAATGATCGCCGGCGAGCGCAACAGCCCCAGGGTCAGTTCCTGCGCCAGCTCGGCGTCAATGTTGTAGGCGATCCGTGACGCCGGGTTATGGCTGATTTCCAGTAAAGACAGGATTTCACGGTTGATAGAGGCGTCTTCACTGGCATAATCGATGCCGATTTGCAGCAGGCTGAGCAGCGTGCCCAGAATGAACCCGACCAGCACGGTAAGCCTGGCTTGCTTGTAAGACAGCCGGTGGGTGAATTTGATATCCATGGGGTGTTGAACCACTTCCGTTTCCCTTCGCTGCTCAAGCATAGTCGATCATGTATGGATACCGAGGTTCCCGAATCGCCTTGTAACAAGGCTTGGTAGGTGAATTCTGATCTGTGTGTCGTCGCTGGATCGTCATCATCACTGTGAACGTGCCCGAGGAGAAGACGTGGATTCCCGATTGAATGCTTTTCTTGAACGCGCCGAGTCGGTTCTGGCGCGGATCGAACCGTTGTTGCCGGCACCTCGGCCGGTGATCGACTGGGGTACTTGTCTGGCAGCGCGCTGGCAGCGCGACGGACGCAGCGGCTACCTGCTGCCACTGGAAGTCAGCCTCGACATGCGCCTGTCCGACCTGATCGGTGTCGACCGTCAATTGGAGCAACTGGGGCGCAATACCCAGCAATTTCTCGATGGCATGCCGGCCAACCATGCGCTGCTCTGGGGCTCGCGCGGTACCGGCAAGTCTTCGCTGGTGCGAGCCTTGCTGGCGGAACACGCCGCCGCGGGCCTGCGCCTGATCGAGATCGAGCGCGATCATCTGGCGGATCTGCCACGAGTGGTCGAGCAGATCGGCAAACTGCCACAACGTTTCGTGCTGTTTTGTGATGACTTGTCGTTCGAATCCGGTGAAGGCGATTACCGTGTTCTCAAAAGCGTGCTCGACGGCTCGCTTGAACAGGCGCCGGACAACGTTTTGCTGTACGCCACTTCCAACCGCCGCCACCTGGTGCCGGAGAAGGAAAGCGACAACGAAAACTGGAAACGCGTCGACGGCGAACTGCACCCCAGCGAAGCCGTTGAAGACAAGATCGCCCTGTCGGACCGTTTCGGTCTGTGGCTGTCGTTCTACCCGTTTACCCAAGAACACTTCCTTAACGTCGTCGAGCACTGGATTGGCCAGTTGGCCGCCAAGGCCGGCCTGAGCTGGCAGCGCGACGAAGAACTGGACATCCTCGCCGTGCGTTGGGCCACCGGCCGCGGTAATCGCAACGGACGTTGCGCGTACCAATTCGCCCGTTACTGGGTGGGACTGAAATTGTTGGAGCACAAGGCATGATTGATTTGCAACAAAGCGGCCAGGGCCTCGAAGGCTATGGCATGTTGGCCGCGCAACTGGAATCGCTGCTGGCGGATGAGCGCGACTTCATTGCCAACGCCGCGCAGTTTTCGGCGTTCCTGTACAACCAGCTCGATGACTTGAACTGGGCGGGTTTTTACCTCAACCGCAACGAAGAGCTGGTGCTGGGCCCGTTCCAGGGCCAGATCGCTTGCGTGCGCATTCCCTTCGGTCGTGGTGTGTGTGGCGCGGCGGCAGCCAGTCGGCAAACCCAGCGCGTTGAAGACGTGCATGCGTTCCCCGGGCATATCGCCTGCGACAGCGCTTCGAACAGTGAGCTGGTCGTGCCGTTGGTCAAGGACGGACGCCTGATCGGTGTACTCGACCTCGACAGCCCGAAACTGGCGCGTTTCGGCGCGCAGGATCAGGCCGGTATCGAACAACTGGCGGCGATTTTCCTGCGTCTGACCGACTGCTGATCACGCGCTGAGGCCAGCCTTGTGCAACAGGCTGGCCGGTTCCACGGCGTCGATCTGCGCTGGATCGAGAAAGCGCACGGCGTACTGCATGTACACACCTTCGCTGATGAACAATCCAAACAGCGGGGCATCGATGTGCGCTTCACGGCACATGGTGGCCATGATCGCCAGTGCTTCACTCAAGGTTTTGGCTTTCTTGTACGGGCGGTCAGCCGCTGTCAGCGCTTCAAAGATATCGGCGATCGCCATCATCCGTGCCGGCAGACTCATTTCTTCGCGTTTCAGGCGTTTCGGATAACCGGTGCCGTCCATTTTTTCATGATGACCGCCGGCGATTTCGGCAATGCTGTCGAGGTGGCCGGGGAAGGGCAGGTGACTGAGCATCATGATGGTCTGGACCATGTGGTGATTGATCACGTAACGCTCTTCGCGGGTCAGGGTGCCACGGCTGATACTCAGGTTGTACAGCTCGCCGCGATTGTATTTGTAGCGCGGCACCTCCAGTTTGAAGCCCCACGGATTGTCTTCGGGAATCAACTCGTTCGGGTCGCGTTCGAGCAAGTGTTCGGGTTTGTCTGCCAATAGCTGTTCACTGACCGGCAAGCTCGGCGCCGGCGTGCGCGACTGACGCCGGTTCTCTTCCCAGGACACACCCAGACGGTCATCGAGGGTACGCATCCAGGTGCGTCGAGCCAGATCATCAAGGCGTTGCAGATCCGCTTCGGCCATGGCCTCACTGCCCAGGTTGCAGCGCGCGACAAACGCGAAGTCGTCGTCGAGCGCCGTCAGTGTCGCATCGCGCAGTTCGGCCAATGCTGTCTCATCACCGCCCAGGGCCCGCGCCTGCCAATAGCTGATCCAGGCATCACGCTTGAGTACTTCGAAGCGGGTGCGGATCTCGTGAATACGGTCGTTGATGGTTTCCAGTTTGGTCGCCTTGTCGACCACGTATTCCGGCGTCGTGACCTTGCCGCAATCGTGCAGCCACGCGGCAATGTGCAAGGCTTCCCACTCGTCTTCGCTGGGTTGATAGGCGCTGAAGGCTGGCGCCTGACTGGCTGCCGCTGCCTGAGCAAGCATCAGCGTCAGCTCTGGCACGCGCTGACAATGTCCGCCGGTATAAGGGCTCTTCGCGTCGATGGCGCCGGCGAGCAATTGAATGAAGGCGTCGAGCAACTGCTTCTGGCGGGCTTGCAGACGCTGGCTCTCGATACTCACCGCCGCCGCGCCGGACACGGCCTGGAGGAACGCGATGCGGTCGGGGCGCAGTTTTTCCAGATCGACTGCCGTGCCGCTGTCGTTCACCAGCAGGATCAGCAGACCGATGGTTTCGTCGTGGCGATTGTGCAGGCGGAGGCCGATCAGATGAACGCGTGGCGATTGCATCGCCAGCAGGACTTTCTGCAGATCGCCGGCCTGATCGACGCCGAAGTTGCTCACCACATTGTTGGCGTTGATCAATTGCTCGAACCACGTCGGGCCCTGGTTGTGTTGCAGATCATGGCCCTCAATGTCGAACGCCTCCAGCGTCCGGGGCGTGCCGTCGATGACCAGTCCGTAAGGCTCCATGCGACTGCTATCGCTTTCACGCAGATAGATCAGCCCCGCCTGCGCCTGAGCAATCTGCACCGTTTCGAACAGCACCCGTTGCAGCAGGGGGGCGAAGCGGGTTTCGGCGCCAAGGGTGTCGGTAATGCGGAAAAAACTCGCCAGGGTGTCTTTCATCCGTGCCATCGACACGCTCAATTGGTCGACTTCAAGCACGGGCGAGCGGCGTGCCAACGGAAAATTGAAATCGAAACTGCGGATGGCGTCGGCTTCCTTGACCAGCGCGTGCAACGGCTTGACCAGAATCCGCGAAATCACCCAGCCCAGGGGCAGGCACAGCAGCAAGGTCGCTAGGGTGATCAGCGCACCTTGCCAGCGCAAGCGGTAGGCATCGACCAAAAGTTCGTCTTCCGGTACCAGTAGCGCCAGTTGCAAACCTTTCGGGCCGCCCTCCTGAATGCTGCTGCGCGCGACGATCCATTGCCGGCCGTCCGCCTGCAGGCGATTGCCGGAATGCGCGCCGGACAACAGCGCGTGCAGGCTCGGACTCAGGTCTGCGGCTTTTGCCAGATGTGCGGTGTTGCCATCGACGATCAGCCGCTGGCTGTCGGGATAGGCCACCGCGTTGCCGTCAGCATCGAACAAAGCAATTTCGGTGGACGCAGTGACGACATGTTTGCTCAGGGCGGCAGACAATGCGACCAGCGTCAGGTCAGCGCCGATCACGGCATGCTCGCCGCTGCGTCGGGCCAGCGTGGTGCCGACATTGTGCGTGGAGAAAAACACGTAAGGTTCGGTGGTGATCTGTTCGTTTTGCTGGCGGGCATCGGTGAACCACGCACGGCTGCGCGGATCGTAGCGGTCTTCGGGGTTGTCTTGACGGCTGATCGGCATCAGTGCCTGATCGAAAAACAGTGACTGTGAGTGCATGGCGCCCTGCGCGTCATGCTCGATGCTCCAAACCTGATATGCCGCCGCTTCAGGGGCCTTGAGCAGTGTTTTCAGCGCGGCGCTGCGCAGCGGGCGCACCATGAAAAAGTCGCCGTTGGCATAACCCAGATACAGCGAGGCCAGATTCGGGTTGTCGGTGAGCGACTGGCTGAACGGCCTGAGCAAAGGCAAGCGTTGTTCAAGGCGCTCGGCCTGAGCGGCGGGGTTGTCCGCCAGCAGGCTCAGCAGATGCCGGATCGGCTGATAGGTGGCGGACATGTCGAGGCGCACGTCCTGTTCGATCCTTTCGAACAGCTTCTCGCTGCTCGAAAGGATGATCTGCGTGGTCTGGCGGTAATTGAACAATCCCAGCACGACCCCGGTGAGCAGCAGCAGGAATGTGAACATGACGCTGATGTGCACGTGCAGCGGGAACCGGCGTTGCTCCGGGCGCAGTGGGCTGGGCATTTCTGGCTCTCCATGATGGTTAACTCACTGCTCAGCGCCAAGCATAGTTAAGGCACGCTCATTGTGCCTCGATCCGACAACGTCAGTTGTTGCTGAAGGGCCTGCTCCAGTTCGAGCATCGCGCGGTTGCTCGCTTCGCAATGGCGGGCGATCTCGGTTGTCGCCTGTGCCTCGGCGCAGGCCTGCTCGAGGGCATCGCAACATTCGATCACGCGCGTGGCCTGAGCAATGCGCGCGGCACCCTTGATCTTGTGCGCGACCACGGCCAGTGCGCCGCGATCATGTTCGGGCGACAGCGCGAGCAATTCCTGGCGGTCGAGGCGGCTGCTTTTAAGTAATTCGGCCAACAGCCGGCGAGCCTGCGCTGGATTACCTCCGGTGAGCATATTCATGTTTTGCAGATTGAATGCCGGTGCCGTCGACGTCGGCGTGATGCCATCGACCCACTGGCTGAGCAGGCTCAGGCTCAGGGGCTTGAACAGACAGTCGTCCATGCCGGCCTGTTTGCAACGCTGGATTTCCTCAGGTTGCGCATTGGCCGTGAAGCCCAGCACGGTGCACGGCGGGCTGCGTGTCTGCAGTTCATGCTGACGAATGGCGCGAGTCAGTTCATAACCATTCATCAAGGGCATGTTGCAGTCGACAATCACCAGATCGAAATGGCCAGCCGTCCACAGTTCCAGGCCACTGCAGCCATTCTCGGCAATGCTGAAGTGATGGCCGAGAAACTCCAGTTGCTGACACATCAGCAAGCGATTGGCCGGGTGGTCATCCACCACCAGCACACGCAGGGGGGAGCAGGATGTCTTGATCGCAGGTTCACTTTTGATCGTATTCACCTGTATCGGCAGTGTTTCCAGGGCCAGTGAGAGGCAGACCTGGGTACCGATGCCCGGCTGACTGCTCAATTGCAGTTGTCCGCCCATCATTTCGCACAGGTTGCGACTGATCACCAGCCCCAGGCCGGCACCGCTTCTGCCTTGTTGACTGCTGTTTTCGGTCTGGGCAAACGGTTCGAACAAGCGTTGCTGATCCTCTGCACTGATACCGACACCGCTGTCCTGCACGGTCAGTTGCAGCAAGGCGCGGGCGGGCGCATCGGTGTTCATGAGATCGAGGGTAATGCGCACATGGCCTTGTTCGGTGAATTTGATCGCATTGCTGACCAGATTCGACAGCACCTGTTTGAAACGCAGAGGGTCCAGATACACATCGACGGCCAGATCCGGCGGATTGAAGATGACTTGCAGGGAAAGATTCTTCTGCCGCGCGAGACCGTCGAAGATTCTCGCCACTGACGTCACGGTGTCGACCAGATTGACCCGTTCCGGGCAAAGACTCAGGCGTCCGGATTCGATCCGCGCGATATCGAGAATGTCACCGATCAACCCCAGCAGATCCTTGGCCGAATGATAGGCCGTGTCGATTGACGAGCGATCCGGATGTTGTTGATCCATGCGTCTGAGCGTCAGCTCGAGCATGCCAATCACGGCATTCATCGGCGTGCGGATTTCATGACTCATGGTCGCCAGAAACGTGCTTTTCGCCCGGTTGGCCTCATCCGCCCGTTCTTTGGCCGTGCGCAGTTCCTCGAACAACTGACGGCGTTCGCTGATGTCGATCCAGCCACCGATGATGCCTTTCACGTCGCCGCTGGAGTCGCGGTACGGCAGGATCCAGTGATAGATGGTCAGGCGCCGGTTACCGATGTGCAGAGGTCGGTCGACGACCATCGGGGTGCCCTCGGCAACGACGCGCTGATAATCGGCCTGAAAGGCCTGGGCTTCGAACGCGTTGCTCAGGGTGCCCTCGATGACGCTTTTGCCAATGACGTCTTCACGCCTGGCATTGAAAGCTTCGAGGTAGCTTTCGTTGCAACTTTGCAGCAGCCCCTGGCGATCACGAACATAAATCGGGTGCGGCGTGCCATCGACCAGTGAACGCATGAATTCGAACTGGTCGTTCAGCGCACGCTCGGCGGCCTGGCGTTGTTTGATCTGGTGGCGCATGTAGGCATTCCAGGCCAGGAGCAACAGCAATAGCAGGCAGGCGCCGAAAATCACTTGATAAAACAGGCGCTGGTAGTTGTGCCAGATGTTTTGAGACGCCGTGGAATAACCGCGCCAGCGGCCATTGATCACGCCCAGTTCATCGGGTGCGATGCTCAGCAATGCCTTGTTGATGATCGAGGTCAGTTCCGTGTTGTCTCGCGCGGTCGCCAGTGAAAAGGCCGCCTGACCGGTGCCGATGGTGGTGGTGATCTGCAGCGCCTGATTAAAGATCCGCGAGGAAATGAAGTAGTTGGCAATCACCAGCGAGTTCACAGCGCCTTCGACGTGGCCTTCAGCGAGCAGCGAGACCGCACTGAAGGTATCCGCCGTTTCGATCAACTGGATGCGCGGGTACTCTCGGCGCAGGTATTCGACCATCGGATTGCCTTGGGCAATCGCCAGTTGTTTGCCTTTCAGCTGGCCCAGATTGGTCGGGCCATCGGCGCTTTTGCGGGTCAGCAGAACGTAAGAGTTTTCCAGGTAGGGGCGACTGAAGTTGAGGGTTTTTTCGCGCTCCGTTGATGGCAGAAGCGCTGCGATCAGATCAGCTTGATGACGGTCTATCTGCTGGATCATTTCCGCGTCGTTGCGGCTGCGACGGATCTCGAAACGCAGGCCGGTACGCAGGCGGACCAGTTCGAGCAGGTCGGCACTGATGCCGCGAAAATTGCCGTCGTTGTCAAAGAATGTCAGGGGCGCGAACGCTTCGTTCACCACCACACTGACAACTGGATGCTGCTTGAGCCACGCTTCTTCGCGCTGGGTCAGTTGCAGTTTCTGGTCGGTGAGCAGCAGATCGCTGCCGGCGCTCCAGCGTTTGGCGATGTTGTCACGCTCACTGGCCGGCACGGCCTTGAGCACGCTGTCGACGATGGCCAGCAGTTGCGGGTTGTTGCGGCGTACGGCAAAGCTGAATCCCTGGGCCTCCTGTTTGCCGAAGTTGGCCATGCGCACGTTGTTCAGGTAGCCCTTGTTGATCATGTAGTGCGTGGAGAGCGTATCGCCGAGAAACACATCGGCCTGATCGAACGCTACGGCATTGATCGCATTCTGGTAGGAGGGGTAGCAGGTGATGAGTGCTTTGGGGTACAGCGCCTTGACTTCGGGCAGCGGCAAATAGTGATAGACCATGCTCAGCCGCAAGCCGGCCAGGCCTTCAGTGAGAGAGCGGGTTTCGTCTTCGCGGGTGACCAGCACAGGTTGGTCAACAGCGTAGGGGGTCGATAACGCAAGGTTGGCGTTGCTCGCTTCGAAGCCGTTCGCGGTACCGAGCAGATCGACCTGGCCGTCGACCAATGCGCGAATGGCCGCACCCCGAGAGGGAAAGCGCTGCACCCTGATCGGCAAACCGGTGGCCTGGCCGAGGAGTCCGGCGTAGTCGGCCGTCAGGCCTTCGTAGTCCTTGCCACTGACCGTCATGTCAAAAGGCGGATAGTCGGGCGCGGAGGTGCCCAGAACCAGTTCGCTACGTGCAAGCAGCCATTGCCGTTGGGACTGTTCGAGCGTGACCT
Source organism: Pseudomonas sp. RU47 (assembly GCF_004011755.1). Taxonomy (GTDB): domain Bacteria; phylum Pseudomonadota; class Gammaproteobacteria; order Pseudomonadales; family Pseudomonadaceae; genus Aquipseudomonas. The sequence continues at coordinate 4,673,441 of NZ_CP022411.1, read as the reverse complement.
GCACCGGTTCGTTCGCCGACCGGCTCAGCAGCGCATAGTCCGGTGACGTGCCGGGCATGGCGAATACGTTGGTGCTCAGGCAAAGACCTGCACTCAACGCCATTAAATAGTCCTTTAAACGGCTGGGCATGCGGGCTCTCACACGAGTGCGTTTCGTTTGGCCATCTCGATAAGTTCTACAAGGGATTTGGCTTTGAGTTTTTGCATCAGACGTTTTTTGTAGGTGCTGACAGTCTTGTTACTCAGAAACATGCCCTTGGCTATTTCCTTGTTAGTGCGACCTTGGGCAAACAGTTGCAATACCATCAATTCGCGGTCGTTGACGGATTTGAACAGTTCCAGTTCGGCAAAACGAATGTCATCACTGCGAACCGGATTCAATGCCTGACTGGGGAAATAGTTGTAACCGGAAAGTACCGCTTTGATCGCACTGACCAGTTCGCTCAAGTCTTCCTGTTTACACACATAACCCGACGCGCCGGATTGCATGCAGCGAATGCCGAAGAGGGTCGGACACTGTGCCGTCAGAATCAGGATTTTCAGCGGAGAGCCCATGGCATTGAAGCGGGCCAGCACTTCCAGGCCGTCCAGCTTGGGGATGCTCACATCGAGAATGACCAGATCGGGCATGCATTCGCGCACCATTTGCATGGCATCGACCCCGTTATCGGTTTCACCGACGACCTTGTAACCTTCATGCTCCAGCAGCATTCGAACGGCGAGACGGATGACCGGATGATCGTCGACAATAAAAACGGAGTTCATAATCAAATCCCATGCAAGCACGAATAAAGCGCGCACCTTAGCTCAGATGAATGAACGCTCGCATGAAGTGACATGGCTCTAGCCACGTTATCGGATTATTCCTACAACTAATAAGGAAACAGACTACGGTCAAACTAGGTTTGACGTAAGGAAGTGCAGGATTTGAACAGGCTTATAGTTTGACTTCAATGATTTGCAAGTGCTGGCTGTAAATGGTTTTTTATAGCTGTTTAAAGTTGCTGAATCATTGGTTGTCGGCAGTGAGTGCGATGCCTGCGGGCGGCCAATATCAATAGCCGCCCGCGTGCAATGGATCAGTGACTGGAGCGACCGGTCATTTCCAGCGCCATGTCACTGGCGTAGCTGTCGGTCATGCCGGCAATGAAGTCGATCATGCGCAGAAACGAGGTGTGTAACGAACCTTGCGGATCCGGTGCGTTACTGCCCAGCAGATCGAGAATGCGCCGGCTCTTGAACGACGGTGTGCGACCGTTGTGTTGTTCCAGCGCCGCGCCGCAGAACGAGTTGAGCAGGATCTCCAGCGTGGTATAGGCGCCGATCTCATGCAGGGTTTTGCGTTTGTCCTGAAAGATTTTCTTGCGGGCGATGTCCTTGGCATTCAACACGCAACGCTTGGCCGGACCGTGCATGTGTTCGACCAGATCGCCGTGCAGCGTGCCGGCAAGGAGTGCGTCCTGTTGCTCGACAAAGGCTCGCGCGGCGGCGTTGGTCAAATGCTCGATGGCCTTGCCGCGCAGAATCGCCAGTTTGCGTCGACGCGAATCCTGCGGGCCGAGCTGACGATAGGTTTCCGGCAGATCATCGCCCACCAGCCCGAGCAGCAGCGATTCGACTTCGGCATAGTCCAGCAGCTCCATTTCGAGGCCGTCTTCGAGGTCGATCAGCGCGTAGCAGATGTCATCGGCGGCTTCCATCAGGTACACCAGCGGGTGGCGCGCCCAGCGTTGATCCTCGATTTGCGGCAGGCCCAGTTTGTGGGCGATCTGCTCAAGCAGCGGCAGCTCGCTCTGATAGCAGCCGAATTTGTGTTTCTTGTAGCCCAGAGAGTCGGCGTGGCGCGCGGTCCACGGGTACTTCAGGTAGGTGCCGAGGGTGGCGTAGGTCAGCCGCGTGCCGCCGTCGAACTGGTGGTATTCGAGCTGAGTCAGTACGCGAAAGCCTTGGGCATTGCCTTCGAAATTGAGAAAGTCAGCGCGCTCGGCTTCGCTCATGCCGTCGAGCCAGCCACGGCCGGCCGCCTGCTGGAACCAGTGGCGGATGGCATCTTCACCGGAATGGCCGAACGGCGGATTGCCAATGTCGTGGGCCAGACACGCCGACTGCACCACCATGCCGAGGTCGGCCGGGTCGCACCATTCGGGCAGGGCACTGCGCAGGGTTTCGCCCACCCGCATGCCCAGCGAACGGCCAACGCAACTGACTTCCAGCGAGTGGGTCAGGCGCGTGTGAATGTGGTCGTTGCTGGTGACCGGATGCACCTGGGTCTTGCGCCCGAGGCGGCGGAAGGCGCCGGAGAAAATGATGCGGTCATGGTCTTTGTGGAAAGGGCTGCGGCCAAGTTCTTGCGGGCTGTGCAGCGGCTTGCCGAGACGTTCGCGGTTGAGCAGGGTTTGCCAATCCAAGGCTGATTCTCTCCGTCAGGTGACTGGGGGCGTTGGCCCCTAGCTTCCCGGTTCACGCCCGGCCCTGCAAGCGGAACTACAGTCCTGCGGCGTCGATGTCGATCAGCAGCAAACGCTCGCCATTGTCGAAAAACTGTCCGGCCGTCAGGCAGTACTGATTGCTGGTGGCGTCGCGGTACGTATTAGAGAGCGTCAAACGCCGCTCCTCCCAACCTTCGGCGAGCAAATGATAGAAGTACGGACGCCACGACCAGTTGTGCCCCAGATACCGATTGTCGGCGACCCAGCCGTGCTGCCGCCATTCGAGGTTGGGGGTGAGTTGCGTGCCGTGACGATCGCATTGATAAAAGCGCAGCAACCAGGGGAAGGCGTCCAGTTGTGGCAATGCGCTCAAGGGAGCATGTGCCTGAGCCCAGGCTTGCAGGATCGACATCAGCTCAGCGAGTTGCTGACGCATTTGCATCAGCCGACCGCGTTCCGCGAGTTTTTGCCGAACATAACGCTGGCGCAGCTCGGCGAAGCGCTGCACGAACGCATCGGTGGGGAAGAACGCCTCCTGCGCCCGCGCGAACAGGAATCCCTGCACGTAGCGCGAACCGCATTCCAGGGCGAAATTCAATTGCGCTTCGGTCTCGACGCCTTCGGCGATGATCCAGCAGCCGGTCTTTTCGGCCATCTGCGCGAGAGCCTTGACCACGTCGCTGCTCGGCCCGCCCAGGGCTGCGGCCTGGAACAGGCGCATATCGAGTTTAAGAATGTCCGGTTGCAGCGCCAGCACCCGATCCAGTTGCGAGTAGCCGGCGCCAAAGTCATCAATGGCGATTCTTGCGCCTGCCTCGCGGTAACGCGCGACGACTTCTGCCAGGCGTTGACCATTGCCACCCAGTTCGGTGATTTCGAAAACAATACGTTGCGGATCGATGTTGTAGCGTGCCAATTGCTTGAGGCTGGGCAAGGCTTGATCGGCGCGCAGGCGACTGATCCAGCGCGGCGACATGTTCAGACTGAGAAACCAGTCTGCCGGCGCTTCGTGCAAGCGGCTCAAGGCGTTATCGCGGATTTGCCGGTCGAGGCGGCGAAGGGCTACGGCGGGTGTGCGCGGGTCCGCAAACAGTGGCCCGACCGAAGCCAGTTGACCGTCGGCCTGGCGCAGGCGGCCCAATGCTTCGACGCCTGCAATGCGTCCCGTGGCGGTATCGATGAAAGGTTGAAAGCAGGCGAGCGGTTGCCCGTCGATCACGGGGCCTCCTTAGTCGTTCTTGTTCTGGTTGAACCCCGTCGACCGGATAGGCGCACGGGATTGAACCTCCGGATAAAGAGGTTCATCCCGCCGGTATTGCAAGAATGTAGCCAGATGTATCTGTTCAGCGTTTGGGCGAACTCTGCATGACCAGTTTGATCAGCGGCCCGAGGCTGGTGCCAAGCCGGATCAGCCGGCTCAAGCCACCGGCGCCGCCGCTTTTCGCGCCTTTGCCCGTGATAAAGCCCAATAGCGTAACGGCAGCCACGCCCCACAATGGCGCGTGTTTGATGCCGAAACCACCTTGCAGGTTTTGCGACATGCCGCGCATGCGATGCAGAGGCTGCAGCACTTGCCCGGCTTCATGGCGGATTTCCTGGCGATGCATTTCCATGCGCAGGCGGATCAACGCCTTGCGCATTTCCCGACGCGAGCTGTTGTGTGGCAGTTCAGGCAGGCTCATGGCAGCAGGCGCTCCCGGTCGTTGGCCAGCTCTTCGAGCGTGCCGTGGAAAGGTGAGGACTCATCGAAGATCGCCGCCTTCAGGCGCAGCCCGCAGAAGATCGAGGCCAGGGTATAGAAAACGCACAGGCCAATGATCGCGGCCAAGCGGTAAGTGTCCCAGAACACGATCATCACCAATGTCGATAAACCCACCAGCAACAACAGAGCAAAAACCAGGGCCAGGCCGGCGAACAGCAACAGGCTGACGGTACGGGATTTCTGCTCCTGCAATTCGATGCCGAACAATTCGACGTGGCTGTGCAGCAGACCCAGAACGGCGGCGCCCAGGCGTCGTGTGGAAGAGGCGGTGCCCGCAGTCGGGCCGGATTCACCGATCGACATAATCAGCGCCGAGTAGCCAGCAGGCCGATCAGGAAGCCGACACCGGCCGCAATGCCGACGGACTGCCAAGGGTTGGCCGACACGTAATCCTCGGTGGCGGTTACCGCTGCCTGACCGCGGTCGCGCAGGGTTTCTTCGGTCAGTTTCAGGGTTTCGCGGGCGCGCAGCAGGCTGTCGTGGATCTGCTCGCGCAGCTCATCGGCCTGATCGCCGGCCAGGGTGGCGGTGTGCTCGAGCAAGCGTTCGGTGTCGGCGACCAAAGTCTGGAAGTCGTTCATGAGGATTTCTTGAGCAGTCTTTGCCTTGATGCTGGCCATGGGTGGATCTCCGTAAGTGACGTCTGAAGCGTTCGAGTATGAGCCTTGCGCGAAGGTTCAGTACAAATGACTGGTACAACTTTTGCTGTGTCGTGGTGCGTCGCCTGGCCGTTGTGCGCTGTTGCCGGGCGTGCGCCTCGAGAAACCTTATCTCAAACAAGCCCGGTTCGTGTCAGGACATCGACCTCGTGCGCCAAAGCAGTTCGCCGCATCTGCGGATCCGTGACTGCGTGGTCGCAACTTGGTGCATGAAATGTGCGCATGAACCGCTTTGGTGCCTTTTTCGCCTTTAGGTCTGCCTGCTTATGGAAAATCTGCAAAGCGCTGTGGACACCCTGGTTCACAGCTCCAATACCTTGTTCATTCTGATCGGTGCGGTGATGGTGCTGGCAATGCATGCCGGTTTCGCCTTTCTGGAAGTCGGCACGGTCCGTCAGAAAAACCAGGTCAATGCGCTGTCGAAAATTCTCAGTGACTTCGCCGTCTCGACCCTGGCCTATTTCTTTATAGGCTATTGGATCTCCTATGGCGTGACCTTCATGCAACCGGCGGCGGTGCTGAGTGCCGATCACGGTTATGGACTGGTGAAGTTTTTCTTCCTGCTGACGTTTGCCGCTGCGATCCCGGCGATCATTTCCGGCGGCATCGCCGAGCGCGCGCGTTTCGTGCCGCAGTTGTGCGCCACGGCCTTGATTGTCGCGTTCATCTACCCGTTTTTCGAAGGCATGATCTGGAACGGCAACTACGGTCTGCAAGCGTGGCTGACAGCGCAATTTGGTGCCGCTTTTCATGATTTCGCCGGTTCCGTCGTGGTGCACGCCATGGGCGGCTGGCTGGCGCTGGCGGCGGTGCTGTTGCTGGGGCCACGCAATGGTCGTTACCGCGACGGTCGCCTGGTGGCGTTCGCACCGTCGAGCATTCCCTTTCTGGCGCTTGGGTCGTGGATTCTGATTGTCGGCTGGTTCGGCTTCAACGTGATGAGCGCGCAAACGCTGCAAGGGGTCAGCGGTCTGGTGGCGGTCAATTCGTTGATGGCGATGGTCGGCGGCACGATGGCAGCACTGCTTGTCGGGCGCAATGACCCGGGCTTTCTGCACAATGGGCCGTTGGCCGGACTGGTGGCGATCTGTGCCGGCTCCGATCTGATGCATCCGGTCGGTGCGCTGGTGACCGGCGCGATCGCTGGAGCGCTGTTTGTCTGGTGCTTTACCGCTGCGCAGGTGAAATGGCGTATCGATGATGTCCTGGGTGTATGGCCACTGCACGGTTTGTGCGGCGTGTGGGGCGGGATTGCCTGCGGGATTTTCGGCCAGACCGCACTCGGCGGAATTGGCGGCGTCAGCCTGATCAGTCAGTTGATCGGCACTGCGCTCGGCGTCGCGGTGGCGCTGATCGGTGGCTTCGTCGTATACGGCGTGATCAAGGCGCTGCACGGGCTGCGCCTGAGTCAGGAACAAGAGTATTACGGCGCCGATCTGTCGCTGCACAAGATCGGCGCGGTGAGTCAGGACTAGGTTTCGGCATCGTCGCTACCCGGATAAAAACCGTGGAGCAGGCGATAGCGGTCGATGCGTACCTGATCGACTTTTTCCTGCACCTGATGCGCCGGCAAGCCAAGCATGATCAAGGCGTGGGAGGCGAGCATCAGGCTCGACTCCAACAGCTCCGGCACCACTTCGGTGGCGCCGGCGGCTTTCAATTCGGCCCATTGGCTGTCGTCGCGGGTGCGCACCAGAATCGGCACGTGGGCGTTGAGCCGGCGCGCTTCCTTGAGGATGCGCAGGGCAATGTCACTCTGATCCACGGCAACCACGAGCAATCTGGCGCGTAGCAGGCCAACCGCAGTCAGCAGTTCGCCGCGCGACGAGTCGCCGTAATGCACATCGCTTTCTCCGCTGGCGGCTTCCTGGACCCGGACCGGGTCATTGTCCAGCGCAATATAAGGCTGTTTGGCATTGCGCATGAAACGCCCGATGGATTGGCCGACGCGGCCGTAACCACAAATCACCACGTGCTGGTTGAGGTCGGCGTTGAGCGCACTGATCTCTTCGATTTGCGCTTCCTCATTGGGCTTGCGATGCAGCGTCGCCGCGATGCGTGGCGCTGCGCGCAGTAACAGCGGCGTCAGCAGCATCGAGCAAAACGTTGCGGCGAGCAGCAGGTCGCCCAGTGTTTTGGGCATCATGCTGTTTTGCTGCATCTGCGCCATCAGTGCGAAGCAGAACTCGCCACCCTGAGCCAGCGCCAGACCGCTGCGCCACGCCGTTTCGCTGTCACTGCCGCGCCACTTCACCAGCAAGGCCACGACGATGCCTTTGATTACCATCAAACCGACGGTGAGCCCGAGGATCAGCAGGCTGTGACTGACGAACAGTTGCAGGTCGATGAGCATGCCGATGCTGACGAAAAACACCCCGAGCAGGATGTCGCGAAACGGTCGGATGTCCGCCTCGATCTGGTGCCGATAGTGGCTTTCACCGAGCAGCATTCCGGCCAGAAATGCACCGAGGGCAGGGGACAGGCCCAGCAGGTGAGTCAGCCACGCGGTCAACAGCACAATCACCAGCGCCAGCAGTACGAACAACTCTGCCGAGCGTGACGCGGCCACTTCATGAAACAGCCTCGGCAGTAACCAGCGGCTGGCCAGCAGCAGACCGACAAACAGCACCACGGTTTTCGCCAGCGTCAGTGGCAGCGCCCAATACCAGGCTTGCTCGCTGCTGCCGGCGAACACTGGCACCAACGTCAGCAGCAATACCGCGACCACGTCCTGAAACAGCAGAACGCCAACGGCATTCTGCCCATGGCTGCTGAACACCTCGCCGAGGCTGCCCAGCTCTTTGGTCACAATCGCCGTTGATGACAGCGAAAGCCCGGCGCCGAGCAGCAGTGCCGGTGTCGTCGGCATGCCCAGCAGCATCAGTAACAAACCGAGCAGCGCGGTACTGATCAGCACCTGCTGACTACCGAGACGGAACACCACCTGGCGCAAGGCGATCATCTTCGACAGGGAGAACTCCAGTCCCAGTGAAAACAACAGAAACACCACGCCCAGTTCGGCGACATCAGGCAGGTGTTCGCTTTCGTTGACCCAGTCGAAAGCACTCGGCCCGACCAGCAGTCCGACGCACAGATAGCCCAGCACCGGCGGCAAGCGCAGGCGACGGAACAGGGCAATCACCACGAGGGACGAGGCGAGGATGATCAACAGATTGGCAAACACTGGACACTCCGATGTCAGATTCAGGCTTTTCAAGCGTAGAGGCAAAAAGACCGGGAGGATCGCGTAAATGGTTTTTCTGCGGACTGATTTGCGTCAGGGTTTTGCCTGTGAATCTTCGTCGAGGGGACTGGAGCCTTTGGGCGGCGGTGGCTCGACGGGTTTTCAGCTGCGGCCTAGAATAGGCCCACTCATTTTCTGGTTGAGCAATCATGCCTCCTGAATGTCAGCTGTTCGGCACCCTTGGATGCCATTTGTGTGAAGTCGCCGAGGCCGTGCTGATGGAGTTTGTCGAGCGCGGTTTGCTGGTCGAACTGGTCGATATCGCTGAAGATGAATCCTGGTTTGAAGCTTATAGCCTGCGGATTCCGGTGTTGCGTCGTGTCGACACAGGGGCAGAATTGGGGTGGCCATTCGGCTCCGATGACATCGTCGCGTTTCTGCGTTAATCAGCATTTTTTCGTTTATCCCGCCGGTCGCCGCTGCCATCCATTCCTTGGCATTTTGCGGACTGTTCGGTTACTGTATGTGTATACAGTAAATGCGTCAGAGGGATGAACCGTGGTCAATGTCGAACAGTTGAAGAACAGCGTGAACCGGATGTCGGTTGACGTGGTGCGCGAGGCGGTTCTCGAATTGCGCCTGGACGGGTTGGTCACGGAAGGCAAGACGCCCTTCAACAAATTGCATTTCAACACCTGTTTTGCCGAGATCGAGGCCTTGTTTCAGCGTGCCGGTTATCACAAGCAACTGGATGTGGTCGGTTATCAGGGTTTGCTCTACGCCTTGTATGACCCGGGCCGCTGGGAGGCGGTCGATGTGCTGCGCTGGCTCAAGGAATTCACTGAAGCTGCAGCGCTCAAAACGATCCCGGCCTGAGCATTCAATGCTAGGTTCACTTCCCTCAGTGCTGGATAATGCCGCCCTGTATTGAGGGTTTGATTTCCGTATGTCCACATCTACATTCTCTGCTGCGCAGAATCAGGCGAGCACGCTTTATCTGCCACCCGGTAAATGGCTGACCGTACTCGATTGTCTGTGCGAGCATTTCAGCGCTATTGATCGCGAGCAATGGCTGGACCGCATCGCTCGGGGACGCGTGCTGGATGGCCAAGGTCAGCCAATCCCGGTGGACTTGCCTTACAAGGAAGGTCTGCGGATTCATTATTTTCGCGAAGTGCCGGACGAAAAGCCGATCCCGGTGGTCGAGTCGATCCTGTATGCGGACGAGCATCTGGTGGTGGCTGACAAACCACATTTTCTGCCAGTGACACCAGCCGGTGAGTACGTCGAACAAACGTTACTGCGGCGTTTGATCCGACGTCTGGACAATCCTCACCTGGTGCCGCTGCACCGCATCGACCGGCATACGGCGGGACTGGTCATTTTCTCGGCCAATCCGCAAACCCGTTCGGCTTATCAGTCGCTATTCCCTACGCGGCAGATCGACAAACGCTATGAAGCCATCGCCCCAGCGCTGCCGGATCTGAGTTTTCCCTTGGTGCACAAAAGCCGTCTGGTGGATGGCGAACCGTTTTTCCGCATGCAGGAAGGCGAAGGTGCGAGCAATACCGAAACGGCGGTGGAGGTTCGGGAAAAACATGGCGATCTGTGGCGCTATGGATTGTTTCCGGTGACCGGCAAGAAACATCAACTGCGCGTCCACATGACTGCGCTGGGCGCGAGCATCTGCAACGATCCGTTTTATCCGCAGGTGTTGAAAGACGTCGAGGACGATTACGCCAATCCGCTGAAGTTGTTGGCGCAAGGTTTGCGGTTTATCGACCCGTTGACCGGTGAAGAACGCGAATTCGAGAGCCGGATTACGCTGCAGTGGTGATACCGACTTCACTTTTCGAGCGCCCATAAAAAAGCCCGCAATCAATGCGGGCTTTCTGTATCCGGTGTCGAACCAGAGCTTACAGCTCTTTAACGGTACGAACCTGATCCTTGTTGATGCGGGTTTCTTTGCCGTCCAGCTGTTTGAACTCGTAGAAGCCCGAATCATCATCGTATTTCGGGGTGTCGACGGCCTGGATTTCGCGACCGTCATTCAAGGTGATCACTGTAGGCGAGGAGCAACCGGCGAGGGTGGCAAGGCCCAGTGCGAGCATGAAAGTGGCGAGGGTCCGTTGAGTCATGGTGTGTCTCCGAATGGAAATTCTTTTGGTTACTGAGCTTGAGACGTATACAAGGCGTGAGAGTTCCTTGAATAGTGTCAGTCTGACACAGTGTTGTGGGAATTTAACAGTTCGGGGGTGTTGAGGTTGGCCAGTCGCGGGTCGTTGTCCGGGCATTGCAGGGCAGTGGCACCGAGACCGCGCATGACCCGGCCGGGGCTGCGTTCACCGGCGTTCCAGGCGTCTTCGAAGGCCGATAAAAGAGCCACCGGAATTACACACAGCAACGGTTCCCAGTGCTCGTCATGGCGCAACATTAAAGGTTTTTCAGGATTCAGATTGGCGGTCTCACGCATGCTTTGCAGCAGTGCTGCGTCAATTCGCGGGACATCACAGGGCAGGACCAACAGGTGCGTGTGGCGCGCCGCTTTCAGGCCGGCGCGAATGCCGGCCAATGGCCCTGGGAAATCGCCCTCGTCATCGACGACCAATTGATCGGCGAATGGCGCGTAACGCTCGCGATTGCGGTTGCACGAAATGATCAGGTCGTCAGTCATTGCACGAACCTTGCGCTGCAAATGTGCAATCAACGGCTCACCCAGCCACTCCACCAAGCCTTTGTCCTGACCGCCCATGCGTTGGCCGCGTCCGCCTGCCAGGAGCAGAATGGAGCAGGGTGGCAATTGCATATTCAGGGGCATGGCAGCTCTCCAGAGGGGCGGCGAAAAAATGAGGCGCTGTGATATAACACCGGGCTGTTTCTCCTACAACTGGACGAGCCTATGAAAGCCAAGGCTGATGTACCTTTCGTGCCGCTCAATATTGCGGTGCTGACAGTCAGTGACACCCGAACTCTGGAAACCGACACCTCAGGTCAGGTCTTTGTCGACCGCTTGACGGCGGCGGGCCACCATCTGGCAGAGCGGGTCTTGCTCAAAGATGACCTCTACAAAATTCGCGCGCAAGTCGCCAACTGGATTGCCGACGATGTCGTGCAGGTAGTGCTGATCACTGGCGGCACCGGATTCACTGGCCGTGATAGCACACCCGAAGCGGTCGCCTGTCTGCTCGACAAACAGGTCGACGGGTTTGGTGAGTTGTTCCGGCAGATTTCGGTAGCCGATATCGGCACTTCGACGGTGCAGTCCCGTGCATTGGCCGGCCTGGCCAATGGCACGCTGGTTTGCTGTTTGCCGGGTTCGACCAATGCCGTACGCACTGGCTGGGACGGCATCCTTGGTGAGCAACTGGACGCTCGGCACCGCCCGTGCAATTTCGTCACCCATCTGAAACAGGCGGCGCCTTGTGAATCCCGTGGGTAAGCCGGGCAAAACGGGGGCGCTGATGCCGGTCGAGGTGGCGCTGGCGCGTCTGCTCGAAATGGCTGAAACGTCGGCAATTGTCGAGCATGAGTATTTGCCGCTGGCACAGGTTCAGGGGCGGGTGCTGAGCGAGGACCTGATTTCGGCGCTGGATCTGCCACCCTGGCCTAACAGCGCCATGGACGGTTATGCGTTGAATCTGGCCGACTGGAATGGCCAACCGGTGCCGGTCAGTCAGAAAGTGTTTGCCGGGCAATCCCCCGAACCGCTGAAGCCCGGCACTTGTGCGCGGATTTTCACCGGGGCTCCGGTGCCGGCGGGTGCTGACTGTGTAGAAATGCAGGAAAACGCTGAGGTTCAAGCCGACGCAATGGTGCGTTTCCTGGAACCGATGAAAGCCGGGCAGAACATCCGCCCGCAAGGCCAGGAAACTACCGTCGGTGAGCTGATTCTGCCTGCCGGCACTCGATTGGGTCCGATTGAGCAGGGATTGGCTGCATCGTTGGGCTGCGCCGGACTGAAGGTGGTGCGCAAGGTGAGAGTCGCGGTGATTTCCACCGGCGATGAGTTGGTCGAACCAGGCCAGGCACTGGGGCCGGGTCAGATATACAACAGCAATCGGGTGTTGCTGTGCAGTTGGTTGCAACGTCTGGGCTGTGAGGTAGTCGACGCCGGCATTCTCCCGGATGATCTGGCCACTACCCGTGCCCGTCTGGGTGAGTTGCAGGATGTTGATCTGATTCTTTCCACGGGTGGCGTCTCGGTGGGTGAGGCGGATTTTCTGGGTATTGCCTTGCGCGAAGAGGGTGAGCTGGCCCTCTGGAAGCTGGCGATCAAGCCCGGAAAGCCGTTGACGTTTGGGCATTTCCGCGGCGTGCCGGTCATTGGTTTGCCCGGCAATCCGGCGTCAACATTGGTGACCTTCGCGCTGCTCACTCGGCCTTACCTGTTACGCCGCCAGGGTGTGCGGGACGTCGAGCCGCTGAAGTTCACTGTCCCGGCTGGTTTTGTCTGGCCGGTGGCAGGCAATCGGCGCGAATATCTGCGTGGTCGTCTGGAGCAAGGACGGGCGACTGTTTACCGCAACCAGAGCTCAGGCGTACTGCGTAGCGCTGCGTGGGCAGATGGATTGGTCGAAGTGCTGGAAGGCCGCACATTGAGCGAGGGAGACGAAGTTGCCTTCATTCCGCTGAGTGACCTGCTGGACTGATCGCAGTCTCGCAAATGCAGGCGTCGGTTGACTCTGGCGGCGCCTGCAATGACTCATTCGTCAGTTGCTGATCAATGTCACAAGCTGGTCGAATCGGCTGTTCGCCACCCAACCCAGCAGTCCCAGAACTACTGCTGTCGCGCCTGCCGAGTAGGCAAGCCGGTGTTTGATCGTTCTGACATCACTGCGAACTTCGTCCATGTCCCGTCGTAGATATTTGAGATGGGTTTCCAGCTCGGTTACACGAGGTTCCATATCAACTTCTCCAGTAGCTCTGGCGCTGTTTTTGAATTCGGACTTGTGATTCGCGCGACTTTCGACGAGAGGGCCGACCGGGCTCACTGGCATTCTTGCTTCATGACTTGGCATGGAAGCATCCACCGGTTGTTTCGAATGTTCGTTTGCTACCTGTTCCAGCTCCCGAACTGACAAGAGCACTGGGGGTGTATCCGCTCATTACATGCACGTCCTTGTGTATTGGATTGAAGATTGATACCGCCAGAACACGGTGACTCAATGCTCGGACCGGGTCAATTAAGCCGATTCCGCATGTTTTGTAAGAAAAAATACCGCTGTGTAGGACGTCCGGGCCGGAAGGCTGAATTAATTGTGATTTCCACGGCTTTTTTGTGTGCGGCAGCGGTCAAGATGTTTCAACCGATTCGATTTGTGGAGTGACGTAATGACTGAACGCCGAGCGCTGTTGATTCTGCATGGCAAGCAGGCTCTCAACGAGGCGGTTCGCACCGCCGTCGAGGACAAGCGTAAACAGGGCTGGGAACTGGCCGTACGCCTGACCTGGGAGGCAGGGGATGCTCAGCGTTGGGTCGAACAGGCATTGGCGGACGGCTACACAAAGATCATTGCCGGCGGTGGTGATGGGACGTTGCGCGACATTGCCGAAGCGCTCGCGGCGCATCCGGGTAAAGCCAGCCTGGTGCTTTTACCTTTGGGCACCGCCAACGATTTTTCTCGCGCAGCCGGTGTGCCACTGGAGCCCGCCGAGGCACTCGAGCTACTTGATGTACCGCCGCGCAATATCGATCTGGGTGAAGTGGGCGGGCAGATTTTCCTCAACATGGCCACTGGCGGTTTCGGTAGCCAGGTCACGGCCAATACCTCCGAGGACCTGAAAAAGGTGCTGGGTGGTGCCGCTTATCTGTTCACCGGTTTGTCACGGTTCAGTGAGCTGCATGCCGCTTACGGCGAACTTCAGGGGCCGGACTTTCACTGGCGTGGCGAGTTGCTGGCGCTGGGCATCGGCAATGGCCGTCAGGCCGGCGGCGGGCACGTTTTGTGTCCAGAGGCGCTGGCCGATGACGGTTTGCTGGATATCAGCATCCTGCCGGCACCGCAGGAGCTGGTTGGCACGTTGAAGACGCTGCTCAGTGATGGTTTCGGGATCGACAACATGTTTGTACGAACCCGCTTGCCATGGGTCGAAATCAAGGTCGCCGAGGGGCTCTGCATCAATCTTGATGGCGAACCGCTGGAAGGCGACAGCATGCGATTTGAAGTGCGTCCGGCGGCGTTACGTGTGCATTTACCGGAGCATTCTCCATTGTTGGGCGGCGCCGGATCGGTCAGTCGTCCAGGCTGATGATCTGTTCGCGCACGGCGAACAGCACCAGGCCTGCAACGTCGTAGATTTGCAGGCGCTTCATGATCTGAGAGCGGTGGGTCTCGACCGTCTTGATGCTCAGCCCCAGGCCATTGGCGATTTCCCGGGTGGATTTCCCGCGCACGATCAAGCGCAGGATTTCCAGTTGGCGGGCGGTCAGATTGTGCGAGTCGGCGATTTCCGGCTGCTGCTTCTGGTTGCGCGTCAGGGCCTGATTGATCACGGTATGGGCGATGGCCGGGCTCAAATAGCGCTCGTTGTTGCGCAAGGCTTCCAGCGCATGTTCGAGTTCGGTGGCCGTCGTGTCCTTGAGCAGGTAACCATGGGCGCCGGACTCCAGAGCCTGCATGATCAACGCTGGATCGGTATGCATCGACAGGATCAGCACCTTGCTCTGCGGGCGCACCCGCTTGAGCCGTTGCAAGGCTTCCAGGCCACCGGTTTCTTTCATGGAGATATCCAGCAAGACGATGTCGGGACTCAATTGCTCGACCATTTCGAGCAGTTGCGAACCGTCATTGGCCTCGCCAATCACCGCGTAACCGGGAATATCCAGCACCAGAGCGCGCACGCCGGCCCTGATCAGCGAGTGGTCATCCACCAGAAGTAAGTTGCAAGTCAACGCATAACCTTATTCGTACTGGCCCGCTCGAGTGCGCGAGGCGCCCAGGGGAAGAGTGCTTCGATTTGAGTGCCTTTGCCCGGTTCGCTGATGACGTTCAGGGTGCCACCCAGTTGTTCGATTCGTTCGGCCATCCCGGCCATGCCTCGTTGTCCTTCACGACCCGGATTGACAGCCGGGGCGAATCCCAGGCCGTCATCGCTGATCAGCAAGGTCAGGCCTTTTGGCAGACGTTGCACGCGTATCACCAGGTTTTTCGCCTGTGCGTGACGCAGGATATTGGTAACAGCCTCCTGGGTGATGCGAAAAGCGGCCACGGCCATTTCTTCTGGAATACCGTTAAGACGCTGCTGGCAATCAAGGCTCCAGTGCACGTTGCTGTTGGTCAAGGTCTTGAGCAGATGCG
Organism: Pseudomonas sp. RU47; assembly: GCF_004011755.1. Taxonomy (GTDB): domain Bacteria; phylum Pseudomonadota; class Gammaproteobacteria; order Pseudomonadales; family Pseudomonadaceae; genus Aquipseudomonas. Next base: position 4,658,109 of record NZ_CP022411.1, on the reverse strand, counting down.
CACGCAGACTGGCTTCAAGTCCCAGGCTGGTCAATTGACGTGGATTGAGAATGGCCGAAACGTCGCGCACTTTGTTAAGGGTTTCTTCCAGGGTGTCGCACAACGCCGTGCATTGTTCCTGCAAGTCAGCCGGCATGCGTCGTTTGAGCCACTCGCTCTGCAGTTTGGCGGCCGTCAGCAACTGGCCGATATCGTCGTGCAGTTCACGGCTGAGGCGATGGCGTTCGTTTTCCTGGACTTCCAGCAGACGGTCGGCGAGCTCCTGCGGCTGAAACTTGATCGATTTGCGCGACAGGCGATATTGCACCCAGACACACGCGGTAGCCGCAATGTCGAGCAATAGCAATCCAAGGCAAAGTGGAGTCGAAAGACTGTAGGTCAGCAGGCTGCCAAGCGTTGCCGCGATACACAGTATGAGTGTGAACCGGCGTGCATTTTCCCGGGAGGGTGGCCATGTAGTGATTGACTTGAGGCTGGCGTACATAACGGATGGAGCCAATGGATGTTCGCTGCGGGCAGACCGGCCGGAGGCTGGCGGGTCTCTGTCTGAAAATGCTGTGAATTATGTTATTGATTTCAACGCGGTTCAGTGAACGTATTGATCGCCTACTTCAGCGAATATCGCTCTCTGAAGTCACTGTGCCATTAATTTGAAAGCAATTAGTGCCCGGCATAATACCACTTAAGATACCGTTGGTCGCGTTTGCTATATATGTCCATTGAGTCAGGAAATAGGCGATATTGGACGCAAGTTCCATAATGGAAAAAGCCGATTTATTGTGTGCGGGAGATGTTGGTGTTGCCTGAAAGTGTGCTTGTTTACACACAGGCAAACCCTGAGGCCGGCAGAAAACATTCGTGTCTGTCAAAGCTGATTATTTAATTCGGTTTGTCGCTGACAGGTATGAACTATCCAATTACGACATCAACGTTTGAGTTCAATGTGCCTGCGCGGAGTACTAGGGGCAGTTCAGGCTTGGCCCGAGTAGGGCAGTTGAGGCAAACGTTTGCCCGTCAATGGTGGCTGCAACTGGCTTTGTCCGACCTGGAAGGCGAATGCTTCGATCAGCGATGTCTGTTCGCTTTCATCAAGGCTCAGTTGCCCGGTCTGCTGATCGACCAGTTCCAACTGCCAGGCCATCAGCGTGAAGCAGTCCTGCAACGCTTGCAGCGCTTGTTCGTGCAGGTCGACGTGATCCTGGTTCAGATTGAGCAGGCTGTAAATGTGCAGGGAAAACTCGGAAATCGCCTCCAGCGCCAAGGCTTCAGCGCGGCGTGCGAGTTTGAGGAGGGTACTGAGTATGCACTCGATGGCGTCCTTGTCATTGCTGATCAGTTGCAGATGGCTGAGGCATTCTTCGGACTTGGCCAGGAGTTGTTCGGCCTCGACAAGGAATTCGGGGAAGCGTTGTACCCACTCTTTGCGGTCCATTGGCATGCTTATCTCCACCACGTCATGTCTGATGAGGGAATGCCGTGTGTGGCGACGATCATGAATCGTCGGGAGATCGCGCCCAGACGTGCAGGTGCACAGGCTGAGGGGTTCCAGAGGGGGTGTTTCCACTGAACTGCGATCGCACACAATAGCCTGACTCCGTTCATGCAATGAGAATGGCGTCACATTAATGGCTATTGGATATTGCGAATATCAGGTTGGGCCTGATTGTTACTAGGGGAATCCCTTAGACACGGGAACCTACCGTGCAAACCGAGGTCGCGCCGCAGAGAATGTAGCAGATGAAAATCACTGCGCCAGTAAACCATGATGTTAATGTGACATCAATGCCCGATCATGGCATTTTTGCGCGGGTCTGGCATGGCAATCAAGAACCGCCATTTGCCGCCGATAACCTCACATAGTGAAATTCATCAGAACAAGCCCAGGAGTCATTGATGGCCGGCATTCTCGACACGGTAGACCAACGCACGCAACTGGTGGGTGAGAATCGCCTGGAAATTCTCATGTTTCGACTGGCCGGGCGTCAGTTGTTCGCGATCAACGTGTTCAAGGTTCAGGAAGTGCTGCAACTGCCGAAGCTGACCTTGATGCCGCAGCGTCACCCGTTTGTCTGCGGGGTGGTCAATCTGCGCGGTCAGACCTTGCCGGTGATCGATCTGTCGCAAGCGATCGGCATGCGTCCATTGGTGCCGGGGCCGAACAGCACGATCATCGTCACCGAGTACAACCGCTCGGTGCAGGCTTTCCTCGTCGGCGGTGTAGACCGCATCGTCAACATGAACTGGGAAGCCATTCTGCCGCCGCCGACCAGCGCCGGGCGCCAGCATTATCTGACCGCGATCAGCAAAGTCGATGATCAACTGGTGGAAATCATCGACGTCGAAAAAGTCCTCGCCGAAATCGTCCCGTACAACGCCAAGGTCTCGCGGGAAAAACTCGAAGACCCGGTGCTGGAACGCGCCCGTGGCCGTGAAGTGCTGTTGGTGGACGACTCCAACGTCGCGCTCTCGCAATTGCGTGACACGCTCGGCCAGCTCGGCGTGAAAATGCACATTGCCAGCGATGGTCTGAAGGCGCTGAACATGCTCAAGGCCTGGGCCGATACCGGCGTCAACATGACCGACAAGCTGCTGATGATTTTCACCGATGCGGAAATGCCGGAAATGGACGGCTATCGTCTGACTACCGAAATTCGCAACGACCCGCGACTGCGTGGCCTGTACGTGGTGCTGCATACCTCGTTGTCCGGCAGCTTCAACGATTCGATGGTGAAGAAGGTCGGTTGCGACAACTTCCTCTCCAAGTTCCAGCCGGACAAACTGGTCGACGTGGTTCGCCAGCGTCTGATGCTCGACGAAGTTCCAGCCTGATCACACACCCACTGTAGGAGTGAGCCTGCTCGCGATAGCGGTGTGTCAGCCCCGAATCATTACCTGACACACCGCTATCGCGAGCAGGCTCACTCCTACAGTTATTGCTCTTTGATTCCTGATCAAGCTCGTATAGGGTGGCGTTTTTATCCTCCAGGGAGCTGGCCATGCTGCGTCTGAGCGCGCTTTATCGTTACCCGTTGAAATCCGGCAAAGTCGATGTGCTGCAACACGTCGACCTCGACAAGCTGGGCCTTGATGGCGACCGACGCTGGATGCTCGTGGACGAAGCCAGCGGCCGCTTCCTGACCCAGCGCGCCGAAGCGAAGATGAGCCAGTTGTCGGCCCTGTGGAATGTGCAGGGCGGTCTGACCCTCAGTGCGCCGCAGCAGTCTTCCATCGACATCGCCTTGCCGGGCAACGACGCTGAACTGCGCGGCGTGACGATCTGGCGTGACACCTTGCGCGTGCCGGATGCCGGTGATGAGGCTGCCCGGTGGGTCAGCGATTTCATTGGAAAACCGACCCGTCTGGTGCAGGTGCCGCTGGATCGCGCTCGCACCACGCAAGCTGGCTATGGCTACGAAGATGATCAGGTCGCGTTCGCCGACGGATTTCCTCTGCTGTTGATCGGCGAAGCCTCTTTGCAGGATCTCTCGCAAAAGGTTGGACGCCCGCTGGAAATGTTGCGTTTTCGGCCGAACCTGGTGATCGAGGGCAGCGAGGCATTCGCCGAGGACGGCTGGAAGCGGATTCGCATTGGCGACGTCGAGTTTCGCGTGGTCAAGCCATGCTCGCGCTGCATTCTCACCACCATCGACCCGCAAACCGGCGAACGCAGTGCCGATCGTGAACCGCTGGCAACCCTGCAGAAATATCGCGCCGAAGCCGATGGCGCGATGTTCGGCCAGAACCTGGTGAATGACAGCAATGGTCGACTCGAAGTCGGCATGCCGGTGGAGATTCTCGAGTAATCCGCCAATGAAACGAAAATGCCCGTGTCTTTGGACACGGGCATTTTTATGGGTGCAGTACTTCTTTTTCGCTGCGAGCCTTGGGGTTAGCCGCGGTATTCGCACAGGTAAGCGGTGTCGACCGCCACTTTCAGCTGGAACTTGCTGTTGGCCGGAACGTTGAACTGGCTGCCAGCGGCGAAGGTTTCCCAGTCGCTGCTGTCGGGCAGTTTGACGGTCAGTGCACCAGACACGACGTGCATGATTTCACGCTGAGCAGTGCCGAATTCGTATTCGCCCGGCGCCATGACGCCGATGGTCGCCGGACCTTCAGCGGTGCCAAAGGCGATCGACTTGACGGTGCCGTCGAAGTACTCGTTGACTTTAAACATGGGCGATTCCTCGCAAAGGGCTGAAAAATGGAGGCGGCCAGTATGCACAAGGCGTTCAACGCCGTCACCTGCCCGGCGTCTGTCCAGTGAGTTCTCGAATTGAACCCAGAGTGGCAATCAGAGTGGCAATACCAGTGGCAACAATCGCGCGGTGTTGCGTGCATCCTCCAGCGCTCGATGCTGTTGACCGCTGAACTGCATGCCGGCCAATTGCAGTGCGCCGTTAAGGCCCAGCGGCCGTTCGAGGCGCCGAGCCTTGGCGAAGCGTTGTTTGAGGTTCATGTGCGGCACTTTGCTCAAGCCGCTGTCGATTTGCAGACGCTGCCACTCCTGCAACAACTGCTTGCGGTCGTAATCACCCCAACTGGCCCAGCCTTCGAGACGTGATTGATGCTGGGCCAGCCAGCGTTCGAACGCCGGCCAGACTTCGGTCAACGGCTGCGCCGTGTCGATATTGGCCTGAGTGATGTGCGTGAGCTCACGACAAAAAGGTGTCAGCAATGGCCGCCGCGTCGGTTTGACGAAGCGCTGGAAGTGATCCTGCTCGCGCCCGGCGCGATCGACCAAAGTGGCGCCGATCTCGATAATTTCCATTTCGGTGACCGGCCAGCCACCCTCATCGGTGGTGGCTTCCAGATCTATGACCAGCCAGTGGGGCATCGCAGGGTTCCTGATTTCCGCGTTCTGATAACTCAGAGCGTAGTCAAAACCCGCATCCGCGTGTGGGCGACTACTCGACCTGCAACAGAACCTGACGATTTTTTACCTGATCGCCGACCTTGACCTGCACCCGCTTGAGCACGCCGTCGATGCCGGCCTTGAGCGGGTGCTCCATTTTCATTGCCTCCAGCACCACCAGCAACTGACCTTTGCTGACCGGGCTGCCTTCGCTGACCAGTACGTCGACGATGGCACCGTCCATCGGCGCTTTCAGGGTGCCGGAGCTGACGCTGGTCTGACTGTCGATCACGGCGTGAGTTCGATCCTCCAGGCGCAGGCTTCCGGGGAGGGTGAACAGCCAGAGCTGCTGGCCATTCTGGCGAAAGGCCTGGCGCTGGCGCAGACCGTCGACTTCCAGCGTCACTGAATGTGCGTCGTGGTCGATGAGTTTCAATGCCAGCGTGCGTTCGCCGACCTGCACCTTGAACGCACCTTGCGGCTCGGCGAGCAGTTGCAGTGTCCAGTTCTGTTCGTCGCGGCCAAGACGATAATGCAGCGGCACACTGGCGTTGTTGCGCCAGCCGGAAAGCGGCGCGTGATGGCTGAGGGCGCTGGTTTGATAGAACAGCACTGCGGCGATCGCCAGGTCTTCGACACTCGGCGAGTAACGGTGCAGGCTCGGATGATCGCTGAAATGCTGCGCAATGAAGGCGGTACTGAATTCACCGCTGATGAATTGCGGATGTTGCAACAGGCTGACGAGCAGGCGCTGATTGCTTTGCATGCCCAATAAAACCGTGTCCTGTACTGCGCGCAACAGTTTGCGCCGGGCCTCTTCGCGAGTGGCGCCGAAAGCGATCATTTTGCCGAGAATCGGGTCGTAAAACGGGCTGATCGATTGCCCTTCCAGCAAGCCATGATCGATTCGCGCGCCGTGTCGAAGCGCTGGCGCCCAGGCTTCTATGCGGCCGGTTTGCGGCAGAAAATCCTGTGCTGGATCTTCGGCATAGAGTCGCACTTCGATTGCATGCCCGTTGAGCTGGACCTGATCCTGAGTCAGCGGCAATGGCTGACCTTCGGCAACCAATATTTGCCACGCCACCAGATCCAGCCCGGTGATCAATTCAGTCACCGGGTGTTCCACTTGCAAACGCGTGTTCATCTCCAGAAAGTAGAACTGTCCGCGCGCATCGAGCAAGAACTCCACCGTGCCGGCACCGACGTAATTCACCGAGCGGCCAGCCTTGAGCGCCGCTTCACCCATGGCCTGGCGCAGTTCGGCGGTCATCACCGGGCAAGGTGCCTCTTCGATGACTTTCTGGTGGCGACGCTGGATCGAACAGTCGCGTTCGCCCAGGTAGATCAGGTTGCCGTGTTGATCGCCGAACAGTTGTACTTCGACGTGCCGTGGTTCGAGCAACGCTTGTTCGAGAATCAATTCGTCGCTGCCGAAACCGTTCAAAGCTTCGGAGCGTGCGGTGCGCAGTTGCGCCGGCAGATCAGCGGCGTCGAGCACCAGACGCATGCCGCGTCCACCGCCGCCGGCGCTGGCTTTGATCATCAGTGGATAACCGATGCGTTCGGCCTCGCGCAGTAACGTTGCGTTATCTTGTTCAGCACCCTGATAACCGGCGATGCACGGCACGCCGGCTTCGAGCATGGCGATTTTTGACTGGCGTTTGCTGCCCATCAGCTCGATGGCTGCGACGCTGGGGCCGATGAAGATCAGCCCGGCTTGCTCGCAGGCGCGAGCGAATTCGGCGTTTTCCGAGAGAAACCCGTAGCCTGGGTGGATTGCGTCGGCGCCGCTGCGGCGGGCGGCGTCCACTATGGCCGAGATGTTCAGGTAGGACTGCTGCACGGGCGCGGGGCCGATGTGTACGGCTTGATCGGCCATTTTCACGTGCAGGGCATCGGCGTCGGCGTCGCTGAAGACGGCGACGGTGCGATAGCCCAAAGCCTGGGCGGTACGCTGGATGCGGCAGGCGATTTCACCGCGGTTGGCGATCAGGATTTTGTGGATGGCGGGCATGGTGATCTTCCTGAATATTTGGCGGTGGATTGGCTGGCCTCTTCGCGAGCAGGCTCGCTCCCACAAGGGGTTTGCGTCGTTCACAAAACCTGTGGGAGCGAGCCTGCTCGCGAAGCTTTTAGCTGGCCCATCGAGGTTTGCGTTTCTGCATGAATGCCATGGTTCCCTCCACACCTTCGTCGCCAGTCACCGCTTCGCTAAACCACTGCGCCGCCTCATCAAGCAATTCACTCGAAGGCTGGCCGGCACTCGCCAACAGCAATTTCTTGGTCATCGCATTCGCCTCCGGCGCGCAACACAACACATGTTGCAGTACCTCATCCAGCCGCTCGGCCAGCGCCTGCGGATCCTGTTCGACAAAGTGCACCAGCCCCAGACGCCGTGCCTGATGCCCGTCAAAACGCGCTGCCGTTAGCGCCAACCGACGGGTTTCGGTCAGGCCGATGCGCTGCACCACAAACGGTGCGATCTGCGCCGGCAGCAAGCCGAGGCTGGTTTCCGGCAGACCAAATTGCGCCTGATGATCGGCAATCGCGATATCACTGACACACGCCAGACCGAAACCACCGCCGAGCACCGCGCCTTGCAGCACCGTGATCAATACTTGCGGCGTGTGTTGCGCCTCTTCCAGCAAGGCGCCGAAAGCACGATTCAGATCACGATAAGCATCAGAGCCCTGAGCGCGTGCACTGGCCATGTCCTTGATATCGCCACCGGCACAGAAATGCCCGCCAGCACCGCTGAGTACCAAGGCCCGGACAGCATGGTCATCCCGCACAGCCGCCAGCATCGAGCGCAATTCAGCCACCATCTGCAGGCTCATCGCATTACGGCTGTCCGGCCGATTGAGGGTGATGTGCAGCACACCGCCATGCAGCTCCAGCAGCAGCGTCTGGCAATCCGGCAGGCTGCTCATTTCTTTTTCCCGGGCAGGATGCCCATCAGTTTGCAGATGATCCCCAGCATGATTTCGTCGGCGCCGCCGCCAATCGACACCAGCCGCACATCGCGATAGGCGCGGGCCACCGGGTTGTCCCACATGAAGCCCATGCCGCCCCAATATTGCAGGCAACTGTCGCTGACTTCGCGGCCGAGGCGTCCGGCCTTGAGCTTGGCCATCGACGCCAGGCGCGTGACGTCCTGGCCTTTCACGTACTGCTCGGTGGCCTGATAGACCAGCGCGCGCAGGCATTCGATTTCGGTCTGCAATTCGGCGAGGCGAAAGTGGATCACCTGGTTGTCGATCAGCGCATTGCCGAAGGTCTTGCGCTCTTTGCAATATTCGATGGTGCTGTCGACGCAGTATTCCAGGCCTTTGATCATGTTCGCTGCGCCGAACAGACGTTCTTCCTGAAACTGCAGCATCTGCATCATGAACCCGGCGCCTTCATGACCGATGCGGTTGCGCTGTGGCACGCGCACATTGTCGAAAAACACCTGGGCGGTTTCCGAACTGCGCATGCCGAGCTTGTCCAGATGGGAACTGAGACTGATCCCCGGTGTGTTCATCGGCACCATGATCAGCGACTTGTTGATGTGCGGTTTGTCGTCCGAAGTGTTGGCCAGCAGGCAGATGAAGTCAGCGCTCGGCGAGTTGGTAATCCACATCTTGCTGCCGTTGATCACATAGTCGTCGCCGTCCTTGCGCGCGGTGGTTTTCAGCCCGGCGACATCAGATCCGGCGCCAACTTCGGAGACGCCGATGCAACCGACCTGTTCGCCGGTGATCGCCGGACGCAGGAACTCTTCCCGCAGTTCATCGGAGCCGAAGCGGGCGAGCGCCGGGGTGCACATATCCGTCTGCACGCCGATCGACATCGGAATGCCGCCGCAATGAATGGTGCCGAACTCTTCGGCGGCGACAATCGAATAGCTGTAGTCGAGGCCCATGCCGCCGAATTTTTCCGGTTTGGAAATACCCAGCAAACCGAGGTCGCCGGCCTTGCGGAAAATCTCGTGGATGGGAAAGCGGCCAGCCTTTTCCCATTCATCGACGTGCGGATTGATCTCGTGCTCGACGAACTGGCGGACGGTACGGCGCAAGGCTTCGTGTTCCGGGGTGAAGATCATTGTTCTTGTTCTCCGTAGAATCCGTGGCGGTCAGAACCGGCTGACGCCGAAGCTGTTGGGTTGCAACGTGCGAATGTCGGCTTCGTGGCAGATATCGAGCAAATAGCCGAGCAGGGTGCGCGTGTCGCGCGGATCGATCAGCCCGTCATCCCACAGGTTGGCGCTGCCGTAGAGCGCGGTGGACTGGCTGTCGAGTTTCTGCGCGGTGACCTGTTCGAGCATGTCGAGCATCTTCGGGTCTGGCGTCAGACCGTCCTTGAGCTGTTTGGCTTCGGTGACGATGCGCAAGACTTTCCCGGCTTGTGCGCCGCCCATCACCGCCGTGCGGCTGTTCGGCCAGGCGAAGATGAAACGCGGATCGAGACCGCGCCCGCACATCGCGTAGTTGCCGGCGCCGTAGGAACCGCCGACGACCATCGTCAGTTTAGGCACGCGCGCATTGGCCACCGCTTGAATCAGCTTCGAGCCGTGTTTGATCACGCCTTGCTGTTCCGATTCGGTACCGACCATGAAGCCGGTGGTGTTGTGGAAGAACAGCAATGGCGTCTGGCTCTGATCGCACAACTGGATGAACTGTGCAGCCTTGCTTGCACCGTTGGGTGTGATCGGGCCGTTGTTGCCGATGAAGCCGCAGGCGCGGCCCTGAATCTTCAATTGGCCGCAGATGGTTTGCTGATCGAACTCGCCTTTGAACTCGACGAAGTTCGATTCGTCGGCAATGCGCGCGATGATTTCGCGCACGTCATAGGGCTTTTTCGGATCGTCCGGAATCAGTCCGAGCAATTCATCGATGGGGTAGAGCGGTTCTTTGTACTGCGGCTCCGGCAACCATGGCAGTTGTTCATTCCACGGCAGCATGCGCAGGATGTCACGCACCTGACGCACGCCATCGGCATCGTTCTCCGCGAGGTATTCGGCGGTCCCGGCGACCTGCGCATGCATCTCGGCGCCACCGAGTTCTTCATCGGTGGCGACTTCGCCGGTGGCGGCTTTGAGCAGCGGCGGCCCGGCGAGAAACAGCTTGGCCTTGCCGCGCACGACCACCACGTAATCCGACAGCCCCGGCTGATAAGCGCCGCCAGCCGTGGCTGAACCGTGCACCACGGTGATCTGCGGCAAGCCCATGGCGGACATTCGCGCCTGGTTGGCAAAACTGCGCGCGCCTTCGACGAAAATCTCGGCGGCGTAGTTGAGGTTGGCGCCGCCGCTTTCGGCGAGGGTGATCACCGGGAGCTTGTTTTCCTGAGCGATCTGTTGCAGGCGCAGGGATTTTTTCAGGCCGCTCGGCGAGATGGTGCCACCCTTGATCGCGCTGTTATTCGCCACGACCATCGCGCGGATGCCGCAGACATAACCGATGCCGGCGATCAGTCCGCCACCGGCCGAGCTGCCGTCCTTGTCGTCGTGCAGTTTGTAGCCGGCGAGGCTGGCCAGTTCGAGGAAGGGGGCACCGGGATCGAGTAATAGATTCAGGCGCTCGCGGGGCAACAGTTGCCCGCGCTTGTCGAATTTCGCCTTGGCTTCTGCGGCTCTGTTCAACAGGTTCTGTTCGAGCTGCTGCACTTGCTCGATGGCCGTGAGCATTGCCGCACGATTACGGGCAAAGGCCTCACTGCGCGGATCGAGTTGAGACTGGATCTGCGACATGACTTACTCCTTGTCCTTGAGGACATCGGGGAGGTAGGCCCGGTGAAAGCCGTTGAACGACTCGCTGTGATTCGCCTTGTGCAGCGGCCATGCACGGCTGCCAAGGCTGGCCGCACCGTCGATTTTCAAGGTGCTGCCGCTGATGAACGCCGCCGCCGGGCTGAGTAGAAACACAATCGCTGCGCTGACTTCCGACTCGGTGCCGATGCGTTTGAGCGGTACATGCTCGCGCAAGGTTGGAATCACCGCTTTGAACGCACCTTCATAGGTGTCCATACCACTGGAGGCGATCCAGCCCGGCGCCACCGCGTTGACCCGCACCCCGGCATAACCCCATTCAAACGCGGCAGTCTTGGTGAAATTGTCCATGCCCGAACGCGCCGCGCCGGAGTGGCCCATGCCGGGCATGCCGCCCCACATGTCGGCGAGCATGTTGACGATGCTGCCGCCGTGTTTGCTCATCGATTGGTTGAACACTTCCCGCGCCATCAGGAAACCGCCGACCAGGTTGGTGCGCAACACGGTTTCGAAACCTTTCTGATTGATCGAAGCCAAGGGCGACGGGTACTGGCCGCCGGCATTGTTGACCAGACCGTGAATCGGCCCGTGCTCGGCGATCAGCTCCTTGACCAGTTGTTTCACCGCTTCTTCATCGCGGATATCGCAAGCCTTCCAGTGCGCGCGGCCACCGTCCTCGGCGATTTCGCCGGCGACTTTTTGCAGTTTTTCCGGTTTGCGCCCGACCAGCAGCACATTCGCGCCGAGCGCTGCCAGTTCATGCGCGGTGCAACGGCCGATGCCGCTGCCGCCGCCGGTGACGATGATGGTCTGGCCGCTGAACAGATCGGCCTTGAATATCGACGCGTAAGCCATGCAAACCCTCCTCTAGTCGAGCTGTACGGCGATGCTTTGCGGCACCGGAATCTGGATTTCCAACAGTTGCTGGGCGAAGGCTTTGCCTTGCGGGTCGATGCGCAGACTGGCCACGCCGCCACCGCCGAGCGCGTTTTCCAGGAGAAAATTCAGGCTGTGGGTGCCGGGCAGATACCAGCGTTCGACCCGGCCGTGGATCGGATCGAGGACGTGGCTCATCCAGTCGACGATGACGGCTGGCGTCAGCGCTTCGGCGATCCACGGCAGGTATTCGGGTTGGCGCGGCAGCACGCCGATGTTGCTGTGATTGCCTTTGTCTCCAGAGCGCGCCACGGCCAGTTTCACCAGCGCCACGCTGGCATCGGCGCGGCCTTGAGGTTTGTCTGGTTGGTGGGCAATCGGCAAATCGTCACTGTCGAGTGCAACCAGTGAGGGCAGGGCGCAAGGATGGCTTTTACCGGCCATGTCGATTTGCAGGGTGCAGGCACTTTTATCAATCAGGAACGAGAACAGACGGATCAGCGGGTACACCGTTGGCCGTCCGCCGACGATGCCGGTCAATCCCGGCGCCATGGCGGTCGCGGCCTGGGCAATTTCCCGGGAGAACAGGATCAATGCCTGTTTGTTCGGGTGACGCACGGCGAGTTTGATTACCACCTCACGGCTATCGTGACGCTGACCGTGGGGGCCGTAGGTGGCTTCGCTGCCGAGCAGTTCGATATCGGTTTCGCTGTAGGGCGCCCAGCCACGCTGGCTGAACATCTCCGCCGTTCTGGCGATGATCGCCTGACTGACGCGCCGTGCCTTGTCCACCGCATCGATACCGGCGATCAGGCAACTGGCGGTGCAGCGAAAACCGTCCGGGTAAGTGGCGCTGACCTTGTACTTGTCGCTGGGCGGCAAGCCTTTGGCGCCGTGCACGTGCACCGCGTTTTTGCCTTGCTGCTGAAGTTTGACCTGAGTGAAATCGCAGACCACGTCGGGCAGCAGATAGGCCTGTGGATCGCCGATTTCATACAGCATCTGTTCGCCAACGGTCAGCGGCGTGATCAGTCCGCCGGAGCCTTCAGGCTTGCTGACGATGAATTGGCCGTCGGCGCTGACTTCCACGATCGGAAAGCCGATGTGTTCGTAGTCCGGCACCTCGCGCCAATCGGTGAAATTGCCGCCGGTGCATTGCGCGCCGCATTCGATGATGTGCCCGGCCAGCGCGGCTTGCGCGAGTTTGTCGTAGTCGTGCCACGACCAGCCGAATTCGTGCACCAGTGCGGCACTGACCACAGCGCTGTCGACCACGCGTCCGGTGATGACGATGTCGGCGCCCAGACGTAGCGCTTCGACGATGCCCGGTGCGCCGAGGTAGGCGTTGGTCGACACGCACATCGGTGGCAGCGGAGCGCCGCTGAACATCTCGCTGATGCCGCTGAGGTGTTTGAATTGCGGTTGCAGATCATCGCCGAGCAGTACGGCGATTTTCAGCTTGATGCCGGCCTTGTCGCAAGCTGCTTGCAAGGCGTTGGCGCAGGCCTGCGGATTGACTCCGCCGGCATTGCTGATCACGCGGATGTTCTGCTCGGCCAACTGTGGCAGCAGGGGCGTGAGGATTTCGATGAAGTCACTGGCGAAGCCCGCCTGCGGGTCCTTCAGGCGTGCGCCGGCCATGATCGACAGGGTGATCTCGGCGAGGTAGTCGAACACCAGATAGTCCAGCTTGCCGCCTTCCACTAGCTGCGCGGCGGCGGTGGACGTATCTCCCCAGAATGCACTGGCGCATCCGATGCGAACGGTGGTGGGCATTTTTATCTCCGACTCAGCAACCTGCGACAGAAGTGTCTGGAGGCTACCAAGCAAGCGCTTGGTTTGTAAACAGTTGAAACTATCTTCTGCCCAAGCGCTTGCTTGGTTGCCGCTGGCGGCTTAAATTGCGCGCAACCCTGCGGTTTCAGGGGGCAACAGACTGATCGACTGTAGGAGAGAACGGGTGGACGAGCAAAAAGCCCTGAGGGTCATGCGCGATTTGGTCGACGAAGGCCAGTTGACCGACCCCGACAGCGCCCGTGGCAAATTGCTGCAAGTGGCGGCTCACCTGTTTCGCAACAAAGGCTACGAACGCACCACGGTGCGCGATCTGGCCGGCGCCGTCGGCATCCAGTCCGGGAGCATTTTTCATCACTTCAAAAGCAAGGATGAAATCCTTCGCGCGGTGATGGAAGAAACCATCCGCTACAACACGGCCCTGATGCGCGCGGCGCTGGCCGACGCTGCAGATGTGCGCGAGCGCGTGCTGGCGCTGATTCGCTGCGAACTGCAGTCGATCATGGGCGGCAGCGGTGAAGCCATGGCGGTGTTGGTTTATGAGTGGCGCTCGCTGTCCGAAGAGGGGCAGGCCAAAGTACTGGCGCTGCGCGATGTTTACGAAGACATCTGGCTGCAGGTGCTGGGTGAGGCCAAGGACGCCGGATTTATCCGTGGCGATGTATTTATTACCCGACGTTTCCTCACTGGGGCACTGTCATGGACGACCACATGGTTCCGTGCCGGCGGCAGTCTGAGCCTTGATCAACTGGCCGACGAGGCGTTGATTCTGGTCCTCGAAGAACGTTGAAGCACTTTCTATCCAGCCGGGAAACTGGCTAACTGGGCGAAACCGCCTAGCTTGAATGCATTGATCGGTATTTTTTCGGGGAGTGGGGTGTTTTGAAGTCTTTGCCAATTCGGACGGCCGCGGGGTTGATGCTCGCAGCGCTGGCTGCATTCTGGGTATTGCCCGCTCAGGCAGCGCAATTGGTTCGGGTCGGCGCGGCGCATTTTCCGCCTTACACCATTCGCCCGGAAAACGGTGCCGACACCGGCCTCTTGCCGCAACTGGTCGAGGCCCTCAATCGCCTGCAAAGCGACTATCAGTTCGTCCTTGTGCCGACCTCGATCCCCCGGCGTTTCGGTGACTTCAAGCAGGGCCGGATCGACATGGCGATTTTCGAGAATCCGGAATGGGGCTGGAAGGATATCCCGCACACGGACGTCGACATGGGTCTTGAGGACGCGGAAATTTTCGTCGCGCAACGCGAAGACGGTCGTCAGCAGAACTATTTTGCCGACCTCACCGGCAAGCGCCTGGCGCTGTTCAGCGGTTATCACTACGAGTTCGCCAACTTCAACGCTGACCCCAAATTTCTTGCACAGAATTACAACGCTACGCTGACCTATTCCCACGACAGCAATCTGCTGATGGTCCTGCGTTCGCGGGCGGATATCGCCTTGGTGACGCGTTCCTATCTGTTCGATTACCTGCTGCGTAACGAGAAGGTGCGGGACGAATTGCTGGTGTCGCAGCGCATCGATCAGGTCTATCACCATTACGCCATTCTTCGCCCGACGGCGCCGATCACCGGTGCTGCGTTTGGCAAGCTGCTTAAGGGGTTACGCGACAATGGTGAAATGTTGAAGATTTTCGATCCGTACAAGATTGCGGTTGTGCCGGTGCCCCTTCATTGATGCCTGATTTCCCTTGAGGGCCTAAATTTCCCCTCTCGGCTCACGTCACATCGTTGAACTGTCGACGATTATCGTGAGCCCGACCCATGTCCAATCTGAATGACCTCACTGCCCTGGCCTTGCCATCGGGCAGTCAACTGATCGCTGATGCTACCGAAAGCCGTCTGAGCCTGAGCCTGGACGGGCAATCACTGATTCGCCTGCGCCTTGACCGGGAGGCCAAGGGACCGATCCAGCTTGATGAGCGCTTTGCGCTGCCGCCCGGGCAGGCGCTGTGGGCGGCCTGTTACTGGCTGTTCGCGCGGGATCCGGCGTGCCAGCAATTGACCTGGCAACTGGATCAGCCGCCGACTGAGGCGTTGCTCAGTGGCTTGTTGGTGAGCACCGAAGTGGCTGGCGAATATCGCAGCGAGCGCACGCTGTTCTGGCAATTGCCACAACCGTGGCTCGGCACTTCGCTGACCGGCAGCTATCCGCAGCAGATGATCATCAGCCAAGGCAAGCGTCATCCGCTGCGGCCGGTGAAGCCGCGCGGTGAAGTCTATCGGCGTTTCGATGCGCGTCTGGGTGCGTGGATTTCTCTGCGCACCGTAGAAATCGAAGAAGATCTGCCGCGTTTCAACCGCTGGCAGAATAGCCCGCGTGTCGCCAGTTTCTGGCAGGAAGAGGGCAGTCTCGAGAAACACCGCGAATACCTGGACAAGCTCGATGCCGACCCGCACACGCTGACCTTGATCGGCTGTTTCGATGATCAGCCGTTTGCCTATTTCGAGGCTTATTGGGCCAAGGAAGATCGTATTGCGCCGTTCTACGATGCCGACAATTACGATCGTGGCATTCACATGCTGGTCGGCGAGGAGGATCACCGCGGGCCGCACAAAGTGGCGAGCTGGTTATCGGCGCTGGTGCATTACCTGTTTCTGGATGATCCGCGCACGCAGCGGGTGGTCGCTGAACCACGCGCCGACAATGCGAAGATGATCGGCCATATGCAGAATCAGTGCTTTCACTGTGAGAAAGAGTTCGACTTCCCGCACAAGCGTGCGGCGCTGATGATCCTGGGGCGTGAGCGGTTTTTTGATCGGTGCAAATTGGCGTGATGATCTGGCTTCAGGATTTCTGTGATCTTGAGGCCGCCTTCGCGAGCAGGCTCGCTCCCACATGGGTTTTGTGGCACTCACAAATTCCATGTGGGAGCGAGCTTGCTCGCGAATGGCTTGACGCAAAATCTGAATCTTAGCGACGACCCGCGATCACCGCATCCCGACGACTGCCCGAGACCTTGCGGCAGTGCACCAGCGCATCACGAATCATGAAGTTGACCAGGGTCGGCGAAACGCCGAGTTCCTTGGCGATGTCCTTTTGCGGCACGCCGTGCAGGCGGTACATCTCGAACGCATAACGAGTGCGATTCGGCAGCTCGGTCAGTGCGTCGGCGATGTTTTCCAGGGTCGAAAAGTTGATGTGCGAGGTTTCCGGCGAAGCACCCTGGATGACCACATTCAGCCCTTCCTCTTCAGGGCCGGAATATTTCTGTTCCAGCGCCTGTTTACGGTAGTGATCGATGGCGAGGTTGCGCACGATCTGGAACAGATAGCTCAGTTGCGCCTTGATCGACGACGTGATCGGTGGCGCCGATTGCAGTCGGAAAAACGCATCCTGCACCACATCTTCGGCGCGCGACCGGCAGCCGGTAATGCGGGCTGCAATCTTGACCAGAATCAGTCGATTGTCGACGAATGCCTGAAGTAGCGGTGAATCGCACTTGCTTGTGGATACTTGTTCCGTCATGGAAATCACCTTGCTGCCAAATAGGTTAGTGGGACGCCTTCGGGGACGGGCCGTCCTACACATCGAGCGACAAATTATGTTGAATGATAATGATTGTCAATTGAGAAAGAGAACTAATGATCCAAATCGGTGCGATGTGAGAACTGCGACACGCCGCCACACCCCGGCCCCGTTGGCGATCCAGCCTGCCGACTAATTATTTCAAGACGTCATCCGTTCTCATTGGTGAATGGTTCCGGGTGAAGCGCCCGGCCAGACAGCATTCCAATGCCTCGCGCGGTCGGCACAGACCGCGCCCTGCATGCCCTTTGAGGGGCGTGACGCAGCAACCCGATTCCACTAGCAAGCCGAATTCAGGCAGGAAACCTCATGACCGACGCGTTCGAACTCCCCAGCACCCTGGTCCAAGCCCTCCAGCGCCGCGCGGCCCTGACGCCGGATCAACTGGCCTTGCGTTTTCTTGCCGAAAACCCAGAGCAGGCTGTGGTGCTCAGCTATCGCGAACTGGATGAGCGCGCGCGCACCATTGCCGCTGCATTGCAGGCTGACGCTGAATTCGGTGATCGCGCGGTGCTGCTGTTCCCAAGCGGTCCGGATTACGTCGCGGCGTTTTTTGGCTGCCTGTACGCAGGGGTGATCGCGGTGCCGGCCTATCCGCCGGAATCCGCGCGTCGTCACCATCAGGAGCGTTTGCTGTCGATCATTGCCGACGCCGAACCGCGTCTGCTGCTGACCAGCACCGACCTGCGCGACGCCTTGCAGCAAATCGAAGGCGCGCCGCCGCTGCTGTGTGTCGACAGCCTCGACAGCGCACTGGCGCAAAACTGGGTTGAGCCGAATCTGCCACCAGACCACATCGCCTTCCTGCAATACACTTCCGGCTCCACCGCGTTGCCCAAAGGCGTGCAAGTCAGCCACGGCAATCTGGTCGCCAACGAATTGCTGATCCGCCACGGTTTCGGCATCGACGTGAACCCTGATGACGTCATCGTCAGCTGGTTGCCGCTGTATCACGACATGGGTTTGATCGGTGGTCTGCTGCAACCGATTTTCAGCGGCGTGCCATGCATCCTGATGTCGCCGGCCTACTTCCTCGGCCGGCCATTGCGCTGGCTCGAAGCGATCAGTCAATACGGCGGCACCATCAGCGGCGGGCCGGATTTCGCTTATCGCTTGTGCAGCGAGCGGGTCAGCGAATCGGCGCTTGAACGCCTGGATCTAAGCGGCTGGCGTGTGGCCTATTCCGGCTCCGAACCGATCCGTCTCGACACCCTCGAACGCTTCGCCGAGAAGTTCACCGCGAGCGGTTTCAGCGCCGACAGTTTCATGGCTTCTTACGGTCTCGCCGAGGCCACGCTGTTCGTCGCCGGCACCCCACGCGGCACCGGTATTCCCGCGCTGCGCGTCGACGATCAGGCTTTGGCACAAAACCGTGCCGAGCCGGGCGAGGGCAGCCCGATCATGAGCTGCGGCATCAGCCAGCCCGAACACGCCGTGCTGATCATCGAACCGCAATCACTGGAAGAACTCGCCGATAACGCCGTCGGTGAAGTCTGGGCTGCCGGGCCGAGTATCGCCCTCGGGTACTGGCGCAACCCCGAAGCCAGCGCCAAGACCTTCGTTCAGCACGCCGGCCGGACCTGGCTGCGTACCGGTGACCTGGGCTTTATGCGCGACGGTGAACTGTTCATCACTGGCCGTTTGAAAGACATGCTGATCGTGCGTGGTCACAACCTGTATCCGCAGGACATCGAGAAGACCGTCGAAAACGAAGTGGAAGTGGTGCGCAAGGGCCGCGTCGCTGCATTCGCCGTCAGTCAGAATGGCGAAGAGGGCATCGGCATCGCGGCGGAAATCAGCCGTAGCGTGCAGAAAATCCTGCCGCCGGAAGCGTTGATCAAAGCCATCCGCCAAGCGGTGGCCGAGGCTTATCAAGAGGCCCCAAGCGTGGTGGTGCTGCTCAATCCAGGCGCGCTGCCGAAAACCTCCAGTGGCAAATTGCAGCGTTCGGCGTGCCGCAATCGCCTGGCCGATGGCAGCCTCGACAGTTACGCGGTGTTTCCGTCGAACACGTCCGAAACCCACGGTGCAACAGCCAGCACATCCGAACTCGAAGCACTGATCGGTAAAATCTGGGCCGAGCAACTCGGCGTCAAACAGGTCAACGCTGACGATCACTTCTTCCTGCTCGGCGGCAACTCGATCGCCGCCGCCCAAGTCATCGCCCGAGTCCGCGAAGAACTCGCCCTTGAGCTGAACCTGCGCCTGCTGTTCGAAGCGCCGACGCTGGCCGCGTTCGCCGCTGCCGTGGCGCAACAGCAACAGGACGGCGGTAGCGCTCAAGGCGCAATCACCGCGTTGTCGCGCTCCGAACCAATGCCGCAATCGCTGGCACAAAACCGTTTGTGGATCACTTGGCAACTCGACCCACAGAGCAGCGCCTACAACATTCCCGGTGCCCTGCGTTTACGCGGCGAACTGGACGAAGACGCCTTGCGCGCCAGCTTCCAGCAACTGATCGAGCGCCACGAATCCTTGCGTACGCGCTTCTTCGAGCGCGACGGCGTGGCCTTGCAACAAGTCGATGCCGCCGCCGAATTCAATTTGCAATTGGTCGACATCAGCGACCTGCCGGCCCATGAGCGTGAAGCCCGCGCGCAACAAATCCGCGAAGAAGAAGCACGCACCCGGTTCGATCTGGAAAATGGCCCGCTGCTGTGGGTGACGCTGGTGCGCCTCGATGACGAAGATCATCAACTGCTGGTGACGATGCACCACATCATCGCCGACGGCTGGTCGCTGAACGTGTTGATCGACGAGTTCTCGCGCCTGTACGCCGCCGCTTCGCAAGGCGCGACGGCTAGCCTCGCGCCACTGCCAACCCAGTACGCCGATTACGGCAGCTGGCAGCGCCAATGGCTGGCGCAAGGTGAGGGCGAGCGACAACTGGCCTACTGGAAAGCGCAGTTGGGTGACGAGCATCCGACGCTGGAACTGGCCACCGATCATCCGCGTTCGGCGCAAAAAAATCACAGCGCTGCACGTCACACCGTGCGTCTGGGCGCCAGCCTCAGCGATGCGATCCGCAACACGGCGCAAACGCATCAATCGACGCCGTTCATGCTGCTGCTCTCGGCATTCCAGAGCTTGCTGCAGCGCTACAGCGGTCAGCGCGACATCCGCATCGGCGTGCCGAATGCCAACCGTCCGCGCCTGGAAACCCAAGGCCTGATCGGTTTCTTCATCAACACTCAAGTGCTGCGCGCCGAGATTGATTCGCGCCTGCCGTTTGTTGAACTACTGGCCCAGACCCGCGAGGCCGCCCTCGGGGCACAAGCGAATCAGGATCTGCCCTTCGAACAACTGCTCGAAGCCTTCCCGCAGGCCCGCGAACAAGGCCTGTTCCAGGTCATGTTCAACCACCAGCAGCGCGATCTGAGCGTGCTCAAGCGCCTGCCGGGGCTGCTCGCCGAAGAACTGCCGTGGCACAGCCGCGAAGCCAAGTTCGACCTGCAACTGCACAGCGAAGAAGACCGTAACGGTCGCCTGACCTTGTCGTTCGACTACGCCAGTGAGTTGTTCGACGCCGCGACCATCGCGCGTCTGGCCGAGCACTGCAGCAACCTGTTGCGCGCAGTTTGCGAACGCCCGGAGCAAGCCATCGGTGATCTGCAATTGCTGACCACCAGCGAGTACGATCAGCAAAAAGTCTGGGGCGTTGCACCCTGCACCCCGGCGCAACAATGGCTGCCGGAACTGCTCCACGAACAGGCGCGCCTGACCCCTGAGCGCACGGCGCTGGTATGGGACGGCGGCAGCCTCGATTTCGCCGAATTGAACAACCAGTCCAATCGTCTCGCGCACTATCTGCGCGACAAAGGCGTCGGCCCGGATGTCTGCGTGGCCATCGCCGCCGAGCGTTCGCCGCAGCTGTTGATCGGTCTGCTGGCGATCATCAAAGCCGGCGGCGCCTATGTACCGCTGGACCCGGATTACCCGGCCGATCGACTGGCCTACATGCTCAGCGACAGCGGCGTCGAATTGCTCCTGACCCAAACCGAATTGCTCGGCCGTTTGCCGGCCAGCGATGGCGTCAGCGTGATCGCCATGGACGCGTTGCACCTGGAAAACTGGCCGAGCCAGGCACCGGGTTTGCACCTGCACGGCGACAACCTCGCCTATGTGATTTACACCTCGGGTTCCACTGGTCAGCCGAAAGGCGTCGGCAACACTCACGCCGCGCTGGCCGAACGTCTGCAATGGATGCAGAACACTTACGCCCTCAATGAAACCGACGTGTTGATGCAAAAGGCGCCGATCAGTTTCGACGTGTCGGTGTGGGAATGCTTCTGGCCGCTGATCACTGGCGCGCGTCTGCTGATTGCCGGCCCCGGCGAACACCGCGATCCGCATCGCATCGCGCAACTGGTTCAAGAACATGGCGTGACCACGTTGCACTTTGTGCCGCCGCTGCTCTCGCTGTTCATCGACGAACCGCTGAGCGCCGAGTGCACCAGCCTGCGCCGGGTATTCTCCGGCGGTGAAGCGCTGCCGGCCGAACTGCGTAACCGCGTGCTGGCGCAACTGCCGGCGGTGCAATTGCACAACCGTTACGGCCCGACTGAAACCGCGATCAACGTCACCCACTGGCATTGCACCACGGCCGATGGCGAACGCTCGCCGATCGGTCGTCCGTTGGGTAACGTGATTTGCCGCGTGCTCGATGCCGATCTCAATCCAGTGCCGACCGGTGTGCCGGGTGAGCTGTGCATCAGCGGCGTCGGTCTGGCCCGTGGTTACCTCGGCCGACCGTCCTTGACCGCTGAACGCTTTGTTGTCGATCCGCTGGGCGAGCAGGGCGCACGTTTGTACCGCACTGGCGACCGTGCGCGCTGGACCTGCGACGGCGTGATCGAATACCTCGGCCGTCTTGATCAGCAGGTCAAAATGCGTGGCTTCCGCGTTGAACCGGAAGAAATCGAAGCACGCTTGCTCGCACAGGACGGCGTCGCCCAAGCCGTGGTGCAGGTGCGTGAAACTGCTGCCGGCGCGCAGCTGATCGGCTACTTCACCGCCACCGATGCCAGCGAAGATCACGACGAGCAAATAACACGCCTGAAAACCGCACTGGCCGCCGAGCTGCCGGAATACATGGTCCCGGCGCAACTGATGCGCCTCGACGCAATGCCCCTCAGCCCAAGCGGCAAACTCGACCGCCGCGCGCTGCCCGAACCGCAATGGCAAGTGCGTGAACACGTCGAGCCGGTGACTGAACTGGAACAGCAGATCGCCGCGATCTGGCGCGAAGTGCTCGGTCTGGCACAAGTCGGCCTGCGCGACGATTTCTTCGCCCTCGGCGGTCACTCGCTGCTGGCCACGCAAATCATCTCGCGCAGCCGTCAGGCCTGCGACGTCGAACTGCCGTTGCGCGCCTTGTTCGAACACAGCGAACTCGGTGATTTCGCCGAACAGATCCGCCTGATCCAGGCCAGCGGCCGCACCAACAAACAGCCGCCGATCGACAAGGTTGATCGCAGCAAACCGGTGCCGTTGTCGTACTCGCAACAGCGCATGTGGTTCCTCTGGCAGATGGAGCCGGACAGCCCGGCGTACAACGTCGGCGGCATGGCGCGTCTGCGCGGCGTGTTGCATGTCGAGCGTTTCGAGGCGGCGTTGCAAGCGCTGATCCTGCGCCACGAAACCCTGCGCACCACGTTCCCGAGCGTCGACGGCGTCGCCCGTCAGCAGGTGCATGCCGAAACCGGTGTGCGCATGGGCTGGAAGGATTTTTCAAAACTTGCCGCCGATGCACGTGAGCAAAAGGTTCAGCAACTGGCCGATGAGGAAGCACATCTGCCGTTCGATCTGGAAACCGGTCCGCTGCTGCGCGCCTGTTTGGTGAAGACTGCCGAGCAAGAGCATTACTTTGTCCTGACTCTGCACCACATCGTCACCGAAGGCTGGGCGATGGACATTTTCGCCCGCGAACTCAGTGCGCTGTACGAAGCGTTTGTCGATGACCGTGATTCACCGCTTGAGCCGCTGCCGGTGCAGTACCTCGACTACAGCGTCTGGCAACGCAACTGGCTGGAATCCGGCGAGCGTCAGCGTCAGCTCGACTACTGGACCGCGCAACTCGGCCGTGAACATCCGCTGCTGGAGTTGCCCGGTGATCGTCCGCGTCCGCCGGTGCAAAGCCACCAAGGCGAACTGTTCCGCTTCGACCTGAGCGATGACCTCGCCGCGCGGGTTCGTGCGTTCAATGCGCAAAACGGTCTGACCCTGTTCATGACCATGACCGCCGCACTCGCCACCCTGCTGTACCGCTACAGCGGCCAGACCGATCTGCGCATCGGCGCGCCGGTAGCCAACCGCATCCGTCCGGAAAGCGAAGGGCTGATCGGGGCGTTCCTCAACACCCAAGTGCTGCGTTGCCAGCTCGACGGCATGATGTCGGTCGGCGAACTGTTCGAGCAGGTGCGCCACACCGTGATCGAAGGCCAGTCGCATCAGGATCTGCCGTTCGATCATCTGGTCGAAGCGTTGCAGCCGCCGCGCAGTGCTGCGTACAACCCGCTGTTCCAGGTGATGTGCAACGTGCAGCGCTGGGAATTCCAGCAGAGCCGCATGCTCGCCGGCATGACCGTCGAGTACCTGGCCAACGATGCGCGGGCGACCAAGTTCGACCTCAACCTGGAAGTCACCGACCTCGACCATCGCCTCGGTTGCTGCCTGACCTACAGCACTGATCTGTTCGATGAGCCGACCATCGCGCGCATGGCCAAACATTGGCGCAATCTGCTTGAAGCGCTGATCGCCGATCCGCAACAGCGCCTCAGCGAATTGCCGCTGCTCGATCAACCCGAGCAACAGCAGCTGCTCGACAGCCTTGGCATCGAGCCGGGCGAGCATCGTCTCGACCAGTGCATTCATCACCTGTTCGCCGAACAGGCGCTGGCGCGCAAAGACGCGCCGGCCCTGACCTTCGCCGGGCAGACCCTGAGCTACGCCGAACTCGATGCCCGCGCCAATCGTCTGGCCTGGGCTTTGCGAGAGCGCGGCGTCGGCCCGCAAGTGCGCGTTGGTCTGGCACTGGAGCGCTCGCTGGAAATGGTCATCGGCCTGCTGGCGATTCTCAAGGCTGGCGGCGCGTACGTGCCGCTGGACCCGGAATACCCGCTCGACCGTCTGCATTACATGATCGAAGACAGCCGCATTGGTTTGCTGCTCAGTGATCGCGCGATGTTCAACGCCCTCGGCGATCTGCCGCCAAATGTGGCGCGTTGGTGCCTGGAGGAGGACAGCGCAGCGCTGGCCGCTCACCCGGCCAGCGAGTTGCCGTTTATCAGCCTGCCACAGCATCAGGCGTACCTGATTTACACCTCGGGTTCGACCGGCAAGCCGAAAGGCGTGGTGGTCTCCCACGGTGAAATCGCCATGCACTGCCAAGCGGTGATCGAGCGTTTCGGTATGCGCCCCGACGACTGCGAACTGCACTTCTATTCGATCAACTTCGATGCGGCGACCGAACGTCTGCTGGTGCCGCTGCTCAGCGGTGCGCAGGTGGTGTTGCGCGCGCAAGGTCAGTGGGACGCAGAAGAAATCTGCGGCTTGATCCGTGCGCATAAAATCAACGTCCTCGGTTTTACCCCGAGCTACGGCAGCCAGTTGGCGCAGTTCCTGTCCACGCAAAACGAAATCCTCCCGGTGCGGATGGTCATCACCGGCGGTGAAGCGTTGACCGGTGAACACCTGCAACGGATTCGCGCAGCGTTCAAACCGGCGACGTTCTTCAACGCCTATGGCCCGACGGAAACCGTGGTCATGCCGCTGGCCAGTCTGGCGCCGGAGGTGCTGGAAGAGGGCGCCGGCAGTGTGCCGATTGGCAGCGTGATCGGTGCGCGTGTTGCCTACATTCTCGACGCCGATCTGGCGCTGGTGCCGCAAGGCGCGACGGGTGAACTGTTCGTTGGCGGCGCAGGTCTGGCCCAGGCCTATCACGACCGTCCGGGCATTACCGCCGAACGTTTTGTCGCGGATCCGTTCGCCACCGATGGCGGGCGCATGTACCGCACCGGCGACCTGGTGCGCCAGCGTGCCGATGGTTTGGTGGAATACCTGGGCCGGATCGACCATCAGGTAAAGATCCGTGGTTTCCGTATTGAACTGGGCGAAATCGAAACGCGCCTGCTCGATCACGACTCGATCCGCGAAGCCGTCGTGCTCGCACTGGATGCGCCGAGCGGCAAGCAATTGGTCGGTTACCTCGTCACCGATGTCGCTGAGCAAAACGAAGCCAAGCAGGCCGAGCTGCGCGAAGCGCTGAAATCGCACCTCAAGGCACAACTGCCGGATTACATGGTGCCGACGCACCTGATTCTGCTGGCGAGCATGCCGCTGACCGCTAACGGCAAACTTGACCGTCGCGCCTTGCCAGCGCCGGATCCGGAGCTCAATCGTCAGGACTACGTGGCGCCGAGCAACGAGCTGGAGCAGACCCTGGCGCAGATCTGGTGCGAAGTGCTCAACGTCGAACAGGTCGGTCTCAACGACAACTTCTTCGAACTCGGCGGCGATTCGATTCTGTCGATTCAAGTGGTCAGCCGTGCCCGTCAGCAGGGCATTCATTTCAGCCCGCGCGATCTGTTCCAGCACCAGACTGTACAAACCCTCGCCGCTGTGGCCAGCCGCACCGAACAAGTGACGGCGGAGCAAGGCTTGGTGGTTGGTGAATCGCGTCTGACGCCGATTCAGCACTGGTTCTTCGATACCGATATTCCTGAGCGTCAGCACTGGAACCAGGCGTTGTTGCTGGAGCCGACGGTGACCCTCGAACCCCATCGCCTGGAGCAAGCGCTGCTGGCGGTGATCGAACAGCATGATGCCTTGCGTTTGCGCTTCACCGAGGCCGACGGTCAATGGCAAGCGACGCACCAACCGGTCTCCGATGCGGCGGTGTTGTGGCAAGTGCGCGTCACCTCGATGGACAAGTGCGAAGCGCTGTTCGCTGATGCGCAACGCAGCCTTGATCTGGTAAACGGCCCGCTGGTTCGCGCCTTGCTGGTCGACGGCCCTGAAGGTCAGCAACGCCTGTTTATCGCGATCCATCACTTGGTGGTCGACGGCGTGTCGTGGCGCGTGTTGCTCGACGATCTGCAAACGGTCTATCGCCAACTGACGGCTGAGCAATCGGTAAAACTACCGGCGAAAACCAGTGCTTTCAAGGATTGGACGGCACGCTTGCAGGCCTACGCCGGCAGCGAATCCCTGCGTGAAGAACTCAACTGGTGGCAGACCCAACTGGCCGGTCAGAACGCCGATCTGCCTTGCGAAAATCCGCAGGGCGGCCAGCACAATCGTCATGCGCAAACCGTCAGCGTGCGCCTCGATGCCGAGCACACCAAACAGTTGCTGCAACAGGCGCCGGCCGCCTATCGCACTCAGGTCAACGATCTGTTGCTGACGGCATTGGCGCGCGTGCTGTGCCGCTGGAGCGGTCAGCCGTCGGCGCTGATTCAACTGGAAGGCCACGGTCGCGAAACCCTGTTCGACGAGATCGACCTGACCCGCACCGTCGGCTGGTTCACCAGCGCCTACCCACTGCGTCTGACCCCGCACAACATCGAAGAAGCCGCCGGGCAGGGCGCATCAATCAAAGCGATCAAGGAGCAACTGCGCGCCGTGCCGCACAAAGGTCTGGGTTATGGCGTGCTGCGTTATCTCGCCGATGACCTCAGCCAGCGCAGCATGGCCGCGTTGCCGCAGGCGCCGGTCACCTTCAACTACCTCGGCCAGTTCGACCAGAGCTTCGGCAGCGATGCGCTGTTCCGTCCGCTGGATGAAGCGGTCGGTGCCGCCCACGATCCGCAGGCGCCATTGCCGAACGAACTGAGCATCGACAGCCAGGTTTACGGTGGTGAATTGCTCCTGCGCTGGACCTTCAGCGCCGAGCGTTACGAGGCGCAAACCATCCACGATCTGGCCGACGCTTACCTCGGCGAGCTGCAAAGCCTGATCGCCCATTGCCTGCAAGACGAGGCCGGCGGCCTGACGCCGTCGGACTTCCCGCTGGCCAAGCTGACTCAGGCGCAACTCGATGCCTTGCCGGTGCCGGCCGCGCACATCGAAGACGTTTATCCGCTGACGCCAATGCAGGAAGGCATGTTGCTGCACACCTTGCTCGAACCGGGCACCGGCCTGTACTACATGCAGGATCGCTATCGCATCAACAGCGAACTCGACCCCGAGCGTTTCGCCCAGGCGTGGCAAGCAGTAATCGCCCGTCACGAAGCGTTGCGCGCGTCGTTCTGCTGGAACGTCGGCGAAGACATGCTGCAAGTGATTCACACACCGGGTCGCACGCCGATCGAGTATCTGGACTGGAGCGCCATCGCTGAAACCGAGCAGGAACCGAAGCTGCAAACGCTGCTGAAAAACGAGCGCGAAGCCGGTTTCGATCTGCTCAATCAGGCGCCATTTCATCTGCGCCTGATCAAGGTCGGCGCGGCGCGTTACTGGTTCATGATGAGCAACCACCACATCCTCATCGATGCCTGGTGCCGCTCGTTGCTGATGAATGACTTCTTCGAAATCTACACCGCACTGGGTGAGGGGCGTGAAGCGCAACTCGCCGTGCCGCCGCGTTATCGCGATTACATCGGCTGGTTGCAACGCCAGAGCCTGGCCGAAGCGCGGCAGTGGTGGCAGCAGAACCTGCGAGGGTTCGAGCGTACTACACCGATCCCGAGCGACCGGCCGTTCCTGCGTGAACATGCTGGCGAAAGCGGCGGCATGATCGTCGGCGACCGCTACACTCGCCTCAATGTCGAGGACGGAGCGCGTCTGCGTGAACTGGCGCAGGCCCATCAACTGACCATCAACACCTTCGCCCAAGCGGCGTGGGCCTTGGTGCTGCGGCGTATGAGCGGCGATCGTGACGTGCTGTTCGGCGTGACCGTGGCCGGTCGCCCGGTGGAAATGCCGGAGATGCAACGTACTGTCGGCCTGTTCATCAACAGTATTGCGCTGCGGGTGCAGATGCCGGCGGACGATGAACGCAGCAGCGTGCGTCAGTGGCTCAGTGGTTTGCTCGACAGCAACATGCAGCTGCGCGAGTACGAATACCTGCCGCTGGTGAACATTCAGGAACAGAGCGAACTGCCGAAAGGCCAGCCGCTGTTCGACAGCCTGTTCGTCTTCGAAAACGCCCCGGTGGAAGTCTCGGTGCTTGATCGCGCGCAGAGCCTGAATGCGACCTCGGACTCGGGCCGTACGCACACTAACTTCCCGCTGACGGCAGTGTGCTACCCCGGTGATGATCTGGGTCTGCACCTGTCGTATGACCAGCGTTATTTCGACGAATCGACCATCGAGCGCATGCTCGGCGAGTTCAAGCGTCTGCTGCTGGCGCTGGTCGACGGCTTCCATGGCGACATGGCCGATCTGCCGCTGTTGGGCAGTGAGGAACAGGACTTCCTGGTGCACGGTTGCAACCAGAGTGCCCACGATTATCCGCTGGAGCAGAGCTACGTTGCGCTGTTCGAAGCTCAAGTTGTCGCGCATCCGCAGCGCATCGCCGCTACATGCCTTGACCAGCAACAGAGCTACGCCGAGCTGAACCACAACGCCAACCGTCTCGGCCATGCACTGGTCGCCGCGGGTGTGCAGATGGATCAACCGGTGGCCTTGCTCGCAGAACGGAATCTCGATCTGCTCGGCATGATCATCGGCAGCTTCAAGGCCGGTGCCGGTTATCTGCCGCTGGATCCGGGCCTGCCGAGTCAGCGTCTGCAACGCATCATCGAGCTGAGCCGCACGCCGGTGCTGGTCTGCTCTAAAACATGCTTTGAACAGGCGCAGACCTTGCTGGATGAATTCAGCTGCGCCAATCGCCCGCGCTTGCTGGTGTGGGAAGAGGTTCAAGCAGCGGCGACGTCGGCGCAGAACCTGGGCATTTACAGCGGCCCGGACAACCTCGCCTACGTGATCTACACCTCGGGCTCCACCGGCCTGCCGAAAGGCGTGATGGTCGAGCAGCGCGGCATGCTCAACAATCAGTTGAGCAAGGTGCCGTATCTGCAACTGAGCGACGCCGACGTGATCGCCCAGACCGCGTCGCAAAGCTTCGATATTTCGGTCTGGCAGTTCCTTGCCGCACCGCTGTTCGGCGCGCGGGTGGACATCGTGCCGAACACCATCGCCCACGATCCGCAAGGGTTGCTGGTGCATGTGCAGGCGCAGGGCATCACCGTGCTGGAGAGTGTGCCTTCGTTGATTCAGGGCATGCTCGCCTCGGATCGCCTGAGTCTGGATGGCCTGCGCTGGATGCTGCCGACCGGTGAGGCAATGCCGCCGGAACTGGCGCACCAATGGCTGCTGCGTTACCCGGACATCGGGCTGGTCAACGCTTATGGCCCGGCGGAATGCTCCGATGACGTGGCGTTCTTCCGCGTCGACATGGCGTCGACGCGCGGCAGTTACTTGCCGATCGGTACGCCGACCGACAACAACTTGCTGTACCTCGTTGATGGCGCTCTGGAACTGGTGCCGTTGGGCGCGGTAGGGGAGTTGTGCGTGGCGGGTACGGGCGTTGGTCGCGGTTATGTCAGCGATCCGTTGCGCACCGCGCCGGTGTTTGTGCCGAACCCGTTCGGTGCGCCGGGCGAGCGTCTGTATCGCACCGGTGACCTGGCGCGGCGTCGCAGCGACGGAGTGTTGGAGTACGTGGGCCGCGTCGACCATCAAGTGAAGATTCGCGGTTATCGCATCGAACTGGGCGAGATCGAAGCGCGTCTGCACGAACAACCGGAAGTACGCGATGGCGCGGTCGGTGTGCAGGAAGGCGTTAACGGTAAGCACTTGGTCGGTTATCTGGTGGCTGCTGATAGCGCGCTGAATCCGGGTGAACGACTGGAGCGGATCAAGCAGCGGTTGCGCGCCGAACTGCCGGAATACATGGTGCCGCTGCACTGGTTGTGGCTCGATCAGCTGCCGCGCAATGCCAACGGCAAACTCGATCGCAAAGCCTTGCCGGCGCTGGAGATCGGCCAGTTGCAGAGCCAGGATTATCTGGCCCCGCGCAATGATCTTGAACAGACGTTGGCTGATATCTGGGCCGAGGTGTTGAAGGTCGAGCAAGTTGGTGTCCGCGACAACTTCTTCGAGCTGGGCGGGCACTCGTTGCTGGCCACGCAGATCGCTTCGCGGGTGCAGAAATCCCTGCAACGCGATGTGCCGTTGCGGGCGATGTTCGAGTGCAGCACGGTGGAGGAACTGGCCGAATACATTGACGGGCTGGCGGCGAGCGATATCACCGAGGAGAAGGTTGATCGGTTGAATGATCTGATGGCGGAGCTGGAGGGCTTCTAGTTCTTTAGCGCCTGCATTGGCCTCATCGCGAGCAGGCGAAGGCCTGCATTTTGGAATGCGTTCCCCTGTAGGAGTGAGCCTGCTCGCGATTGGCGTCCGCACATTCACCTACATTTCCAAGGTTGACGACAAGCAACCGGCAGCTCAGTCTGCCGGTTCTCTTTTTTGTCGCGGGGGTGGTCGATGCCTTTTTTCACGGTTGACGGACAAGCGCTGCATTACATTGATCAAGGCACCGGCCCGGCAGTCTTGCTGGCCGGCAGTTATCTGTGGGATCAGGCCATGTGGGCGCCGCAGATTGCCGCGTTATCGCCGCATTATCGGGTGATTGCGCTGGATCTGTGGGGCCATGGCGAATCGGGCCGGTTGCCTGAAGGCACGACATCTCTGGATGACATTGCCCGACAGGCGCAGGCCTTGCTCGATCATCTGGACATCGATCAGGTCACCCTCGTCGGGCTGTCGGTCGGTGGCATGTGGGGTGTGCGTCTGGCGCTGTCGGCACCGCAGCGGGTCAATGGTCTGGTGCTGATGGACACCTTCGTCGGTGTCGAGCCTGAGCCGACCCGCCAGTACTACTTTTCACTGTTTAAACAGATTGAAGAAACCGGCGAAATCTCCGATCAGTTACTCGATATCGTCGTGCCGATCTTCTTCCGCCCGGGCATCGATCCGCAGTCGGCGCTGTATCAGGATTTTCGCGCGAAACTGGCGGCGTACTCGTCCGATCGTTTACGCGAAAGCATCGTACCGATGGGGCGCATCACGTTTGGCCGGGATGATTTGTTGCCACGGCTGGGTGAGCTGAATGCGGCGACCACGCTGGTCATGTGCGGCGATCAGGACAAGCCGCGACCACCGTCGGAAACACAGGAAATGGCCGAGTTGATCGGTTGCCCGTGGGTACTGGTGCCGGAGGCGGGGCATATCTCCAATCTGGAGAATCCGCAGTTTGTCACCGAGGTGTTGCTTACCTTCCTCAGCGCGCGCAACCGTTAAACCGAGTGATCTTCGATCGCGAGCAGGCTCACTCCTACATTTGGAATGCATTCCCCTGTAGGAGTGAGCCTGCTCGCGATGGGGCCAGTCCAGGCACCGAAAATTATTTAGGCCCGAGAATCTTCACCAACTTGTCCGGCGAAGGCGCGCCTTGTTGCTGTTGCAACTCACCCTTGTCATCCATATAGAAGATTGCCGGCGTGGCTTGCAAGTCGAGGTCTTCCATCAACTGCATGTTCGCCGCCAGTTTGCTCTGCACCGCCACCGGAATATCTTTCAAGGCCTTGAGCGCGCTGCCCTTGCCAGCCTTCTCGTGATCTTCAAGCGCCTTGGCCGGATCTTTCGCCGCCAGCAACGCGGCCGATTTGCCCGGGCTGTCCTCGCGGATGATGCCGACCATAATGTGCCGCAGTTGCACCTTGCCGGACTTGACCCATGGTCGAGCCTGTTCCCAGAACATGTTGCAGTACGGGCAGTTCGGGTCACTGAACAGGTACACGGTGCGCGGTGCATCCTTGTTGCCGTCCTGAATCCAGTTGCTTGCCTCGAACTTGGCCCAGACTTCCTTGGCCATCGGCGCGTAAACCAGTTTCTGCAGCGGCTCACTGCTCAAGTCCTTACCGTCGGCGTCGTACAGATTACCGAGTAAAACGTGTTTGCCATCCGGGGTCAGGTACAGCGCCATGCCGCGATTCTGATACTGCGCCGCATAGCCGCGCAGGCCATCGGGGGCGTCGAACTGGCCGACGATTTTCGCGCCTTTGGCTTCGATCTGTTTGATCGCCGCAGGCAACTCTTCAGCAGCCTGCACCGACGGCAAGTGCAGCAGGGCGGTGCCCAGAGTCAGCGTCAGCAGGTGGCGGAGGCGGGGCATGGCAGTTTCCTTGCAGAGGTGGCCGGTGCTGTGGCCGGGTTCGAATTCGGGGTCGGGGTGTCGAAGTTTTCCAGCGCGCGCGCCAGGCTGGCGTTCGATAGCTCACCAAGGTGACTGCTCAGCAACCGACCGTCGGGGCTATAGAACAGCGTAGTCGGCAATGCCATGGAACCCACGGCCTGGCCCAGCCGACCGCTGCGGTCAAACAACACGTTGTTCAGGCTCAGGCCTTGGGTTTCCAGAAACGTCGCCACGCTTTGCATGCTTTCGGCCTGATTGACGAACAGGAAGGTCAGGTCCGGGCGCTGTTGCTGAGCGTTTTCCAGTACCGGCATTTCGCGTCGGCACGGTGGACACCAGGTCGCCCACAGATTGATCACCAGCGGGCCACCCTGATAGTCGCTGAGCTGGATGGTTTCCCCCGCCGCATTGCGCAGCGAGATGTCCGGCAGCCGGGTGCCTTGTTCATAGATGTTCAGCGACAGCGTCGCCAACAGCCAGAACGTCACGCCGCTGGCTACACCAAAACCCAGCGGGCGACGCAAGCCCGGACGGCGCCAGCCGCGATACAGCGCCACCAGCAGCAGCACGATCACGCCCGGCCAGGCGAGGAAGCCACCGTCACGCAAATCGATGATCTGCCACGGGTCACTGCGATAGTGCGACCAGTACAGCAACACAAAGGCAACACGCGCTGCGAGCATGCCCAGCAGAAACAGGCTGAACAACGCCGACTCGGGGTTATCGCCGCCACGCTTGGCCACCCGCCAGCCGACAAAGGTCGCCAGCGCCAGGGCACTGATCAGCAGCAGGTGATTAAGCGCAATGGCAAAGGTGCCGAGGGTGAAAGTCAGCATTAATTGGCTTCCCGGGTGGTAGCCCAGCGTTGCAGGAATGTCTCGGCATCGACTTCGCCGGTGATGCGCTGG
Organism: Pseudomonas sp. RU47; assembly: GCF_004011755.1. Taxonomy (GTDB): domain Bacteria; phylum Pseudomonadota; class Gammaproteobacteria; order Pseudomonadales; family Pseudomonadaceae; genus Aquipseudomonas. Next base: position 4,625,197 of record NZ_CP022411.1, on the reverse strand, counting down.
CTGCGGCGTTCTTCGCCATCCGTGCCGATCCAGACGAAACTCGGGGGCCCCGGCACTTTGTAGCGGCTGAGCAATTCACGGCTGGCCGCGTTGTCAGCGGTGACATCGAGCCGTAGCAGGCGCACGTCGCTCAACGCCTGCATGACCTTGTCCTTGCCGAATACCTGTTTTTCCATGACTTTGCACGACACGCACCAGTCGGCGTAGTAGTCGAGCAGTACCCACTGCCCCTTGGCTTTGGCGGCATCGAGTTCACTTTGCAGTGCCGCCGGATCCTTGATCGTGATGAATGCGTCATGAGCCGAAGGCGCCGCAGTCCCGACACGACCGGCACTGTAGACATGCAACGGTTGATACGGATCATCGCTGCCGCCCGCCGCGCCAATCACCAGCAGACTGCCCCACAGGCCGAGCAACAACGAACTGGCGCCGAACAACTGGGCGACGCGGCCAAAACCTTCGGACTGTTTCCACGCGCAGAACGCGGCGATCAACAGCAGTGCACCGCACAGACCCAGCCATAGCGAAGCATCCAGCACCGGGCGCAACATCAACAGCGCGGTGGCGAGAAAGAGGAAGCCGAACACGCCTTTGAGCAGGTTCATCCACGCGCCGGGCTTGGGCAGGAAGCGATTGCCCACGGTCACCAGCAACAACAACGGCACACCGATGCCGATGCCCAGTGAAAACAGAATCAGGCCACCATGCAATGCATTGCCGCTCTGCGCGATATACAGCAACGCACCGGCCAGCGGCGCGGTCATGCACGGGCCGACCAGCAGACCGGACAATGCACCGAGGGCCCCGGCGCCGATCAGGCTGCCACCGCTGCGACTGCGCGAAGCGTGTTCGAGGCGGTCGCGCAGGGCCACCGGCAATTGCAGTTCAAAGAAACCGAACATCGGCAAGGCCAGCACCACGAAGATCGCGGCGAAGGTGCCGAGCAGCCACGGATTCTGCAACCACGCCTGCAGATTCGCACCAAGCAGCGCAGCAATCACGCCCATCGCCGCATACACCAGCGCCATGCAGATCACATAGCTGCCGGCCAGCGCGAAACCGCGACGCGGGGTGGCACCACTGCCGACCACCATGCCGGCCAGAATCGGCAGCATCGGCAACGTGCAAGGCGTGAACGCCAGCAACAGACCGAGGCCGAAGAACACCAGCAAGCTCCAGCCCAGCGCCCGTTGTTGCAGGCTGCTGGCCAAGGCCTGATCCGGCGCTTCAGTGCTTGCGGCCACCGTGGCTTTGCCGCCCAGATCAATGACCCGGGTTTGCGGTGGATAGCACAGGCCCGCATCGGCACAGCCCTGATAGCTGACCTTGATCTGGCCTGTGGCCGCTGCCGGGATCTTCACCTCCAGCCCTTGGCGATAGACCGGTTGCTCACCGAAAAACTCGTCGCTGTGGGACTCGCCTTCGGGTAGTGCGGGTTGCTGTTCGGCGCTCAGGCCATCGAATTTCAGGCGTTTCTGATACAGGTAATAGCCATCGGTGATTTGCCAGAACAACTGCGTTTCACCGGACTCCAGGCGTTCGGACGTGAGCACGAATGCCTGGTCGACCGGCAGAAACTCTGGTTTTGTCTCAAATGGATTGTTTCCAGCCTGGGCCAGGCTGGAAATCAGCAGAGCAAACAATAGAAAAAAATGACGCATGGAGGAGCCTTGTCCCTGTGCAAGTGAGGCGCAGAATGGGCGGCTGCGATTAACCGATAATTAACCGTATCCTACAAGGCCCTCGGGGCTTCGGCCAATCAGCCTCGCAGCAGTCCTGGCCAGTTCGCGTCATTGATGGTTTTCGGTCCGGAGACCAGACGGTCGGACTGAATGTTGTAAGTCAGGTATTGGTTGTCGGTCAGGAAGATGTACCAGTAGCTGTCGGCGAAAGTCCGGTCATTTTGCGCTGCCGTGATGATGCGGTCCTTGTACGGTTTCAGCGCGCCAAGTTGATAATCCCCGAAGGATTTGTAAGTGAGGGTTTTTGCCCTGTAGTTAAACGATAGATAGTGTCCATCGTTGAGGATGAATCTGAACAGGAACGGGTGGCCGGTTAGTTGAAACCAGGTGCCGGCTATGATTTTGTCGAAGTAAGGCAGGATGGGCTTCCAGATCGAATCGGCCACTTTATAGAAGGCATCGACTTTGTCCTTGTCCTGGTTGTATTTACACACCATGGGGATTGTTCCCTGATAGAAGAACAGCCAGGCAATATCTTCGTCGGACGAGGTATTCCAGCCGAATGAAGTGGTTGTCAGTCCGAAACGCAAGTCTTTGACATGGGGGGCGAAGCTGTCCCAGTTACCGGCGATCGAGGCGGGATAGTTGGCGGATACCTTATTGTCACCGAGATCAAATCGGGAATAGGTGTCGCTGTCCTTGAAGAAGAAATAAATCCGGTCGGGGCCGGAGCGCCAATCGATCGCGACGAAGTTTTTTAGTTTAGGCATGCTTATTAAGTCCCTTTAAAGTTGTTGGTGGTTGCCAGTCGAAAACTAAATGAACGAAGGGTTATTACATAGTGAGAAACTGTTTCTTTATTAGTGGGGAAGTTTCAGCGCAGAGTGAGTCCCAGCGTCAGGTGGCGCCCCGATGTGTTTGCCCGGCTTTGCGTAAACACCGGTGACGGCCATAATTGCCGCTTAATCCTCGCCTGCTTCACTCGCCTTTTTTATCCACGGAGCACCCATGCACGTACTGGTTTGCGAAGACGATGAGCTGATTGCCAGTGGCATCGTTGCCGGTCTCACGGCTCAGGGTTTGACCGTCGAGCACGTCAACACCGCGTCGAAAGCGCGGGCGATGCTCAAGGTTGCCGAATTTGACGTGATGGTGCTCGATCTCGGCCTGCCAGACGAAGATGGCCTCAAGTTGCTGCAACAATTGCGGCAGAGCGGCCTGGAAATTCCGGTGCTGATTCTGACCGCGCGCGACTCGGTGACCGACCGTGTCGATGGCTTGCAGGCCGGGGCCGACGATTACCTGCTCAAGCCGTTTGATCTGCGTGAACTGTTCGCCCGCCTGCAAACCTTGTTGCGCCGGGTCGCCGGGCGCAGCGTCAACCTGATCGAGCACGGCGCGCTGACGTACGACCCGAGCAGTCGCGAAACCACTCTGGCCGGACAACCGGTGGACTTGTCACGTCGCGAGCAATCGCTGTTGCAGGCGCTGCTGCACAATCGCGGCCGGGTGCTGTCCACCGAACAGTTGAAAGACAGTGTTTATGGCTTCAACGATGAGCTGGAAAGCAACGCGCTGAACGTGCACATCCATCACCTGCGCAGCAAACTGGGCAAAGGCATCGTCGAGACCGTGCGCGGTCTGGGCTATCGCCTCGGCCCGGCTGACGGTGGAGATCAAGGCAAGTGATGAGTCTGCGACTGCGCCTGAGCCTGACCCTGGGCGCTGCGTTTGCGCTGATCTGGGCGCTGGCGGCGGCCTGGATGCTCAGTGATCTGCGCAATCAGATGATGTTTTCCCTCGACCAGCGTCTGGTGGCGTCGGCGCGCATGGTCGCCGGGCTGCTGGAACAGTTGCCGACTTTGCCGAGCAAAGGCGAGGGCACGCATTTCAGTGCCGAACAACTGAATATCCCCGGTGGCATGGCCTGTCAGGTCAGCTCCTTGCGCGGGGAAATCCTCGCGCGCAGTCACAACAACCCCGAACAGGCGCTGGAAGCCGAGAAAATGGGCTTTCACGATCAGATGATCGACGGTGCGCCGTGGCGCAGTTTCACCCTTGCCCGAGGCGATGTGCGGATTACCACCGCTGACCGGCAGATCGAGCGCGAAGCCCTGAACATGTCGATCCTGCTGGCGGCGTCGGTGCCGGTGGGTGTGGCGTTGCTGGGTTGTCTGTGTCTGCTGTGGCTGGGTATCGGCCAAGGGCTGGCGCCGCTCAATCGCCTGCGTGAAGCGTTGATGCGACGCAACGCCGACTCGCTTGAGCCGTTGCAGATCCAGACCTTCCCCAGTGAACTGAAGCCGCTGCTCGAAACGCAAAACCAGTTGTTCCAGCGCATTGGCAAAACCATCGAGCGTGAACGCCGCCTGACCGGTGACGCAGCGCATGAACTGCGCAGCCCGCTGACGGCGATCAAGACGCACCTGCAAGTCGCGCGCATGACTGAAGGCAATGCCCGCGATCAGTCGCTGGCGCGGGCCGAAGAGGGCGCCGACCGTCTGCATCGCACCCTCGAACAACTGCTGTTGCTGGCGCGGGTCGAGGGCAGTCTGTCGTTCGATGACGGCTCGCAATGCAGCGCCGAACAAGTGGCACGCCTGGCGATTCAGGACGCCACGGGGGGCGAGCGCCTGCGCATCAAATTGCAACTGCCGACCGGACTTTCCGTTGCACCGCTGCAAATGCCGGCCGTGCTGTCGATTGCGGCGCTGCGCAATCTGCTCGACAACGCCCTGCGCCATACGCCCGAAGACTGCGCGGTTGAGCTGAGCCTGGAAACCATTGGCAACCGCGTGCGTTTTGTCGTGCGCGACCATGGCCCGGGGATTGCGCCGGATGATCTGCAACACCTGACCCAACGCTTCTGGCGCAACGGCCAGAGCACCGGATGTGGCCTCGGCCTGGCAATTGTTCAGGCGATCGTTCAGCGCTGCGACTGTGCCCTGCATTTCGACAGCCGCCCGGATGGCCTGCGGGTCGAGCTGACCATGCCGTTGCAGCCTGTCTGATTTCAGCACAGCCTGTGTAGGGAAATCGCGACAGACACATCAAATGTAACTTCTCGGCGTTCGCTATCCGGCAGGGGGAGGGGTAAGGTCAACGCAGCTTTGACTCAATGGATTGAGGGAACTGCGCCATGGAAGCACCCATCTGCATTCGTCCGGCCATCCTGGCCGACGCCGGTATCATCAGCCGCATCATCGAACGTTCGATTCGCATCGGTTGTGCGCTCGACCACCGTAATGATCCGCTACTCGTCAGCCAATGGATCGGCCGGCAATGCGCCGATTTCATCAGCGCTCGACTTGCCGATCCTCACTTCTATCTATGTATTGCTTTGTGGGCGGACAGACCGGTTGGTGTCGGCATGGCCGAGGTCAGTGGCGATATTTCGCTGTGTTACGTGCAGCCAGAGTCATTTCGCCGGGGCGTCGGGCGAGCGTTGATCCAGGATCTGGAAGGCTGGTTACGGATTTGCGGCGCTTCTCATGCAGACCTCAACAGCACGCGTACTGGTCGTGCGTTTTATCACCGACTGGGCTACCGCGAATCTGCGCCTCCCCTCGAATACCAAGGCTTGCAAACCCTGCCCATGCACAAGTCGCTGGCATCGCCGGTCTGACAATTCGATCAAAGGCTAAATCCTCAAGCCCCTTAAGCGTTTCCAGAACAGGAAAACCTGCAAGTGCGCCCCGCGATCGGAATGCGCACCTGTCCGGTGTGCTGTTTTGGTCACTATCCATAGCCAATTGAGGGGTCGAGAGATGTCAGTCGCCACCAGCCTTATCGAAGAGTCGTCGGCCCGGGTCAGCTCGGCGCCGGCCGAAACGCTGTACCAGTTCAATGAATCGCCATTGCTGTCCCGCCAGGCCCGGCAGGAATCCAACGCTCGCAGCTATCCGCGGCGTATTCCTCTGGCGCTCAAGCGTGCCAAAGGCCTGTATGTCGAAGACGTCGAAGGCCGCACCTTCATCGACTGCCTGGCCGGTGCCGGTACGCTGGCGCTGGGGCATAACCACCCGGTGGTGATCGAAGCGATCCAGCAGGTACTGGCCGACGAATTGCCGCTGCACACCCTCGACCTGACCACGCCGGTCAAGGATCAGTTCGTGCAGGACCTGTTCGGCCTGCTGCCATCGGCCCTCGCGGCTGAAGCGAAAATCCAGTTCTGCGGCCCGACCGGCACCGATGCCGTGGAAGCGGCGCTGAAGCTGGTACGCACGGCGACCGGGCGCAGCACTGTGCTGTCGTTTTCCGGCGGTTACCACGGCATGAGCCAGGGCGCGCTGAGCCTGATGGGCAGCCTGGGGCCGAAAAAGCCGCTGGGCGCCTTGCTCAGCAGTGGCGTGCAGTTCATGCCGTTCCCGTATGACTACCGTTGCCCGTTCGGCCTCGGCGGCGCGGCGGGCGTCAAGGCCAACCTGAGCTATCTGGAAAACCTGCTCAACGACCCTGAAGCCGGCGTGCAACTGCCCGCAGCGGTGATCGTCGAAGCGGTGCAGGGCGAAGGCGGTGTGATTCCGGCGGACATCGAGTGGCTGCGCGGCTTGCGTCGGATCACCGAGAAGGCCGGTGTGGCGCTGATCGTCGACGAGATCCAGAGCGGTTTTGCCCGCACCGGCAAGATGTTTGCCTTCGAACACGCTGGTATTACCCCGGACGTGGTGGTGTTGTCCAAAGCCATCGGCGGCAGCCTGCCATTGGCTGTGGTGGTCTATCGCGACTGGCTCGACACCTGGCAGCCGGGCGCGCACGCCGGCACCTTCCGTGGCAATCAGATGGCCATGGCGGCAGGTTCTGCGGTGATGCGTTATCTGGTTGAACACAAGGTCTGCGAACACGCTGCTGCCATGGGCGAGCGCCTCAGCGAGCACCTGCGCATCCTGCAACGCGACTTCCCGCAACTGGGCGACATTCGCGGTCGTGGCCTGATGCTCGGCGTCGAACTGGTCGAGCCGAACGGCACACTCGATGCGCTCGGCCACCCGCCGGCGTTTGCACGACTGGCGCCGCTGGTCCAGCGCGAATGCCTCAAGCGTGGGCTGATTCTGGAACTGGGCGGTCGCCATGGTGCGGTGGTGCGTTTCCTGCCTCCACTGGTGATCACTGCCGCCGAAATCGACCGCGTTGCGGAAATCTTCGGTCGCGCTTTGGCCGCTGCCACGGCGGCGCTGTAAATTTTTCGCCGCGCCGAACGTTCTTTCTACATACCCGGCTGCACCCCTCGTGCAGCCCACCCTTACAACGATGGAGAACCAGCATGACGTCAGTATTCGACCGCGAGGACATCCTCTTTCAGGTCGTGGTCAACCACGAAGAGCAATACTCGATCTGGCCGGATTACAAAGCCGTGCCGCAAGGCTGGCGCACCGTAGGCAAGAGCGGCCTGAAAAAGGAATGCCTGGCCTACATCGAAGAAGTCTGGACTGACATGCGTCCGTTGAGCCTGCGCCAGAAGATGGAAGGGCAGGCCGCCGCGCAATAAGCGCCCGGGCAAAAGAAAACCCGCTGTACCGATAACGGTCAGCGGGTTTTTTTATTGCCTTGGATTGGTGTTGTCCGGGCTGGCCTCTTCGCGAGCAGGCTCGCTCCCACATGGGAATTGTGAACGACACAGATCCAATGTGGGAGCGAGCTTGCTCGCGAAGAACGATAACGCGGTCCGGCTGAAACTAAGCCCCGCTCAAACCCTTAAGCAGCAAATCCACATTGCCTTCCAGCTCCGCCACCGGATCCGCCGCATCGGTGCTCAGCACCACCAGATGGCTGCCCGACTCGGCAATTGCTGCCTTCACCGCGTCTGATGGCTGCCGATGATGCAGCACCACCGCGACATCATTGTCCTTGAGGGTTGCCGTCAGTTTTTTCAGGTCTTCGGGCGTCCACTCGGCATCAGGCCGTGGATCCTGGCCAACCAGCTCCAGATTCAGACTGCCGATCAGATAGCCGAAATGATCGCTCAAACTCAACACACTCAGATTGTCGGCGCTGGCCAGTCGCGCTTCGCTGTCGGCGCTGAGCTTAAGCAAACGCTGCTTCAACGTCGCCAGATTCGCCTCGATCGCAGGCTTTGCGCTAGGTGCCAGGCGCACCAGATCCGCCGCCATAACGTCCGCCATGCGTCCCATGTTGTTGCTGGCCAGCCATGGCTGACTGTTCAAACCATCGACCTTCAGATCCGGTTGCACGGCAATGCCCGGCAGGGCGCCGTCGACCGGGCGCGCCGCATCGACTTCAACGATGCGGATATTGCTGCGGCGGGCGATCGGGTACAGCTGATCATCCGGCCACAGCGAGCGCACGCCAATCACGGCATCGGCAGCGGTTGCCAGTTTGCTCAATGCCGGAGCGCCACGTCCCGTGAAGTAGGCGCTCTGACGACTGCCCGGCAGGTTCGCTGGCGCCGCCCGTTCGAGATTGACATCGGTGCCTTTGAGCAGCGCTTCAGCCAAGCCAAAGGTGATGGGCAAGGAGGCCAGCACCCGCAGCGGTTTTGTGTTTTCGGCGGCCATCAACGGCGTGCAGATCACGCCGCAAAGGGTCATGGCCAGGGTCAGTTTGCGCAGTGAAAAAGTCATTTATCCAAGATTCCCTTTCAGGCTCGGGACAACCCCGCGCGCGATGGCGGCGAGGGCGAAAGCGATGCCGGCGACCAGAATGATCGCGGCGCCGGACGGAATCGGCAGATCGAACACAATGGGTGCAAGAATCCCGCACAGAGTGCTGACGGTGGCGATCAGCACCGAGCACCAGAAAAAGCCTTTGAGCGACTGGCTGAGCAAGCGCGCCGCCGCTGCAGGAATCACCAGCAATGCGCCGACCAGAATCGCGCCGATGACTTTTACCGCCGCCACGGTGATCAGCGTCACCAGAATCACGAACAGATAATCCAGGGTCTTCACCGCTACTCCGCGCACCGCCGCCAGCTGCGGGTTGAAGCTGGCGAGCATGATGCGGTTGTACAGCGGCAAGGCGAGGGCCATGACCAGCGAACCGACAATGGCCAACACCGCCAGGTCGTTGCCGTTGACCGTCAGCACTGAGCCGAACAACACGTTCTCGAGAATGTGCACATTGATCTTGCCCGCAAGAATCAGCAGCAGACTCGCGCCCAGTGCCAGCGACACCGACAGGAACACGCCGATCAGCGTGTCCGGTGCCAGACCGGTGCGGTTGCGCAGGTAATTGAGCAGAATGCCGAACAGCAGGCAGTAGCCGAACAGGCTGCCATAGGGGCCGGTGTAAGGTTCGCCGAGCAGGATGCCGATGGCGACACCGGTCAGCGCCGCGTGGCCCACCGCTTCGGAGAAAAACGCAAAGCGCTTGACCACCACCAGCGTGCCGAGGCCGCCGAGCACCGGGCCGATCAGCAGCCCGGCAAGCAGCGCATTGACCACGAAACCGTAGGCCAGCGCTTCCGGCAGATAACCGGACGAGGCCCAGCCTTGCACCATCAAACGAAAGGCTTCGTAACTCATCAGGCAGCGCTCCGTGGATGGGTCGAGAACAGGGTCAGCAGGCGTTCCGGAGTCAGCGCCTCTTGCGGTGAGGCATCGAACAGCACGCGGCGGTTAAGACCGGTGACGCGGCTGGCCAGACGCCCGACCGCTTCCAGATCGTGCTCGATCCACAGCACGGTGATGCCCGCTGCACGCCAATCGCCGAGCAGACGTTCGAACACTTGAATCCCGGCTTCATCAAGCGCCGACATCGGTTCATCCAGCACCAGCAATTGCGGCGCCGGAATCAAACCTTGAGCGAGCAGCACCCGCTGCCGCTCACCGCCGGACAGCGCGCCCATGCGCCGCTTGCGTTTGTCCTGCATGCCGACGCGTTCCAGCGCCTCACCAATGGCGCCGGCGTAACGCTTGCTCAAACCGAGAAACGCCGGGCGTCGCTGGCACATGGCGGCCATGAAATCGTCGACGGTCATCGGCAGCCCGCGATCGAACTCCAGCGCCTGTGGCACATAACCGATGATGCCGGGCTCGCCGGGCCATTGCAGGCTGAGCTGGCCCTGATGGGGCATTTGCCCGAGCAAGGTTTTGATCAGCGAACTCTTGCCGCCGCCGTTGGGGCCGACCAGGGCATGTACGCTGCCGGGCTGCACCTGGAAGGTGACCTTGTCCAGAATCGTCGTGCGCCCCAGCGTCAGACAAACCTGCGCAAAATCCAAAGTCGGCCCCGAAACCTGTGGGAGTGAGCCTGCTCGCGATAGCGGTGTGTCATTCAACAAAGATGTCGGCTGATCCGGCGCCTTCGCGAGCAGGCTCGCTCCCACAGGGGACTCGGTGTTTTCGGGGGAAAGGTTTTCTCTGGAAGTCATGCGCCAGACTCCTGAATCGCCCGCACCACGGTGTTGAGGTTGCCGGTCATTTCCTTTTCGTACTTGTCGGCGGTGTATTCGCCGTAGGAAATGTGCGAGAGCGGGTACAGCTTCACGCCGGATTCACGCTGAATCGTTTCGACGTAGGTGGAGGGGAAATCCATCTCCGAGAAGATCACTTTCACATCGAGTTCGCGCAGTTGATCGATGGTTTTTTTCAACTGACTCGGGCTCGGCTCAATGCCGTGCGCCGGTTCGACCACCGCGGTCACTTCCAGGCCGAACTCACGCAGCAGATAGTCGTAAGCCGCGTGTACCGTGGCCACGCGCAGTTCGGCGTTTGGCGCTTGAGTCAGTTTGGCCAGGGCATCGGCGCGCATCTGCCGCAGGCGTTTGCCGTAGGCGCGGGCGTTCTGGGTGTAGGTCTTGGCGTTGTCCGGATCGAGCTTGCCCAGTTCGCGCGCGATGTTGTTGACCTGGGCGATGGAGGCGCTGATCGACAGAAACGTGTGCGGGTTGACCACTTTGCCGGCGCCGCGTGCGGCGACGCCAGTGGCCGCGAGCAGCGGCACGTTTTCGTTGGCTTCGATGGTTTTGATGTTCGGCGTTTCGCTGGCGGCGATCATGCGGTCGGCGAAGTCGTCATGGCCGACACCGTTGAGCACGATCACATCCAGCCCGCTGATACGTTTGATGTCCTCGGCGCGCGGCTCGTAGGCGTGCGGGTTGAAACCGGCAGGAATCAGCGGCACCACCTCGGCCTTGTCGCCGACGATGTTCGCCACATAGCTGTAATAGGGGTGCAAGGTAATGCCGATGCGCAGGCGCTTGGCCTGATCGGCGCTGGCCAGCGGACTCAGCAGGCAGGCACACAGGCCTGCTAAAAAAAGGCGTAACAACGGACGGCGAGGCGATGAAATGGACATGGGCAAGCGGTCTTCTCTCGGATGAGGGCGAGGAATCAATGGCGATGTTCGCGGGTAACCCCGGCATCGTATTGCGCGACGATCTGTTTCCAGCCAGCGGCGGACAGGGCGGCTTCGGTCAATTCGGTCGGCACTTGCAGGCTGGCATCGCGGTTGAGCCAGATGTCTGGCGCAGCCTTGTCATCCCTGTTCAGCAGCATGACGAACGAACCGGCGATGGCCGGGTTTTGGCTATGGCCGAAATAGGCGGTGTCCGCCAGCAACAGCCAGGCATGACCGCCACGGCTGACCGAACTCGCATCCTGGGCAAACGGCGCGAAGCCTTCGTCGGCCAGATTCTGCGGTGTCGGCAGGGCTTGCTGTTCTTCGCGCAGCAAGCGGATTTCGTCGAGGGTCACTCGCAGGTCGGCGTAGATGCCTTGCTCGGAAGCGCTGAGGTCGCGGCGCGCGTCGAGTTGATTTGTCGCCACGGGCTCCGGCTCATGGGAAACCCCGCGCCACGCGACGACTGAGCCAGCGACTGCCAGAATCAACAGGCACAACAGCAGCACATTGAGGGTTTCATGGCCTGCACCGGCCGGGCGCACGATTTGTGTGGTTGGCGTACTCATGGGGATTCGATGTCCGCTTGGTCGATTTCGACAACGTGGCCTGGGCCTGCGTCGAACAGCACATAGAACTCGGCGCCAGGTTTCTTGAACGTCAGGGTCGAGTCGCTGCCAAGCTTGCCGGGCACCAGTATGGTTTCGTCGTAGCCGATCACATCGAGGGTCACCCCCGGCGCACCGCTGCCGTCGGAAAAGCCACCGGTGCATTTGATCTGTTCGGCATCGATGGCTTTGCATTCGCACATCGGGTTGTGGGCGAGGGCGCTGGCGCTGAAGCCGGCGCTCAGCACCAGCAGCGCAGCACTCAGGTGCAGGCGCAAAAGGCGATAAGAGCAGGTCATGGTTTGGCTCCTTGTTTGTTCAGCCAGGCAATCGTGGCGGGCGATGCCTGACTCAGGGGGATTGAGGCTTGATGCATGCTGCCGTCCCAGCCTTCCATGGTGATCCACAGTTCGGCGTCGGCCGGGGTTTTTACCGGGACCGGCAGTTGCGTGCCCATGCGGTAAGGCGTGCCGAAGAAAATCACCCCGGCGGCGCGCAGGCTGCGCGGTTTGCCGATACGCAGGTAAGTTGCCTTGACCGGCTCGACGCAGGCGGTGCACAGCGCGGCGCTGAAGGCTTTCAGGTAACCGGCGGGACCGTCGGAGCGTGGCGCTTCATTGCGCAGCTCGGCCAGGCGCAGGCTCCACGGCCCGACCTGTATTTCACCGATTTCACGCTCGCCCAGGCCGGCGTCACCGCGAAACAGCGCCGCGTCGGAGAAGTATTTGGGCATGAACCCCAGCGGGATCAGCAGCAACAGAACGTTGATGTGAAAGCGCCATTTATGCCAGAACACGCTCAGTCGTGAAGGTTGAACGGCGGTGGTGATCTTGCTCACAGGTTGACCTCCGACGGTTCACGGTTGATGAGTGGTTGCGCATTGGCGCGTTGTTTCTTGTTTTCGCGCTTGAGCGCGTTGGCGGTGGCCAGGGCGGTGCGTTTGGTCCAGATCAACAAACCGCTGAGCACCATCATGCTCAGGATCAATCCGAAGAAGAACCAGATCAGCTTGATCCACAGTCCACCAAAATCACCGGTGTGCAGCGGGCGCATGGATTCGGTGACAAATTCCAGCGAGGAGCGGTCGGACAGCACTCGAGAGGACGCCATATCGCCGCTGTAAGGATTGAGTGTTGCACTCTGGAACATCAGGGGGTACCAGCCGCGACCGCGGATATCGAGGTGGCTGTAGGCATTGAACGGCATGTTGATGTCACTGGCTTCCAGCCCGGGGATTTTTTGCTGGGCGATTTCGATGGCGCGATCCAGGTTGATCCGGGCGGGTGGCAGACCATCGGCAGTCAATGGCACGCTGTCACGGGCCATGGCTGGAATGATCGCTTCGCTGGAAATGGAAATGTGGTTATCGGACAGCACCGCTTCAATCAGAAACCAGGTGCTGGTGATGGAGATCACCGCGATGAACCAGATCGACCAGATACCGCTCAGGCGATGAAAGTCACCCCAGAAAATCCGCGCACCGTGACGAAAACGCAGCGTGGGGCTGAAAAAGCCTTTCCAGAACCGTTTATAGACCACCAGCCCGGTAATCAGCGATGCCAGCAGCGGAAAGCTCAGGGCCGATACCAGATACCAGCCCCAGCTATAACCATTGGTGAAAGGCACCAGCCACCAGCCATGCAGCGCGCGGGTGAATGCCTGGAAATCGAATTGCGGTGCCGTACCCTGAATAACACCCGTATACGGGTTGACGTAGGTCACCAACGAACGCCCGTCCGGATAGCTGAGCGTGACATCAAGAGCGAAATGGGATTCGTCCGGGCGGCTGATGCGTTGCACCAGTGCCAGCGGTTCTGCGGTTTTGATGGCCGTTATGATTTCCTCATAACCGAGTCGCGGCGCATCGTCCGCTGGCTGACTGGCGCGCATCTGCGGGTTGGCCAGCCAGACGATTTCCTGACTGACCACCGCCAGGGTGCCGGTGACACAGACGATCAGAACAAAAAACCAGATCGGTAACGCCAGCCAGCTATGAACGAGGAACCACAGTTTGGAGCGGGATTTCTTCGACATGATTACGCGTCTTGATAGCGGTGAAAGGGCGCGTGGCTACGGGCTTCGCAGCACGGGAGTCCCCGAAAGGCCGGACGTGGCTTTTGCCTACGCGAACGGCCTGCATCTCTATAGGACGGATGAGCGAGGTAAATCCCGAAAGGTGATATGAAAGCAAATGTTTCCCAATTCCCCGAATACCGCGGATTTCCCTGTGGGAGCGAGCCTGCTCGCGAAGGCGCCGGGTCAGTCACTTCATTCTGTGCCTGGTCTATCGCTCTCGCGAGCAGGCTCGCTCCCACAGGTTTGCGCTGATCGGCAGATCAAACACGATTCATGATCCACGCCATCACTGTCAGGCAATTGATGGCGGCTGCGCGCTGCCTATGATGGAAATCACCCTGATTGCCTGAGTGAGCGCCTTGATGACCGCCAGAACCCTCTACGACAAACACATCGATTCGCACACCGTGTGCCGCCTCGACGATCAGGGCCATGTCCTGTTGTACATCGATCGCCAGGTGATCAACGAATACACCAGCCCGCAGGCCTTCAGCGGTTTACGCGCGGCCGGGCGCGACGTTTGGCGGCCGGGCACGGCGCTGGCGGTGGTCGATCACGTCAACCCGACCACGCCTGTGCGCATCGCGGCAATGCCCGCTGCGGGTGGCGCGCGGCAAGTGTCGTATCTGGCGCAGAACTGTCGGGACTTTGGCATCGAGTTACTGGACATTCTCGACAAGCGTCAGGGCATCGAACATGTGATCGCCCCCGAGCAGGGTTTCATTCTGCCCGGCATGGTGATCGCTGCTGGCGATAGCCACACCACCACCTATGGCGCGCTTGGCGCCTTCGGCTTCGGTATCGGCACGTCCGAGATCGAGCATCTGCTGGCCTCACAGACGCTGGTCTACAAACGTTTGAAAAGCCTGCGTGTGACTGTCGACGGCGACCTGGCGCCGGGCCTGACCTCCAAAGACGTGATCATGGCCCTGATCGGCCGCATCGGCGCTTCCGGGGCCAGCGGTTACGCCATTGAATTCTGCGGCTCGACCATCGATGCCTTGAGCGTTGAAGCGCGCATGACCATCTGCAACATGGCGGTCGAGGCCGGCGCGCGGGGCGCATTCATGGCGCCGGATGAAAAGGTCTTCGCTTATTTGAAGGGCAAGCCACGGGCGCCGCAAGGTGAGTCGTGGGAGCGCGGAGTGGAGAAGTGGCGCGAATTGCGCAGTGATCCGGGCGCGGTGTTTGACCGCGAGATTCACCTCGATGCCAGCGTGCTGGAGCCGATGGTCACGTGGGGCACCAGCCCCGATCAGGCCGCCGCAATTGGGGCACGGGTGCCGGATCCGCAAGCGGTCAGCGATCCGATCCTGCGTCAGGACATGCGTCGTGCCCTCAACTACATGGGGCTCGAAGCGGGCATGGTGCTCAGCGACATCGTTATCAGCCATGCCTTTATCGGTTCGTGCACCAACGCGCGGATCGAAGACCTGCGCGATGCCGCCAGCGTCGTGCGCGGTCAGCAGGTGGCCGGGCATGTGCGCGCGATGATTGTTCCCGGTTCCAGCGAAGTTCGTGCGCAGGCCGAGGCCGAAGGGCTGGCGCAGATCTTTATCGACGCCGGTTTCGAATGGCGGCAGTCCGGCTGCTCGATGTGCCTGGCGATGAACGACGACGTGCTCGCGCCCGGTGACCGTTGCGCATCCAGCACCAACCGCAACTTCGAAGGCCGCCAGGGCGCCGGCGCCCGCACTCATCTGATGAGCCCGGCAATGGTCGCCGCTGCGGCCATCAGTGGTCGACTCACCGATATCCGCCACTTTGGAGAACGCCCATGAGCCTGCAACCCTTCACTCAAGTCAGCGGTCAGGCCGCGCCGTTATTGGCGGCCAATATCGACACTGACGTGATCATGCCCAAGCAGTTCCTCAAAGGCATTGATCGCCAGGGACTCGATCGCGGCTTGTTTTTCGATTTGAGGTTTCTGCGCGATGGCAGCCCCAACCCCGATTTCGTTTTGAACCAACCAGCGTGGCAGGGCGCAAGTTTTCTGCTGGTCGGGCCGAATTTTGGCTGCGGTTCCAGCCGCGAACACGCGGTCTGGGGCTTGGAGCAAATGGGTATTCGCGCATTGATCGGCAGCAGTTTCGCCGGGATCTTCTACGACAACTGCCAGCGTAACGGGGTGTTGTTGATCACGCTGGAAGAGGCGCAGGTACAGCGGATCGGACGGCTTGTCGGTGAGCCTGAAACGGCGCGGATCAGTATCGATCTGGAGGCGCAGCAGATTGGTTTGGCGGATGGCAGCGTGATCGACTTTCAGATCGACACCCTGCGCAAGACGGCGTTGCTCCTCGGTCTGGACGCTATCGGCAGTACCTTGCAACGGCGCGAGCAGATCAAAACCTTCGAACGCCAACATCTGGCCAATAACCCTTGGCTTTCCTGACTCACCGCTGACCCCCATGTAGGAGTGAGCCTGCTCGCGATAGCGGTGGATCAGCCAGACTTCTCGTATCTGACACACCGCTATCGCGAGCAGGCTCACTCCTACATGGGTTTTGTGTGGTTTCGGGTTACAGCGACAAGCCTTTGAAATGCGCCTGCAAAAACTCCACACACGCGCGCAACTTGCCCGAATGCGCCAGCCGCGTCGGGTACACCGCCCAGACATTGGCGCTCTGGCTGTAATCCTCCAGCACCTGCACCAAGCGTCCTTGTTCCAGTAGCGGCTTCACATCCCACAACGACCGCAACAAAACCCCACGCCCATCCAGCGCCCACTGCAAAACAATCTCGCCGTTGTTGGACGATAACGGCCCGCTGACCCGCACGTTCTCTTGTCCGCCATCGCGATCCAGATTCCAGATACCGAAGGCATTGTCGCGCTCCTTGATCACCAGGCAATCGTGCTGTTGCAACTCGTCGAGCGTTTGCGGCGTACCGCGGCGTTGTAGATAACCCGGGGCGGCACACAGCACGCGCCGGTTGCTGACCAGACGCCGACCAATGTGCTGACCGGGAATGTCGTCGCCGACGCGGATCTCCAGATCGAAGCCTTCATTGATGATGTCCACCACCCGGTCAAACAGGTCGAGGCGAATCTCCAGTTCTGGATAACGTTCGGCCAGCAACGACACCGCCGGCGCCACGTGATTGCGACCGAAACCGAAACTGCTGCAAATGTGCAAACGCCCACGCGGGCTGTCGTGGGCGTCGGACAATTCGTCGTGCAGTTGCTGGAAATCATCGAGAATGCGCAACGCCCAGCGTTGCACGCGTTCACCGTCCTCGGTCAGCGAGACGCGACGGCTGGTGCGGTGCAGCAGGCGCGTGCCGAGGGTGGTTTCAAGAATCTGGATGCGTTTGCTGACATAGGCCGGTGACAGGCCCAGTTCATCCGCAGCGGCGGCAAAGCCGTTCTTGCGGATCACGGTGAGCAGCACGCGCAGGTCTTCGGGCAGGGGCACGGTGTCTTTCTTCTGGGACATGTCAAAACGAACACTGGCGGCAGAAGCCGCCAGCATAGCACCGAGATCTGGCGGCTCGGCTCAGCGCAAAAACGCCAGCGCTTCGGCGAGCAACAGTTCGGGGACTTCTTCGGCAAGGTAATGGCCGGCGGGCAATGCCTGACCGCTGACGTTGACCGCCACTTGCTGCCATTCCTTGAGTGGATCGAAACAGCTTCCGACGGTGCCTTCGGCGCCCCACAACACGCGCAGCGGCAGATTCAGATGATTGCCGGCGGCGATGTCGGCGCGGTCGTGCGCAAGATCGATGCTGGCGCTGGCGCGATAGTCTTCGCAGATGCCACGGGCGCTGCCGGGTTGTCGCAGGCAGCGCAGGTATTCGCCGAAGGCTGCATCGGTAAACGGCTTGAGTCCGGCGCTGCGGCTGCCCATCACGCTGCGTAAATACGCTTCGGGATCGGCTTCGAGCAAGGTTTCCGGCAGAGGCGCCGGGCGAATCAGGAAGAACCAGTGCCAATACGCACGGGCGAAAGCTTCGTTGGTCTGCGCGTACATCGACAGGGTCGGCGCGATGTCGAGCAGCATCATGCGCTGCACGGCGGCGGGGTGGTCGAGCGCGAGGCGATGGGCGACTCGTGCGCCACGGTCGTGGGCGAGGATCGAAAACTGCTCGAAGCCCAGCGACTGCATCAGTTCGACATTGTCGCGGGCCATTTCGCGTTTCGAGTAATTGACATGCTGCTCATCGGCGACCGGGCGACTGCTGTCACCGTAACCGCGCAGGTCGGCGGCGACCACGGTGAAGTGTTCGGCCAGTTGTTCGGCAATCTTGTGCCAGATCACGTGGGTCTGCGGGTGCCCGTGCAACAGCAGCAGGCCCGGGCCGCTGCCGCCGAGGCGGTAGGCGATGTCGACGCCGTTGACATGGCGCTGGTCTTTGCGGAATCCGGCAAACATCGGGCTGATCCTTTTTCAGGGTTCTGGTTGGATGCATCCTGAAATCGTCCGGGATTGGCGGCAAGGGGCAAAGCGTGGTGGGCCGGTTCATGAAGTGTGTTGATGAGGCTCGGGTTGCCAGTGCCGGCCCCTTCGCGAGCAAGCTCGCTCCCACAGTAATTTCCGGTGTGACGATTATCTATGCCACCCATCGAAACCCTGTGGGAGCGAGCTTGCTCGCGAAGAGGCCAGTCCAGACACTCAAAATCTCAACCCTGCTGAAACATCTCCATCGCCCGCTGCTTGATCTGCTCTTCAGTCAGATCTTCCTTGCGCGAGGCCAGAAACCACAGATGCCCATACGGATCCTTCAGCGTCCCGCTGCGATCACCGTAAAACTGATCCTTGACCTCGGACACCGAGGTCGCCCCGGCATCCAGTGCTCGTTGAAATGACTTGTCGACATCGGTCACATACAGATGCAATCCAACTGATACGGCTTTATCAGGATTGCTCAACGGCCCTTGATCGCACGGCGAGCCGAGCATGATCGCGCTGTCGCCAATGCGCAGCTCGGCGTGACCGATGCCGCCGTCAGGCATGGCCAGGCGCATGACTTCGGTGGCGCCGAAGGCTTTTTTATAGAAATCGATGGCTTCGGCGGCTTTGTGGATGCCGAGATACGGGGTAATGCTGTGATACCCCTCGGGAATGGGTTTTACGCTCATGACGTTCTCCCTGAATTGTTGTTCTTTGAGACAGGACTCCACCGGATTTGTGGAAGAGTCACTATAGAACTGTCCTCGCGGTGCAGATTTTTGCCCGACGAGCAGTCAATCCTTGGGAAAGTGCGGTCCCGGTCCCTGTTCGCCCAGCACATCACCCTGATTGCGCAGCGGGCAGGCCTCCATCGACAAACAGCCGCAACCGATGCAGCCATTGAGGCGGTCGCGCAGCAGCGTCAATTGCTCGATCCGCTCATCCAGCTCCCGGCGCCATTGCTGCGAGAGGATTTTCCAGTCGGCCGCGCTGGGCGCACGATCATCCGGGAGAATTTTCAGTGCTTGGCCAATCTCCGCCAGCGGAATCCCCAGCCGCTGCGCGACTTTGATCAACGCCACCCGGCGCAGCACTTCGCGCGGATAACGCCGCTGGTTGCCGGCATTGCGCTGGCTCTTGATCAAACCTTTGGATTCATAAAAGTGCAGGGCGGTGACGGCCACGCCACTGCGTGCTGCGACTTCACCGACGGTGAGCTGCTTGTGCACGGTTTCCTTGGTGATCATTGCAAAAATGCTCTTGACCTTGACTTAACTAGAGGTTTTACCCTGCAGGCCTTCGAGTCGCAAGGCTCGTCTTACGTTGAGTGGGGGTTTTCCATGAACAACCGAAGTTTTACCCAATTGATCGAATTTGAAATCGAACCACGCCAACAACCCGCCCTGGTGACCGCGTTATCGATACAGACCGAGCGCCTGGCCGTGCGTTATGCCGGTTTTGTCAGCGCCAGCGTGCAGGCCAGCGATGACGGCCGGCGCGTGTTGAGTTTTCTCCAATGGCAGACCCGCGAGGCGGGGGAGGCGGCCTTTCGCAGCTTCGAGAGCGGCGAGCAGGACTTCTGGCAACTGATCCACACCCATCAGGCGAAAACCATCACCTTCAATTCGTTCCAGGTGCTGAGCAGCATCGCCCGCAGTCACGACGATGCGCTGCACTGCCATCTGGTCGGTTAGATCGACAGCTGGATCAAACGCTCGCCTTGCAGATTTTCCGTGAGTCGCCGCTTGTTCACCGCCAGTTCGCCAATCTTGATCAATCGCGTGCGGGTGACGTTGCGGCTCAGACCGAGCAATGCGGCGGTGTGCACCTGGTTGTAATGGCAAAAGCGATACGCCGCGCGCAACAAGGCGTCCTCCACTTTTTCGTGCAAAGCGCCGGCTTGTTGCGCAAACAGTTTTTGAAAGGCCTGTTCCAGCAATGCCTCCGGTGAGTCGTCGGCGCCGACATGATCGTCGGGTCGTTCGATACGCAGGTTCGACAGGCGCAGATCGTCGCGCTCGATCACACCATTGCGGCAGATCAGCAGAGTGTGGTGGATGACGTTTTCCAGCTCGCGAATATTGCCCGGCCAACTGTAAGCGCGCAGCTTGTGCTCGGCGCCGGGGCTGATACTCACGCGTCCATAACCGAGGCGCTGACTGTAGGCTTCGATGAAATGGCGAGTGAGCGGCAGAATATCGCCGGGACGCTCGCGCAACGGGCTCAGTTCCAGATTGACCACGTTGAGGCGGTAATACAGATCCTCGCGGAAATGGCCGGCGTTGATGGCTTTTTCCAGCTGCACGTTGGTCGCCGCCAGCACCCGCACATCGATGGCAATGCTTTTGCGCGAGCCCAGTCGGACCACTTCGCGTTCCTGCAACACCCGCAGCAACTTGACCTGAATCGCCATCGGCAGATCGCCGATCTCATCGAGAAACAACGTGCCGCCATCCGCTTCCTCGAACCATCCGGCCTTGGCGCTCAGCGCGCCGGTGAACGCGCCTTTTTCATGACCGAACAATTCCGCTTCCACCAGCGATTCGGAAAACGCCCCGCAATTGACCGCGATAAACGGCCGATGACGACGGTTGCTGAGGTTATGAATATGCCGCGCTACCAGCTCTTTGCCGGTACCGGTCTCGCCGATGATCAGCACACTCGCTTCACTCGGCGCGACCTGTTGCAAATGCGCGAGCAAGGCCTGGGACTTCGGGTCTTCGAAGACCTGCGCGGTGGCGCGGATCGACGTCGCGAGCGCGGGGGAGGGCGGTAGGGTCAGCAGTTGCATGGGCTCGTCCTTCTTTTTAGTTCAAATGCAGGCAGGTCAGGAATAGAAGGTCGGCACCGGTAGCGACTGATTCAGCGCCCAGTCGCCCAATTCGTGGAGTTTGTAATCCAGCGGGTCGTGCAAAGTTTGCGTGCGCAGGTTGCGCCAGTGACGGTCGAGGCGCAGGGAGGCGTGGGTCGAACGCGCGCCGGTCACTTCGAACAAACGACTGCAAATTTCCAGGCCCTGGCGGCTGGCGGCGACTTTGGCGGTGGCAATCGCGGTGGCGACATGGCCGCGCTCTTCGGCGCTGAGATTGGCGCCTTTGGCCCAAGCCTCATCAAGCAACGCCGCCGCGCGTTCGACCAACAAGCGAATGCCTTCCAGCGCCACCCAGAACTCGCCGTAATGCGCGAGCACGTAGGGATCTTCGCGCACATCGCGGGCCGTGGATTTGTGCCAGAGGCGGGTTTCACTGAGGGTGTATTGCCGCGCCTCTTCGAAAGCGCCTTCGGCAATCCCGAGAAACATATGCGTGAAGGTCAGTTGCGCGATTAGTGGCCGTAAACAAGCGAACGGCGTGCTCAGCGGGCCGGGGTCGAGCAGCAGTTCCGACTCTTCGACGCGCACCCGTTCAAACGTGGCGCTGCCGCTATCGGTCTGACGCTGGCCGATGTTGTTCCAGTCGTTGTGCAGGGTGATGCCGCTGCGTCCGCTGGGAATCGCCGCGATCAGCAACTTGCCGCCGGCGCTTTCATCCACCGCCGAGGCGATCAGCATTTGTGAGTCGCTGGCGCCGGAACAGAAGCTTTTCTTCCCGGAAAACTCGCGCCAGCCACCGAGGTTCTTGACCACGGTACGGGTGTCGAGCGGGTTCAGTGCGTTGCCCCAGAACCAGTTCTGCCGCGCAGTCTGTTCGAACCACGGCTGCCATTGTTCTGGCCGGGAAAACAGGCGCACGGTGGCGAGCATCAAGTGATGAAAACCGAAAACGTGGGCGATCGAACTGTCGACCTTAGCGAACTCGCGGACGACTTGCAGGGTTTCACTCCAGCTGGCGCCGAGGCCGCCGTAGCGGGTCGGAATACTCAAGGCCAGCAGGCCGCTGTCGCGCAGGGCATCGCGCTCGACTTTCGGTGTGCCGCCACGTTCATCACGCTCGACGGCGGTCAGGGCAAATTCGGCGGCCAGTTGGCGGGCGGTCTGCAGCGGGGATAACAAAGTACTTTGTGGTTTGGCGGTCACACCAACACTCCTGAGTTCAAACTGCCCATGTAGGAGCTGCCGCAGCCTGCGGCTGCTCCTACACAAGAGATCCGGTTTACGCCGAGGCTTTTGTGGGCAACACATCATTGGCAATCATTTCACCAAACGGCCCGGTCAGATTGGTCACGCCACGCCCGGCCAGACTGGCGTAAGGCTCGGGTAGCAGCGGGAACACCAATTCGGCAAAGCGGTAAGCCTCTTCCAGATGCGGGTAACCGGAGAAGATGAAACTCTCGATGCCCAGATCCGCGTATTCCTTGATCCGCGCCGCCACTTGCTGCGGATCACCCACCAGCGCCGTACCGGCACCGCCGCGCACCAGACCGACACCGGCCCACAGATTCGGAGCGATCTCGAGGTTGTCGCGACGACCATCGTGCAAGGCCGCCATGCGCCGCTGACCCTCGGAATCGAAACGCGAGAAGGACTTCTGCGCCGCTTCAATGGTCTCGTCGCTGATGTGTTCGATCAGTTTGTCCGCGGCTTTCCAGGCTTCTTCGGCGGTCTCGCGCACGATGACATGCAGGCGGATACCGAACTTGACCTTGCGCCCATGCCGCGCCGCGCGCTCGCGCACATCGGCGAGTTTTTCCGCGACGGCGGCCGGAGGCTCGCCCCAGGTCAGATAGACGTCGACCTGTTCAGCGGCCAGATCATGCGCAGCGTCGGAGGAGCCGCCGAAGTACAGCGGCGGATAGGGTTTCTGTACCGGCGGATACAGCGCTTTGGCGTTCTGAACCTTCAGGTGTTTGCCGTCGAAATCCACCGCCTCGCCTTGCAGCACACGCCGCCAGATTTTCAGAAACTCATCGGTGACTTCATAACGCTCGGCGTGACTGAGGAAACTGCCGTCGCCACGGTTTTCATCCGGATCGCCGCCGGTCACCACGTTGATCAACAAGCGCCCGTTGGACAGGCGATCGAGGGTCGCAGCCATGCGCGCCGAGACTGTCGGCGAGATGATCCCCGGACGGATCGCCACCAGATAACGCAGGCGTTCAGTCAGCGGCACCAGTGCCGAAGCGATCACCCAAGAGTCTTCGCAGGAGCGTCCGGTGGGAATCAACACGCCGTGGTAGCCCAGGCTGTCAGCGGCCTGCGCAACCTGTTTCAGATAATTGAGAGTGACCGGGCGCGCCCCTTGGGTGGTGCCCAGATAGTGGCCGTCGCCGTGGGTCGGCAGGAACCAGAAAACATCCATGAGCGGCTCCTCAGGCGATTTTCAGCAAGGGTTTGATTTGTGTGGCGAACAGCGGCGCCGCGCGTTCGGCGGCCAAGCGGATGCGCGCCTTCAACAGTTCGCTGGTGATCTGGTAATCGGCGAAGTCGGCTTCGGTGGCGTACACGCCGATCGGCAAGGTCATGGCCTGGAAAAAGCTGAACAGCGGCCGCAACTGGTGATCGAGCACCAGCGCATGGCGTTCGCTGCCGCCGGTTGCGGCAAGCAGCACCGGTGTGTCGATCAGGGCGTTGAGGTCGATCAGGTCGAACAAGTGCTTGAGCAGGCCCGGGTAGGAGCCGCGATAAACCGGCGCGGCCACGATCAACAGATCGGCCTGTTCAATGGCCTGCAACTCGGCTTCAACCTCGGCACTGAGTTCCTGACGCGATAGCGCACTGCCGAGCGGACGAGCGATATCACCGAGTTCGATCAAATGGCTTTCGATGGTCAGGTGCCCGGCCAGTTCGGCGAGCAAGGCTTGGGTCAGCACCAAGGTACGGGACGGACGCCAGGTGCCGCCGGAGAGGGCGACGACTTTCAGGGGACGCGACATGATCAGTTCCTTTTTTCAACAGTTGCTCAGCGAGCAGTGAATGAGTCACCGGGTCTGAGCAAGCGCTGTACCAATTCCTGCAAGCCCCGGTTTACAAGGCGTTGAGCGTTAGCGTGGCGGCGGTCCCTGTGAGTAGCAGGGCGCTTTGTTGAATCGGTGTTGGCTGAGCAACAGTTGCTGGAGCAACAGTGCTCAGCGCATGGATGAAGTTATAAAGGCTGTTTGTTATTCCGTAAAAGAACGTTAATCGATATTTATAGAACGTTCGGAGATATATGCCGGCCCGTGTCGATTTCCTGATAGCCACTATTGAGAGCGTTGATTTCTGCGCGAGCGCACCGGGGCGTAGCCTTTGTCCATCGACTCCCATTGCTCGCCAGGACGCTCCCATGAATCGTTTACTGACTGTTTCCCTGTTGCTCGCTGTCTCTGTACTCGCCGGATGTGCCGGACATGTTTCACCGGAACTGCGCCCTTACACCGATGAGGAATCCCGCGAGTTGGCGATGGAAGCACTGAATCGCAGCGGCTTGTCTTTCGACGAATATCACGCGAAAAAAGCGCAATTGCTCGGTCAGACCCGGTTCGACAAGAAAGCTGAAATGAGTGCCGAACGTGCCGTACAGCTGCACGGTCGTCCTAGCTGAAAACAAACTGTACTGGTGGAAGTTTTACCCAACTGTCCGTGGGCTTGCCGGGCGGTGTGGGATAGGGTCAACACCTGAATGACCCTGATGGATTGCCTGCCATGACCCTCTCGCTTGACCTGCTGTTGGGCTTTGCCCTGTTTGCCCTTGTCACCTCGATTACGCCGGGGCCGAACAACACCATGTTGCTGGCATCGGGGGTGAATTTCGGCTTTAACCGCACCATCCCGCATATGCTCGGAATTACCTGTGGCTTCTTCGTTCTGGTTGTTGCGGTGGGCTTCGGCCTCGGCGCGGTGTTTCAGAACTATCCGATTCTCTATACGGTTCTGCGCTATGTCGGCGCGGCGTATCTGTTGTATCTGGCGTGGAAAATCGCTCACTCGGGACCCGTCGGTGACAGCGCCGAGGGCGAGGCGAAGCCGATCAGCTACCTTGGCGCCGCCGCGTTTCAGTGGGTCAATCCCAAGGCGTGGATCATGGCGATCGGCGCCATCAGCACTTACACGCCGATGCAGGGCTATTTCACCAATGTCGTGGTGATTGCTGCGGTGTTTGCCATCATCAACCTGCCGAGTGTCGGCGTCTGGGCCGCCTGCGGTACGTTGTTGCGCAATGTGCTGAAGGATCCGCGCTGGTTGCGCGTGTTCAACTGGGGCATGGCGGCATTGCTGGTGATTTCGCTGTACCCGTTACTTCTCGAAAGCTTTAGCTGACGCATTGCTTCAACCGCAGGCCGGATGCCTGTTAAGCTCGGCTTCAGGAGCGTTCCTACGCACTTTTAAATGAAGTTGTTCTTCTTTAACGGCATCCGATCAGGTATTGATGACGCTCTCGAACCGACGCGCAGCTCACAAGGCTGCGCCGTACCGTTTGCAGACACGAGCCTCCTGATCCCGGAACACGCTCTGCGAGTCTTTTATGAACACACGTCCGTTGTATTTCGATTACGCCGCCACCACCCCGGTCGACGAGCGGGTCATCCAGGTGATGATCGAGTGTCTGGGGTTTCACGGTAATTTTGGCAACCCGGCTTCCAGCTCCCACGCGTTCGGCCAGCAGGCCCGGCAGACGGTCGAGCAAGCCCGTCGGCAGGTTGCCGAGCTGGTCGGCGCCCGAGCTGAACAGATTGTCTGGACCTCCGGTGCCACCGAGTCCAATAACCTCGCCCTCAAAGGCGTGGCGCAGGCGCGCGGGGTGTCCGGCGGCCACATCATTACCAGTCAGATCGAACACAAAGCCATCCTCGATACCGCCCGCCAGTTGCAGGACGCCGGCATCGCCGTGACCTATCTGGTGCCGGACGCCGATGGCCTGATCACGCCGCAAGCGGTCAGTGAAGCCATGCGTGATGACACTTTTCTGGTGTCGCTGATGCTGGTCAACAACGAGTTAGGCACGGTCAACGATGTTCAAGCGATCGGCGCAGTTGTGCGTAGCCGTGAGGCGTTGTTCCACGTCGATGCGGCGCAAGGTGCTGGCAAAGTGGCCATCGATCTGGCGCAATGGCCGGTGGATCTGATGTCGTTTTCGGCGCACAAACTTTACGGCCCGAAAGGCATCGGCGCGTTGTATGTCGGTCCACGGGCGCAGCAGCGTTTACAGGCGCAGATTCATGGCGGTGGTCATGAAGGTGGTTTGCGCTCCGGAACCTTGGCGACGCACCAGATTGCCGGCATGGGCGCGGCGTTTGCCTTGGCCGCCGAGAACTTCGAGGCCGAGAAAAAAACCATCGTCGCACTGCGCGAACGCTTGCTCGAACAATTGCTCAGCCTGCCGGGCGTTAGCCTGAACGGCTGCGCCACTCAGCGCATTCCGCATACCTTGAGCCTCACGTTCGGTGAGGGCGAATTCAACAGCGCGGCGTTGAGTCATTCGATCGCCTTTTCCGCGACTTCGGCGTGCAACTCCGCCAGTAACACGCCATCGCACGTGCTGTTGGCGCTGGGTCATGACGCACATCTGGCCGGTCGCACCATTCGCCTGAGCCTCGGCCGCTTCACCACCGCCGAAGATATCGACAAGGCTGTTCAACTGATCAAGACCGCCTGCGCCAGTGCTCCGGCATTCTGGGCGACAGGGCTTTAAACGAGCCGACCTCACGGCTACGAACAATAACGATGAAGTGATTAGCAGGAGACATGATGAGTACCCAGACCTCGACCGAAGGATCGGTGCCCCAGCGCCTGGCGCACACCCGCGAACTGATGCGCCGCGAAGGCATTCACGCACTGCTGGTGCCGTCCGCCGACCCGCATTTGTCGGAATATCTGCCGGGTTACTGGCAGGGTCGGCAGTGGTTGTCGGGCTTCCATGGTTCGGTCGGGACGTTGATCATCACCGCTGATTTCGCCGGCGTCTGGGCCGACAGTCGTTACTGGGAGCAGGCGACTAAAGAACTCAAGGGCAGCGGCATCGAGCTGGTCAAGTTGCAACCGGGTCAGCCGAGCCCGCTGGATTGGCTCGCCGAACAGACACCGGAAGGTGGTGTGGTCGCGGTTGACGGTGCGGTGATGGCCGTGGCCTCGGCGCGTACCCTGAGCAGCAAGCTGGAAGCACGCGGTGCGCGTCTGCGCACCGACATTGATCTGCTGCAGGAAGTCTGGAGCGATCGCCCGAGCCTGCCGAATGCACCGATTTATCAGCATCTGCCACCTCAAGCGACGGTCAGCCGTGGCGAGAAACTCGCCAAACTGCGCGAAACCTTGCAAGAGCGCGGGGCGGACTGGCATTTCATCGCCACTCTCGATGACATTGCCTGGCTGTTCAACCTGCGTGGCGGCGATGTGTCGTTCAACCCGGTGTTTGTTTCATTTGCGTTGATCGGTCAGCAGCGGGCCACGTTGTTCGTAGCGCTGAGCAAGGTCGACGCAGATTTGCGCGCGGTGCTGGAGACGGATGGTGTAACGCTGCGTGATTACACAGAAGTCGCTGATGCCCTGCGTGCCGTGCCGAGTGGCGCGAGCCTGTTGGTTGACCCGGCGCGAGTGACCAGCGGCTTGCTGGATAACCTCGACAGCGGCGTGAAGCTGGTCGAAGGCTTGAACCCGACCACGTTGGCCAAGTCGCAGAAAAGTGAAGCCGATGCTCAGCACATCCGCCAAGCGATGGAACAGGACGGCGCGGCGCTGTGCGAGTTTTTCGCCTGGCTGGAATCGGCCTGGGGCCGCGAACGCATCACCGAACTGACCATCGACGAGAAGCTCACCGCTGCCCGCGAACGTCGTCCGGATTATGTATCGCTGAGTTTCAACACCATCGCCGCGTTCAACGCCAACGGCGCCATGCCGCATTACCACGCCACCGAAGAAGAGCATGCGGTGATCGAGGGTGACGGCTTGCTGCTGATCGACTCGGGTGGACAATACCTCGGCGGCACCACGGACATCACGCGGATGGTGCCGGTCGGTACGCCGACTGAAGAGCAGAAGCGCGATTGCACGCGCGTGTTGAAGGGCGTGATTGCGCTGTCGCGTGCACAGTTCCCGAAAGGCATTCTCTCGCCGCTGCTCGATGCCATTGCCCGTGCGCCGATCTGGGCCGACAGCGTGGATTACGGTCACGGTACGGGTCACGGCGTTGGCTATTTCCTCAACGTCCATGAAGGCCCGCAAGTGATTGCCTATCAGGCAGCGCCGGCACCGCAGACGGCCATGCAGCCGGGAATGATCACCTCGATCGAACCGGGCACTTACCGTCCGGGTCGTTGGGGCGTGCGTATCGAAAACCTGGCGATGAACCGCGAGGCGGGCAGCAGCGAATTCGGTGAATTCCTCAAGTTTGAAACCTTGACGCTGTGCCCGATTGACACGCGTTGCTTGCTGCCGGCGCTGCTGTCGGAGGAAGAGAAACAGTGGTTCAACGCCTACCACGCGCAAGTGCGTGAGCGCTTGAGTCCGTTGCTTGAGGGTGCCGCGCTGGAATGGCTGAACACCCGCACTGCCGCCATCTGATCGGTTGCAATTCAGGCGCTGTTATCAGCGCCTGAATGATCGCTTAGCCTTGGCGCAAGGCTTCCTCAACAAAGTCGAGCCGATCCTGGCCGAAGAACAGTTGATTGCCGATGAACATGCTGGGTGCCCCGAACACGCCGCGTTTAACTGCGGTTTCGGTGTTGTCCTTGAGCACGGCTTTGACGGATTCGTCACTGCTTAACGCCAGTATTTCCCGTGGATCGAAACCGTGTTTGCTCAGTACGGCGGCAACCGTTTCGGGTTCGTCGAGGCTGCGTCCGTCAACCCACAGTGCTGTGAACAGGCAATTGATAAACGCCTGAAAGCGTTCTGGCTGACGCAACTGGATGCCGGTAACCGCACGCATCAACATCAGTGTGTTGATCGGGAAGTGCGGATTGAATGTCAGCGGCACCCCGTAGCGTTTCGCGTAGCGGTCCAGATCCTCGAACATATACCGACCCTTCGCCGGAATCATCGCCGGCGATGCGTTGCCGGTTGCCTTGAAGACGCCACCGAGCAGCATCGGGATGTAGATCAGTGCACTGTTCGTTTCGGCGCAAATCTTCGGTAACTGGGTGTAGGCCAGATAGGTGGCAGGGCTGCCGAGGTCGAAATAGAACTCCACGGTTTTAGTCATTTTCGCGTCTCTGTCGTTATTGTTATGGCGGGGGGTTACCAGCGTTCGTTCCAGGGGCGCAGATCCAGTTCGAACGTCCAGGCATCCCGTGGCTGACTGTGCAGATACCAGTAGTTCTCGGCGATGTGCTCGGGATTGAGGATGCCATCCTGATCTTTCGTGGCGTACTTCTCGGGGAAACTGTTGCGAATGAAATCGGTGTCGATCGCACCATCGACCACCACATGGGCGACGTGGATGTTCATCGGCCCCAGTTCCCGCGCCATGCTTTGCGCCAGCGCGCGGATACCGTGTTTGGCACCAGCGAAAGCGGCGAACCCGGATGCGCCACGAAGTCCTGCGGTGGCACCGGTGAAAAGAATCGTGCCGCGATTGCGCGTGACCATGCGTTTGGCCACTTCACGGGCATTGAGAAAGCCTGAGAAGCAGGCCATTTCCCAGATCTTGAAATATTTGCGAGCGGTTTCTTCAAGAATGCTGCACGGCACGTTGGCGCCAATGTTGAAGACAAAGGCTTCGACCGGGCCGAGGCGGGTTTCGATGTCTTCAATCAAGGCGATGACGTCTTCTTCCTTGCGCGCATCGCAGGCAAAGCCATGGGCTTCGCCGCCTTCAGCCTTGATTGCATCCACCAGTGGCTGCAATTTGTCGGCGCTGCGGCGGGTGACGCAGGCGACGAATCCTTCTTTGGCAAAACGCTTGGCAATCGCTCCGCCCGTGGCATCGCCGGCGCCTACAACCAATACGACCTTCTTGTTGTTCATGGGTGAATCCCTTTATTAAACGATCGTTAAGTGAACGAACGTTATGCTAGGATCCGGGCAACGTCAAGGCAGTCGATTCGAGGGCAAACACATGCGTTACTCCGCCAGTCACAAGCTGGAAACCCGGGAAAAACTCTTGCAGAGCAGTGCGTTGTCAGCAAAGCGATCGGGTTTTTCCACGGTGGGCGTCGATGGTTTGATGAAGGCTATCGGGTTGAGTGGGGCGGCGTTCTACAGCCACTTCTCGTCCAAAGATGCGTTGTTCACTGCTATCGTCGAGCGAGAGTTGGGTCAAAGCCTTGAGCGGTTGGGGGGAGAGGGGGCGCAGGATCGTGATCGACTGGAGCGTTGTCTCAAACACTATCTGAGCATGGCCCACGTAGAACAACCTGAGGCCGGTTGTGCGTTACCAGCGCTGGGGGCAGAAATTGCCCGATCGGATGTGCAGGTGCGCGAACAGGCCGAGCTGTGGATTTGTCGCCTCCAGGAGCGTTGGGCACAGATACTGGAGAGCGAGACCCTGGCCTGGTCGGTGCTGTCACAATGCGTCGGAGCATTGGTGGTGGCGCGCATGTTGGCCACGCCGGACGTTCAGCAAGCGGTGCTGAAGTCCAGCCATGAAGAGATTGGCCGGCAGATTTCCGGGCAGCGCTGATCTATTTACAGATGACAATCATGCTGCGACTGGTGTAACCCGCAGGATTGAGACCGAACGGGTAATCGCCGGGTTCTTCCACGGCGTCACCGGACTTGGCGATGACCTTGTAGCCTTTCGGCAAGCAGGCATTGGCGGCACTGGCGTAGCACTTGTCCCAGGAGGACGATAGCCCTGAACAGTTGATGTGCAGCCCTTTTTTCCCGCGTTTTACCTGAGTTTCCGAAGTCGCCGCACAACCCGCAACAGCCAGTATGGCGATCAGTATCAAAATTCGTTTCATTACCGTCCTTATAGCGGCCACGAGTCTAACGCTCGGGTTTGCCTGTGTTCGCGTGCGCTCTAAGCTTTTTGAAATCCCTGTCCGAAAAAATCCATGTCTGGCATTGGGTTACGGGTCTAAACATGGCCTAAATGTGCGCCAATTGCCAGACCTTCGTCAAAACCTCTTTCAATCAGCCGCGATTGCGGGTTTCGCAGCACTGCCCATCGTCATGGTTGCGCCGACGGACGCCAGAATAATGCACAGGATCGCCATCCATTGTGACAGCGTGAGGAATTCATGCAGAAACAACAGTCCTGATAACGCGCCGAAGGCCGGTTCGATACTCATCAATGTGCCAAAGGTGCGTGCCGGCATCCGGGTCAGGGCGACCATCTCCAGCGTGTAAGGCAGGGCGGTGGACAGAATGGCGACACCAATGGCAATCGGGATCAACGAGGGGGTCAAAAGGGCTGCACCAGCATGCACGATGCCGATAGGAGCGACGAACAACGCCGCGATCATCACCCCCAACGCTGCAGTCGTGATTCCGTTATCGGCGCCGGCCTTCTGGCCGAACAGAATATATAGCGCCCAGCAAGCACCCGCTCCCAGCGCATACCCGGCGCCCACCAGGTCGATTCCAGCACTGGTCGCGCCTGTTGGAATCAGCAACATCAAGCCGACAGCGGCCAAGGCGATCCAGAGAAAATCGATGGCACGGCGGGAGGCATAGATGGCGACGGCCAGTGGCCCGGTAAATTCGAGTGCGACGGCAATACCCAGCGGAACCGTGCGCAATGACATATAGAAGAGGAAGTTCATTCCGCCCAATGCCATCCCGTAGACGATGACCGTGCGCAGCGATTTGGCCGTGAGCGTGGCTCGCCAGGGACGCAGGATTAACAGCATGATCACGCTGGCAAAGATCAGGCGCAGTGTGGTGGTTCCCTGAGCGCCGACGATGGGAAACATGCTTTTGGCCAGTGAGGCACCGGACTGGATCGACGCCATGGCTATTAATAGCAGGCCAACCGGGAACAACATTGAGGCAAGAGAGCGTGGCTGGTCATTCATTGCGTGGCATCGTCCGAGGTAAGAACAAGGTTTTGTTTTGTTATTGGGCAATATACTGCGCATTCGTTGCGGTTACGTCTATATAGAGAAGGCTTTTTCCCAGCATCGATAGAAAACTGAAATTAACGGTTGACGGCAGATTTGAGATGTCTATAATTCGCCCCACTTCCGGCGCAGTCGAAACGGAAAACTCCTTGAGATTCAATGAGTTATGTAGGTTTCGGCAGCAGGTTGCTTCAGTTCATCGAAGCCAGAAAGGAAGTTGAAAAAGAGGTGTTGACAGCAGCGTGTAACGCTGTAGAATTCGCCTCCCGCTGACGAGAGATCGGAAGCGCAAGTGGTTGAAGTTGTTGAAGAATTCTTCGAAAGCTTCTGAAAATAATCACTTGACAGCAAATGAGGCTGCTGTAGAATGCGCGCCTCGGTTGAGACGAAAGATCTTAACCAACCGCTCTTTAACAACTGAATCAAGCAATTCGTGTGGGTGCTTGTGGAGTCAGACTGATAGTCAACAAGATTATCAGCATCACAAGTTACTCCGCGAGAAATCAAAGATGTAACCAACGATTGCTGAGCCAAGTTTAGGGTTTCTTAAAAACCCAAAGATGTTTGAACTGAAGAGTTTGATCATGGCTCAGATTGAACGCTGGCGGCAGGCCTAACACATGCAAGTCGAGCGGATGAGAGGAGCTTGCTCCTGGATTCAGCGGCGGACGGGTGAGTAATGCCTAGGAATCTGCCTGGTAGTGGGGGACAACGTTTCGAAAGGAACGCTAATACCGCATACGTCCTACGGGAGAAAGCAGGGGACCTTCGGGCCTTGCGCTATCAGATGAGCCTAGGTCGGATTAGCTAGTTGGTGAGGTAATGGCTCACCAAGGCGACGATCCGTAACTGGTCTGAGAGGATGATCAGTCACACTGGAACTGAGACACGGTCCAGACTCCTACGGGAGGCAGCAGTGGGGAATATTGGACAATGGGCGAAAGCCTGATCCAGCCATGCCGCGTGTGTGAAGAAGGTCTTCGGATTGTAAAGCACTTTAAGTTGGGAGGAAGGGCAGTAACTTAATACGTTGCTGTTTTGACGTTACCGACAGAATAAGCACCGGCTAACTCTGTGCCAGCAGCCGCGGTAATACAGAGGGTGCAAGCGTTAATCGGAATTACTGGGCGTAAAGCGCGCGTAGGTGGTTCGTTAAGTTGGATGTGAAATCCCCGGGCTCAACCTGGGAACTGCATTCAAAACTGTCGAGCTAGAGTATGGTAGAGGGTGGTGGAATTTCCTGTGTAGCGGTGAAATGCGTAGATATAGGAAGGAACACCAGTGGCGAAGGCGACCACCTGGACTGATACTGACACTGAGGTGCGAAAGCGTGGGGAGCAAACAGGATTAGATACCCTGGTAGTCCACGCCGTAAACGATGTCAACTAGCCGTTGGGAGCCTTGAGCTCTTAGTGGCGCAGCTAACGCATTAAGTTGACCGCCTGGGGAGTACGGCCGCAAGGTTAAAACTCAAATGAATTGACGGGGGCCCGCACAAGCGGTGGAGCATGTGGTTTAATTCGAAGCAACGCGAAGAACCTTACCAGGCCTTGACATCCAATGAACTTTCCAGAGATGGATTGGTGCCTTCGGGAACATTGAGACAGGTGCTGCATGGCTGTCGTCAGCTCGTGTCGTGAGATGTTGGGTTAAGTCCCGTAACGAGCGCAACCCTTGTCCTTAGTTACCAGCACGTAATGGTGGGCACTCTAAGGAGACTGCCGGTGACAAACCGGAGGAAGGTGGGGATGACGTCAAGTCATCATGGCCCTTACGGCCTGGGCTACACACGTGCTACAATGGTCGGTACAAAGGGTTGCCAAGCCGCGAGGTGGAGCTAATCCCATAAAACCGATCGTAGTCCGGATCGCAGTCTGCAACTCGACTGCGTGAAGTCGGAATCGCTAGTAATCGTGAATCAGAATGTCACGGTGAATACGTTCCCGGGCCTTGTACA
The DNA here is from genome assembly GCF_004011755.1 of Pseudomonas sp. RU47. Taxonomy (GTDB): domain Bacteria; phylum Pseudomonadota; class Gammaproteobacteria; order Pseudomonadales; family Pseudomonadaceae; genus Aquipseudomonas. Next base: position 4,591,335 of record NZ_CP022411.1, on the reverse strand, counting down.
CACCGCCCGTCACACCATGGGAGTGGGTTGCACCAGAAGTAGCTAGTCTAACCTTCGGGAGGACGGTTACCACGGTGTGATTCATGACTGGGGTGAAGTCGTAACAAGGTAGCCGTAGGGGAACCTGCGGCTGGATCACCTCCTTAATCGACGACATCAGCTGCTCCATAAGTTCCCACACGAATTGCTTGATTCATTGAAGAAGACGAAAGAAGCAGCCCGAAATTGGGTCTGTAGCTCAGTTGGTTAGAGCGCACCCCTGATAAGGGTGAGGTCGGCAGTTCGAATCTGCCCAGACCCACCAATTTTGTGTGGGAAACGCCTGTAGAAATACGGGGCCATAGCTCAGCTGGGAGAGCGCCTGCCTTGCACGCAGGAGGTCAGCGGTTCGATCCCGCTTGGCTCCACCACTACTGCTTCTCTTGTATAAAGCTTAGAAATGAGCATTCCATCGTGGTGATGGTGAATGTTGATTTCTAGTCTTTGACTAGTTCGTTCTTTAAAAATTTGGGTATGTGATAGAAAGATAGACTGAACGTTACTTTCACTGGTAACGGATCAGGCTAAGGTAAAATTTGTGAGTTCTCTTAATTGAGAAGTTCGAATTTTCGGCGAATGTCGTCTTCACAGTATAACCAGATTGCTTGGGGTTATATGGTCAAGTGAAGAAGCGCATACGGTGGATGCCTTGGCAGTCAGAGGCGATGAAAGACGTGGTAGCCTGCGAAAAGCTTCGGGGAGTCGGCAAACAGACTTTGATCCGGAGATGTCTGAATGGGGGAACCCAGCCATCATAAGATGGTTATCTTGTACTGAATACATAGGTGCAAGAGGCGAACCAGGGGAACTGAAACATCTAAGTACCCTGAGGAAAAGAAATCAACCGAGATTCCCTTAGTAGTGGCGAGCGAACGGGGACTAGCCCTTAAGTGGCTTTGAGATTAGCGGAACGCTCTGGAAAGTGCGGCCATAGTGGGTGATAGCCCTGTACGCGAAAATCTCTTGGTCATGAAATCGAGTAGGACGGAGCACGAGAAACTTTGTCTGAATATGGGGGGACCATCCTCCAAGGCTAAATACTACTGACTGACCGATAGTGAACTAGTACCGTGAGGGAAAGGCGAAAAGAACCCCGGAGAGGGGAGTGAAATAGATCCTGAAACCGTATGCGTACAAGCAGTGGGAGCAGACTTTGTTCTGTGACTGCGTACCTTTTGTATAATGGGTCAGCGACTTATTTTCAGTGGCGAGCTTAACCGAATAGGGGAGGCGTAGCGAAAGCGAGTCTTAATAGGGCGTCTAGTCGCTGGGAATAGACCCGAAACCGGGCGATCTATCCATGGGCAGGTTGAAGGTTGGGTAACACTAACTGGAGGACCGAACCGACTACCGTTGAAAAGTTAGCGGATGACCTGTGGATCGGAGTGAAAGGCTAATCAAGCTCGGAGATAGCTGGTTCTCCTCGAAAGCTATTTAGGTAGCGCCTCATGTATCACTGTAGGGGGTAGAGCACTGTTTCGGCTAGGGGGTCATCCCGACTTACCAAACCGATGCAAACTCCGAATACCTACAAGTGCCGAGCATGGGAGACACACGGCGGGTGCTAACGTCCGTCGTGAAAAGGGAAACAACCCAGACCGTCAGCTAAGGTCCCAAAGTTATGGTTAAGTGGGAAACGATGTGGGAAGGCTTAGACAGCTAGGAGGTTGGCTTAGAAGCAGCCACCCTTTAAAGAAAGCGTAATAGCTCACTAGTCGAGTCGGCCTGCGCGGAAGATGTAACGGGGCTCAAACCATACACCGAAGCTACGGGTATCACCTTCGGGTGATGCGGTAGAGGAGCGTTCTGTAAGCCTGTGAAGGTGAGTTGAGAAGCTTGCTGGAGGTATCAGAAGTGCGAATGCTGACATGAGTAACGACAATGGGTGTGAAAAACACCCACGCCGAAAGACCAAGGTTTCCTGCGCAACGTTAATCGACGCAGGGTTAGTCGGTCCCTAAGGCGAGGCTGAAAAGCGTAGTCGATGGAAAACAGGTTAATATTCCTGTACTTCTGGTTATTGCGATGGAGGGACGGAGAAGGCTAGGCCAGCTTGGCGTTGGTTGTCCAAGTTTAAGGTGGTAGGCTGAGATCTTAGGTAAATCCGGGATCTTAAGGCCGAGAGCTGATGACGAGTGTTCTTTTAGAACACGAAGTGGTTGATGCCATGCTTCCAAGAAAAGCTTCTAAGCTTCAGGTAACCAGGAACCGTACCCCAAACCGACACAGGTGGTTGGGTAGAGAATACCAAGGCGCTTGAGAGAACTCGGGTGAAGGAACTAGGCAAAATGGCACCGTAACTTCGGGAGAAGGTGCGCCGGTGAGGGTGAAGGACTTGCTCCGTAAGCTCATGCCGGTCGAAGATACCAGGCCGCTGCGACTGTTTATTAAAAACACAGCACTCTGCAAACACGAAAGTGGACGTATAGGGTGTGACGCCTGCCCGGTGCCGGAAGGTTAATTGATGGGGTTAGCTAACGCGAAGCTCTTGATCGAAGCCCCGGTAAACGGCGGCCGTAACTATAACGGTCCTAAGGTAGCGAAATTCCTTGTCGGGTAAGTTCCGACCTGCACGAATGGCGTAACGATGGCGGCGCTGTCTCCACCCGAGACTCAGTGAAATTGAAATCGCTGTGAAGATGCAGTGTATCCGCGGCTAGACGGAAAGACCCCGTGAACCTTTACTATAGCTTTGCACTGGACTTTGAATTTGCTTGTGTAGGATAGGTGGGAGGCTTTGAAGCGTGGACGCCAGTTCGCGTGGAGCCATCCTTGAAATACCACCCTGGCAACTTTGAGGTTCTAACTCAGGTCCGTTATCCGGATCGAGGACAGTGTATGGTGGGTAGTTTGACTGGGGCGGTCTCCTCCTAAAGAGTAACGGAGGAGTACGAAGGTGCGCTCAGACCGGTCGGAAATCGGTCGTAGAGTATAAAGGCAAAAGCGCGCTTGACTGCGAGACAGACACGTCGAGCAGGTACGAAAGTAGGTCTTAGTGATCCGGTGGTTCTGTATGGAAGGGCCATCGCTCAACGGATAAAAGGTACTCCGGGGATAACAGGCTGATACCGCCCAAGAGTTCATATCGACGGCGGTGTTTGGCACCTCGATGTCGGCTCATCACATCCTGGGGCTGAAGCCGGTCCCAAGGGTATGGCTGTTCGCCATTTAAAGTGGTACGCGAGCTGGGTTTAGAACGTCGTGAGACAGTTCGGTCCCTATCTGCCGTGGACGTTTGAGATTTGAGAGGGGCTGCTCCTAGTACGAGAGGACCGGAGTGGACGAACCTCTGGTGTTCCGGTTGTCACGCCAGTGGCATTGCCGGGTAGCTATGTTCGGGAAAGATAACCGCTGAAAGCATCTAAGCGGGAAACTTGCCTCAAGATGAGATCTCACTGGAACCTTGAGTTCCCTGAAGGGCCGTCGAAGACTACGACGTTGATAGGTTGGGTGTGTAAGCGCTGTGAGGCGTTGAGCTAACCAATACTAATTGCCCGTGAGGCTTGACCATATAACACCCAAGCAATTTGCGTCGAAAGGCCAGATTGCGGTGTGTGAAGACGAAACGAACCGAAAGTTCGAATCTCACAAAAAACACCGAAAGCTGTCACATACCCAATTTGCTGAAGCGAGGCCACAAGGCCACGACTCAGTACCCGAATTTCTTGACGACCATAGAGCGTTGGAACCACCTGATCCCATCCCGAACTCAGCAGTGAAACGATGCATCGCCGATGGTAGTGTGGGGTTTCCCCATGTGAGAGTAGGTCATCGTCAAGATTAAATTCCGAAACCCCAATTGCGAAAGCAGTTGGGGTTTTGTTTTGCCCGCAGGAAAGTGTTCGCGGGACAACGCTGTCCCAACCGTCGCAAGAAATCGCCATTGGGGAAATTCCTTCTGAAGTGACCGGGCAGTTTTTGGTATGGTGCAGCTCGTTTTTTAACGGACTGATGTCATGCCCACGGATCGGCACTCATTTATGTCAAAGAGTTGCTGTAGAAATGCCTGAACCCATCCCGATCAAGGATCACGAAAAAGAGACGCGTCTGGTCAACAAACGGTTGATCGCCTGCGCCATGTTCGTCTTCGCCGTCAGCTGCGCCCTGGTCGTGCGCCTGTACATCCTGCAAGTGGTGGAGTTCGACTACCACTCGACCATCTCCGAAAACAACCGCGTCCACGTCTTGCCGATCCCGCCGACACGCGGCTTGATCTACGACCGCAATGGCGTGCTGCTCGCCGATAACCGCCCCAGTTTCAACCTGACCATCACCCGCGAACGCGCCACCGACGTCAATCAAGAACTGGACGAAGTCATCAACCTTCTGCACCTGCCAGCAGAAGATCGCACCGTCTTCGACAAGGCCATGAAGCAGTCCCGCCACCCATTCACGCCGGTGACGCTGTTCTATGAACTGACGGAAGAGCAAATCGCCGTACTGGCCGTCAACGAGTTCCGTCTCCCGGGCCTCGATGTCGAGCCGCAGTTCGTCCGCCATTACCCACTCGGCGCACATTTCGCCCACTCGATCGGCTACGTCGGCCGGATCAACGAGAAAGAATCCAAGAGCCTCGACTCGGTCGAGTACCGTGGTACCCAATCCATCGGTAAAACCGGTATCGAGCGTTTCTACGAAGCGCAGTTACACGGCCACGTCGGTTACGAAGAAGTGGAAACCAACGCTCAAGGTCGCGTACTCCGTGTTTTGAAACACACCGACCCGGTCCCCGGCCAGAACATCGTCCTGAGCCTCGACATCAAGCTGCAAGAGGCGGCCGAAGCCGCTCTGGGTGATCGTCGTGGTTCAGTGGTCGCGCTCGATCCTTCGACCGGTGAAGTGTTGGCCATGGTCAGCAATCCGAGTTTTGATCCGAATCTGTTCGTCACTGGCATCAGTTCCAAAGAATATTCGGCACTGCGAGACTCGATCGACCGTCCGCTGTTCAACCGCGTACTGCGCGGGCTCTACGCGCCAGGTTCGACGATCAAGCCAGAAGTGGCAATTGCCGGCCTCGACGCCGGTGTCGTGACGCCGCAGACCCGCGTTTTCGACCCCGGTTATTACCAACTCCCGGACTTCGATCACAAGTACCGCAACTGGAACCACAGCGGTGACGGCTGGGTGGACATGGACGCGGCGATCATGCGTTCCAACGACACCTACTTCTACGATCTGGCCCACAAGCTCGGTATCGATCGCCTGCACGATTACATGGCCATGTTCGGCCTCGGCGAGAAAGTCTCGCTGGACATGTTTGAAGAGTCGCCCGGTCTGATGCCATCGCAAGCGTGGAAGCGCGCAACGCGCCGCCAGGCCTGGTTCCCGGGCGAAACGGTCATCCTCGGCATTGGTCAGGGCTATATGCAGGTCACGCCGTTGCAACTGGCTCAAGCCACGGCGTTGATCGCCAACAAAGGCGTATGGAATCGTCCGCACCTGGCCAAGACCGTCGACGGTGTCGCTCCGGTTGACGAGCATCCGATGCCGAACATTCTGCTCAAGGATCCGCGTGACTGGGAGCAGGTCAACCACGGCATGCAGATGGTGATGCACGATGCCCGAGGCATCGCCCGCGCGGCAGCGGCCGGTGCGCAATATCGCATCGCTGGCAAGAGTGGTACGGCGCAAGTGGTGGCGATCAAGCAGGGCGAACGCTACAACCGTGAGAAAACCCTCGAACGGCACCGCGATAACGCCTTGTTTGTCGGTTTCGCCCCGGCCGAGCATCCGAAAATCGCGATTTCGGTGATGATCGAAAACGGTGAGGCCGGTGGTCGTGTCGCCGGTCCCGTGGTGCGGCAGATCATGGACGCCTGGCTGCTTGATCAGGACGGCCATCTCAAGCCGCAATATGCGGCGCCGACCAAGGCGCCGGGTGACCCGCACGTTTAACGGTTCGCAGCCTCGGCTCATGCTGCTTGAGCCGAGGCTGTGAGTTGTCCTGCAAAGCCTATTTGCAGCTGTAACCCTCGGGCATCGTGACGCTGTAGTTACGCTGTACGCGCTCCTCAAAGCTCAGGTTCTGCAAACCTTGCTCCACCAGAAACGCTTCGACCTTGGCGGACTGGCAGTCATCGTTATAGGACGAGGCCCGAAGCAGGTAGACCGTGCGTTTGCTGGCTTCATCCCGGGCCGTGGCATTGAATGTACTGAGCGTGGTGTAACCGGTTCGCTCCGAGGTACCTATCGGGCCGTAGGTCGTGTTGGGTGTACTGGTGCAGGTCAGTCGGTCGTCCTTTTTCTTGCTGTTCTTGCACACGGTAGAGGTGCTGGTCGGCACGTGCCCATACTCGGTGGCGGTATAACGATAAGTCACCTGTCGACTGCCAATATCGAGGCTGACCGTCATGTTTATCGGCGCATGGTTCTTTGGCAGGCTGGCGTCGGTGTAGACCTCCCGGTAGCCCCGGTCTTTCAGCGCGTTAACCATGTCGCGAAGATAGTAGCGGGCATTCAGAGAGTTTTCGTCGCTGCCGCCTGCTGATGTCACAAGCACAGTTGCCTTTCGATCAAATTGATAGTCCGGATCAGGTGTCGCATTTAACGCTACGTCCAATTGTGTCGCGCAGCCGCTGATCAACGCTGTCAGCAACAACAGCGCGCAAAGTAAAAACCGGGTCATGACAAAGTCGCCTTACAACCAAGGATTGAATAAAAGGTAAACGGTGGGGACTGGCGGTAATTAACTCGCGTTTATGCGCAAGGCTCAGTCTTTCTGGTATTCCAGCAGATCGCCAGGCTGGCAATCGAGTGCGGCGCAGAGTTTGTCCAGGGTGGCCATCTTCACGCCCTTGACCTTGCCATTTTTCAGTAACGACAGGTTGGCCTCGGTAATGCCCAGCAGCGCAGCTAACTCTTTCGAGCGAATTTTTTGCGTGGCCATGACAACGTCAAGGCGGACGATAATGGTCATTGTCTTGTTCTATATGTATTGACTTTGCTCATCGCTGAGTACTTTTGCGTCACGCATGATAATTGAAAACAAACAGAGCAAAACCCCTTTGATGATCTCGTAGGCCGACGAGGAAGACAGGCCAATCGAGAACTGAAAAATGCGCTCCCCAGGGGGCAGATCGATAGACAGCGTCAAACCTTGCAAGGTCTCTACCAGCGGGTAGGTTGCAGGAGAAATGATGCACAGAATCCCCACTCGCCAAAGAACCCTGATATTGCGCTCGGTCCAGGTTTCACCGCGGGACAAGCGCAGGAAAAACAGGCCTGTCAGCCAGAGCACGTAAGTCGAGAGCAGAACGGGCAGGAAATCCAAAGCGATGAGCAGCGCGGTGACCAGTGGTGAGAGCCATGTGTCGGGCGCAAGTAGTGCGCCTTCGACAAACGGGTCAAGCAATTGCGGTGAGTTTTCAGCAAAGGCGTAAAGCAGAGCCGCGAGCATTTCATCCGTTTTGAAGAACCAGATCGATGCGTTGCCACCGACCTCGGTCACCCCTAAAACCCAGACAAGAATCGCTGCCAGTAATCCGACCCAATGCATGCGCTGCAGTGCCAATCCGTTGTTACGAGTACTCATGAAAAATCCTTGCGGTGCCATTGGGAATGACTAATTCTCGATGTTAAATTATCGAATGGCAATAATAAATTGTTCTTGTTTTGTTAAGAGCACAGGTGGAATCGAGTGCGGGGGCCACAGAGTGAACCTCTGTTTCATCGATCTGGGGGGATTTCAATGTCGATTTGCTCTCGAATTCAAAACAAGTCGAGCGCAGAGGAGGGACGCGATCCACTCGGTGGCCGCTGGTATCGATGAGGGGTTCAGGGATTGATTAGAGCGGGCACACACGCTACAGGCATGCTTCAGTCACCCGCTCTTACCGGGGTTACTTGATCTCGGTAACGAAGTTTTCCCGCGAGCGGCGCACCTTTTTCAGGTTGACCAACCAGTCTCCCTCAGTGGCTCTATGCCCCAACGGCAGAATCACCACACTGCGCAAGTTGCGAGCCGAGAGCCCGAGGATCTCATCGATGGCTGCCGGGTCGAAACCTTCCATCGGTGTGGCATCGACTTCTTCAAACGCTGCGGCGATCAAAGCCGAGCCCAAACCGATGTAAGCCTGTCGCGCAGCCGCCTGATAATTGGCTTCCTTGCCACGTCCAGCGACAATACCCAAGAGCATCTGACGGTAATTTTCCCATCCTTCGTTAACCGTCCCGCGTACTTCATTGGTCAGGTCAAACATCATGTTGACTCGCTCCGCAGTGATGTCGTCCCACGCGGCGAACACCAGCAAATGAGAGCAGTCGGTAACCTGCTGCTGATTCCAGCTGACGGCTTTGATCTTTTCGCGAATCTCTGCGTTAGTCACTACGAGCAATTCAAAGGGCTGCAGTCCACTTGATGTCGGCGTTAACCGCACCGCTTCCAGAATGCGCTCGATTTTTTCATCGGACACCGTCCGGGAAGGGTCGTACTTTTTCGTTGCGTAGCGCCATTTCAGCAGGTCTGTCAGTGTGCTCATCATCAAATTCCGTAAAGGTGAAAGATGTTCAGGTGGGTCAATAACGACTGGCTGTCGTGCTGAGCCTGGGCTTATGCTAACGATTAAAGCCAACTTGAAGGTCAAGCAGTTTTTATGAAGATTGGAGAAGTTTCCAAGCGCACCGGTGTTGCCGCTTCGGCCATTCGCTATTACCAGGAACAAGGGTTACTGGAGCCTTCTACCCGTGACGCCAATGGATATCGCCACTACGCCGAGGCAGCTGTTGCACGATTGATACTGGTGCGCGACGCGCAACGGCTTGGTTTTTCTCTCGAGACCATTCGCGGTCTGTTCTTGCAGGATGGCAGTTGTTCGAAATCGCTGACCATCGAGCAAATCGATATCCGTATGGATGAGATACGCCAGATCGAGGCCAACCTGGCGATGCAACGTGAGGGATTGTTGCGGCTACGGCATGTGCTTGAGGAAAGTTTGCGCAGTGGTGCTCCTGTCGTGTGCGCGAGTGTGCACAGGGCCGAGTCGTATCGGCCTGAGCAGAACATGATCACGCGCAACGCATTGCACGGGCGTTGACCCACATTTGAAATGCGTTCCAATGTGGGAGCGAGCCTGCTCGCGAAAGATCCCTCAAAACCGCGGCAAAAATCAGGCCCCGGGCACCGGGCAGCTCATGTCACCTTCTTCACACTTCAAATACTGTTTCAGCGCCTCAACCCGGACCTTGGTCACGCCGGTCAGGCAACTGCTGTAAACCCACGGATAAACGCTCCCGCCCGTTACCCCGGACGATGAAAACTTGCACTCGGCATCCCGAAACCCCAGCCACGCCCGTTGCGCACTGACCAACAGCTTCTTGCCATCCGGGTTGTCCTTCAAACGTCCGGTGATCTGCTGATAAACCGCGTTCAACTCCTTGTCCGCCGCTTTGAAGTCCTGCCCGGCACACTGATTCATTGTCGCCTGGTCGCTGGCATTGGCGCAGTCGACGGCAGCGTGGGCGAGGGGAGTGAACAGGAAGGGTGTCAGGGCCAGAAGCAGGCGTGGGGACATAGTCAAATCTCGCTGTATCAAAGTAAGTGCCGAGCAGTGTAGCGGCTGCGTCGCGCTTATTCAGGCGCGCGCATTCGGGAAGCCGCGAGCAAACGGTCGGCGGTCGCCGCAATCTCTTCAACGTCGTGCAGCTTTTCCAGCCAGTGTTCAGGAATCCCCCGCACGCCGTAATAGGCGCCGGCCAATTGGCCGGTGATCGCGGCGGTGGTATCGGCGTCATCGCCCAGGTTGGCCGCGCGCAAAATGGCCGCTTCGAAGCTGTCCGTGTGGTGAAAGCACCACAACGCCGCTTCCAGCGACTGCACGCTGTAGCCACTACCTTTGATGTCTGCCTCGGACAGACCGAGGAAATCGCCACGCCCAATGGAAGCAACCTTGGGTTGCGAGAAGCTGGCACGTGGCAGCTGACGCAGTTCTGCTTTGCTCGCGCCTTCAAGCGCGCAGGCGATCAACCCGGCCAGCAATTGGCAGCATTCGATGGCTTCAGGTGCTGCGTGGGTGGTTCGCGAACTGTCGGCGGCGAAGCTCTGGATTTTCCGGGCGTCGGGAAAGTAGAACAGCACCACCGGCACCAGACGCATCAGCGAGCCGTTACCGGCGCTGTACGGGTCGGTCGAGCCGGCGAAGGGATCAGCGGTTTGTTGATATTGCGCCAGCGCCTGACTGACGGTCATGCCGATATCGAAACACTCACCGGTCGAGCTGAGATAGCCCCATTGCCACCAGTTGAGGTAGCGGCCCATCTGATCAGCGGCATTGAATCCATTTTTGTTCAGCAAGCTTTCCGCCAGACACAGCGCCATTGAGGTGTCATCGGTCCACTGCCCTGGCTTGAGGTGGAACGGGCCACCGCCGACCATATCGGTCAACGGTTGGAATGATCCCCGTGGTTTGAACTCAACCGTAGTACCGACAGCGTCGCCGCATGCCAGACCAAGCAGGGCACCGCGGTAACGTTCGGCGAGGGATGGCGGCATGATTCGTCCTTGTTGATTCAAATTCGCTGGAAAAGGTAACAGTTTCGTTGGGCGAAGGGGGGCTGGATCCATCACTGCACCGGTCAGAAAACTGCAGCTTGATGTTTCCTTGCTGATGAATGACTGCACCGCTCTGATACAACTTCACATTGGACATGTGGTCATACAGGCCTAGTGTTCAGAACAGGAGGTGACGTATGAAACCAGTACCCAATAGTTTCGAACGCAAGATCACGCTCAAGGCGCCGCGTTCGCATGTCTGGCGTGCATTGGTCGATGCCGAGGCGTTTGGCCAGTGGTTTGGTGTGGCGCTGGAAGGACGGCGGTTTATTGCCGGTGAATGGACGCAAGGGCAGGTCACGTATCCGGGTTATGAACATGTGTTGTGGAATGTGCTGATCGAGCGGGTCGAGCCGCAGCAGTTGTTTTCGTTTCGCTGGCATCCGTATGCGGTGAACCCGAAAATCGACTATTCCCAGGAGCCGACCACGCTGGTCAGGTTCGAGCTGCAGGATTTCGAGGAGGGAACGTTGCTCAAGGTGTCTGAATCAGGCTTCGCGCACATTCCCGACATTCGCCAGAAAGAGGCGTATTACATGGACAGCCGTGGCTGGGAAGAACAGTTGAGCCGACTCGAACAGTTTCTTGCCGAGAGCGCCAAAGCCAGGGAGCGTGATGGCGGCTGATCTTTTCCAGCCGTGGCTGCAACGCTGGTCATTAGTGACGGACGGCGCACCGATCATCACGCTTGGCAGCCGACTGCTGCCGGTACGCCTGAACGACAAGCCGGCCATGCTCAAGGTGGCGCTGGATGTCGATGAGAAACACGGCAATCGATTGATGACCTGGTGGGAGGGTGACGGCGCTGCGCAAGTGTTGGCGCACCACGAGGATGGCCTGTTGATGGAGCGTGCCATGGGCCGACGCTCGCTGATGCACATGGCGCTGAATGGCGAAGACGACGAGGCAAGCCGGATTCTCTGTTCGGCGCTGTCGCGATTGCATGCGCCGCGTCCGACACAGCCACCGCCGCTGTTGGAGCTGGGGCCATGGTTTGCGTCGCTGCGCATCGCAGCGGCCCGACATGGCGGCCTCTATACCCTGAGCCTGCAAACCGCCGAAGCCCTGCTCGCCGATCCACTGGATGTCGTAGTGCTGCACGGCGACATGCATCACGACAATGTGCTGGATTTCGAATCGCGCGGCTGGCTGGCTATTGATCCGAAACGAGTCAGGGGCGAGCGCGGTTTTGACTACGCCAACCTGATTTGCAACCCGGACTTGCCGACAGCCACCGATCCCCAACGCTTTCGTCGGCAGCTGGCTGTGATTGTCGAGGCTGCCGGACTGGATCGGCGGAGGCTGCTGCAATGGGTGCTGGCGTTTGCCGGTTTGTCCGCTGCGTGGTTTCTGGAGGATGACGCGCTGGAACAAGCTTCAGGGCAGCTGAAAGTCGCGCAGATTGCGGCTTCGATGCTTGATGCCTGACAGGGCTAAGGGTTTTCGGAAGGGTTGCTATGGCGAATGTCTTACACGCACTGGTAGCTTTTACGACTATTGCCGATTGGATCCACTGCGTAATCTACACACATCAACTGAGACACAGGGAGTGTTTCAGGATCACGGATGATCGACCATTTGCAAGGATCGCTGCCGACAGGGAGTCGATAATGGTCTTGGGAAAAACCCGCTTCGGCGGGTTTTTTTTCGCCTGTATGTAGGAGCTGCCGCAGGCTGCGATCTTTTGACTTTGGCTTTTAACAGCAAGATCAAAAGATCGCAGCCTGCGGCAGCTCCTACATTGGTATGTGCGTTACGAGGCGATCAACTGGCGCAGGACGTAATGCAAAATCCCGCCCGACTTGAAGTATTCAACCTCGTTCAACGTATCGATGCGGCACAACACCTCGATTTTCTCCTGACGCCCGTCCTCACGGGTGATTACCAGGGGCAGGTTCATCCGCGGTGTCAGCTCGACGCCGGTCAAACCCTGGATTTCAAAGGTTTCCTTGCCCGTCAGGTTGAGACTCTTGCGGTTCTGATCAAGCTTGAATTGCAGCGGCAACACGCCCATGCCCACCAGGTTGGAACGGTGAATTCGCTCGAAGCTTTCAGCGATCACCGCTTTCACGCCCAGTAAATTGGTGCCTTTGGCCGCCCAGTCGCGACTGGAACCGGTGCCGTATTCTTGCCCGGCAATCACCACCAATGGCGTGCCCGAAGCCTGATACTTCATCGCCGCATCGTAGATCGCCAGTTTCTCGCCGGTGGGAATGTAGATCGTGTTGCCACCTTCTTCGCCGCCAAGCATTTCGTTACGAATGCGGATATTGGCGAAGGTGCCGCGCATCATCACTTCATGATTGCCACGCCGTGAGCCGTAGGAGTTGAAGTCCCTTGGCTCGACGCCTTTTTCGCGCAGATAACGCCCGGCCGGGCTGTCAGCCTTGATGTTACCGGCAGGGGAGATGTGGTCGGTTGTGACTGAATCACCGAGCAGGGCCAATACCCGCGCACCTTTGACGTCCTTGATTTCCGGCAGCGGGCCGGAAATATCATCGAAAAACGGCGGATGTTGAATGTAAGTCGAATCATCCTGCCACACATACGTCGCCGCTTGCGGCACCTCAATGGCCTGCCATTGTTCATCACCGGCAAACACCTCGGCGTATTCCTTGTGGAACATCGCCGTGTTGACCTGACTGACCGCATCGGCGATCTCTTTACTCGATGGCCAGATATCGCGCAGATATACCGGATTACCTTGTTTGTCCTCGCCCAGCGGTTCGCTGCTGATATCGCTGCGCACGCTGCCGGCCAGAGCATAGGCGACGACCAGCGGTGGCGAGGCCAGCCAGTTGGTCTTCACCAGTGGATGCACGCGGCCTTCGAAGTTGCGGTTGCCGGACAGCACCGACGCCACGGTCAGGTCGGCTTTCTGGATGGCTTTCTCGATCGGCTCGGGCAGCGGCCCGGAGTTGCCGATGCAGGTGGTGCAGCCATAGCCGACCAGGGAAAACCCGAGCTGGTCGAGGTATTGCGTCAATCCCGCTGCCTTGTAGTAGTCGGTAACCACTTTTGAACCCGGTGCCAGCGAGCTCTTCACCCACGGTTTACGCGTCAGGCCTTTCTCCACGGCTTTCTTCGCCAGCAGCCCGGCGGCCATCATTACGCTCGGGTTAGAGGTGTTGGTGCACGAAGTGATCGCAGCAATAACCACCGCACCGTTTTTCAGGCGATAGGTGCGGCCTTCGTATTCATATTCGGTTTCGCCGACCAGATCGGCATTGCCCACCGCGACACCGCCGCCGCCCTCACTTTCCAGGCGTCCTTCTTCTTTACTGGTGGGTTTGAATTGCAAGTCGATGAAGTCGCTGAAGGCTTGCGGTACATTCGGCAGCGAGACGCGATCCTGTGGACGTTTCGGTCCGGCCAGGCTCGCTTCGACGCTGCCCATGTCCAGCGCCAGGCTGTCGGTGAAGACCGGTTCCTGACCGGGCAGACGCCACAAGCCCTGAGCCTTGGTGTAGGCCTCGACCAGTTTGACCACTTGCGGCGGCCGCCCGGACAGGCGCAGATATTCCAAAGTCACGTCGTCAACCGGGAAGAAGCCGCACGTCGCGCCATATTCCGGAGCCATGTTGGCGATGGTCGCGCGGTCGGCGAGCGGCAGATCAGCGAGGCCGTCACCGTAGAACTCGACGAATTTGCCGACCACGCCTTTCTTGCGCAGCATTTGCGTGACAGTCAGCACCAGGTCAGTGGCGGTAATGCCTTCCTTGAGCTTGCCGGTCAGTTTGAAACCGATCACTTCCGGAATCAGCATCGACACCGGTTGCCCGAGCATCGCCGCTTCCGCCTCGATCCCGCCAACGCCCCAGCCAAGAACGCCGAGGCCGTTGATCATGGTGGTGTGCGAGTCGGTGCCGACCAAGGTGTCGGGAAAGGCATAGGTGCGGCCGTCCTCATCCTTGGTCCACACGGTGCGGCCGAGATATTCGAGGTTGACTTGGTGGCAGATACCGGTGCCCGGCGGCACCACGCTAAAGTTGTCGAAGGCGCTCTGGCCCCAACGCAGAAAGGCATAACGTTCGCCGTTGCGCTGCATTTCGATGTCGACGTTCTGCTCGAATGCGCTGGCGGTGGCGAACTTGTCGACCATTACCGAGTGGTCGATCACCAGATCCACCGGCGACAGCGGGTTGATTCGCTGCGGATCGCCGCCGGCCTTGGCCATCGCCGCACGCATGGCGGCAAGGTCGACCACGGCGGGCACGCCGGTAAAGTCTTGCATCAATACCCGGGCCGGGCGGTACTGGATTTCGCGGTCGGAGCGGCGCTCCTTGAGCCACGCGGCAAGCGCCTTGAGATCGGCGCCGGTGACAGTTTTTTCATCTTCCCAGCGCAGCAGGTTTTCCAGCAGGACTTTCAGCGACATTGGCAGCTTGTCGAGATCGCCCAGGCTCTTGGCGGCATCCGGCAAACTGAAATAGTGGTAGGTCTTGTCGTCGATTTGCAGGGTTTTGAGCGTTTTCAGGCTATCGAGGGACGGCATTACAATCACTCCTTTGAATCCGCACGGCTACGGATCGGGGGACGAATAGAGCTTTAAACCTAGCCCTGTTTTAGGTAGCTGGCTAATAACTGGACTCTATGGGCAAGTCCAAGGTTCCGACATCGGCTATCATGCGCCGGTTTTCGTGACAGGCTTTGCTTCAACGCAAGGCCTGAGCATCGCGCAGCGGCCGAATGAGCGCCCGCTGCCCAGGAGTAAGAATGAACACCCTATTCATGCATTGCCGGCCCGGCTTCGAAGGCGAAGTCTGTTCGGAAATTTCCGACCTCGCTGCGCAACTCAATGTGGCCGGCTACGCCAAGGCCAAAGCCGCCACTGCGTGCGCCGAGTTTGTCTGCACCGAAGAAGACGGCGCCGAGCGCCTGATGCGCGGGCAGCGCTTTGCCGAACTGATCTTCCCGCGTCAGTGGGCGCGCGGCGTATTTATCGATCTGCCGGAAAACGATCGCATCAGCGTGATCCTCGCGCACATGGCCGATTTTCCGGTGTGCGGCAGCCTGTGGCTGGAAGTCGTCGACACCAACGACGGCAAGGAACTGTCGAACTTCTGCAAGAAATTCGAAGGCCCGCTGCGCAAGGCGCTGACCGGCGCCGGCAAACTGGTGGAAGACGCCAGCAAGCCGCGTCTGTTGCTGACCTTCAAAAGTGGTCGTGAAGTGTTTCTGGGAATGGCAGACGCCGGTAACTCGGCGATGTGGCCGATGGGCATTCCGCGCCTGAAGTTCCCGCGTGAAGCGCCGAGCCGTTCGACGCTGAAGCTGGAAGAGGCGTGGCACCACTTTATCCCGCGTGATCAGTGGGAAGATCGCCTGCACAGCGACATGACCGGCGTCGACCTCGGCGCCGCACCGGGAGGCTGGACCTGGCAACTGGTCAACCGCGGCATGCTGGTGACCGCCATCGACAACGGCCCGATGGCCGAAAGCCTGATGGATACCGGTCTGGTGCAGCACTTGATGGCCGACGGTTTCACCTTCAAGCCCAAGCAACCGGTGGACTGGATGGTCTGCGACATCGTCGAGAAACCGGCGCGCAACGCCGCGATGCTCGAAGAGTGGATCGGCGAGGGGCATTGCCGCGAAGCAGTGGTCAATCTGAAACTGCCGATGAAGCAGCGTTACGCCGAGGTGAAGCGTTTGCTCGAACGTATCGCCGATGGTTTCAAGGCGCGCGGGATCAAGGTCGATATCGGCTGCAAACAGCTGTATCACGATCGTGAGGAAGTGACCTGCCACCTGCGTCGGCATGACATCAAGAAGCCCAAATCGCGCTGACACAACACAAAACCCTGTGGGAGCGAGCCTGCTCGCGAAAGCGCAATCCGATCCAGCAATGATGTTGGCTGATACGACGCCTTCGCGAGCAGGCTCGCTCCCACAGGGGGTGTGGCGTAACGCCACAGATGACCGAATACCCGGCAATGGGCGACAATGCCGGCCAGTTTCAGGAGTGAATCATGAGTGAAATGATCGATACCCCGGTCGACGGCACGCTCGACGCCACCGGTCTCAATTGCCCGGAGCCGGTGATGATGCTGCACCAGCACATCCGTGACCTGGCGCCCGGCGGCCTGCTCAAGGTGATCGCCACCGACCCGTCGACCAAACGCGATATCCCCAAATTCTGCGTGTTTCTCGACCATGAACTGGTGAGCCAGCACGAAGAGGCCGGTACCTACCTGTACTGGATTCGCAAAAAGAACGCCTGAATCCCAGGCGAACGCAAAACCAAATGTGGGAGCGAGCCTGCTCGCGAAAGCGGTATCTCAGTCACTATTAATGGCGACTGACACACCGCATTCGCCAGCAGGCTGGCTCCCACATTTTTTGTCCTGCGTCAGGGTTTAGCCCGCCGAACGACTGATCCGAATACGTTTGCGCGCACTGCGCGTCAGGCGAATCGACAGCATCAACGCCGCACAGCTCAAGCCAACGATCAGACCCTGCCACAAACCGCTCGGGCCGCGTGGTTCGCCGAGCCAGTCAGTCAGACCGAGGGCATAGCCCACCGGCAAACCAATGCCCCAATAGGCGAAAAGGGTCAGGATCATCGTCACCCGAGTGTCCTGATAGCCACGCAGTGCGCCGGCGGCGGTCACCTGAATCGCATCGGAAAACTGGAACAGCGCCGAATACACGATCAGCATCGCCGCGATGTGAATCACCGTCGGGTCAGCGGTGTAGATCGCCGCAATCGGCTCGCGCAGCAACAGCATCATGCTTGCCGACAGGCAGGCGTAAGCCAGCGCGGTGCCCATGCCGACGCCCGCGGCAAACCGTGCCTCGCGTGGTTCTTCGCGGCCCAGCGCCTGACCGACGCGCACGGTAACGGCCATGCCCAGCGAGTACGGAATCATGAACACCAGCGAGCTGACGTTGAGCGCAATCTGGTGCCCGGCCACTACAGTGGCGCCGAGGCTGCCGATCAGCAGGGCGATCACGGCAAAAATGCTCGACTCGGCAAACACCGCGATGCCGATCGGTAGGCCGATCGCCAGCAGTCGCTTGATCACCGCCCATTGCGGCCAGTCGAAGCGGCTGAAAATTTCGCTCGAACGATAGGCCGGCGCCCAGCGCTCATAACCGGCCAGACCCAGCGCCATCACCCACATCACGATGGCCGTGGCCCAACCGCAGCCGACGCCGCCCATCGCCGGCACACCGAAGTGGCCATAGATGAAGACGTAGTTCAGCGGAATGTTCAGTGCCAGACCGCACAGGCCCAATACCATTGCCGGACGCGTGCGACCGATGCCGTCACTGGTGCAGCGCAGCACGTGATAGAACGCCACCGCCGGCAGGCCGCTGGCGATGCCATGCAGGTATTGCATGCACGGGCCGATCAGCTCGGGATCAACCTTCATCAGGTGCAGCACCGGCTCGGCGGCGACCAGCATCGCCGTCGCAATCAGCCCGACCACCAGTGCCAGCCACAATGCCTGACGGACGAGCGGGCCGATTTCGCTGTGAGTGCCAGCGCCAAAACGCTGGGCGACTTTCGGCGTAGTTGCCAGCAGCGTGCCGGTCATCAACAGGAATACCGGCACCCAGATCGAGTTGCCCAAGGCAACGGCCGCCAGATCCTTTGGCCCGACGCGCCCGGCCATGACGGCGTCGACGAAGCCCATGGCCGTGGTCGCCAGTTGCGCGATGATGATCGGCAACGCCAGGGCGAGCAGGTTCTTGAACTCCAGGCGAATACGCGCGGGGCGGGTGAGGGAGACGGCGACAGGTTGATCAGTTACAGAATTCACGGGCAAAGCGTCCACAGGTGTTGATGCGCAAGGCGCCGCATTCTACGCCGCTGACGCCTTGGTCAGGAAAAATCCTCTGTTGCGGATTTGTAAGCGCAAACCCTGCTGGCCCGGCGACCGATCTGCACCTAAACTGCCGATCCGCCAAAGGAGCCCGCCATGCTGATTGTTGCCGACGAAAATATCCCGCTGCTCGATGCCTTTTTTGCCGGTTTCGGCGAGATCCGCCGGGTGCCAGGCCGTTCCATCGACCGTGCGACGGTCGAGCAGGCTGACGTTTTGCTCGTACGTTCGGTGACCAACGTCAACCGCGCGTTGCTTGAGGGCAGCAAGGTGCGCTTTGTCGGCACCTGCACCATCGGGACGGATCATCTGGATCTCGAGTACTTCAGTGAGGCCGGCATTACCTGGTCCAGTGCGCCTGGCTGTAACGCTCGGGGCGTGGTCGATTACGTGCTGGGCAGTCTGATGACGCTTGCCGAAATCGAAGGTGTCGATCTCACTCAACGGACTTACGGTGTCGTTGGTGCCGGCGAGGTAGGCGGGCGCCTGATCAAGGTCCTGAAGGGCCTGGGCTGGAACGTCAAAGTCTGCGATCCGCCGCGTCAGGCTGCCGAAGGGGGCGATTATGTCAGCCTGGAACAGATCATCGAGCAGTGCGACGTGATCAGTCTGCACACGCCGTTGACCCGCAGCGGTGCCGGCGCGACCTGGCATCTGTTTGATCAGCAGCGTTTGCAGCAGCTCAAGCCCGGTGCGTGGTTGATCAACGCGGCGCGTGGTCCAGTGGTGGATAACCTTGCCCTGCGCGAAGTGCTACTGGAGCGTGAAGACCTGCAAGCCATTCTCGACGTCTGGGAGGCCGAGCCTGAGGTTGACGCGGCGCTGGCCGAGCTCTGCGTATTGGCCACGCCGCACATTGCCGGTTACAGCCTCGACGGTAAACAGCGCGGAACGGCGCAGATTTATCAGGCGTATTGCGAATTCAGCGGCCAACCGGCAGTTATTCAACTCAGTGATCTTTTGCCGGCACCGTGGTTGTCTGAAGTGACCCTGCATGCTGACAGCGATCCGGCCTGGGCGCTGGCGATGTTGTGCCGAGGCGTGTACGACCCGCGCCGTGATGACGCGGACTTTCGCCGCAGCCTTGTAGGTAATGTCGGTGAGCAGCGGGCGGCGTTCGATGTGTTGCGCAAGCAGTATCCGGTGCGACGCGAGATTGAAGGACTGAAGGTGCGGGTTGAAGGGGATTCGCCGGCTTTGGCGAAGATCGTGGCGGCGCTGGGGGCGGTGGCCGTCTAGAAACCGGGTCGGCCCTTTCGCGAGCAGGCTCGCTCCCACAGGAGATCTTCAGAGGTCCATGTGGGAGCGAGCTTGCTCGCGAAGGCCGCGCCACAAATACCTGATCTGCAGACAGAAAAAACCCGGTCAAAAGGACCGGGTCATGAAGACGGTGGCTATATCACTCTTGTTCGGCAGGCTTGACCAATCGCTTCTCCAGTTCGCTGCACGCTTGCTGGATCATTTCTTCAGTGATCGGTACTTCACGCCCATCCTTGTCCAGTATCGAGCAACCCAGAGATTGGCCGGGCTTGGTGCGGATCACTTCAATCTTGTCTTCGCTGCTGTGTTGCAAGGACATGGCCTGTCTCCTCATCAGGTTGTGCGCCTAGGGTAAAACCGCCACGTGACCGGGCTGTGACAACTCCCTGCGGTCTGTCAGTGGGGGCATCTCCACTCAAACAGAAACGACCGCTCGTCTCAACCGGGACTTTAGACCAATAGTAACTATGGCCTAGTCTTTGGGGGCATATTTAACCTGACTCATTGTGATTTACAGAGTTCCGCCGCAAGAAGGTTTACGCTAGCCCTTTCATCAACACGGATGTGTACCTGAATGACCCCGAAGCTTTCTTCCAGGCACCGGCGCGCCCTGCGTCTGACCAGTCGATTTCTGGCCCCTTACCGCTGGCAGGTCATCGCTGCGCTGCTAGCGTTGATCGTCACCGCCGCCGTTACGTTGTCGATGGGGCAGGGGATCAAACTGTTGGTCGACCGCGGCTTCATGACTCAGTCGCCGCACCAGCTCAACCAGAGCATCGGCATCTTCATGCTGATGGTGCTGGGTCTGGCGGTCGGCACGTTCGCGCGGTTTTACTGGGTGTCGTGGATCGGCGAGCGTTGCGTGGCCGATATCCGCCGTGAGGTATTCAACCATCTGGTCTATCTGCACCCCGGCTTTTACGAGAACAACCGCAGTTCGGAAATCCAGTCGCGGCTGACGGCCGATACAACGCTGCTGCAATCGGTGATCGGCTCGTCGCTGTCGATGTTCCTGCGCAACCTGCTGATGGTTATCGGCGGCGTCATCCTGCTGTTTGTCACCAACGCAAAACTCACCAGCATCGTGGTGATCGCCTTGCCGTTTGTGGTTGCCCCGATTCTGATTTTCGGCCGGCGCGTGCGCAATCTGTCACGGCTGAGCCAGGACCGGGTCGCCGATATCGGCAGCTATGTCTCGGAAACCCTTGGTCAGATCAAAACCGTGCAGGCCTACAACCATCAGGTTCAGGATGAGCACCGTTTTGCGACAACGGTTGAAGACGCCTTCGACACGGCGCGCAAACGCATCTTTCAGCGCTCGTGGATGATCACCATGGTGATCGTGCTGGTGCTCGGCGCGGTGGCAGTGATGTTGTGGGTCGGCGGCATGGACGTGATCGCCGGGCGCATCACCGGTGGCGAACTGGCCGCGTTTGTTTTTTACAGCCTGATTGTCGGCAGTGCGATAGGCACGTTGAGCGAGGTCATCGGCGAACTGCAACGCGCGGCGGGTGCCGCCGAGCGCATCGCTGAGCTGTTGGGTTCGGAAAATATCATTCAGCCGCCCACTACCGGGCTGGTGACCCTGCCGCAGCGCGTGCGGGGCGAACTGCAACTGCAGGAAGTACGTTTTTCCTATCCGTCGCGGCCTGAAAGCTATGCCGTCAACGGCTTGAACCTGACCATCCGGGCCGGTGAGACGCTGGCGCTGGTGGGGCCATCCGGCGCCGGCAAGTCCACGGTGTACGATTTGCTATTGCGTTTTTATGACCCGGTGGAAGGGCGGATCCTGATTGATGGCGTGCCGCTGACCAGCCTCGATCCGCTGGATTTGCGCCGCCACTTTGCCTTGGTGTCACAGTCGCCGGCGCTGTTTTTCGGCAGCGTCGAAGAGAATATTCGTTACGGCAATCCGGGGGCGACGCTGGAGCAAGTCAAGGAAGCGGCAAAAATTGCTCACGCCCACGACTTCATCGAGAAAATGCCCAACGGTTACCAGACCCATCTGGGTGATGGCGGTCTCGGTCTTTCCGGTGGCCAGCGCCAACGTCTGGCGATCGCTCGGGCGTTGCTGGTCGACGCACCGATCCTGCTGCTGGACGAAGCCACCAGCGCCCTCGATGCGCAGAGCGAACACTTGATTCAGGAAGCGCTGCCGAGTCTGATGCAGAACCGCACCACGCTGGTGATCGCGCATCGACTCGCCACTGTGAAAAACGCTGACCGGATTGCGGTGATGGATCAGGGCAAGCTTGTCGCCATTGGTACTCATCAGGAACTGATTGCCAGCAATCCGCTGTATGCGCGGTTGGCGGCGTTGCAGTTCAATGATGGCAAGAGCGCTTCAACGAATCCTGTCACCGATCCTGCCATTCACTAAGTAACCGTTCAGGTTGTACCTATAAAAAATGCCCGTATCTCGCGATACGGGCATTTTTTGTTACTCAGCGTCAGTCGCGTGATCACTGATCGTCAAAATACCGCTCATGCCAGTCCACCAGTGGCTGTGGCGAGTTGAGCTTCTGGCCGTAGATCACCGAGTACGACAACACGTTCTGCACGTACTGACGGGTCTCATCGAAAGGAATGCTTTCCACCCAGACGTCAAAGCTCAGGTGATCAGCACCGCGCAGCCATTGGCGCACACGGCCGGGGCCGGCGTTGTAGGCGGCGGAAGCGAGGACGCGGTTGCCGTTGAACTGGCTGTGCACCTGACTCAGGTAAGCGGCGCCGAGTTGAATGTTCTTGTCTGGATCGAGCACTTGCTGCGGCGAGGCCAGCGGGATGCTGAACTTGCGCGCGGTTTCCTTGGCGGTGCCGGGCATCAACTGCATCAGGCCGCTGGCGCCAACGCCGGAGCGCGCGTCGTCCATGAAAGCGCTTTCCTGACGGGTGATGGCAAACACCCAGCTCGAATGCAGACCACGTACCTTGGCTTCACGCACGAGGGTTTCGCGGTGGGCCATCGGGAAGCGGATATCCAGATCGTCCCAGTACTGCGCCTGACTGATGGTGCGAATCGCCGGGAAATACCATTTCAGGTCGTAAGCGAGTTTCGCCTGGGCAACCATTTCATCGCGATTGAAATGGCGGCTGACGTGATACCACTCGCGGCGACCGTCGACGATCTGCCCGCGAGCATGGAACTCCAGCGCGCGGCGCACGCCTGGGGTGTTGCGCACCTTGTTGATCAGCGCCTGGCTGAGGACCAGCGGCTTGTTGTTCAGCGAGTAGGGCGATTGCGAGCGGTCGGCGGCAAGGAAGCCGTAGAAATCACGTTCCCGGGCGAGGCCTTTGTACAGCGTCTGTGCTTCCGGGTTTTGCGGCTGGGCCAGTTCCAGACTGCGCGCCTGCCAGTAGCGCCAGCGGTTGGTGGTGGCCAGATCCTGCGGCAGACGGCGGGTCAACTGATAGGCGTCATCCCAACGGGCCAGACGCAAGAGCAGGCGCAAACGCCATTCCGAGACAGTGTTGTCGCGTAGTTCCGGGTCGTACTTGGTCATCACATCCAGCGCGCGGCTGTCGAAACGCCGGGCGAGAGTCAGGCCGATCTCCCGGGCGATCGCAACTTTTTCATCGCGGGAGAAATGCATGCTGCTGGCATAACCGTCGAGCAGCGCCATGGCCTTGTCCGGATCCTGACGAGCGAGGCGGCGCAGGCCAAGGCTGACCACATCGGACATCGGCTCGTCGGCCGGGGTGAAGCGTGAAGGCTGATTGAGCAGTTCCGGCTTTTGCGCCACATCCACCAGTAAACGGCCGCGCGGGGCGAGGGTGGTCAGGCCGTTGACCAGACTGTTGGCCAGTGGATAGTTGCGCGTCTGAGCGGCGAGCTTGGTGCGCTCCCAGCGTTTCTGCTCGGTGAGCTGGCCATCGGCCGCCCAGATGCCGAACAGCGCGTCGCACGCGGCGGGTTGTGATTTGCCGGTCAGCCAGAGTTTGTCCGCGTTGGCGTAACCTTCGGCTTTTTTGTCATGGGTGATCTGGTACTGCGCATTCAGGCAGTCCAGTTCAGTGAAGTTGAGTTTCGGGTCGTAGTATTTGACGAAAGTCGCCCAGTCGCCACGGTCGGCGAGCCAGCGCAACCAGCGCAGCTTCATCCAGTTGGCCTGGGGCAAGTCACCGTGTTCGGCGAGGAATTTCTCGATCTCGGCGTTGCTCGCGGTTTTCAGGCGCGCGGTCAGTTCGTCGTAGGCCAGGTACGGTTCCAGCGGATAATCGGCCAGCGCCTGACTGTAGCGGAAGTACGGGCCGGTATCGCCCTTGGCCAGCGCGCGCTTGGCTTCATCGTAATACTGGCGTTGGGTGGACAGGTCCACCGCCTGGGCGGATTGAGCGGCAGTGGCGGTAAGTAGCAAACAGGACAAAACACTGAAAAGGCGACTGCGCATGAGACATCCGGGCAGAGAAATCATGACAAGTGCCGACACGAATCAGCACTGAATTGTCTGTAGCTTAGCCTTTTGCCAGCAAGCGGCGAAAGCTTTGCGGGCCTCGCAGCACAAGTTCGCAACAAATGTTGTGCAGAGTGCTTCGACAGACAAATTGCCGGCCTGCTGAAGCCCTAACTCAGGTAGAATGCGCGCCCGGTTTTTGGAGAAGCTCATGACCCTGCTCAAATTCAGCGATGTGTCCCTTGCGTTCGGCGCTATGCCGTTGTTGGACAAGGTGTCCTGGCAGATCGCCCGTGGTGAGCGGGTGTGCATCATCGGCCGCAACGGCACTGGCAAGTCCAGCATGATGAAACTGGTCAAGGGCGACCAGAAGCCCGATGAAGGCTCGGTGTGGCGTGCCCCTGGTCTGAAAATCGGCGAATTGCCGCAAGAATTGCCAGTGGCCGACGATCGGACGGTGTTCGACGTGGTCGCTGAGGGCCTTGATGGCGTGGGCGCGTTGCTCGCCGAGTACCATCACCTTGCGCAGAACTGCGTCACTGAAGACGACCTGAACAAGCTGATGCACGTTCAGCAAGACCTCGAAGCCCGTGATGGCTGGCGCTTGCAGACTCTGGTCGAAAGCACCTTGAGCCGCCTGCAACTGCCGGCCGACAAGACCCTCGCCCAGTTGTCCGGCGGCTGGCGTCGTCGCGTGCTGCTGGCGCAGGCGCTGGTGTCCGAGCCGGATCTGCTGTTGCTCGACGAACCGACTAACCACCTGGATATCGGTGCGATTGCCTGGCTCGAAGAAGCACTGAAAGATTTCCAGGGCGCCGTGCTGTTCATCACGCACGACCGTTCCTTCCTGCAAAACCTTGCCACGCGCATTCTCGAACTGGATCGCGGTGGCCTGATCGACTGGAACGGCGACTACGCCAGTTTCCTCGTGCACAAAGAAGCCGCGCTGGCCGCCGAAGAAACCGCCAACGCGCTGTTCGACAAGAAACTGGCCCAGGAAGAAGTCTGGATCCGTCAGGGTATCAAGGCGCGCCGCACCCGTAACGAGGGTCGCGTCCGTGCCCTGAAAGCGTTGCGCGTCGAGCGTAGCGAGCGTCGTGAGCGCACCGGCAAGGCCAACATTCAGTTGGACACTGCCGACAAGTCCGGCAAGCAGGTGATGGTCCTCGAGAACGTGAGTTTCGCTCACCCGGGCGGCCCGTTCCTGATCAAGGATTTCTCGATGGTGCTGACGCGCGGCGACCGTATCGGTCTGCTCGGCGCCAACGGTACCGGCAAGACCACCCTGCTGAAACTGATGCTCAGCGGTCTGCAACCGACCAGCGGCAAAGTGGAAGAGGGCACGCGGATCGACGTGGCGTACTTCGACCAGTTGCGTCATCAGCTGGATCTGGAAAAGACCGTGATCGACAACGTTGCCGAAGGTCGCGACTTCATCGATATCGACGGGCAGAGCCGTCACGTGCTGAGCTACCTCGGCGACTTCCTGTTCAGCCCGCAGCGTGCCCGCACGCCGGTCAAGGCGCTGTCGGGTGGTGAGCGTGCGCGTCTGTTGCTGGCCAAGCTGTTCAGCAAACCGGCGAACCTGCTGGTGCTCGACGAACCGACCAACGACCTCGACGTGGAAACTCTCGAGCTGCTCGAAGAAGTGCTGCTGACTTTCAACGGCACGGTGCTGATGGTCAGCCACGACCGGGCATTTCTCGACAACGTGGTCACCAGCACGCTGGTCTTCGAAGGTGAAGGCAAGGTGCGTGAATACGTCGGCGGTTATCAGGACTGGATCCGTCAGGGCGGTTCGCCGCGTCTGCTGGGCGTGACCGAAAGCAAATCCGGCAAGGCTGACCTGAATTCGGCGGTGGTCACCGCTGAACCGGCTGTGGCTGCTGCGCCTGCCGCCGCTGCCCCGGCTGCCAAGAAAAAACTGAGCTACAAGCTGCAACGCGAGCTGGAAGCGCTGCCGGGCGATATCGACGCCAAGGAACAGCAGATTGCTGCCGTGGAAGCCGAAATGGCTGAAGCTGGCTTCTATCAGCGCCCTGCGGCAGAAACGGCCAAGGTGATTGCTTCGCTGGAGCAGTTGCAGGCTGAGCTGGATGCGTTGATGGAACGTTGGGCCGAGCTGGATGCCTGATTGATCCGGATGTGAAAAAGCCCGGCGTTCAGTGATGAACGCCGGGCTTTTCATATGCGGGTGGAGACCCAATGTGGGAGCGAGCCTGCTCGCGAATGTGGTGTGTCAGGCGGCATTAATGCTGAATGTGCCGGCGCCTCGCGAGCCGGCTCGCTCCCACAATGATCAGTGCTTCAGCGTTTGACCAGGTGTACCGCTAATACATCGCATGGCGCGCCGTGCAGCACGTCATTGGCGGTCGAGCCCAGCAATAGCGCCAGACCGTGACGGCCATGGCTGCCGACCACGATCAGATCGCACGTTTGTTCTTTGGCGAAATGATGGATTTCCTGGCGTGGCTGGCCATAGGTCAGGTGGCAGTTGGCGCCCTCAAGCTCTGAGTATTTGGCTTTCAGACGCTCCAGGCGCTCCTTGGCCTGATCGAACTGCTGTTGTTGCAGTTGTGACAGATCCATCGGCACGTCGCCGCCGAATGCCATGGCCATCGGTTCGACAATATGCACCAGCGACAGCTTGGCGTTATTGCTCACCGACAGCTCGCGGGCGCGGTGAATCACAGGGTCGCACTCTTCGGTCAGATCTACGGCGACCAGGATGTGGTGGTAGGGCATGAGGTGCTCCTCGTGAGGTTTCAATATTGTTAAGTATGGCTGGTTTCAAGCGCATTGGTTCCAAAGTGACACAATGCGCTCACCGAGAATTGGGAATAGAGATATGACGGTCTGGTTGGTGGTGTCAATCCTGCTGGTGGTTTTAAGTCCGCTGGCGTGGTTGCGCCCATCGCGCGCGCAAAGCGGTCGCATCGCTTTGCGTATGGAGGCACGACGCATCGGTCTGGCCATGCAGCTGGCGCCTCAGGAATGGCCGCACTGGCTGGCGCAAGAGCCGCCGAATCCGTGTGCGCAGTATCATCGGCCACGTCGCAGCAAGCAGCCTGTCTGCTGGACTTACTGGCAGAAATCGCCGGGTATCTGGGTTAATCAGTGGCAGGAAGTCTGTGAAGATCGGGCGCTGCTCAATCATTTCGAAAAGTTGCCGGGCAATGTTTTCAAAATCGAGGCGGACAAGCAGATGATCGCTCTGTATTGGGGTGAGAAGGGTGAAGCGACGGTTTTGCTGGATATCGATGCCACTCTGAAAGCGCTGGCGTGACGCGCGGACTTTTCCCACTGCAACGGTGGGGAAGGTCCGGCAGACGCGCAATAAAAAGCCCGACATGATTCATCGGGCGGGGTTGGCCAGGCAGGCCGGAAATCTTTTCTGATGCAGGTTCAGTCAGCGCATTTTCCTGTCGTCCACCCAGCGTAGCCCTTTAAACAGGGGCTGCGGCGAATTAGGGCGACTTTTCTAACTATTGATTCTATGAATGGCTTTACATGCAGACGCGTGTTGCGGGTCTTCGTCTTACAGAAATGACCGCAAAGTCGCATTTCAACCCGTATTTTGGGCGATTGACAATTGTCGGAAATTCCGTGAAGGTGACGTACCCAAATCAAACGGGCGTATGAATTGAGCGTTTGTCTTACAGACTGCTCCTACAGAATCCCGACTATCGCGTTGGCGGGTGTGCCGGGTGGATTGGCGTCAGCATCGACGAAAAAACGTCCTGCCGAGCCATTCGCCTGCGTCCGACGTGTACTGTTCAGCTTCCATATCGTGGAGATCAGTTGATGATTTACGAAGGTAAAGCCATCACGGTTAAAGCTCTTGAAAGTGGCATCGTCGAATTGAAATTCGACCTCAAGGGTGAGTCCGTCAACAAGTTCAACCGTCTAACCCTGAACGAACTGCGTCAGGCCGTAGACACCATCAAGGCAGATGCTTCGATCAAGGGCGTGATCGTCAGCAGTGGCAAGGACGTGTTCATCGTCGGCGCCGACATCACCGAATTTGTCGACAACTTCAAGCTGCCGGATGCCGAGCTGGTTGCTGGCAATCTCGAAGCCAACAAGATCTTCAGCGATTTCGAAGACCTCAATGTCCCAACCGTAGTGGCCATTAATGGCATCGCACTGGGCGGCGGTCTGGAAATGTGCCTGGCGGCTGACTATCGCGTCATGTCGACCAAGGCCAAGATCGGTCTGCCGGAAGTCAAACTGGGCATCTACCCAGGCTTCGGCGGCACCGTGCGTCTGCCGCGCCTGATTGGTGTCGACAACGCCATCGAATGGATTGCCTCCGGTAAGGAAAACCGCCCTGAAGACGCCCTGAAAGTCAGCGCCGTCGACGCCGTGGTTGCTCCGGAGAAGCTGCAGGAAGCGGCTCTTGAGCTGATCAAACGCGCCATCTCCGGCGAGTTCGACTTCAAGGCCAAGCGTCAACCCAAACTTGAAAAACTCAAGCTGAACGCCATTGAACAAATGATGGCATTCGAAACCGCCAAAGGTTTCGTCGCCGGTCAGGCTGGCCCGAACTACCCGGCGCCGGTTGAAGCGATCAAGACGATCCAGAAAGCCGCGAACTTCGGTCGTGACAAGGCGCTGGAAGTCGAAGCAGCCGGTTTCGTCAAGCTGGCCAAGACCTCTGCCGCGCAGAGCTTGATCGGTCTGTTCCTGAACGATCAGGAGCTGAAGAAAAAGGCCAAGGCCTACGACGAAATCGCCAAAGACGTGAAGCAGGCCGCTGTACTCGGCGCCGGCATCATGGGTGGCGGTATCGCTTATCAGTCGGCCTCCAAAGGTACGCCGATCCTGATGAAGGACATCAACGAGCACGGTATCGAGCAGGGTCTGGCCGAAGCCGCCAAACTGCTGGTTGGCCGCGTTGATAAAGGTCGCATGACGGCTGCGAAAATGGCTGAAGTGCTCAACGCCATTCGTCCGACCCTGTCCTACGGCGACTTCGGTCACGTCGATCTGGTTGTCGAAGCTGTGGTCGAAAACCCGAAGGTCAAGCAAGCCGTACTGGCTGAAGTCGAAGCTCAGGTCAAAGAGGACACCATCCTCGCGTCCAACACCTCGACCATTTCCATCAGCCTGCTGGCCAAGGCCCTCAAGCGTCCGGAAAACTTCGTTGGCATGCACTTCTTCAACCCGGTGCACATGATGCCGCTGGTAGAAGTGATCCGTGGCGAGAAGTCGAGTGAGCTGGCGGTTGCCACCACCGTTGCCTACGCCAAGAAAATGGGCAAGAACCCGATCGTCGTCAATGACTGCCCGGGCTTCCTCGTTAACCGCGTACTGTTCCCGTACTTCGGCGGTTTCGCCAAGCTGGTAAGCGCCGGTGTGGACTTCGTCCGTATCGACAAGGTCATGGAAAAATTCGGCTGGCCGATGGGCCCGGCGTACCTGATGGACGTGGTCGGCATCGACACCGGTCACCACGGTCGCGACGTGATGGCTGAAGGTTTCCCGGATCGCATGAAGGATGACCGTCGTTCGGCCATCGACGTGCTGTACGAAGCCAAGCGCCTGGGCCAGAAGAACGGCAAGGGCTTCTACGCCTACGAGGCCGACAAGAAAGGCAAGCAGAAGAAAGTTGCCGATCCATCGGTGCTGGAAGTGCTCAAGCCGATCGTTTACGAGCAGCGCGAAGTCACTGACGAAGACATCATCAACTGGATGATGATCCCGCTGTGCCTGGAAACCGTGCGTTGCCTGGAAGACGGCATCGTTGAAACTGCCGCCGAAGCCGACATGGGTCTGGTCTACGGTATCGGTTTCCCTCCATTCCGTGGCGGTGCGCTGCGCTACATCGACTCGATCGGTGTTGCCGAGTTCGTTGCCCTGGCTGACCAGTACGCTGATTTGGGCGCGCTGTACCACCCAACCGCGAAGCTGCGCGAAATGGCCAAAAACGGCCAGAGCTTCTTCGGTTAAGCGCCCCCAACTAGAGTGAGAGTGAACTTATGAGCTTGAATCCTAGAGACGTCGTGATTGTCGACTTCGGTCGTACTCCGATGGGCCGCTCCAAGGGCGGCATGCACCGCAACACCCGCGCCGAAGACATGTCGGCGCACCTGATCAGCAAATTGCTGGAACGCAACGCCAAGGTCGATCCTGCTGAAGTCGAGGACGTGATCTGGGGCTGCGTCAACCAGACCCTGGAGCAGGGCTGGAACATCGCGCGCATGGCGTCGCTGATGACCCAGATTCCGCACACTTCGGCCGGCCAGACCGTCAGCCGTCTGTGTGGCTCGTCGATGAGCGCGTTGCACACCGCTGCACAAGCGATCATGACCGGCAACGGTGACGTGTTCGTGGTTGGCGGCGTCGAGCATATGGGCCACGTGAGCATGATGCACGGTGTCGATCCGAACCCGCACATGTCGCTGTACGCGGCAAAAGCCTCGGGCATGATGGGGCTGACCGCTGAAATGCTTGGCAAAATGCACGGCATCACTCGCGAACAACAGGACGCTTTCGGCGTGCGTTCCCACCAGTTGGCCCACAAGGCAACCGTGGAAGGCAAGTTCAAAGATGAAATCATCCCGATGCAGGGCTACGACGAGAACGGTTTCCTGAAACTGTTCGACTACGACGAAACCATTCGTCCGGAAACCACCCTGGAAAGTCTGGCGGCCCTCAAGCCTGCCTTCAATCCAAAGGGCGGCACCGTGACTGCCGGTACTTCGTCGCAGATCACCGATGGTGCTTCGTGCATGATCGTGATGTCGGCGCAACGTGCACAGGATCTGGGTATCCAGCCAATGGCGGTTATCCGTTCGATGGCAGTGGCGGGTGTGGATCCGGCAATCATGGGCTATGGTCCAGTTCCGGCTACACAAAAAGCCCTGAAGCGTGCGGGCCTTGGCATCAACGATATCGACTTCTTCGAGCTCAACGAAGCTTTCGCCGCACAGGCTCTGCCAGTGCTGAAAGATCTGAAAGTGCTCGACAAGATGAACGAGAAGGTTAACCTGCACGGCGGCGCGATCGCCCTGGGTCACCCGTTCGGTTGCTCCGGTGCCCGTATTTCCGGCACCTTGCTGAACGTGATGAAGCAGAATAGCGGCACCTTCGGGGTGGCTACTATGTGCATTGGTCTCGGCCAAGGCATCTCCACCGTCTTCGAACGCGTCTAAGCGTCTCGTTGATGGAAGCCGGGGCCAAGTGCCCCGGTTTTTGTTTTTGTGGATTTATTTTGTTTTTATTTTGAAAAAATTTGAGTGAGGGCCAACACATGCCGATACAACCTGGGCTCTACCAACATTACAAAGGTCCGCAGTACCGCGTATTCAGTGTTGCGCGGCATTCCGAGACCGAAGAAGAAGTGGTCTTTTACCAAGCCCTGTATGGCGATTACGGCTTTTGGGTGCGCCCTCTGAGCATGTTTCTCGAGTCAGTCGAGGTTGACGGCGAGCAGGTGCCACGCTTTGCTTTGGTGCAAGCCGAACCGAGCCTTTTTTCCAAGGCATAAGGCGAGTGCGCACAGAACCCTGTGCTTGACCTCACCTTGTATCAACTATATATAGCGGTGCCGCGTCAGGCGCCAACCGCCTTTCACTTCTAGAATTCAGGAATTTTCTGATCCATGGGCAAATCGCTGGTCATTGTGGAATCCCCGGCTAAGGCCAAGACCATCAACAAGTATCTGGGTAACCAATACGTGGTGAAGTCGAGTATCGGCCATATCCGAGACCTGCCCACCAGCGGTTCGGCTAGCGCCAGCAAAGAGCCAGCCGCCAAGCGCGGCAAGGCTGCTGCGGGCGAAGGTCCGGTGCTCTCGCCGAAAGAGAAAGCGCGTAAGCAGCTGGTCTCGCGTATGGGTGTCGATCCCGATCATGGCTGGAAAGCCAAGTACGAGATCCTCCCGGGTAAAGAGAAGGTCATCGAAGAGCTGCGCCGGCTCGCCAAAGATGCTGACACCATCTATCTCGCAACCGACTTGGATCGCGAGGGGGAAGCCATTGCCTGGCACCTGCGCGAAGCCATCGGTGGTGACGACAGCCGCTACAAGCGCGTGGTGTTCAACGAAATCACCAAGAAGGCGATTCAGGAAGCCTTCTCGGAGCCGGGCGAGCTGGACATCGATCGTGTCAACGCACAGCAGGCGCGTCGTTTCCTTGACCGCGTTGTGGGTTACATGGTCTCGCCGCTGCTGTGGGCGAAGATCGCTCGTGGTCTGTCTGCCGGTCGTGTGCAATCGGTAGCCGTGAAGCTGGTGGTTGAGCGTGAGCGCGAAATTCGTGCGTTCAACCCGGAAGAGTACTGGGAAGTGCATGCCGACCTCGGCACCGCCAAAGGCTCGACCGTGCGTTTCGAAGTAGCTCGCGAGAAAGGCGAAGCCTTCAAGCCGCTCAACGAAGCCCAGGCCATGGCTGCGCTGGAGAAGCTCAAGTCTTCCAGCTACAGCATCGTCAAACGCGAAGACAAACCGACCAGCAGCAAGCCTTCGGCGCCTTTCATCACGTCGACCCTGCAACAGGCTGCGAGTAACCGCCTGGGCTTCGGTGTGAAGAAAACCATGATGATGGCCCAGCGTCTGTACGAAGCCGGCTACATCACCTATATGCGTACCGACTCGACCAACCTCTCGGCCGATGCCGTGGCGATGGCGCGTACTTACATCGAAGACGAGTTCGGCAAGAAGTACCTGCCGGAAACACCAAACGTCTACAGCAGCAAAGAAGGCGCTCAAGAGGCTCACGAAGCGATCCGTCCTTCCGACGCCAACACCACGCCGAGCAAGCTCGCAGGCATGGAGCGTGACGCTGAGCGTCTCTACGAGTTGATCTGGCGTCAGTTCCTCGCTTGCCAGATGCTGCCGGCGCAATACCTGTCGACCACTGTCAGCGTCGGCGCTGGCGACTTCGAGCTGCGCGCCAAGGGCCGTATCCTCAAGTTCGACGGTTACACCCGCGTTATGCCGCAAATTGCCAAGCCAGGCGACGACGACGTTCTGCCTGATATGGCGCAGGGCGACGTGATGAAGCTGATCAAGCTTGATCCATCGCAGCACTTCACCAAGCCGCCGGCGCGTTACTCGGAAGCCAGCCTGGTTAAAGAAATGGAAAAACGTGGCATCGGTCGTCCTTCGACTTACGCTGCGATCATTTCGACCATTCAGGATCGCGGCTACGTGACTCTGCACAACCGTCGTTTCTACTCGGAAAAGATGGGCGACATCGTTACCGAGCGTCTGTCGGAAAGCTTCTCCAACCTCATGGACTACGGCTTCACTGCCGGCATGGAAGAGAACCTCGATGACGTGGCACAGGGTGAGCGCGACTGGAAAAGTGTGCTGGACGAGTTCTACGGCGATTTCAAAAAGAAACTCGAAGTAGCCGAAAACCCTGAAAGCGGCATGCGCGCCAATCAGCCGGTCATGACCGACATTCCGTGCACGACCTGTGGGCGTCCGATGCAGATTCGGACTGCGTCGACCGGCGTGTTCCTCGGTTGCTCAGGCTACAGCCTGCCGCCGAAAGAACGCTGCAAAGCCACCGTCAACCTGGTGCCGGGCGACGAGATCGCTGCGGACGATGAGGGTGAGTCGGAGTCTCTGGTTTTGCGCGGCAAGCATCGTTGCCCGATCTGCAGCACGGCGATGGACGCTTATCTGCTCGACGAGAAGCGCAAGCTGCACATCTGCGGTAACAACCCGGATTGTGCTGGCTACGAAATCGAAGAGGGCAGCTATCGCATCAAGGGCTACGAAGGTCCGAGCCTGGAATGCGACAAGTGCGGCAGCGAGATGCAGCTCAAGACTGGCCGTTTCGGCAAGTTCTTCGGTTGCACCAACCCTGAGTGCAAGAACACCCGCAAACTGCTGAAAAGCGGTGATGCAGCGCCGCCGAAGATGGATCCGGTGAAGATGCCTGAGCTGAAATGCGAAAAGGTCAACGACACCTACATCCTCCGTGACGGTGCCTCTGGTCTGTTCCTGGCCGCCAGCCAGTTCCCGAAAAACCGTGAAACCCGCGCTCCGCTGGTGATCGAGATTGTGCCGCACAAGGACGAAATCGATCCGAAGTACCACTTCCTCTGCGACGCGCCGAAGAAGGATCCTGATGGTCTGCCTGCGGTCATCCGCTACAGCCGCAAGACCAAGGAGCAATACGTGCAGACCGAAGTCGACGGCAAGCCTACGGGTTGGAAGGCGTACTTCGACGGTGGCAAGTGGACGGTTGAAGACAAGCGTACGAAGGCCAAAGCTGAG
Source organism: Pseudomonas sp. RU47 (assembly GCF_004011755.1). Classification (GTDB taxonomy): domain Bacteria; phylum Pseudomonadota; class Gammaproteobacteria; order Pseudomonadales; family Pseudomonadaceae; genus Aquipseudomonas. Next base: position 4,557,030 of record NZ_CP022411.1, on the reverse strand, counting down.
TAAGCGTTAGTCCGACACTGAAAGGCCGCATGAGAACCCTTGGGTTTTCATGCGGCCTTTTTGTTTTGTGCTTGCGGTGGGATCGGCTGATCCACGACACTGTCCGGCCTGTGTGAAGCAATTATTTCGTTGTGGAGAGCGCCGTCATGGCTCACGAACTCTATACCCGCACCAACCAGAAGATCTATTTCGCCGGCCTGTCGCTCGAAGCCTTGGCTCGCGCTGAAGAGGGGCGGGCGATGAATTCTCTGGCGTTGATTCAGGCTGGGCGTGAATCGGCGCTGTTTCACCTGTACGGTGCCTTGCTGGGGCTTTGTCATGAGATCGCGGGTTTCTATCGTCTGCCGCAGGCCAATGCGCCGCGTGCCGAGATGCTGCTGACGCGTGAAGTGCTGGAGTCGATCGCAATTCCCGAACTGGCCGAAATGGTTGAGTTGGCGGGCAATTCTGAAACCTGGTTGGCAAAACTGCTGGCAGCGCATTCGGCGCTGTTTCAACCGCCACGAGTGCCGCACAAGCCGAAGGGTGATGTGACGCAACCGTTGATTCAGGCGATTAATCTGGATGAAGAAGAAGCGCCAGAAGAGTTGAGTCGAGAGGAGCTGGAGAGCTGGCGGCAGAACTTGAAAGGTCTGGCGATACGTTTCCGCGAAGGCTTGAACGAGTGCTGAGGGCGATTGACACGGTGGCAATCTGAAACATGCTGCTGGTCAAGATCCCGAGCGAAGCCTGAATGATGTCTATATAATCCCTGCCTTTCGTGGAGAACAGACCTTTATGCCAACGTCCTTTCTAGAAATTGTCGAGTTACCCGACGGCCGAATCGAGCTGCGCAGGGCCGAGGACGAGGGTTCTCTGGTGACGCTGGATTTCTCCGAGGATGCCAAGGCGTTCCTGCAAGGTCAGCATGTGGAGATCGCCAAGGCGATGTTAAGCGTCGGCGTGCAAATGGCCGGTCGCATGGTCGAAGGCGAGTTTGATAAGGAAGAGGGGCCGCGGGTTCTTCATTGATCCCCGTCTTTTTCTTTTAGCGTTACTGCTTCAGATCGGCTTCTCTGTCCCTGGAGAAGCCCTGCGCTTCACACAGCGCATGTTGTCAGCCAATCAACCCAAACGAATGTTCAGGCTCTGAGCGTCGCCCGTGCGTGCGGCGCTGATCAGTTGTTGCCGCGAATTCGCGCTCAGCGGGTTGAGCCAGGTGACGACGGTGTGACTGCGACCCAATCGTAGAGCTTCGCATGCCAGTTGCTGAGCGCTTTGAGCGCCTCTTGGTTGCAGCAGCAGAATACGCTCGCGATTCAAGCCGGCATCCCGCAGCCATGTCTGGGTCAGGCTCGCAGGAGGCGCTATCAGCGTCAGCCAGCGCGCGTCCTGATCTTCACTGAGCTCACGAAGTATTGGGGCTAGCAGGTTCAGGCAGTTCCCAGTAGCACCGCGCAGTGACAGCTCGCTGAATACTTCAGGTTCGGCAATCCACGGGCGCTCGACGACCTCTTTCAGGGTCGGCGCCATCGGTTGTGCCAGAAACGCTTCGAATAAAGGCAGTTGTGTTTGCTGAGGGGTGTGTGGGAACTGCATAAAGCCTCCTTTTAGCGGCGGATTACGCCGACACTCAAGCCTTCGATCACCAGTTCCTGATCTTTCAGGTCGACTTCGATAGGGGCGAACTCAGGGTTTTCGGCAATCAGCCAGACCTTGCTGCCTTCACGCTTGAAGCGTTTGACGGTCACTTCATCGCCGATGCGGGCGACGACGACCTGGCCATTACGCGCCTCGCGGGTGGTGTGCACGGCAAGGAGGTCACCGTCGAAAATGCCGATGTCCTTCATGCTCATGCCATGCACGCGCAATAGATAGTCGGCGCGCGGATGGAAGAAGGCCGGATTGATGTTGCAGGATTCTTCGATGTGCTGCTGGGCGAGGATTGGCGCGCCGGCAGCGACCCGGCCAATGATCGGCAGGGTGGAGTCGTCGGCCTTGGCTTCGAAGCCGGGAATGCGAATACCGCGAGAAGCGCCAGGGGTCATCTCGATGGCACCTTTGCGGGCCAGTGCCTTGAGATGTTCTTCAGCCGCGTTCGGCGACTTGAAGCCCAGTTCCTGAGCGATTTCCGCACGGGTTGGCGGATAACCGTTGTCTTCGAGGCAACGTTTGATAAAGGCCAGAATCTCGGCTTGGCGTGGCGTCAGCTTTAGCATATTGATCGCTCTGTCTTTTTATACAGTGACTGGGATTATATACAGTGAAGCGCCCTTGGCAATGCCCGTTTTTTTGTCGGCCGCCAGACGGTCGGCAGCCTTGCTTATTAATGCATCGGTCTTGTGTGGTTAAATAGCTGACCGACCATTCCCAAAACGAACCGGCAGGCTTGACAAGGCACAGGCTGAAACGTATGTTTCAAACAAGTGTTTGTCAGGCGGAGTAGTCATGGCCCAGTCGGAAACCGTTGAACGCATTCTTGATGCTGCCGAGCAGTTGTTCGCGGAGAAAGGTTTCGCTGAAACCTCATTGCGTTTGATCACCAGCAAGGCTGGCGTCAACCTGGCAGCAGTGAACTATCATTTCGGTTCGAAGAAAGCCCTGATCCAGGCGGTTTTTTCGCGCTTCCTCGGCCCGTTCTGCATCAGCCTCGACAAAGAGCTGGAGCGGCGTCAGGCCAAGCCTGAAAACAAGCCAACCCTAGAAGAGCTGCTGGAAATCCTTGTCGAACAGGCTCTCGTGGTTCAGCCACGCAGCGGCAACGACCTGTCGATCTTCATGCGTTTGCTCGGCCTCGCGTTCAGCCAGAGCCAGGGCCACTTGCGTCGTTATCTGGAAGACATGTACGGCAAGGTTTTCCGTCGCTACATGTTGCTGGTCAACGAAGCCGCACCACGCATTCCGCCGATCGAGCTGTTCTGGCGCGTGCACTTCATGCTCGGTGCTGCCGCGTTCAGCATGTCCGGGATCAAGGCTTTGCGGGCGATCGCCGAGACGGATTTCGGCGTCAACACCTCCATCGAGCAAGTGATGCGCCTGATGGTGCCGTTCCTCGCTGCCGGCATGCGTGCCGAGACCGGTGTCACCGACGCGGCGATGGCTACTGCACAACTGCGTCCGCGCAGCAAATCAACGCCGGTCGCCGCCAAGGTTTAACCGCGCACGGGTGGGCGTGGCAGCTTGTATCCGCTAAGCTAGCCGCCCATGCCGACTCACGTTCTGAACCCGATCCTCATAGAAATTGCCGACCTGCCGAGCATGGCTCACGGTAGCGATTTCCTGCGGGTCGGGTTTTTCGTTTTCAAGGAATCTCTATGACTGCTGGCCTGCAAGGCTCGTTGATGGTGGACGTCGCCGGTACCTGGCTGACGGCTGAAGATCGCCAATTGTTGCGTCAGCCCGAAGTGGGCGGCCTGATCATTTTCGCGCGCAACATCGAGCATCCGCGCCAGGTGCGTGAGCTCAGTGCGTCGATTCGCGCGATTCGCCCGGATCTGCTGCTGGCGGTGGATCAAGAGGGTGGTCGCGTGCAGCGTCTGCGTCAGGGCTTCGTGCGTCTGCCGGCCATGCGCGCCATCGCCGACAACCCGAATGCTGAATACCTCGCCGAGCAATGCGGCTGGATCATGGCCACCGAAGTGCTGGCGGTCGGGCTCGACCTGAGCTTCGCCCCGGTGCTTGATCTGGATTACCAGCGCAGTGCCGTGGTTGGCACTCGTTCGTTCGAAGGTGATCCCGAGCGCGCTGCGGTGCTCGCCGGTGCATTCATTCGCGGCATGAACAGCGCCGGGATGGCCGCCACTGGCAAGCATTTCCCTGGCCACGGCTGGGCTGAAGCAGACTCTCATGTCGCGATTCCAAACGACGAGCGCAGCCTCGACGAGATCCGCGCCAACGATCTCGTACCCTTCGCCAAACTCAGCAAACAATTGGCCGCGATCATGCCGGCGCACGTCATCTATCCGCAGGTCGATTCGCAGCCAGCCGGCTTCTCTCGCCGCTGGTTACAGGACATCCTGCGCGGCGAATTGCAATTCGACGGCGTGATCTTCAGCGACGATCTGTCGATGGCCGGCGCCCACGTGGTTGGCGATGCCGCCAGCCGCATCGAAGCCGCTTTGACTGCCGGTTGCGACATGGGCCTGGTGTGCAACGACCGCGCCGCTGCCGAACTGGCCCTGAGCGCCGCACAACGCATGAAGGTCAAGCCGTCCGCGCGCATCGCGCGCATGCGCGGCCAGGCATTCGCCAGTACTGATTACCGGCAGGATCCGCGCTGGCTCACCGCCATCGGCGCGCTCAAAGACGCTCAATTGATCGATTAAGGATTTTGCTATGACGGTTTACGCAATCATCGGTGGCACCGGCCTGACCCAACTCGAAGGCTTGACCATTCGCCAATCGCTGGCGGTGGACACGCCCTACGGCGCGCCATCGGCCGACGTGCAAATTGGCGAATACGCAGGCAAGGAAGTGCTGTTCCTCGCCCGTCATGGCCACCCGCATCGTTTTCCGCCGCACAAGGTCAACTATCGCGCCAACCTGTGGGCGCTGAAGCAGGCCGGTGCCGAGGCAATCATCGCGGTGAACGCCGTGGGCGGGATCCATTCGTCCATGGGCACCGGGCACTTCTGCGTGCCGCACCAGATCGTCGACTACACCAGCGGCCGCGAGCACACCTTTTTCGCCGATGATCTGGAGCACGTCACCCACATCGACTTCAGCTTTCCCTACAGCGAACCGCTGCGTCAGCAATTGATCGCCGCTGTGGCCGCCGAAGGTTGCGAGTACAGCGATCAGGGCGTGTATGCCTGCACCCAGGGCCCGCGTCTGGAAACGGTCGCCGAGATCGTGCGTCTTGAGCGTGATGGCTGTGACATCGTCGGCATGACCGGTATGCCGGAAGCGGCACTGGCCCGCGAGCTGGATCTGGATTATGCCTGTCTGGCACTGGTGGTGAACCCGGCAGCGGGCAAGACCACCGAAGTGATCACCATGGCCGAGATCGAGCAGGCCTTGCATGACGGCATGGGCAAGGTGAAGTCGGCATTGGCGCGGGTGTTGGCCGGCTAAGGGCTGCCCATGAGCATTTTCATCGAACAGCTCAAGTCGTTGGCCTGGACTCAGGCATTCAGTAGCAAGGCGCTGGCCAAGGCTCGCGCTTATGCCGCCGAGGACCGGGTAGAGATCATCGAAATCAATGACAGAAAGATCGAGGCGTTCTGCGTCGGTTCGGAAAGTCAGGCATATGAACAAAGCATTTACCTGTCCGAAGATCGGCTGGGTTCCGTCAACTTGCGTTGCTTGTGCAGCTGTCCTGTCGTAATCGACTGCAAGCATTGCGCTGCGGTGCTCTATCACCTGCAGGGCAGTGCTGATGATGCGTCTGAAAGTGACGCACAGATCCCGTTGGGTCGGGCGCTGGAACATTGGCTTTCGACCATCCCCGTTCCGGCCAAGCCTGCTGAAGAAGGCGCGCAAACCGCAGGCACGCGCCTGTTTTACAAGCTCAAGCCAACGCCTGTGAGCGGCAAGTGGCTGCTCGATATTTTCAAGGTTTCCCAGCTCAAGAGCGGCGAGTTACGCGAAGTCAAACCGATGTATTCGCTAGCGGAAATGCTCATGCGTCAGCCCGGCTACCTGTCCGAGCTGGATCTGCGCGTTGCCAGGCTGCTGGTTGCCATGCACTCTCACCACGCCTATTACAGCGGCTATCCGCTGGAAGGCAGCAGCGGCGCCGAACTGCTGGAAATGCTCCTGCGCACCTCGCGGCTGTTCCTCGATTTCGAGGATCTGCGACCGTTGGTGCTGGGCGCGAAGCGCATCGGCCAGTTCGCTTGGGCCGAGCAGGCTGACGGCGGGTTCCGTGCACAGTGGAGCAGTGCCGAGGCTGCGCAGGAAACTGTGCTGGCGCTGGAGCCGCTTTATTACCTGGATCGTGAACAGCGGCAGATTGGCCCTCTGTTCAATGAGCTGGAAGAAAAACTGGCCAGCCATTTGACTCTGGCGCCGGACATTCCGGCGCGTCAGGCCATGCAGTTCAGCCATCGCATGAGCACGGCAACGAGAATCCCGCCGCCCCACCAATTGACCGAACGAGTCATCGACGACGTACTTCCACAGCCGCAACTCACCCTCGTCAGCGGTCGGGAGCGCTCGCGCTGGGAATACATTCTCGAGCACCGCGCCGCCCTGGTGTTTACCTACAACGGCCAGCCCACGGTGGATCGCAACCCGGAAGTAATGATCCTCAACGGTACCGAAACCCAGCGCATTCAACGCCAGCCTGCGGTGGAAAAGAAACTGCGCCAGATCCTGCAAAAGCTCGGTTTCAAAAAAGCCACGCGCAAGAGCTCGCTGGATCGTCCCGGCGAGATGTTCACGTTGCCGGATGATTCCGCCTGGCTCGGGTTTATGCACGAAGGGCTTGCCACGTTGCGCGCCTCGAACTGGGAAGTGGAGATGAGTCCCGGCTTTCATTTCAATGTGCAACCGGTTGAGCATTGGTACGCCGAGGTCGAAGAAGAGGCTGGGCATCAGTGGTTTGACTTGCAGTTGGGTATCGTCGTCAATGGCCAGCGCTATAGTTTGCTACCAATCCTTCTGCACTTGTTGCGCACCCAGCCGCGCTTGCTTGACCCGGTCAATCTGGCACAACGCAGCGATGACGAAAAACTCCTGATCGAACTGAAACCCAGCGGTTTTGGCGACCCTTCAGGCGCCAAGGTGGCGCTGCCGCTGAGTCGGGTCAAACCGCTGATGGCCACGCTGGGCGAGTTGTACCTGGGCGGTCATCAGGGCGATGCACTGCGCTTGAGTGTCCCGGATGCCGCGCGCTTGAGTATGCTCGATGGCGTACCGCTGGATTGGCAAGGTGGCGAGCGGCTGCGCACCTTTGCCAAGCGCCTGCAGAATTCCAGTCACTCCCACGTCGCTGCGCCGGCCGGCCTTAACGCGCAACTGCGCCCGTATCAGCTCGAAGGGCTGAACTGGATGCAGACCCTGCGCGAGCTTGAGGTCGGCGGCATTCTGGGCGATGACATGGGGCTGGGCAAAACGCTGCAAACCTTGGCGCATCTGCTCACGGAAAAACACGCCGGTCGCCTTGATTGTCCGGCTCTGGCGGTGATGCCGACCAGCCTGATTCCCAACTGGCTCGACGAGGCCGAGCGTTTCACTCCCCAGTTGAAAGTATTGGCGCTGCACGGCTCGGGTCGGCAAAAGGATTTCGCTGATCTGGCTGAGTACGATCTGGTGCTGACCACTTACGCGTTGCTGCCGAGGGATCTGGAGACCTTGCAGCCGCAGACGTGGAGCGTGCTGATTCTCGACGAAGCGCAGAACATCAAGAACCCGCTCAGCAAAGCCGCGCAGGCCGCACGCGACTTGCAGGCCCGTCAGCGCTTGTGCCTGAGCGGCACGCCATTGGAAAACCACTTGGGCGAGCTTTGGTCGCAGTTTCATTTCCTCATGCCCGGTTGGCTCGGCGACAGCAAGTCCTTCAATCGCGATTACCGCACGCCAATCGAGAAGCACGGCAATGTTCAGCGCATGCAGCACCTGACCGCGCGCATCAAGCCGTTTTTGCTGCGCCGCAAAAAGGACCAGGTCGCCACCGAGCTGCCACCGAAAACCGAAATCGTGCATTGGGTGGATCTCAGCGACGGCCAACGCGATGTCTATGAAACGGTTCGCGTGGCGATGGACAAAAAAGTCCGCGACGAAATTGCCCGCAGTGGCGTGGCTCGCAGTCAGATCATCATTCTCGATGCCTTGCTCAAGCTGCGGCAGGTCTGTTGCGATTTGCGCCTGATCAAGATGCCGATGACAGCAAAGGCACTGCGTTCCGGCAGTGGCAAGTTGGTCAGCTTGATGGAGATGCTTGAAGAGCTGCTCGGCGAAGGTCGTCGGATCCTGTTGTTTTCGCAGTTCACCTCGATGCTCGCGTTGATCGAGCAAGAGTTGCAGCAACGTGACATTGCCTATTCGCTGCTGACCGGTGATACCACGGACCGTCGCACACCGGTGAAGGATTTTCAGGGCGGCAAGGTGCCGTTGTTTCTAATCAGTCTGAAGGCCGGGGGGACCGGTTTGAACCTGACCGCTGCGGACACAGTGATCCACTTCGACCCTTGGTGGAACCCGGCAGTGGAGAATCAGGCAACCGATCGTGCGTATCGAATCGGGCAAAACAACCCGGTGTTCGTTTACAAGCTGATCGCTCGCGGCACGGTAGAGGAAAAAATACAGGCGTTGCAGCAGGAGAAAGCCGCGCTGGCCGGGGCGGTGCTTGAAGGCGGGACGACGGGTGGCTGGAAGCTGGAGCAGAGTGACATCGAGGCGCTGTTTGCACCGTTGCCGGTTTTCAAGGATTGAGCTTGGGTTTTAACCGTTAGACCGAGGCGCCCTATTCGCGAGCAGGCTCGCTCCCACATGGGAAATGCATTCCAACTGTGGGAGCGAGCCTGCTCGCGAAAGCTATTTAACAGGCGACAAATATCTCAACGCTTGTCGAGCTTGTCCGGCAACGGCGCAAACAACGCCTCAATATCATCACTCTGCAACTTCCAGTCCCCGGCCTTGCGCCCATCCAGCACGCCTGCCGCCAAGTCGGATTTTTCCTTTTGCAGGTGCTGAATCTTCTCTTCCACCGTGCCCCGGGCAATCATCTTGTAGACAAACACCGGCTTTTCCTGACCGATCCGGTACGCGCGATCGGTTGCCTGATTTTCCGTCGCCGGGTTCCACCACGGATCGTAGTGAATCACCGTATCCGCCTCAGTCAGGTTCAAGCCGACGCCACCAGCCTTCAGGCTGATGAGAAAGATCTGACGCTTGCCGCTCTGGAATTCCTTCACCGGCGTGCGTCGATCACGGGTCTGGCCGGTCAGTAGCGCGTAGGACACGTTACGTTTTTTCAGCTCTTCCTCGATCAACGACAGCATCGACGTGAATTGCGAGAACAGCAGAATCCTGCGTCCTTCCTCGAACAACTCTTCAAGCATTTCCATCAGGTTGTCGAGCTTGCCCGAGGTGCTGCCGCGAGCGGGCAGGGTGGCGTCGTTGACCAGACGCAGATCGCAGCAAACCTGACGCAGCTTGAGCAGCGCCTCAAGAATGATGATCTGACTGCGCGCCACGCCTTTGCGGGTGATCTCGTCGCGGACTTTCTTGTCCATCGCCAAACGCATGGTTTCGTACACATCGCGCTGCGCTTCGTTGAGATCGACCCAATGGATGATCTCGGTTTTCGGCGGCAACTCGGTAGCCACCTGTTCCTTGGTCCGGCGCAGCAGAAACGGTTTTATCCTACCGTTCAAGTGCTGAAGTCTGACTTCGCTGCCGCGCTTTTCAATCGGCACGCGGTAATCGGCATTGAAGCTTTTCACGTCGCCGAGCCAGCCCGGCAGCAGGAAGTGAAACAGTGACCACAGCTCGCCCAAGTGGTTTTCCAGCGGTGTACCGCTGAGGCACAGGCGCTGGCGCGCATTCAACTCGCGAGCCGCTTGTGCGGCTTTGCTGTTGGGGTTCTTGATGTACTGCGCCTCGTCCAGCACCAACACATGCAGCGGCTGCTTGGCCAGACGCTCGACGTCTTTGGGCAGCAGTGCGTAAGTGGTGAGGATCAGGTCGTAATCCGCCAGATTGTCGAAGTGCTTTTTGCGAGTGGCGCCGTACAGCGCGACCACTTTCAGTTGCGGCGTGAAGTGCGCCGCCTCATCCAGCCAGTTCGGAATCAGGCTGGTCGGCATCACCACCATGCACGGCCGATCCAGGCGTCCGGCGTTTTTCTCGCTGAGAATATGCGCCAAGGTCTGTAGGGTTTTACCCAGGCCCATGTCATCCGCGAGAATCCCGCCAACCTCCAGTTGCCGTAGTGATTGCATCCAGCTCAAGCCTTCAAGCTGATACGGGCGCAGCGTCGCATTCAAGCCTTGCGGCGCTTCAACGCTGAAATCACGAATGTCGCGCAGGCGTTGAGCGAACGTGCGGATCTGCTCACCGCCCTCCCACAGCAGCGGCAGGCCTTCCAGCGAATTGAGGCGCGTGGCGTCGGCCTTGCTCAGGCGCAGGGTGGTTTCGCCCGGCTCCTGCAAATAGAACTCGCCGAGCGTCATCAATACCGGCTTCAGCCGACCCAGTGGCAACGCCACCTGCAGTGGCCCGTGCTCAATGTTGCGTTGCGGGACGTTGACCAGAATCAGCTCGTCATCGCGGCGGCGCGCGAGGCGTTCCGGGTTGAGGATTTCCGCGTGTGAGCGCATCAGGTTGAGCAGAATCGGCAGCAGGCTCAGGCGCTCACCGTTGACGATGATCCCCAGCTCCAGATCAAACCAGTCGCGATCCGGCACCTGTTCGACCGTGGCATACCAGTCATCCACGGCGGTCAGATCGAAGCCGAATTCCTCATCGATCTGCAGCTCCCAACCTTGGCTGCGCAGCTTCGGCAGTTCGTTGAGGGTGAACGTCAGCCAGGCGCTGTCATTGACCATCTCGTAGAGCTCGCCGGCACTTTCCGGCAGCGCTTTGCTCTGTCGCGTGGCGATGCGAAAGCCGAGGATTCTTAACTGTTCGCGGTAGGACTGTTCGACTTCCGGGTGACGTTTTATCCGCAGCGTCTGGGTTTCCTGACGAATCAGGATGTCGCTGTTCTTCTGCCCGCTGACGTATTCGTCGAGATAGCTGAACGACAGCGCCGCACGATGCTGGATGTAGCGCTGCATCTTGCCGTTGCGAGGTTCGAAAGCGCTGAACTCGACGCTGGCCAGCCACAGGCGCGGCATCGGCTGCACATTGTCGACCAGCACTTGCGGCGGTGCTTTCGGGCCACGGTTTTCCAGCACGGCCTGGAGTTTCTCCAGCAGCTCGGCGTCTTTGGCAGCGGCGGGGTAGTCGAGGGTTTCCTGGACTTTCAGCAAAACAGCGGCGCAGTGTTTGCAGTTGGTACGCACCGGGCAGGTGCAACCAGCGTCCACCAGCAACAAAGTGCCTTTGGCTGACTCGCGCAAATGAATGGTCTGACGGTAAACGTTACCGCCAGAGCCTTCGCAACTGGCGGTAATCGTTGCATCGCCGACCTGGGCGATACGTACCCGGTTTTCCACGGCGTAGCGGCGGCCACGCTCCAGGCTCTGTTCCTTGAATCGGCTGACCCATGAGGGCGCCAACGGTTTACTCAGCGGCGGGTTCATAAGGACTTCGATCAGTCCGGAATCGCTTCAGGCGCTTCCCGTGGCGCAGGCGCGGTCAGGGAAGTGATCTTGATCAGCAGGGCCAGATGGCCGTTGTCGAGATAGTTGAGCTGGCCATTCTTGGTGTGGCTGTCCTGCTTCAGGCGCTCACTGGCGGTGACCAGGCCATTGGCGTCGATCTGATTGACCCAGAAGTCGGCGTTCACATCGGTGAAGCGCCCGAGCTTCATCTCCAGCGTGCCCTCGATCGGGAACTGACCGAATTGCTCCTGGCCGTCGCTGACGGCCACTTTGGCTGGCGTCTCACCGAGGGTTTGCTGCCAGGCCTTGTGCATCAAGACTGTGTAGTCGCCGCTGGCGGTGAGCTTGGTGACGACGTCATTCAGCGCAGGTGTGCGCTGGCTGTCATCGGCCAGGCGCTGGGCGCCAGCGGCCCAGTCTTCCGGCGCGGCACGGCTGACGATCGCTGGCACGGCGTTCTGGCGAACCAGAATCATCTCGACCTGATACAGGTCATCGGCAAACGCCGTAGGCGCTACCAGGGTCAGCAGCAAAGTCAGCGAACGAAACAGGCGCATTGGGCGTCCTTCAAACAGATTTCGGGAGGAGGCGCTCAAACAGCGCCTCTACAGTATTAAAGCGCTCTTCCGGACGTTCCATCGGTACCTGGAACTTGAACATCGTCGCACCTTCGAATTTGTAGCGTTTTGGCTGGCTCTGGATCAGCTTGATCAGCGTCATCGGATCGACCGGCGTCTGGGCTTCGAACTCGATACGTCCACCTTGCGGGCCGCCATCGACCTTCTTGATGCCCAACTGCTCGGCCTGCAACTTCAATGCAGTGATGCGCACCAGATTTTTCGTCGGTTCCGGCAGCAGACCGAAACGGTCGATCATCTCGACTTGCAGATCCTTCAGGCCTTCCTCGTCGGTGGCCGAGGCAATGCGCTTGTACAGAATCAGGCGCGCGTGAACGTCCGGCAGATAGTCTTCCGGAATCAGCGCCGGCACCCGCAGGTTGACTTCCGGGCCTCCGCCCAGCGGTTGATCGAGGTTCGGTTGTTCGCCCTTGCGGATCGACTTCACCGCGCGCTCAAGCATTTCCATATACAGCGTGAAACCGACGGCTTGAATCTGCCCGCTCTGGCCGTCGCCGAGCAATTCGCCGGCACCACGGATTTCCAGGTCGTTGGTCGCGAGCACGAAACCGGCGCCGAGATCCTGCGTATTGGCAATCGCTTCCAGACGCTTTTCCGCGTCCGAAGTGATTTGCTGGCGCGGCGGCGTCAGCAGGTAAGCGTAAGCCTGGTGGTGACTGCGGCCAACGCGACCGCGCAACTGGTGCAGTTGCGCCAGACCGAACTTGTCGGCGCGCTCGATGATGATGGTGTTGGCGCTCGGCACGTCGATGCCGGTCTCGATGATGGTCGAGGCGATCAGCACGTTGAAGCGCTTGTGATAGAAGTCGCTCATCACCTGTTCGAGTTCGCGCTCGCGCATCTGCCCGTGACCGATGCCGATACGCGCTTCCGGCACCAGTTCGGCGAGATCGGCGGCGCACTTCTCGATGGTTTTCACATCGTTATGCAGGTAGTAAACCTGGCCGCCACGCAGCAGTTCGCGGAGCAGGGCCTCTTTGACCGTGCTCTTGTTCTGCTCCATGACGAAGGTGCGCACCGACAGGCGTCGCGCCGGCGGCGTGGCGATGATCGACAGGTCGCGCATGCCCGACACCGCCATGTTCAACGTGCGCGGAATCGGCGTGGCGGTCAGGGTCAGAATGTCGACTTCACTGCGCAGGGCCTTGAGCTGTTCTTTCTGGCGGACACCGAAGCGGTGTTCTTCGTCGATGATCACCAGCCCGAGGTTTTTGATTTTTACATCGTCGGACAGCAGCTTGTGCGTGCCGATGACGATGTCGATCTTGCCTTCCGCGAGATCGGCGATCGCCGCATTCACTTCCTTGGCCGACTTGAAGCGGCTCATCACTTCCACAGTCACCGGCCAGTCGGCGAAGCGATCACGGAAGCTGTTGTAGTGCTGCTGGGCGAGCAGGGTGGTCGGTACCAGAATCGCCACTTGACGACCGCCATGCACAGCGATGAACGCCGCGCGCATGGCCACTTCGGTCTTGCCGAAACCGACGTCACCGCAGACCAGTCGATCCATCGGTTTCGGCGCGAGCATGTCTTCGCGCACGGCTTCGATGGTCGATTGCTGATCCGGGGTTTCTTCGAACGGGAAACCGGCGCTGAACGTCGCGTAATCGGCTTTCGGGTCGGCGAACGCGTAGCCTTCGCGAGCGGCACGACGGGCATAGATGTCGAGCAGTTCAGCGGCGACATCGCGCACCTGTTCGGCGGCTTTGCGCTTGGCTTTCTGCCAAACCTCGGAGCCGAGGCGGTGCAGCGGGGCCAGGGCGTCGTCGCTGCCGGTGTAGCGCGCAATCAAATGCAGGTTGGCCACCGGCACGTAAAGCTTGGCGTTCTCGGCGTATTCGAGGGTGAGGAATTCGGCTGCCTGATTGTCGATTTCCAGAATGGTCAGGCCCAGATAGCGGCCGACACCGTGATCGATGTGCACCACCGGCGCGCCTTCGCGCAGCTCGGTGAGGTTCTTGATCACCGCATCGTTATTGCCGTCGGCACGCTTCTCGCGGCGGCGACGTTGCATCACGCGTTGGCCGAACAGCGGACTTTCCGCGACCAGTGCCAGCGCCGGGTCATCCAGCATCAGGCCTTCGTCGAGCGGGGCAATGGTGATCGCCAGGCGATCCTTGCTCGCGACGAAGTCTGGCCAGCTGTCGACGGTTTTCGGCCGCAGCTTCAGGCGCTCCAGTAACTCCAGCAGCACTTCGCGACGGCCGGCGGATTCGGCGGTGAACAGCACGCGTCCGGGGAATTCATTGAGGAAGGCGGAAAGCGCGGCCAGCGGTTGCGTGGCTTTGGCTTCAATCGCCAGATTCGGCAGTGCTTGTGCAGGAAAGCGCTCACGGCCGATGCCGGTTTCCACGTCTTGCTGGCTGGCGACCACACGTGGCCAGCTCTTCAAGCGAGCGAAGCAATCTTCCACCGGCAGGAACAATTCCGCCGGTGGCAATAATGGACGTGAAGGATCGACGCGACGTTCTTCGTAACGATTGCGCACGTCGTTCCAGAAATTCTCCGCTGCTTGCTCGATGCCCGGCAACGAGAACACTTGGGTGTCTTGCGGCAGATAATCGAACAGCGTCGAGGTTTCGTCGAAGAACAGCGGCAGGTAGTACTCGATGCCGGCCGGGGTAATCCCGCTGCTCAGATCCTGAAAAATCGGGCAGCGACGGAAGTCGACGTCGAAACGCTCGCGGAAGCGCGCCTTGAAGCGGGTCACCGCGTCTTTTTGCAGCGGAAACTCGCGGGCCGGCAGCAGCTTGACCGACTCGACCTTGTCGATGGAGCGCTGGTTTTCCGGATCGAAGGTGCGCAGGGTTTCGATTTCATCGTCGAACAAGTCGATGCGATACGGCAGTTTGCTGCCCATCGGGAACAGGTCGATCAACGCACCGCGTACGGTGAACTCGCCGTGTTCATAAACCGTGTCGACGTAGCGATAGCCGCTGGCTTCGAGGCGCGCACGCATCTGTTCAACGTCGAGCTTCTGGCCGACATCCAGCACCAGACTGCTGCCGAGCAGGAATTTGGTCGGCGCCAAGCGATGCAATGCCGTGGTAATCGGCACCACCAGCACGCCGTGGGCCAACTCCGGCAGCCTATATAGGCTGGCGATGCGTTGGGAAATGATGTCCTGGTGCGGCGAGAACAGGTCGTACGGCAGGGTTTCCCAGTCAGGGAAATGCAGCACGGGCAAATCCGGGGCGAAGAAACTCAGCTCCTGTTCCAGTCGTTCAGCGCTCTGGCTGTCGGCGGTCAGTAGCAGGGTGAAGCGCTTGGCAGCGCTGGCAGCCTCGGCAATCGCCAGGCTGAGGGCAGCACCGGGCAAATTGCCCCAATGCTGTTTACCTGCCTCGGCAGGGAGTAGCGGTAGACGCAGAACGGGCACGGAAGGTTGAGCTCCAGGCTTTGCGACAAAGTCGGTAATTGTAGCGGCGTCGGGTGCCGCCTGTCAGTTGCAGACTACGTCTATCTTCGCTGTTTGGACGAAATGTAGTGGTAACCATAAAAAGCAGGCGTTTTTTTGTGGTTATGTAGTGCCGAAAGTGGCTGGTGTTACGGAGGGTTACAGACATCGTCTAACAGTCGTCGAAAAATTGACTGCGCTGAAAGCCCCGGTTTTACTGGGCTTGAGAGGGGCGTAATTTTTTTGAACGGAATTTTGTTACCGATTTCGCGACAAGCGCGCATTGCTACAGGAGGTTGTCAGCGGCATAATGTAGCCCCTTTTTTCTGCCCCTACATGTGGAAGGTTACCGTGACTCAGAAGCCCGACCAGTGTCTTGGTGAATGGATCGACCGTGAAGCACTCGCAGAAGCGATGATTCCGCTTATCGGTCAGCTCTACCGCAATAACAACGTGGTGAGCTCGATCTATGGCCGCAGCCTGATCAACCAGTCTGTCATCGCGATTCTCAAAGCTCACCGCTTTGCTCGCCACCGTTCTTCCGACGACAGCGAACTCTCCGTCCACGAAACATTCCCACTGCTCAAAGCCATGAGCGAGCTAAAGCTCGGCGCGGCTTCGGTGGATCTGGGCAAGTTGGCGTTCAAATTCCGTAACGAAGGCAATGGCCGCAGCGCCGAGCAGTTCGTTCGTGAAGAAATGGCTGACGTGGTTGGCCAGCAAAACGCTTCCGCACGTAAAGGCACTGACGTTGTGCTGTACGGCTTCGGTCGTATCGGCCGTCTGCTGGCGCGCATCCTGATCGAAAAAACCGGTGGTGGCGACGGCCTGCGTCTGCGTGCCATCGTCGTGCGCAAAGGCGCCGAAAACGACCTGACCAAACGCGCCAGCCTGCTGCGTCGCGACTCGGTACACGGTTCGTTCAACGGCACCATTACCATCGACGAAGAAAACAACACCATCACCGCCAACGGTAACCTGATCCAGGTCATCTACGCGAAGAACCCGACTGAAGTGGATTACACCCAGTACGGCATCAAAGACGCGCTGCTGGTGGACAACACCGGTGTATGGCGTGACGCCGATGGCCTGGGTCAGCACTTGCAGTGCCCGGGTATCGACCGCGTTGTTCTGACCGCGCCTGGCAAGGGCAAGCTGAAGAACATCGTGCACGGCATCAACCACGGTGAAATCACCGCTGACGACAAGATCGTGTCCGCCGCTTCCTGCACCACCAACGCCATCGTGCCGGTGCTGAAAGCAGTCAATGACAAGTTCGGCATCATCAACGGTCACGTCGAAACCGTTCACTCGTACACCAACGACCAGAACCTGATCGACAACTTCCACAAGGGCGATCGCCGTGGTCGTAGCGCCGCGCTGAACATGGTGATCACCGAGACCGGTGCTGCCACCGCTGCTGCCAAGGCCCTGCCTGAGCTGGCCGGCAAGCTGACCGGTAACGCGATCCGTGTTCCGACGCCGAACGTGTCGATGGCCATTCTCAACCTCAACCTTGAGAAAGCCGCCACCCGTGAAGAGATGAACGAGTACCTGCGCTACATGGCGCTGCACTCCGATCTGCACAAGCAAATCGACTTCGTCAATTCGCAGGAAGTGGTTTCGACTGACTTCGTCGGCTCGCGCCACGCCGGTGTGGTCGACGCTGAAGCGACCATCGTTCAGGACAACCGCGTTGTTCTGTACGTCTGGTACGACAACGAGTTCGGTTACAGCTGCCAGGTGATCCGCGTGATGGAAGACATGGCTGATGTGAATCCGCCAGCGTTCCCGCGCTAAGCGATAGCTGCACATGAAAACGCCCCGGCTTTGGTCGGGGCGTTTTTGTTTGTGTGCCTTTTAGAGCTGTGTTGTCAGTACCGGCCCCTTCGCGAGCAGGCTCGCTCCCACATTGGATCTGTGTCGCTCAGAAAATCCCCTGTGGGAGCGAGCTTGCTCGCGAAGGCGATTTATCGGGCGCCGCCGGGCACGGCTGCTTGAGCGGTGCGCAGCTCATGCTTGTTACCGTGGAACAGCACCAGCGTCGCAATCAGCCCCAACACCGCCGCGCCACTGAGCCAGATCCCCGGCGCAGCCTTGTTATCCAGCACATGAATCAGATACGTGCACGCCGCCGGGGTAAACCCGCCGAAGGTTGCCGTTGCCAGGCTGTAAGCCAGCGAGAACCCGGTAGTGCGCACTTCCACCGGCATGATCTCGGTCAGTGCCACCACCATCGCGCCGTTGTACGAGCCGTACAGGAACGACAACCACAACTCGACGATCAGCAAATGGCTGAAGCTCGGGTTCGCCACCAGCCACGACAGGGCAGGGTAGGCCGTGAGAATTGCCAGAATCGTCGCCGCCAGCAGTAGGGGTTTACGTCCGATCCTGTCAGACACTGAACCCATCACCGGCAACCAGAAGAAGTTCGACAGGCCGATGCACACCGTCACCAGCAACGCATCGAAGTCTGACAAGTGCAATTCAGCCTTGCCGAAGGTCGGGGTGTACGCGGTGATCAGGTAGAAAGACACCGTGGTCATCACCACCAGCGCCATACCGGCGATGACGATGCCGAAGTTCTGACCGATCGAGCGGACGATTTCCCGTAGGGTAGGGCGGTGTTTCCGCGCCTGGAATTCCGGCGTTTCCTCCAGTGAACGGCGAATGACGAAGATCACCGGCACAATCATGCAGCCGATCAGGAACGGCACGCGCCAGCCCCAATCGCCCATTTGTTCCGGGCTCAGCCAATGGTTGAGGCCGACGCCGAGCAATCCGGCGAAGACCACCGCCGCTTGCTGACTCGCAGACTGCCAACTGACGAAGAAGCCCTTGCGGCCCGGTGTGGCAATCTCAGCCAGATACACCGACACGCCACCCAGCTCCACGCCGGCCGAGAAGCCTTGCAGCAAACGGCCAAACAGTACGAGCAGCGGTGCGGCGACGCCGAGGGTGGCGTAGCCCGGCACGCAGGCAATCAGCACTGTACCGGCAGCCATCAGCGCGAGGGTGATGATCAGTCCTTGGCGACGACCATGGCGGTCAATGTAGGCGCCGAGGAAAATCGCTCCCAGCGGACGCATCAGGAAGCCAGCGCCAAAGGTCGCCAGCGCCAGCATCAGAGAAGCGAAGGCGCTGTCAGTCGGGAAGAAGGTTTTGGCGATGGCCGTGGCGTAAAAGCCATAGACCATGAAGTCGAACATTTCGAGGAAGTTGCCGCTGACAACGCGAAAGATCGCTTTGCCTTTGCCCGTGGTGGAGGACATGTTCAGGTACTCACTATTGGATTTTGTATAAAGATGTTGCAGATCCTTTAATTCATAATGGCCGTCGCGGTTTTGCAGGGAGATGAATAATTGTTCACTGGACGATGGCTTTGGCTTGTGGTGTTGGCAGGTCTTTTGGTGGGCTGCGGCAATGGCGATTCCATGGAGAATTTCGGTGGGCCGACCATGGGCAGCACGTATTCAATCAAGTACGTGCGTCACGCTGGCATGCCTGGGGTGAAGCAGGTTCGCAGTGAAGTGGAGGGCGTCCTCGGCGAAGTCGATCGGCAGTTGTCCACCTATCGCAATGATTCGGACATCGAGCGTTTCAACGCTTTGCCCGCGAACAGCTGTCAGAAAATGCCTGCATCGGTCCTTGAGTTGGTCCGCGTTGGCGAACAACTGTCAGTGCAAAGCGAAGGCTCCTACGACCTCACTGTCGAGCCGTTGATGAATCTGTGGGGATTCGGCCCGCAGGGGCGCGAAGGGAAAGTCCCAGGTGCCGACGCACTGGCCGAGGTGATGGCGCGCGTCGGTCATCAGCACTTGCACATCAATGGCGATCAGTTGTGCAAGGACGCCGCCGTCGAAGTCGACTTCAACAGCATCGCCGCCGGTTATGCCGTCGACACCATCGCGGCCAGGCTCGACGCGCTGGGCATCCACGATTACCTCGCTGAAGCCACGGGTGAGTTAAAGGCAAAGGGTCGCAAGCTTGACGGCTCATCGTGGCGCATCGCTCTGGAAGAGCCCCGCGACGATCAGCAGGTCGCCGAGCGCATCATCAATGTTGACGGCTACGGCGTTTCCACCTCCGGCGACTACCGTAACTATTTCCTGCAGGGCGGCCGGCGTTATTCCCACACCTTCGATGCGCGGACTGGCGCACCCGTCCTACACGATCTGGCGTCAGTCACGGTGATTCATCCTTCAGCCTTGATGGCCGATGGACTATCGACGCTGTTGCTGATTCTCGGCCCGGAAAGGGCTTGGGACTATGCCGAAAAACATGACATTGGTGCATTCTTTGTGATTCGTGCCGATACAGGTTTTGTCGTCCGTACCAACACGGCTTTCGAACGCCTCAGTGGCAAGAAAACTGACTGAGAACAATACGAAAGCTGGCGTTGTAGTGCAGGCAAAAGTAGCCTACGACGCGACCAAGGGTTAATGTGCGCGGCGTTGACGCTTCTATAGACTGTGTCCGGGTTCTTGATTGACCCCCAATTGTTCCTTCGCGCCGCCGTTCGGCGTGATTTAGCCGCAGGTGCTGCTGGCACCGCGGCCTGTTCTGAGGAGTACGCATGGCTGTCTACAACTACGACGTGGTGGTGCTGGGTTCCGGCCCGGCGGGAGAAGGCGCGGCAATGAACGCCGCCAAAGCAGGGCGCAAGGTCGCGATGGTCGACAGCCGTCGCCAGGTCGGCGGCAACTGCACCCACCTCGGCACCATCCCGTCCAAGGCACTGCGTCACTCGGTGCGGCAGATCATGCAGTTCAACACTAATCCTATGTTCCGGGCGATCGGCGAGCCGCGCTGGTTCTCCTTCCCGGACGTGTTGAAAAGCGCCGAAAAGGTTATTTCCAAACAAGTCGCTTCGCGCACCGGCTACTACGCCCGTAACCGCGTCGACGTGTTCTTCGGCACCGGCAGCTTTGCCGACGAGCAAACCATCGAAGTGGTCTGCGCCAATGGTGTGGTCGAAAAACTGGTGGCCAAGCACATCATCATCGCCACCGGTTCGCGTCCTTATCGCCCGGCGGACATCGATTTCCACCACCCGCGTATCTACGATAGCGACACTATCCTCAGCCTCAACCACACCCCGCGCAAACTGATCGTTTACGGCGCCGGCGTGATCGGTTGCGAATACGCATCGATCTTCAGCGGTCTGGGTGTGCTGGTCGAGCTGGTCGATAACCGTGGTCAGTTGCTGAGCTTCCTCGACTCGGAAATCTCCCAGGCGTTGAGCTACCACTTCAGCAACAACAACATCACCGTGCGTCACAACGAAGATTACGATCGTGTTGAAGGCGTCGATAACGGCGTGATCCTGCACCTGAAGTCTGGCAAGAAGATCAAGGCCGACGCCTTGCTCTGGTGCAACGGCCGTACCGGCAACACCGATCAGCTCGGTCTGGAAAACATCGGCGTCAAGGTCAACAGCCGTGGCCAGATTGAAGTCGACGAGGCCTACCGTACCTGCGTACCGAACATCTACGGTGCCGGTGACGTGATCGGCTGGCCGAGCCTGGCCAGTGCCGCCCACGACCAGGGCCGTTCGGCCGCTGGCAGCATCGTTGATAACGGTAGCTGGCGTTTCGTGAATGACGTGCCGACTGGCATCTACACCATTCCGGAGATCAGCTCGATCGGCAAGAACGAGCAGGAACTGACCCAGGCCAAAGTGCCGTACGAAGTCGGCAAGGCGTTCTTCAAGAGCATGGCGCGGGCGCAGATCGCCGGCGAGCCGCAAGGCATGCTGAAGATCCTGTTCCACCGTGAAACCCTGGAAGTGCTGGGCGTTCACTGCTTCGGTTATCAGGCGTCGGAGATCGTCCACATCGGTCAGGCGATCATGAACCAGCCGGGCGAACTGAACACGCTGAAGTACTTCGTCAACACGACGTTCAACTACCCGACCATGGCTGAAGCCTATCGGGTAGCGGCGTACGACGGTCTCAACCGGCTTTTTTGACGGGCTCCGGCCGGTGGCCTGAGCCGGCCGGGGAGACCGATTTCAGCAATTCTCGAGGGTGGCAGTGGCCAAACCGGGAAAGTCTGTAATCAGGCTGTCAACGCCGAAGTCGGCGAGTCTGCGCATCAGCGCAGGCTCGTTGACGGTCCACACCGACACGTGCAGCCCTTGACGCTGCGCCTTCTGCAGGCGTTCCGGCGTACACAGCGTCCAGTTCAACGCGAGAATCTCACAGCCATAGCTGGCCGCGACCTTCAACGGGTCGAGCCAGGCGTATTCGGCGACCAGTCCCCGTGACACATCCGGCACGAGGTCCAGCGCCGCTTTCAGCACTTCCCGCGAACTCGAGGTGATCGTCACCTTGTCGAGCAGGCCATGGCGCTGAGCCATTTCACGAATCGCCAGCACGGTGGTTGCCGCGCGAGTACGCGAAGCGCTTTTGACTTCCAGCTGCCAGTGATCGAAATCACATTTCTCGAACAACTCTTCCAGCGTCGGAATCGGGCACGGCTTGATCCAGCCGGGGCCGCCCTTGCGCGCGTCGTAGGTCACCAGTTCGGCGGCGGTGTGCTCGACAACCTTGCCGCGCCGTTCCGTGGTGCGTTTGAGGGTCGGATCGTGAATGACCATCAACTCGCCGTCCTTGGACAGGTGCAGATCCAGTTCGCAGCGGCGCACGCCGTGCTTGAGACATTCCTGAAAACTGCTCAGGGTGTTTTCCGGTGCTTCGCCCTTGGCGCCGCGGTGGCCGTAGATGAGGGTCACGGTGCTTCCTTAAGTTAAATGCCAGATTCGTTCTGTTCGCGGGCCAGACGTCGTTCCTGGGCCTGCTTCTGCAAGATATAGCGGGCGAGCAACTGGCGCTGGGCGTCGGTCAAGTGTTCGAACTCGGTGCCGACGTCATAACCCTCGCCCTTGCGGTCGCAATGGGTGACACGGGCGCGCAGCAACAGGCCCAGCGCTTGCGGCATCAGCACCAGTTTCACCGACAGGTGTGCACCGGTGGCAATCGGCGTCGGATACTGAAAGTCGATCCCGCCTTCGGAGATGATCACCGGTTGCGGCTCGCCGATATGGCCGAGCACGGTCAGGGCGACCACCTGGCTGAGCAGGTCGATGCGTTTGTTCTGCGATTTCAGGAACGCGGCGATGGCCCGATCGCGCTCGCTGATCTGGCGCAACAGGTGCTGCGACTCGAATTCGCTCAGGTGCAGTTCGCTGAGCAGGTTGAACAGTGGGGAAGCATCCTGCAACACTTCCTGGCCTGCGGCTTCGGGAGCGGACAGGGGCCGAATTTCCAGTGCGATCGTGTCCTCGATACGGTAGTATTCGCGGCGATCTTCTTCATCTAATGTCGACATGGCGAACCCATGGTAGCGGCGGTGGTCTGAGTGTAAAGCTGGTTATCGACCCCCGCCACAAGGACGTTCCTTTTCCCTCCGAACAAGCCCCGACATGTTCAGACCTCTCTTCGTATTTATTGGCACGCGTTATACCCGTGCAAAGCGTCGCAATCATTTTGTGTCATTCATTTCCCTGACTTCGATGATCGGGCTCGCCCTTGGCGTGGTCGTGATGATCGTCGTGCTGTCGGTGATGAATGGCTTCGATCATGAGATGCGCACCCGTGTGCTGGGCATGGTGCCCCACGCGACCATTGAATCCACTGAGCCGATCAACGATTGGCAAAGTCTGGCCAACAAGGTCAAGCAGAACCCGCAGGTGACGGCGGTTGCGCCGTTTACCCAGATGCAGGGCCTGCTGACCAATAACGGTCAGGTGTCCAAGGTGTTGCTCAATGCCATCGACCCTGCGCTCGAGCGCAATGTGTCGATCATCGACAACTTCATGAAGCAGGGCAAACTCGACGATTTGACGCCGGGCAGCTTCGGCATCGTCATCGGCGACAAGGCCGCGAGCAAGCTTGGCGTGGGCATCGGTGACAAGGTCACCTTCGTCGCGCCGGAGGTCAGCGTGACCCCGGCCGGGATGTTCCCGCGCATGAAGCGCTTCACCGTGGTCGGCATTTTCCATGTCGGCGCCGGTGAGCTCGACGGTTATCTGGGCGTCACCAACCTGCAGGATCTGGCGAAGATGCACCGCTGGAAGCCTGATCAGGTGCAGGGCATTCGCCTGAAGTTCGACGATCTGTTCCAGGCACCGCGTGTGGCATGGAACATCGCCCAGCAACTCGGCGAAGATCATTACTACGCCCGCGACTGGACGCGCACCCACGGCAATCTGTATCAGGCAATCCGCATGGAAAAAGCCATGATCGGCCTGCTGTTGCTGCTGATCGTCGCCGTCGCAGCGTTCAACATCATCTCCACGCTGGTGATGGTGGTGAACGACAAGAAAGGCGACATCGCCATTCTGCGTACGTTGGGCGCGACGCCGGGCACGATCATGCGCACGTTCATGGTGCAAGGCACGGTGATCGGTGTGGTCGGCACAGCGATTGGCGCGGTGGTCGGCATTTTCGCTGCGCTTAATGTCAGCGCAGCGATCTCGGCACTGGAAGGCCTGATCGGCCACAAATTCCTTAATGCTGACGTGTATTTCATTGATTATCTTCCGTCGCAGGTGCAGAGCCAGGACGTGGTCATGGTCTGCGCCGCGGCGTTGGTTCTGAGTTTCCTCGCCACCCTGTATCCCGCCTGGCGTGCCGCGCGCACCCAGCCGGCGGAGGCGCTACGTTATGAGTGAGTCGGGCATGAGTGAACAAGCAATCTTGAGCTGCCGCAACCTGGGCAAATCCTACGAGGAAGGCCCGGAATCGGTAGAAGTACTGGCCGGCCTGCAACTGGAGTTGCACCCGGGCGAGCGCGTGGCGATCGTCGGCACCTCGGGTTCGGGCAAAAGTACGTTGCTCAACCTGTTGGGCGGTCTCGATACGCCGACCAAGGGCAGCGTCTGGCTCGACGGTGAAGAGCTGTCGGCACTGAGCGAGAAGAAGCGTGGTTTGCTGCGTAACCGTGCGCTCGGTTTCGTGTATCAGTTTCACCACTTGCTGCCGGAATTCACTGCGCTGGAAAACGTCTGCATGCCGCTGCTGATCGGCAAGACGCCGATCCCCGAAGCCCGTCAGCGCGCCACGGCATTGCTGGAACGCGTCGGCCTCGGTCATCGTCTGGAGCACAAACCGGCGGAACTGTCCGGTGGCGAGCGTCAACGTGTGGCCATCGCCCGCGCCTTGGTGAACAAGCCGGGTCTGGTGATGCTCGACGAGCCGACCGGCAACCTCGACTCGCACACCGCGCAAGGCATTCAGGATTTGATGCTGGAACTCAGCACCTCCATGCGCACCGCGTTCCTGGTGGTGACTCACGACATGAACCTGGCCCGCCAGATGGATCGCGTATTGCACCTGCAAGAAGGTTGCCTCACGCCTATCTGATTGGCTGAAACCCGGCGTCTGTAAAGGCGTCGGGTCTTTTATTTTTATACGGTGCCCCAGCGAATGTTCAGACCGTTATCGATCTTTATCGGCACGCGCTATACCCGCGCCAAGCGCCGCAATCGCTTCGTTTCGTTCATTTCGATGACCTCGATGATCGGCCTCGCCCTCGGCGTGCTGGCGATGATCGTGGTGTTGTCAGTGATGAACGGCTTCCAGCGCGAAATGAGCTCGCGCATCCTCGGCATGGTGCCGCACGCGACCATCGTTGGCGTCAAGCCGATCGATGACTGGCAGCCCGTCGCCGCCGCTGCAATGAAAAACCCCGAAGTGACTGCCGCCGTGCCGTTCACCGAAATGGAAGGCATGCTCTCCTATAAGGGCCTGATGCAGCCGATCCAGATCAGTGGCGTCGATCCTGCGCAGGAAGGCAAGGTGTCGATTGTTGCCCAGCACATTGTGCAGGGGCGTCTGGATGCCTTGAAACCGGGCGAGTTCGGCGTGGTGATTGGTGAAATCACCGCACGACGTTTCCGCCTCAATGTCGGCGACAAGATCACTTTGATCGTCCCGGAAGTCAGCACTGCGCCGGGTGGCATCACCCCGCGCATGCAGCGGCTGAACGTGGTGGGCGTGTTCAAGGTTGGTGCTGAACTGGACGGCTCGATGGGCCTGATCCACGTCGCCGATGCCGCGACCATGCAGCATTGGGAACCGAATCAGGTGCAGAGCGTGCGTCTGGCGGTGAAAGATCTGTACGCCGCACCGAAAGTCTCCTCGGACATCGCTGCCGGGTTGGGCGCCGATTTCAAGGCTGACGACTGGACCCACACCCAGGGCAGCCTGTTCAGCGCAATGAAGATGGAAAAAACCATGATCGGCCTGCTGTTGCTGATGATCGTCGCGGTGGCGGCGTTCAACATCATCGCAACCCTGATCATGGTGGTGAACGACAAGGGCGCGGACATCGCGATCCTGCGCACCATCGGCGCCACGCCACGGCAGATCATGGCGATCTTCATGGTGCAGGGCACGGTGATCGGCATTGTCGGTACGATCATTGGCGGCGTGTTGGGCGTGATTGCGGCGTTGAATGTCAGTCAGATCGTGGGCTGGATCGAGCGAGTCAGTGGGCAGCATATCTTCAGTTCTGACGTGTACTTCGTCAGCAATCTGCCGTCGGAATTGCAGGGTGGGGATGTGCTGTTGATCTGCTCGGCGGGCTTTATTCTGAGCTTCCTGGCGACGGTGTATCCGGCCTGGCGGGCGGCGAAGATCGAACCGGCTCACGCCCTGAGATATTCGTAAGCGACTCCATGCTCGTTCCCACGCTCTGCGTGGGAACGCCTCAACGGACGCTCCGCGTTCGGCTCTGGAAGGGACGCGGAGCGTCCCGGGCTGCATTCCCACGCAGAGCGTGGGAACGATCAGGTTCGAGGCAGCTCAATCACAAACCGCGTCCATCCCGCCTCTGATTCGCAATGAATCTGCCCACCATGGGCGCGGACGATGGATTGAGTAATCGCCAGCCCCAACCCTGCATGCTCACTGCTGCCTTCCTGCCGCGCCGGATCGGCCCGATAAAATCGATCAAACAGGCGTGGCAACAACTCCGCAGAAATCCCTTCACCACTGTTCTCGACTGAAATGCGTACCGCGTTCGGTTGATCAACGATCCGTAAGCTCACGTAGCCCTCGACCGGGGTAAACCGCAGCGCGTTATCGAGCAAATTCGACAAGGCCCGGCGCAACATGCTGCGATCACCCTCGATCCGCGCGTTGCCTCCTCGACTCAGCCTGACCCCGGCGTCCTCCGCCAGCGGCGCAAAAAACTCCAGCAACACATCGGTCTCGTCCGCCAGTTCCAGCGGCTCGCGCTTGGGCATCAGCAAACCGTGGTCAGCCTTGGCCAGGTACAACATGTCGTTGACCAGTTGCGCCATCCATTGCAGTTCTTCGAGGTTGCTGTGCAGCGCTTCGCGGTAATCCTCGATCGGCCGTGGGCGGGTGAGGGTGACCTGAGTGTGGGTCAGCAGGTTCGACAGTGGGGTGCGCAGTTCATGGGCGATGTCGGCGGAAAACGCCGAGAGGCGCTGAAACGAGTCGTCGAGGCGTGCGAGCATGGCGTTGAAGCTGTGGGCCATTTCTGCAAGCTCGGGTGGCATTTGCGCTTCCGGCAGTCGGGCGTTGAGCGATTGTGCGGAAATCCCACGAGCAACCGCGCTCATGCGCCGCAACGGACGCAACCCGCTGCGTGCAGCCCAGGCACCGAGCAAAGCGGTGGCCAGCGCTGACAGCCCGACCGTCAGCCAGATCAGATGCTGCATGCGTTGCAGGAAGTGCTGGTGATGGGTGATGTCCAGCAGCATTGTCAGTTGCGGGGAATCGGCTTTTTCCGGGTAGAGCGGGGCGTTGAGCACGCGGTAATCGGTGCCGTCATGGCTTATGGTCGACAGGCCGGATTGTTGCGGCAAATCCTTGGGGATTTGCGTCGAACTGTCATACCAGCGCTGGCCGTCAGTGCCGGTAATGCGCAACGACAGATCGGCCTGACGGCTCAGCTCATCCGCCAGCCGCGCCTCACGTTGAGCGGGTTGAACATCCTGCAAGGCGCGGCGCAGGCCAATCAGCTTACCGTCCAGTTGTTGCTGGTCGAGTTCGATAAAGTGCGCTTCGCTGGCGCGGTTGAACAACACCCCGGCGAACAGCGAAACCACAGCGGTGCAAGCGGCAAACAACAAGGCCAGGCGCG
Organism: Pseudomonas sp. RU47; assembly: GCF_004011755.1. Classification (GTDB taxonomy): domain Bacteria; phylum Pseudomonadota; class Gammaproteobacteria; order Pseudomonadales; family Pseudomonadaceae; genus Aquipseudomonas. The sequence continues at coordinate 4,529,683 of NZ_CP022411.1, read as the reverse complement.
AACTCAGGGACAAACGACGCATCAGGCGCCACGCTCTTCGAGCACGTAGCCCATGCCGCGCACGGTGTGGATCAATTTGTTGGGAAACTCGTCGTCGATTTTCAGACGCAGACGGCGGATCGCCACTTCGATGACATTGGTGTCGCTGTCGAAATTCATGTCCCAGACCTGTGAGGCGATCAGCGATTTCGGCAGCACCTCACCCTGACGGCGCAGGAGCATCTCCAATAACGCGAATTCTTTGGCGGTCAGGTCGATGCGCTGACCGCTGCGTTCAACCCGGCGGCGGATCAGATCCAGACGCAGGTCGGCCAGTTGCAGACTGGTTTCCTGGGTTGTAGCGCTGCCGCGACGCAACAGGCTGCGCACCCGCGCCAGCAGTTCCGAGAAGGCGAAGGGTTTGACCAGATAGTCGTCGGCGCCGAGTTCGAGGCCATGAACCCTGTCTTCCACGGCGTCTTTGGCCGTGAGAAAAAGTACCGGCGTATCCAGCCCGGCGCTGCGCACCGCTTGCAGAATCTGCCAGCCGCTGCGACCCGGCAGCATCACGTCGAGGATCAGCAGCGCGTAATCACCGCTCAAAGCCAGTTGCTGACCGCTGTTGCCGTCGGCCACCAGTTCCGTATTGAACCCGGCCTCGGTCAGGCCCTGGCGCAGGTATTGGCCGGTTTTCGCTTGGTCTTCGACGATCAACAGTTTCATGGGCGACTCGGGTGGGTTCGGGGGTGTTGTAGTCACGAAAGCTTTATACCGTGAGCGCTGGCGACAAACGCCAACCTGACAAAGTTGTAATCTCCCTGTCAGGTAGATGCCAGCGCAGGCCGGCTAAAGTTTCCCATAAGCTGAATCTTATCTTGTTGGAGAACGACCATGTTTTTACGCCAATCCCTGACGTTGGCTGCCTGTCTGTTGGCGTTGAGTTCACCAGTGTGGGCCGCGCCGGCACACAACTACGACTTCGGCCAGCCAGCGCCTGCCGCCAAAGCCACGCGCAGCATCGAAGTGGTGATGGGTGATATGTCGTTTGATCCGAAAGCCATTCAGATCAAGGCCGGTGAGACCGTTCGTTTTGTGCTGGTGAATAAAGGCCAGTTGTTGCACGAATTCAACCTCGGCGACGCGGCGATGCACGCCAGACACCAGCAGGAAATGTTGCAGATGCAGCAAAACGGCATGCTTACGCCTACCGGCATGAAGGAAATGTCCCACGACATGGCCGGCATGGATCACGCAGCGATGGGCCATGGCATGAAGCACGATGATCCGAACAGCGTGTTGGTCGAGCCAGGTAAATCCGCCGAGCTGACCTGGACCTTCAGCAAGGCCACCAGCCTGGAATTCGCCTGCAATATTCCCGGGCATTATCAGGCGGGCATGGTCGGCAAACTGACTGTCAGTCAGTAAGCACTCAAAGGCGCGGGCAAAGGCTGGTAGAATCCGCTGATTATTCAGTCAGGTTTCCGCCATGCATCCCGCAGCCGAACACTCGCCGCTGGGCAAATCCAGCGAATACATCGCCACGTACACGCCGTCCCTGCTGTTCCCGATTCCGCGCACCGCGAAATGGGCCGAGCTGGGTCTGACCGCCGAAACCCTGCCGTATAAAGGTGTGGATTTCTGGAACTGCTTCGAGCTGTCGTGGCTGTTGCCGTCGGGCAAACCGGTGGTGGCGATTGGCGAATTCAGCATTCCGGCGGACTCGCCGAACATCATCGAATCGAAGTCGTTCAAGTTGTATTTGAACTCGCTGAACCAGACCGCGTTTGCCGACGTTGCTGCATTGGAAGCAACACTGGTCAAGGATTTGTCGGCCGCCGCCGGCAAACCGGTGGGCGTGCGGGTTCGCAGCCTGAAGGATGTTGAAGCGGAGGGCGTCGTGGCGCTGCCGGGCGTGTGCATCGACGATCTGGATATCAGCGTCAGCAACTATGAACATCCGCGCCCGGAACTGTTGCGCTGCGATGATTCGCGGATTGTCGAGGAGACGGTGTATAGCCATCTGCTCAAATCCAATTGCCCGGTGACCAGTCAGCCGGACTGGGGCAGCGTGGTGGTGGAATATCGCGGCTCGGCGCTGGATCATGCCAGTCTGCTGGAATATATCGTCAGCTTCCGCCAGCACTCTGACTTCCATGAGCAGTGTGTGGAGCGGATTTTCCTTGATCTGCAACGACTGCTGAAGCCAGAAAAGCTGACGGTATTTGCCCGTTACGTGCGTCGCGGTGGTCTGGATATCAACCCGTATCGCAGCACCGAAAGCGTACAGCTGCCGAATCACCGCCTGGTGCGCCAATAAAGATCCAGAATGTGCGATGTCCAATGTGGGAGCGAGCCTGCTCGCGAATGCGGTGTGTCATTCAAGGATGATGTCGATTGACACGACGCCTTCGCGAGCAGGCTCGCTCCCACAGGGGACTGCATTGCAAATCGTAGACATGAAAAAGCCCTGCCAGCGATGGCAGGGCTTTTTTTGTGTGGCGGGTAATCAGATCCCCATGCTGCCCAGCGCATTAACGATATTGCGCAAGGTGCCGGCAATGGCCGGGTGTTCGAGTTCAAAGCGATCAACCGCCAGATTGACGCCGTCAGCGATGCTGGCGTCTTGTGTGGCAGTCTCCAGTTGAATTTCGGATTCAATCTGCGCCATCAGCGCATGCAAATCCTCACGCTCGGCTTCCGACAGCGGCGGATTCTGCTCCAGCTGCTCGCGCAGGGTATCGAGCTGTTTTTGCAGTTCTTGGGCGGGCATGGTGTTTTCCTTTTATCAATAGGCACTGGCATTGACCGCAGCCGCGCGCCAAAGGTCTATGGCTGACCTTTAGATTAATCCACTCCCGGCAAACCTGCATGATCCCGATCAGGGCTTTTCGCCTTTGAGCCGGCGCAGGCTGATGTCGGCGAGACAGGTGTCGAGCTCGCCCAAGTGATCGATCACCGAATGCACGCCGAGGCCGAATAGCTGCATCGTCGCCTTGCCACGCAGTTGTTCGCGTTCTCTCTGGCTCAGCGCTTGCCATTCGCCCGGTGCCAGGCCGCACAGCGAGCCGCAGGAGGCGAGGCCGATGGTCCACAGCCCGGCGTTCAGGCCGGCCTGCAGCAGGCGCGGTTCGCCACTGACCAGCACGCAGCCGCCCAGACAACCGACGTTCAGGTCCATCAAGGCTTGCCAGCAGGCATTCGGCGCAGGCCACGGATTGAGTGTTGCCGAATGTTGCGCAGGTTTGATTGACGCCGGCAGTGAGGCCGACAAGGATTGGGCGAGGGCAGGGGGCAGTTCATCCAGCCAGGCACAGGGAATCTGCTGGCGCTGCAAACTGTGCAGACTGTCGAGCGCGCCCGGCGTGGCCTCGGCATATTCGGGACGGGCGACGGTATTCAGACGAGCGCGAGCACCGAAATCCACCAGACAACCGCTGAGTCCAAACAGTACGGCGGTCAGGCTGGACGCGGCGACGGGCAAGGTTTCGGCGTGTGTCATGGCAGCGTCCCTGAAATAGCGACAAGGCTAGTCATTCAAGGTGACAGTTGCGTGACGGCTATGTGAACCGCGGCGTGGGAGGGGTCCTACAACTTTGCACAATTGGCCGACTGCCCAAACGGGCTTTTGCGCTTATACTAGCGGCCTTAATGCCCGGGCCCCGATGCCCGCGACAGTACATATCCAAGGAGTTTTTCTATGCGCTGGAGCTATCCGCTCGCTCAGCTAAGTGTATGTGCCGGCCTGTTGCTGGCGCCGTTCGCCACTCAGGCGGCAACGGAAGAAGACCCTTGGGAAAGCGTTAACCGCCCGATTTTCCAGTTCAACGACTTCGTTGACACTTACGCGCTGAAGCCATTGGCCCAAGGCTATGAGTTTGTCACGCCGCAGTTCCTCGAAGACGGCATCCACAACATGTTCCGCAACGTCGGTGATGTCACCAACCTTGCCAACAACATCCTGCAAGCCAAACCGGCTGCCGCTGGCGTCGACACTGCACGTCTGATCTTCAACACCACGTTTGGTCTGCTCGGCTTCTTTGATGTCGGCACCAAAATGGGCCTGAACCGCAGCGATGAAGATTTTGGCCAGACGCTCGGTTACTGGGGCGTTGGTAGCGGTCCGTACGTGATGCTGCCGCTGATGGGGCCGAGCACTTTGCGTGACGCACCGTCAAAATACGTCGACAGCTACACCGGCATGTACCGCTACATCGACCACGTACCTACGCGTAACTCGATCTTCGGTCTGAACATCGTCGACACCCGCGCCAGCCTGCTGTCGAGCGAGAAGCTGATCAGCGGCGACAAGTACACCTTCATCCGCAATGCTTACTTGCAGAACCGCGAGTTCAAAGTGAAGGATGGCCAGGTCGAAGACGATTTTTAATCTCGACCGGTAAAAACAAAGGCGACCCCAGGGTCGCCTTTTTTGTGTGTAGCTATTTCATTTCCAGAATAGTCAGGCCGAGCTTCTGGCCGCCGCCATCTTGTGGCTTGATCCAGACCACTTCGGTCTCGGCTTCAAGCCCACTGAGCGCCGCGTGTTCGGAATCGATGCGCACGCTCAAACGGTCGCCGACCGCGAACTGGCGCGGCGCTGCGACCTGCATGCCGCTGCTGGAGAGGTCGATGCACACCCCTGAAACCTCATCCCCTTCATGAATCAACACGACATCGGCATCGACCCGCATGCGGATGAAATCGCGCTTTTCGCTGTAGTCCCGACTGGTTTGACTCATAGGTTCGTCCTTCCATTGGGTTACGGTTTGAGCTGTTCTTATAACTCTCGGTGATTTGACAAGTAAAGTCGTCAAGCGACCATCGGCGCATGCTTGAAACGCTCTGCGGATGGGAGTACCGTCTGCGCCTTAGAAGGGCACCTCTGGTGTAACCGCGTTTGCAGCCAATGCTCGAAAGCGGTGCAGCAGAGAGGCTAGAAAGCGAATCCAGTAGTCTGCGCAGGGCCCGATGCCCCGCCAACTACGCCAACCTAATTCTGGCGCCGTTTGCCCACATGCCAAAAACCAGTGCCACGCTGCTGATAATCGATGATGACGAAGTAGTGCGCGCGAGCCTCGCGGCCTATTTGGAAGACAGTGGTTTCAGCGTCCTGCAGGCCAGCAACGGCCAACAGGGTCTTCAGGTATTCGAGCAAGACACGCCCGACCTGGTCATCTGCGATCTGCGCATGCCGCAGATGGGCGGTCTCGAACTGATCCGTCAGGTCACCGAGCGGTCACCGCAGACACCGGTAATCGTGGTGTCGGGTGCCGGCGTGATGAACGATGCGGTCGAAGCCCTGCGTCTGGGCGCGGCGGATTACCTGATCAAGCCTCTCGAAGATCTGGCTGTGCTCGAGCATTCTGTGCGCCGGGCCTTGGATCGTGCGCGTCTGCTGCTGGAAAACCAGCGCTACCGCGAGAAGCTGGAAAAGGCCAACCGCGAGCTTGAGGCCAGCCTGAACCTGCTCCAGGAAGACCAGAACGCTGGGCGCCAGGTGCAGATGAACATGCTGCCGGAAAGCCCGTGGAGCATCGACGAGTTCAAGTTCGCGCACCAGATCATCCCGTCGTTGTACCTGTCGGGTGATTTTGTCGACTATTTCCGTGTCGACGAGCGCCGGGTCGCGTTTTACCTGGCGGATGTCTCCGGTCATGGCGCCTCTTCAGCCTTTGTCACCGTGCTGCTGAAGTTCATGACCACGCGCTTGCTGTTCGAATCCAAGCGCAACGGCACATTGCCGGAATTCAAGCCTTCGGAAGTTCTTGGTCATATCAACCGGGGGCTGATCAGTTGTAAGCTGGGTAAACACGTCACAATGGTCGGTGGAGTCATCGACGAGGAGACCGGTTTGTTGACCTATAGCATCGGCGGCCATCTGCCGTTGCCTGTGTTGTACACGCCTGACAGTGTTCGTTATCTCGAAGGGCGTGGTCTGCCGGTGGGCCTCTTCAATGAAGCCACCTACGAAGACCACGTGCTTGAGCTGCCGCCGACGTTCAGCCTGACGCTGATGTCCGATGGCATTCTGGATCTTTTGCCAGAACCTACGCTCAAAGAAAAAGAAGCCGCTTTGCCTCAACGGGTGAAGTCGGCGGGCGGCAGCCTGGATGGTCTGCGGCAAGTGTTTGGATTGGCCACGCTAGGGGAGATGCCGGATGATATCGCCCTGTTGGTGTTGAGCAGGAATCTTTAATGAGTACCGGTAGAATCCAGTTCGCCGAGCAGGACGGCACCTTTGTCCTGAAGTTCGTCGGTGAAGTTCGCCTGACCCTGTGTTCGGCGTTGGATGCGACTATTGAGAAAATCTTCACCGCGCTGAATTTCAACGCGATCGTGATCGATTTGACCGAAACCCGCAGCATCGACAGCACGACGTTGGGCCTGTTGGCCAAACTGTCGATCCTGTCGCGGCAGAAGGTCGGCCTGCTGCCGACCGTCGTCACCACCCACGAAGACATCACCCGTCTGCTGCAATCGATGGGGTTCGAGCAGGTGTTCAACATCGTCAACCACCCGGTGCCGTGCCCGGAGTGCCTGGACGATCTACCGGATCAGGACCAGTCGGAAGAAGTGGTGCGGATCAAAGTGCTCGAAGCGCACAAGATCCTCATGGGCCTCAACGATTCCAATCGTGAAGCGTTCCATGATCTGGTGAATGCCCTCGAGCGGCATTGAGTGATGCCGGCCGGACGGGCCTCTTCGCGAGCAGGCTCGCTCCCACACTGACGCGGCGTCGATCACAAATCCCACTGTGGGAGCGAGCCTGCTCGCGAAAGCGGTCGCAAGAACACTGAAATTATCCAGCAGCCATAAAAAAGGGCGAATCCACCAGGATTCGCCCTTTTCGCATTTCCCTAACTCAAATCACAGCTTGGCCTGCAACAGCGCCTCAAGCTTCTCCTGGTCGCGAGCAAACTGACGGATGCCCTCAGCCAGTTTCTCGGTGGCCATCGCGTCTTCGTTGGACAACCAGCGGAATTGCGCTTCGTTGAGGCTCAGACGGGCTTCACCGGCGTTGCCCGGGGCGAGTTTGCGCTCCAGCTTGCCGGTGTCGGCCGCCAGCTTGTCGATCAGGTCCGGGCTGATGGTCAGGCGGTCACAGCCGGCCAGTTGCTCGATCTGGTTGAGATTGCGGAAGCTCGCGCCCATGACCACGGTCTTGTAGTCATTGGCCTTGTAGTAGTTGTAGATGCGGGTGACCGACTGCACGCCCGGATCATCGGCGCCGGTGTAGTCGTTGCCGTTGGCCTTCTTGTACCAGTCGTAGATGCGGCCCACGAATGGCGAAATCAGGAACACGCCAGCGTCGGCGCAAGCGGCGGCCTGAGCGAAGGAGAACAGCAGGGTCAGGTTGGTCTGGATGCCTTCCTTCTCCAGCACTTCGGCGGCGCGGATGCCTTCCCAGGTCGAGGCGATCTTGATCAGTACGCGATCACGGCCAATGCCGGCCTTGTCGTACAGTTCGATCAGGCGATGCGCGCGCTTCAGCACGGCATCCTTGTCGAACGACAGGCGCGCATCCACTTCGGTGGAGATGCGGCCCGGAATCACTTTGAGAATTTCCTGACCCACCGCAACGCCGAAACGGTCGCTGGCCAGGCCGACATCACCTTTGCAGTCGCTGACGCAAGCGTTCAGCAGCTCGGCGTACGCCGGAATGGCCGCCGCTTTGAGCAGCAGGGAAGGGTTGGTGGTGGCGTCGACCGGTTTGACTCGGGAGATCGCTTCGAAGTCGCCGGTATCGGCAACAACGGTGGTGAATTGTTTGAGTTGTTCCAGCTTGGAAGTCATGGGCGTGCTCTATCCTATGGGTCTGATGACATTACCCGAGCGCTGACGGTCACTCAAGGGCGTGTACGTGTATCGATGGCCCCTGCGGCAACAACCTGAAAACGATTGTTTGAAAGGTGGGGCGGGCTATCGATGAATACGATGCCAAAACAGCCAACAGGTTCAAAGCAACCGACCTGCGAACAGGCCGGTTGTATCTGTGCTACTGGGCGTTCAACAGGGCTTCGACCGACATGCGCGCCGGTTTCGGTTGCCCGTCGGACATCAGCAGGCCGAAGTTCTTCTCACGTTCATTGCTGCCCGTCTCGCTGTTCTTCCATTCGTAGATGGAGGTCAGCGGGATGTTGAGTTTTTTAACATCGCCGATAAACGCGTTGATCTTGCTCGCCTGACCTTCGGCACCGCCGTTGGACGCGAGTGCCGAGATGCCCCATTCACTGATGACGCCCGGCAGGTGGAAGTTCTGCTGAATAAACGTCTGCGCGTTGCTGATCTGCGCGGCCGTCATGCCATACGGGTGATAGGACACGGCGCTCAAGCATTTCGGGTATTCACTGACAATGCGGTTCAGCGCCACGGTGGAAGCCGAGCCTGCGCTGGGTGGCCGGGCGAAACCGTAGCCGATCACCGGCGTCGATGGCGGTTGTCCTTGCAGCGACTTGCACACCGCGCTCATGAACGGCACAAACGTGGTGTCGAACTTGCCCGTCGGCCAATAGGTTTCCAGATCGGGTTCATTCCATAGTTCGATCGCGACCAGTTGCGCGCTGTACGACTGTTGCAGTCCGGTCACCGCTTTGGCAAAGCCTTCACCGGCCGTGGCCAGGTCGGCAGTAGACCCGGCGGGCAAGGGTTTGATCGCGCGAACCGTCAGCAGAACCGGCAGCCCGGCGGACCTGGCCGCCGCAAAAGCATCGCTGACTTGTTGCTGATAAGCCTTGGCCGTCAGGCTGTCGCTCCACACGCCGAAGCGGACAAAACCGAAGCCGGCCGATTTGATCTGCGCGGCGTCGGCAGCCGTGAAGTTCTGAATCTTCACCTGAACGCCGATGTTCTTCGCTGGAAGGTTGGGAAACGTTTCGCTGGCGTGCAGCGGGGTTGTTGCACCCAGTGCCATCAGCGCCAGCGCGCCGAGTCGTTTGAGATGTGCTGATTTCATGTCTGCTCTCCCGAAGAGAAGTGACAACTACGAATATTGATCTCGTTACCCGGTTTTCGAACAAGATGATGGCACTTAGTGCGTGAATGTTATTTTTTGTCGGAAATCAAACAGCCGAAAATCACAGTTATTTTTAGTCCGCTAATTGTGGTTGGGGGACTTTTAGACGCTGTGGTACTTAATGCTCCAGTACTAACAGGGCGAATCTATTTCTGAGTGCAGGAAGATCTTGAGGGTTCATTCAATTGCTCTCGGGATGTTGGCCGTTTGACATTACACAGGAAAGTAAAACCTTGTTCAGAAAGATCCTTGTTGTTTGCGTTGGCAATATATGCCGAAGTCCGACGGCAGAACTGTTATTGCGCAATGCGCTGGGCTCATCGCCCATCACCGTGGCGTCCGCAGGGCTTGCTGCCCGGGTCGGCGAAGGTGTCGAGGCTTCGGCCCGGCAGGTCCTCGAAGATCACGGACACAGTGCCGAAACATTCCAGGCACGGCAACTCACAGCCGACATTGTCAATGAATCGGATTTGATTCTGGTGATGGAAAAACAGCATGTAAATCAGGTGCTGAAAATTGCCTCTCATGCCCGAGGCAAAGTATTTCTGCTCGGTAAATGGCAGAGCGAGCGCGAAATACAAGATCCGTATCGTCAAGGCAAGGCCGCTTTTATTCATGCCCATGCATTGATTGAAGATGCTGTCAGCTCATGGGCACAACGCCTCGCGCGTTGATGAATATTCTTCAGATCAATGAATGGTAAGAACAGACTTATGCAGTTACCGTCCGTCATCGGCACCCGCGACAATGATCAAGACAGTATTGATCTTCTCGGCATATTCGGCAGTTTGATCGACCAGAAATGGTTGATCGGCGCGCTCACCGGCGCCTTCATGGTTACCGGTGTGGCCTACGCAGTGTTGGCCACGCCCGTGTACCTGGCGAATGCGCTGGTGCAGGTCGAGCCAAAAAAGAACGACATGCTCGGCTTCTCCGACCTCAACAGCATGCTCGGTGGGCAATCGCCGTCGGTGACCGAAATCGGCATCATCAAATCCCGCGCGGTGATCGGCAAAACTGTCGACGACTTGCGCCTGGACATTGATGTCACCCCCAATACCTTCCCGATGATTGGCGGCTTTCTCGCCCGGCGTTATCGCGGCGAGACCGAGACCAGCGTCGCCGCACCGCGTTTCGGCCTGAACAGTTACGCCTGGGGCGGTGAGCGTCTGGAGTTCGCCCGGCTCAATCTGCCGAAAGAACTGTTGGGCAAGAAACTCACCCTGATCGCCGGCGAACAGAAGCACTTCCAGTTGCTCGATGACAACGACAACCTGCTGGTAGAAGGCATCGCCGGCGAAACCTTCGCGCAGGACGGCGTAGAAGGGCAAATCACCCAGTTGCAGGCAAACCCCGGCACGCGTTTCGAAGTGGTGCGCAACCCACGGATCGTGACCATTCAGGGTTATCAGGACGCGCTGGATATCTCCGAGCAGGGCAAGGAATCGGGGATTATCAAACTGGCGCTGGCCAGCAGCGACGCCGCTGAAGCGGTGAAGATTCTCAACAAGATCGCCGCGCTTTATGTCGATCAGAACGTGCGCCGCACCTCGGCGGAAGCGGCGCAGAGTCTGGCCTTCCTGCAGAGCCAGTTGCCGCAGGTCAAACGTGATCTGGCCAAGGCCAGCGATGCGCTGAACGCCTATCAGACCCACGGCAAGACCGTGAACATCTCGCTGGAAACCCAGTCGGTACTGGGCCAGTCGGTAGCGCTGGAAACGCGGATCTCCGAGCTGAAAATGCAGCAGGCGGAGATGGACCGCAAGTTCACCAAGCAGCACCCGGCCTATCGCGCCTTGATGAGCCAGATTGGCGAACTGACCCAGCAACAGAAGTCGCTGGAAGGCAAGGTCGGCGATCTGCCCGCGACGCAGCAGGAATTACTCAACCTGACCCGCGATGTCGAAGTCGCTTCGCAGATCTACACGCAGTTGCTGAACAAATCCCAGGAGCTGGACATCGTCCGCGCCGGTGCCGTGGGTAACGTGCGTCTGGTCGATGCGGCGGATGTCGACCTGACCAGCCCGGTCAAACCGAAAAAAGCCCTGATTGTGCTGATTGCCACCTTCCTCGGCGCTTTTGTCGGCGTGGCGCTGGTGCTGCTGCGCAAATCCCTGAGCCGTGGTCTGGAAGGCCCGGAAGCCATCGAACAACTCGGTTTGCCGGTGTACGCGTCGATCCCGTACAGCGCCTTGCAGGATGAAGAAGACAACAAAAAAGGTCGCGCCCGCGATGGTGTCGACAAACCGGCGTACCTGTTGGCCCTGCGTAATCCGACGGATCTGTCTATCGAATCGATCCGCAGCCTGCGCACCTGCCTGCACTTCGCCGGGCTCGATTCGACCAACAACCGCATCATGATTTCCGGGCCGAGCCCGCAAGTGGGCAAGACCTTCGTCTCGTCCAACCTCGCGGCGGTCATGGCCCTGAGCGGCCAGCGCGTGGTGCTGATCGATGCCGACATGCGCAAAGGGCACCTGCACAAAACCCTCAACACGCCGATCACCAACGGCTTGTCCGACCTGCTGGTCAAGCGCTGCAGCATCGATCAGGCAATCAACAAGGTCGAAATCGACAACCTGCACTTCATCAGTCGTGGTCAGGTCCCGCCGAATCCTTCCGAGCTGTTGATGCACGCCAACTTCCGCGAGCTGCTCGCCGAACTGAGCGAACGCTACGACCTGGTGATCATCGATACGCCGCCGCTGCTGGCGGTGACTGATGCGGCCATCGTTGGCCGTGAAGCCGGGATCAGCCTGATCGTCACGCGCTTCGGGGTGAACCCGGCGAAAGAGATCGAACTGACCATCCGCCGCTTCGCGCAGAACGGCATCGAGTTGAAAGGCGCGGTGTTCAACGGCGTCGAGAAGCGTGCGGCCAGTTACTACGGCAACGGCGGCAACGGTTATTACAACTACGAATACGCGTCCGACAAATCCTGACTGTCAGCGACTGTTTTTTCCTGTTTGAAGTGGGTGATTTGTGAAGAAAATACTGCACGTGGCAGAGACGATCAAAGGTGGCGTCGCGACGGTGATCCGGACGATTTCGGCTTCGCCTGAAGGCGATGCGGCGAACTACGAGCTGGTGTATCTGGTCCCGGAGGATCAGGCCAAAGAGTTGCACGGCATCGGCGCGCAACAGATCCGCACCTTCCCGCGCACCGGGCGCAATGTGCCGTCGTTGCTGCGTTTCGCCTGGCGTCTGACTCAGGTGATGCTCAAGGAAAAACCCGACGTCGTGCATTTGCACAGCACCTTTTCCGGGGTGATCGGTCGTTGCGTGTGTGTGCTGCTGCGACCGTGGCGCAAGCCGAAAATCGTCTACTGCCCACACGCGTTTTCGTTCTTGATGGAAAGCTCGCCGACCAAGCAGAAAGTCTATGCGTGGATCGAGCGAGTCCTGCAGAAAGTCACCGACGTGATCATTTGCGTCAGCCAGTACGAACTCGACAAAGCCGCGCGCTTCGGCATCGAGCGCAAGCGCATGAAGCTGATCTACAACGGCATTCACCGCAAGGATGACGCGCCGAAAGCGGCGAGTCCCGAGCCGATTCATCTGCTCTTCGTAGGTCGCCTCGATTATCAGAAAGGCTTCGACGTGCTGCTCAAGGCCTTCGCCAACGTGCAGCGCAAAGACTTGAAGCTGACCGTGGTTGGCAGCGCGGTGAACGAGGACTCGGTGGAGTGCCCACCGATGGACTCTGTTGAATACCTGCCATGGGTCACGCCGAGCGAAGTGCAAGCGCTGTACCAGAAAGCCGATGCGTTGATTGTGCCGAGTCGCTGGGAAGGTTTCGCCATGGTGCCGCTGGAAGGCATGGCCATGGGCTTGCCGGTGATCGCCAGCAATTGCACGTCGCTGCCGGAACTGGTCACCAATGAAGTGTCCGGCTACGTCTTTCCCTCCGGTGATCACCAGGCGCTGGCGGATGTGCTGACCATCATCCAGAAACCACGCCTGCTCGACCTCGGCAACGAAGGTCGGAGCATCGTCCGCGAGCGTTTCAGCGCCGCGTTGATGATTCGCCAGACCTACGACTTGTACCGCGCTCCCACTTTTTAAGTAGAACTCAAGCATATGAACGTAACGATTTTGCATGGCTACAGTGCGTCCAACTCCGGTGACGGCTTGCTCGTCGATCTGGCCATTGCCCTGGTGCAGCGCAACTTTGGCGAAGACACCGCGATCAGTGTCGTGGCCTCCGATCCGGATTCTTTCAGCTACTTGCCGCACCCGCGTTTCGACGCGCCGGTAATGGCGGCCAAAGGTCTTGGCCGGGTCAAACAAGCGGTGTTCCTTAATCAGTCCTACGCCGGTCTGGCGGATCTGCTGAAGAAAACCGATCTGATCGTCGGCGTCGGCGGCGGTTACATGCGCTCGAAAAGTGCCTTCGAACACATCAAGCTGAAACTCGGCCACGCCAAGCAACTGGAAACCGCGATCCTCAGCAAAGTGCCGTCGGTGTACCTGCCGCAAAGCATCGGCCCGTTCCACGGCGAGAGCAGCAAGATCGTCGAGCACTACGCTAGCGCCGATGCGGTATTCGTGCGTGACAATCGCTCCTCGGCGATTTTCGATGCCTGTGCAAACGTCTACCGCGCGCCGGATCTGGCGGTGCAGTCGTTGGCGAGCAAAATCCTCCAGCAGGCAAAATTCACCCGCTGCGCGTCTTCGCCAGCCACCGTGTGCGTGGTACTGCGCAAGCCGCCGGAGTGGAGCAAGGAAAAGAAAGTCGCTTACGTGGCCAATCTGAAAGTGCTGCTGCAGCGTTTGAAGAACAAAAGCAAAGTGGTTTGCGCCGTACAGAGCGCGGTACGCGGCAACGATGACGGCGCGTTCTATCGCGAACTGGGCATCACCGAAGACCTGTTGTCGCTGAAGGCGACGATTGCCAAATACCAACCGGATCTGGTGATTTCCGTACGCTTGCACGGCGCCATCGAGTCGCTGCTTTCCGGCGTGCCGGCGTACCACATCAGCTATGAACGCAAAGGCTTCGGCGCCTATCAGGACATGGGGGTCGAGGACTGGGTGATCAACGGCGGCGACATCAATGTCGACACCATCATCGACACGGTTTATGCGCCGAATGCGCTGGCAAATTTCGGCAAGCGCCTGACCGATACCTGCCGAGAAATCGAAGCGAAAACCGTGGCCATGGACGAGATCATCAAAGGTGTCGTTCGATGATATTTCGGCTGCTGCTTCGCGGCGGAGCGTTGGGCGCGAAGTTTTTGCTGGTGTTGGCGATCACCCATTACCTTGGTTATGAGGCACTGGGCTTTTACGGTGTGGTGGTCGCGGCATCGCTGATTGCGTCGAAGTTCTACAGCGTCGGTTTCAGTTCCGAGATCAATCGCTTGATCAGCGTCGGCGGCAGTTCGCGCCGGGTGGTCGATAAAGTCCTGCTGCTGTATCTGGCGGTGGGGTTGTTGTTGTCGGTAGCGACGGTGCTGATTTATTCACTGTTCCAGACAGTTGAAGCGCCGGCCGCGCTGATCCTTTGCGTGACGCTGGTTTTGCTCACTGAGCACCTGTCGTTCGAGATCAACTCGTTCGTGTTTTCTGCGCAGAAAGCCACGGCGGGCGCATTGCTGTTCTTCATCAAGACCGGCCTGTGGGCGCTGTTGGCGGTGGGCGGGATGATGCTCGATTGGGTCCCGGGAATCGCCAGCGTGCTGTGGCTGTGGGTCGCTGCCAACGTGCTGGTGATCATCGCCGGTTATCTGATCGTGGTGAACGTGCACAAGGGCCGGGTTGCCGGGACGCTGGCCACGGGCACCGTATGGAAGGCCGGCTTGCCGTTCTACCTCGGCACCGGGCTGATCGCGCTGAGTCAGTACGCCGAGCGCTTTCTGATCATCGACCTGGAACCCTACGCCAGCCTCGGTAAATACGTGTACGCATGGTCGGCGGCAAACACTTTGCAGGCGTTGTCCTATGCGGTGGTGGCGGTGGTCGGGATTCCGGTGCTGGCCAAGCGTTTTCAGGCTGAGCAACAGGCGTTCACGGTCAAGCAACTGTTCATCAACAAGTGGGTGATGCGCTCGCTGCTGGTGTCGGCGGCGGTGGCGGTGGCGATCTATGTGTTTTTCAACGTGGTGCTCGATTACGTCGCCACCAGCGTGCCGCGTCCGGACAATGCGATCCTCGGCGTACTGATTTTCTCCTTCGCCTTGCGCGCGATTGGCGACATCGTCTGGGGTGGTCTGATTGCTTCGAAAAACAGCCGGGTGTCATTGGCCAGCGCTGCCATTTGCTTGTTGGTTTCGGTGCCGGTCAGCTATCTGTTGATCAAGCACTATTCGATCTACGGCGCGGCGTGGGGCAACGTCTTCGCGATCATCGTGCAGCTCTTGGTGATTGCCGTGCTGACTCGCGCAACCGCTGCGAAAAAGGCTGCGTTGTCATGGGCCTGAAACTGCCGTGCATCGAGTTTCGTGGCAAGAGACTCGATTCGTATGTCTCGTTCCTGATCCTTTTCACCGGGCTGTTTCTGTCGGTGGCCATGCCGCTGCTGATTCCGCGTGATCCAGGCCCGGATGCGATGACCTTGTGGTCGTCCTACGCCCGTGCCGACAACTGCAACTTCTGGAACCCGTTCTCGCCCGATCGCTCTTCGTACGAGTGTTCGGCGTTCCTGCTGCGGCCCACCGGGATCAACCTGACCAATGCCTGGGCCTACGGCATGTTTTGCAACTTTTTCCTCACGGCGATTCCGGTGGTGGTGTTTCGGCGCATGCCGTTGGCGATCTTCGGCACCCTGTGTCTGTGGGGGATTGTGCGCTCGTTTTTCCTGGAGAACCTGACCAAGGAAATCATTGTGTCGGTGGCGGTGTTGAGCATTCTGCTCAGCTCGCTGACGCGTAAATATCGCGGCGGGTTTTTTCTCTCGGCGGTGATTTACGGCGTGCTGATCCGGCCTTACTGGATCCTGTTTTCGCTGTCGTGGGTCGGCGTCTGCGTGATGAAAAAGTATGTGTCGCGCACGACGTTCTTTCTGATGCTGTTTCTGTTCTACCTGGCGGTAGCCATGTCGATTCAGCTCGCACTGGGCTTCCCGGTGTCGTCGATTCGCGCCAGTAACAACGAACTGCGCACGGCGGGTGAGGAGGGCTCGAAATCCTTGATCGTGTCGTGGCTCAGCGGCAGCGACTTCGTTTCGCAGGCGCTGGACTCGATGATCATTTTCTTCCGCTTGTCATTCCCGGTCGAGCTGATTCTGCTGTCCGGCCCGGGTCAGGTGATCTTCGTCGCGTTGATGATCATGACCGCCTTGCTGCTGTTCAAAGTCATCACCTCGACCGATTACAAGGGCGCGCCGATCCAGACCAAACCCAAGGAACTGATCGCCATTCCGCTGGCGTTTCTGCTGGTGCAAGGTCTGTTCGAGCCAGACTTCGGCTCCTTCGCCCGGCACTTCTCGATGGTGGTGCCGGTGTTGTTTGTCGGCCTGGGCTTGATGCTGCGGGCGAACAAACCGGTGCAGGTTGAATCAAGAATTCTGAATTGAGGCAGGTGCTTTATGTCGAGCAAGAAAAAGTCCCTGGAGATTGAAACCCTGCGTGGCCTGGCGTGCCTGTTGCTGGTGCTCTATCACGTCATCGGGCCGTTGGGCGGCGGGTTGAAGATCGATATCGGCTCGCCGTTCCGGGTCATCGCCGACTCGATGGTGTACGTGCGCATGCCGCTGTTCACCTTCATTTCCGGGTACATCTATTCCATCTACAAAATTCGTGGCAACGACTTTTCCGCGTTCTTCAGCGGCAAGGTGCGCCGCTTGATCGTGCCGCTGTTTTGCGTGGGTGTACCGTTCTCGGTGTTGCAGGCTGTCGGGCCGGGGGTGAACAAGGATGTCGGTGTGATCGACGCGTTGTTGTCGTTCTGGGTGCCGATCAACCACTTCTGGTTCCTGCAGGCGGTGTTCATCATTTTCATGTTCGTCGGGCTGCTGGAGTGGCGCGGGATGCTGCGTTCGGCGACGCGGTTGTATGGGCTGTTTGCGTTTGCGGCGCTGCTGTTTTTGTTGCCGCCGTTCAAGTTCGATGCGTTCGGGATCAACGGGGCGATTTATCTGTTGCCGTTTTTCGTGGCGGGGATGATTGGCCAGGAGAATGTCGACGCATTGAAGCAACGCTTCAAGGTGATCGGGCCTGTGGTGTTTGTACTGATCTCGCTGACGCTGTTGTATGTGGCGGCGATTGATCGTGAGCTGATTGTCGATCGTCGCAGTCTGATCGGGTTGACCGTGGGTTGCGTGTCTTGCATCGCGTTGCTGTCGAGTGATGTACGGTCGAAGGCGCTGACGTGGCTCGGTGGTTATTCGTATGCGATTTTCCTGTTTCATGTGTTGTTTGCGGCGACGTCGCGGTTTGTGCTGGGACGGTTGGGAGTGAAGGATGAAAGCCTGCTGGTACTCGGTGGCTTGAGTTGTGGCTTGCTTGGGCCGGTGGTGTTGTCGATGGTTTTCAGCCGGTTCAATTTCACTTCGGTGTTGTTCCTTGGGGAGCGGGCGGCGAAGAAGAAACTGTTGGCGCCTGTCACTCCGGTGGTGCAACCACAAAACAGCTAAGAGCTTCGCGAGCAGGCTCGCTCCCACAGTGGATCCGTGTCGTACACAAGATCTCTTGTAGGAGCTGCGGCACGCTGCGATCTTTTGATCTTGTTTTTGAAGCGCAGGATCAAAAGATCGCAGCCTCGTTTCACTCGACAGCTCCTACAGTTGATCTGTGTACCTCCCGGCATCCAGTGGGCCATTTCAGACTGAAGGAAATTTTGCATGTTGGCAGTAGATGACGCGCAACCCGTCGCAGCGTCGGTGGTTCAGGTGGGCGATGCCCGCGAGCGTTTTGCGCAGTGGCGTGTAGGCAAGGCCGGCAAGGTGTTGTCGGTCTCGGTGATCGGCGACAGCTACAGCGCCGGACAGGATTTTTACCTGAACAAACTGGTGCAGCGCGTGGCCGGGGAAGTGGGTTTTGCCGGGCCGGGTTACGTCGGTTTCAACCACGGCGCGGCGCTGGGCGGCACCCATTTCAAATACACCCGCAGCAGTGACAAGTACTTCGGCGGCGACTGGAAAGTTTCAGACCTGGGCCAGGCGAGTCCGGACAGCCGCACGGTGACAGGCCGGCCCGGCGCATGGTTGCAAGTGGATGCGAGTCCGACGCCGCGCATCGATACCGCTGTCACTCAGGCGAAACTGCTTTATCTGGGCAACGGCGAATCCAGCGAGATCCGCTATCGCTGGTCTCCCGCGCAAGACTGGCAACCCCTGAAGCTTGAAGGTTCGGGCGTGCAGGAAGTACCGCTGACAGGCCTCTCGGCAGCGAAAGACTGGTCCTTCAAACTGGAAGTGGTGAAGGGCGCGCCGACGTTGTTCGGCCTGTGGATGAGCAACGATCAGAATGGCGTGCGGGTCTCGAAGCTCGCGGCATCGGGGGCGGCGTCTGCGGATTTCTATCACCAGGATCCGCAGTGGCAGGTGCAGTGGAAAGCTGCCGTGTCGAAGATCCCCGCGGATGTTTACCTGATCATGCTCGGTGGCAACGATCAGGGCTTCGGCGTGAAGCCCGCGCAGTATCTGCAGAACGTTCAGGGTCTGGTGGGCATGCTGCGCGAGATCCAGCCGCAGGCGAGCATCAACCTGATCATGCGTCAGGACACCACGCGCTCCAGTGCGTATCCGATGTCGGCGTACGCGCAGGTGCTTGAACCGTGGGCGCGTGAGCAGCGTCTGGGGTATGCCAATCTGCAGTGCGCGTTCGGGCCGGACGTCAAACGCTACGCCGCTGCGATGATCGGCCCGGACAAGATTCATCCGGTACCGGCCACGGGCGGGAAGGTGATTGCTGATTATTTTTATGGCTGGATCACCGGCGCCAAGGATCGTTGCGACGCCTCCCCTAAATAACACGCAAACCCCAGAGCGGTGATCGTTCCCACGCTCCGCGTGGGAATGCCGCCCGGGACGCTCCGCGTCCCCTCGCTGTGTGACGCAGAGCGTCACTGGATGCATTCCCACGCAGAGCGTGGGAACGATCATTTGTCAGGCATTAGACGTCTTGCGTAAAGGCGTCGACCTGCTCGAGCAATTCCGCAATCTTCTGCGGCATCAGCCGCGTATCGCACCGAGTCTCAACGTTGATGATGATCGCCGGGTCGTTGCAGCAGATCCGCACCCGGAAGCGCCAGTCGCTGAAGATCACTTTCAGACCATCGCGATCATCCATTTCCAACGCCTGCTCGCCATAGAGCTTTTTCAAATGCGCGAGCAGTGGATAGGGATCACGCAGCGGCCGGCGGATATCACCGGACGCCGGAAACACGCCAATCCGCTCCACCAGCAGAATCGTGCCCAGCCAGGTTTCGTTGGCGCTGGGCAACGGCTGATGGCGGGACAACCAGCTCATCACCCCGAGGTTACCCACCTCGCGTTCAATCTCTACGGAATGTTGTGCAATGTTCATGGTGGCCTCGTTGGGTGAAGGGAGCCGTCTCAGCGGCCCTTGAGATAGACGTTTTCGTAGCAGAAATTGGTCGCCTGCAAGTAACCCTCGGCGTCACCGCAGTCAAAACGCAGGCCTTTGAATTTGTAGGCCAGCACGCAACCGTTCTGCGCCTGTTTCATCAACGCGTCAGTGATCTGGATTTCGCCGCCCTTGCCCGGTTGGGTGTCGGCGATCAGGTCGAAAATATCCGGGGTGAGGATGTAGCGGCCGATGATTGCCAGGTTCGACGGCGCGTCTTGCGGGGCCGGTTTTTCCACCATGTTGTTGACCCGATAGATGCCTTCGGACATCAGTTCGCCGGCGATCACACCGTACTTGTGGGTCTGGTCGGCCGGGACTTCCTGGATGGCAACGATCGAGCAGCGGAATTTCTTGTACAGCTCAATCATCTGGGTGAGTACGCCGTCACCTTCCAGGTTCAGGCACAGGTCATCGGCCAGCACCACGGCGAACGGCTCGTCGCCGATCAGTGGACGGCCACTGAGAATCGCGTGGCCCAGGCCCTTCATTTCCACCTGACGGGTGTAGGAGAAGGTGCAGGTGTCGATCAGTTCACGGGTGCCGGCGAGGAATTTCTCTTTCTCGGTGCCACGGATCTGGTGTTCGAGTTCGTAGCTGATGTCGAAATGGTCTTCCAGCGCACGCTTGCCGCGACCGGTGACGATGGCCATGTGTTGCAGACCGGCGTCCCGCGCTTCTTCAACGGCGTATTCGATCAACGGCTTGTTGACGATCGGCAGCATCTCTTTCGGCATGGCTTTGGTGGCCGGCAAGAAACGCGTGCCATAGCCGGCAGCGGGGAACAAACATTTACGAATCATAAAAGTATCCTGGACAGTCATGGAACACAGGCGACGGATGCGCGCACTAATACAGGGCGTGCAAGTTTCAATGTGGGATTGAAGGCTTACTTTAATACCCGAGTCAGGTTATTAATGGCAAATGCCAGTGACGGTAAAACACGACAATGTTATGAGATGTCGGTTAGTTGCTTGATAGTTATTTTTAGTCGGTATCTGATGATAGTGATGAGTGCGCGGGGAGTGCTAATAAGTAGCGGACAATACAGTCTGACCTGCAAAAATATTTATTGCCAGTCATTGAACTAGTTTTGTTTTCGGTTGTTGTCGCCTCGTTTGTGTGGATTGTGACACATATCTATTCAATAAGGCTTGACACGCTAACTTGTCACTTATCCAAAGACGGACCGCGCTATGAAGATTCTGGTAACGGGTGGTGC
The DNA here is from genome assembly GCF_004011755.1 of Pseudomonas sp. RU47. Lineage (GTDB taxonomy): Bacteria > Pseudomonadota > Gammaproteobacteria > Pseudomonadales > Pseudomonadaceae > Aquipseudomonas. The sequence goes on along the minus strand of NZ_CP022411.1, from coordinate 4,508,940 downwards.
CGGCTATATCGGCTCGCATACCACACTTGCATTGCTTGAAGCAGGTTATGAAGTTGTCGTGCTGGATAATCTTTGCAACAGCAGTGAAGCCGCGTTGCACGCCGTTGAAACCATCTGCGGCAAGAGTGCCTGGATGATCCGCGGCGATGTCTGCGACCGCGCACTGCTCGACCGGATTTTCCGCGAGCACAACATCGAGGCAGTGCTGCATTTTGCCGGCCTGAAAGCGGTCGGCGAGAGCGTACGCAAACCACTTGAGTACTACGAGACCAACGTCAGCGGCAGCATTACGTTGTGCCAGGCAATGGCGGCGGCGGGGGTGTTCCGCCTGGTGTTCAGCTCGTCAGCCACGGTGTATGGCGAGCCTGAGCAGATGCCGATCCGCGAGGATTTTCCCACTGGTAATCCGACCAATCCCTACGGCCAGTCCAAGCTGATCGTCGAAAACGTGTTGCGTGACCTCAGCCAGGCCGAGCCGCGCTGGAGCATCGCCTTGCTGCGCTACTTCAACCCGATCGGCGCCCACGCCAGCGGCCATATGGGCGAAGACCCCAACGGCATTCCGAATAATCTGGTGCCTTACATCAGTCAGGTGGCGGTCGGCAGCCTGCAAGAGCTGTCGATCTTCGGCAATGATTACCCGACTGTGGACGGCACCGGCGTGCGCGATTACATCCACGTCGTCGATCTGGCGGACGGGCACTTGAAGGCGTTGCAGTCGATCTCCGGGCGTACCGGCATTCACACCTGGAACCTCGGCACCGGCGATGGCTACAGCGTGCTGCAAGTGCTTCACGCTTTCGAACAGGCCTGCGGGCAACCGGTGCCGTACCGGATGATGCCGCGCCGTTCCGGGGATATCGCCGAGAGTTGGGCCGATGCTTCCAAGGCTGCGAAGGAACTTGGCTGGAAAGCCACGCGCAACTTGCAGGACATGGTCACCGACACTTGGCGCTGGCAATCGAACCATCCCAAAGGCTACTTGCGATGATGGCCATTTAACCCAATGTTATTTTCAGTCAGCTTGTTAGATAACGTCGGGAAATTACACTGGCAATGCCTTTTGCAAGTCCGTAGATATAAACCTGCCGTTCGACTTTTATCAGTTGGGTAAGACTGTGAAAGAACAACGGATCTTGTTCGCGCTTTTTGCGGACTTGAACTCACCACCGCTAACTCAGGCCGGTTTTTTAACAGGTCGAATGTTAGAAAGGAGTTGATATGAAAAAAGTGATGGCAGTTGCCCTGTTGACGATGTTGAGCAACTGGGCTGCCGCCGCTGAAGCACCGCTGACAGCGGTAACCAATGTAGGTGGCAACGTGGCGGCTTCTCAAGCGCCCGCAGCCAGTACTGCAATGGTTGCCAGTGCTGTAGCGGCGTCTAACAGCGGTGGCAGTGCCAACGGCGGTACCACCGGTACGACGGGTACCACCGGTACAACCGGCACGCATAACTAACAGGAAGTTCTGTTAGTGCAGTACAGGGTCGCCCGACGCAAGTCGGGTGACTTTGTTTTTGGATTCGCCCTTGAATAGCGTAGTGCCATTATGACTCGTAGTGTTTATCTTTTAATGTTGGCAAGTCTCGCTTTGCAAGGTTGCATGTTTTCCCCCGGTCAATACCTCAGCACCAGCAGCATCACCCGTCAGGGTGCCAGCGAAAGCAGCCGGGTCGAGCTGATTCCGATCACGCCCAAGCTGATCGCCATGAATCGCTCCACGCAAAAGCGTGAGTCGCTGCCGCCGGAGCTGTTGGCAACCCCGGCCGAATACCGCATCGGCAACAACGATGTTCTGTACATCACCGTGTGGGATCACCCTGAGCTGACGGCCCCCTCCGGCGCGCAACAACAGATCGATGCCAACGGCCGTCTGGTGCGTTCCGATGGCACGCTCTATTACCCGTTCATCAAGGAAGTCCAGGCTGCCGGCCGGACCATCCAGCAACTGCGCTCGGACATCGAGCAACGCTTGTCGGCGTTCATTGCCGAACCGCAAGTCGATGTCGCGGTGTTGCGTTTCGCCAGCCAGAAAGTCGTGGTCACCGGAGCGGTGGCCAAGGCCGGCCCGCAAGCGATTTCCACCAATCCGCTGAGCGTGGTCGAAGCCCTCGGCTCGGCCGGTATCGATACCAACAACGCCGATTTGTCCGGGCTGCTGCTGACGCGTAATGGCCGCACCTATCCGCTCAATCTCGACTCGCTCAATCAGCAGGATTCCGAGTTGCAGAACGTCTTCCTCAAGGGCGGCGATCAGCTGTACCTGCCGTACAACGACAACAAGCGCATCTACGTGATGGGCGAGGTCAACCAGCCGCGTGCGCTGAGTTTCAAGACCGCGACGATGAACCTCACCGACGTGCTCGGTTCGGTCGGTGGCTTGAGCCAGACCACCTCCAACGGCAACGCGGTGTACGTCATTCGCGGCGTAGAAAACCTCGATGTCGAACCGGCGAAGATCTACCAGCTGGAAGCCGAGTCGCCGACTGCCATGGCGCTCGCGTCGCACTTCGAAGTGCGTCCTCAGGACGTGGTGTACGTCGGGCCTGCCAATGTGACTCGCTGGAATCGCTTGATCAGTCAATTGGTGCCGTCGGCATCGATTGTCGGCACTGGCGCTTCCGCTGCGAAGAACTGGAGCGAATACAGTAACAACAGCAAATAAGGCCGCCGACTTTGAATATTTTGAAAGTTGGCGTCTGCCTGATGGCGGCCTCGTTGCTGTGCGGCTGTAACCCGCTGATGAGCGCTTCGTTGAACAACCTTAAAGCGGCGGTCGTCGGCCCGGATGAAGTCGACGTGTCGGCGGCTGAAGTCGCCGGGGTCAATTACCCGCAAATGAAACTGACCACGCCGTCCGGCTCCGGGGTGCTGGCGCTGGTGCGCGAGCGTGAAGATCTGCAGTTCTGGGTCGCCTCGGGCAAACAAGTGCTGTTGCTGCGCAATGGCCTCGCCGTGCGCAGCATTGGCCTGGGCCAGGAAGGCGATCTCGATGGCACGCGGCTCGCCGATGACTCGCCGTTCAAGCAAGGCCTGCACCACGTCGCGGACGGTTTTACCACGCGGCGCTGGATCGACCTTTACAAGGGTCAGGAAGTCGGGGTGATCGTCAACAGCCGTTTCTCCCGTCGCTCGGAACAGACCCTGACGATTCTCGACAAGGAATACACCGTGCTGCGTGTCGATGAACACATTGACGCCCCGGCCATCGGCCTGAGCGCGACCAATCGTTACTGGGTCGACCCGCGTGACGGTTTCATCTTGCAGAGCGAGCAGCAACTGACGTCGCAGTTGCGCGTCAAGGTTGTGCAACTGACCCCTGATCGCAGGCACCTGCCGTGATGCGCCTGAAAATGTTGTCGGCGAGTTTGTTACTGGTCGCGAGTGTGAGTCAGGCGGCCGTCACGGTGTCGGGCGATGTCGCCAATCCCGGGCCAGTCCCGTTGCCACCGGGCGGGCGGTTGCTCGATGTGATCAGCGAAGCCGTGCCGAATGCCGAAGGCTATTGGCTGGCGGGCGGGTTGCTGCGGCAGTCGCTGATTGAGCAGCAGACACGGCTCAAGGTCGGTGTGCTGTTTGATCTGGATGTGCTGCAACGCATGTCGATGCTGTTCGACCGGCCGAGTCGGGCGGCACTGGCGCAGCGGATTGCCGAACAAGTGCGGCAGATGCCGGTGACTGGACGGCAGATCGCCGATCTCGATCCGGTGGCGTTGGAGGTTGGCTTCGCGCGCAACATTCGCCTCGATGACGGCGATCGTCTGATCTATCCGAAGCGCGTCGACGAAGTGCAAGTGCTCGGTGCTGTCGCCGAGCCGTGCCACTTGCCGTATCAGCCGTTGCAGGAGGCCAGTGAATACCTGCAAGGCTGTTCGATTCTGGCCGATGCCGAAGCCGATTACCTGTGGCTGATCCAGCCCAACGGCGCTTCGCAACGCGTCGGCATCGCCCACTGGAATCGCGAGAGCGGGCACTTTCCCGTGGCCGGCAGCAAGATTCTGGTGCCGTTGAAAAATGATGATCTTGATCCGCCTCTTCCTGAACTGAATCAGCAGTTGGCCGAATTCATTGCCACGCAGCTGGCCGAGGTGGTTCGTTGAAGTTACGTTTTGCAGCTGTGTTGTTATTGCCCTGCGGTCTGGCGCATGCCGAGCCGCGCATTACCCAGAATGACTTCGGTGGCACCGGTCTGTTGCAGACGCCAACCGCGCGCATGGCCCCGGCCGGCGAGTTGAGCGTCAACGCCAACCGCACCGATCCGTACAGTCGCTACAGCGTGTCGTTGCAGCCGCTGGACTGGCTCGAAGGCTCGTTTCGCTACACCGCGATCACCAACCGGCCGTACGGCTCGGAGGCCCTCAGCGGTAGTCAAAGCTATAAGGACAAGGCGGTCGACGTCAAAGTCCGGCTGTGGCAGGAGAGTCACTGGTTGCCCGACGTGGCGCTGGGCTTCCGAGATATCGGTGGTACCGGTTTGTTCTCCAGTGAATTTTTCGTCGCCAACAAGCGCTACGACAACTTCGATTTCAGCGCCGGGATTGCCTGGGGTTACCTCGGTAATCGCGGCGATATCGACAACCCGTTGGGCTACGTCAGCGATCGCTTCGATACCCGTCCGGCCCTGGAAGGCACCGGTGACGTCAACTCGGGTTCGTACTTTCGTGGGCGGCCGTCGTTCTTCGGTGGCGTGAGCTATCAGACGCCGTGGGATCGCCTCAGCCTGAAACTCGAATTCGAAGGCAACGACTACAAGCACGAGCCGAAGGACAACGAGATCAAGCAGGACTCGCCGATCAACCTTGGCGCGGTGTTCAAAGTCACCGATTCGGTCGATGTCAGCGCGGCGTGGGAGCGCGGTAATACGGCGATGTTCGGCGTGACCTTTCACACCAATTTCGTCAGCCGCAAGGCACCGGCGAAGACTTACGATCCAACCCCGGAACCGCTGCCGGCGAAGGCACCGGCCACGGCGATGGATCAGGTCAACTGGGCCAACGTCTCGCAGCGTTTGCAGCAGAATGCCGGCTACAAGGTCGAGCGCATCACGCAGCGTGATTCTGAGCTGATCGTGTATGGCGAGCAGCAGCGTTACTTCCATTCGTCCAAGGCTGTGGGGCGGGCGAGCCGGATTCTCGACAACAGCGTCAACGACGACATCGACTGGTTCACCGTGGTCAACAAGCGCTACGACTTGCCGCTGGAAGAAACCAGCGTGCCGCGTCAGACCTTCCGCGAGGTGATCAACAACGAAGAGCCACTTGAATCGCTGCACCGCACCACCGAGATCAACCCGGCGATGCCGCATAACGAGAAGACCCTCTACACCGAAGCACCGCAGCATTTCAGCTATGGCGTGGGGCTGGGCTTCAAGCAGAACGTCGGTGGCCCGGATGGCTTGCTCTATCAATTGAGCGCCGATGCCGACGCCGAATATCGCTTCAACCGCAACACCTGGTGGAGCGGTTTGCTCAGCGCCAACCTGGCCAACAACTTCGACAAATTCACCTACGACGCGCCGAGCGGTTTGCCGCGTGTGCGCACGGATTTGCGTCAGTACCTGACCACGTCTAACACCACCATGCCGTTGTTTCAGATGAGTCATGCCGAGCAGTTGGATAAAGACTGGTACGGCATGGTGTATGGCGGTTATCTGGAATCGATGTTTGCCGGTATCGGCGGTGAAGTGTTGTTCCGCCCGACCGGTGAGCGCTGGTCGGTGGGCGCGGATCTGAACTGGGTGCGTCAGCGCGATTTCGATCAGGGTTTTGCCCTGCGTGATTACTCGGTGGTGACCGGGCATGTCACGGCGTATACCGATCTGCCGTTCGATACGCTGGCGGCGGTGAGCGTCGGGCGTTATCTGGCCGGTGACTGGGGCGGCACGCTGGATATCTCGCGCGAGTTTTTCAATGGCGTGCGTTTTGGCGCGTGGGCGACAATCACCACGGCGGGCAGTGCCGAGTATGGCGAAGGTAGTTTCGACAAAGGCATCTACCTGTCGATCCCGTTCGACGAAATGATGAGCATGTCGACCATGCGCCGCGCCAACCTGGTCTGGGCCCCACTGACCCGTGACGGTGGCGCGCGACTGAGTCGCAGCTACCAACTGCACTCGATGACCGATAGCCGGGAAGGGGATATGTTTTATCGTAATTTCGAGAAGATCACGGAGTAAGCGCAGATCTCCCGAACACCCGAAAACCTGTAGGAGTGAGCCTGCTCGCGATAGCGTCCGTACGGTCGACATCCCCGTTGCCTGACCCACCGCCATCGCGAGCAGGCTCGCTCCTACATTGGATTTTCATCACGCCACAAATCCCGAGCCATCCACAAATCCCTGTGGGAGCGAGCCTGCTCGCGAAGGCGTCAGCACATCCAGCATCAATGTTGCCTGACCCACCGCTTTCGCGAGCAGGCTCGCTCCCACATTAGCTATCTGTCACGCCATAAATCCCGAACCATTCCCGAATCCCTGTGGGAGCGAGCCTGCTCGCGAAGGCGTCAGCACAGTCAGCATCATCGTTGCCTGACCCACCGCTTTCGCGAGCAAGCTCACTCCCACAAGTTCTTTGCATCCCTCCACAACACTCTCGCTCCCAAATCCCAGGCACAAAAAAAGGGGACTTTCGTCCCCTTGCGGTATGCAGCGCTGAACCTCAGTAAATATCCTTCGACAACAACGTAAACGGCGTCTTCACCAGGATCTTCAGATCCAGCCACAACGACCAGCTGTTGATGTACTGCAGGTCAATCTCCACACGTTTCTGCATCTTGTCGATGGTGTCCGTCTCACCGCGGCAGCCGCTGATCTGGGCCAGGCCGGTGATCCCCGGTTTAATCCGGTGACGCGCCATGTACGCGAGGATTTTCCCCGAGTAGTAGTTGTTGTGCGCGACGGCGTGCGGGCGTGGGCCGACCAGAGCCATATGCCCCTGCAACACGTTGAACAGTTGCGGCAATTCGTCCAGCGAAGTACGGCGGATAAAGCGACCGACTGCGGTAATGCGCGAGTCATTGCGGCTGGCCTGCTTCACATCACGGTCATCGTGAACACGCATCGAGCGGAACTTCCAGACCTTGATCACCTTGCCATTCCAGCCATGACGATCCTGTTTGAAAAACACCGGGCCGGGTGAGTTGATCTTCACCGCCAACGCAATGATCAGCAGGATCGGACTCAGCGCGATGATCGCCAGAAACGCCACGGTTTTCTCGACCAGACTCTTGCTCAAAGCAGCAGTAGGGCGGCTGGTCAGCGGGCTCTCGTTGAGGTAGATCGCCGGCAGACCGTCCACGACCTTCACCGAGTGATTGAGCAGGGTCAGACTGTTCAAGTCCGGCACCCACACCACATCAACGTTGGCCCCTAGCAAGTCACCATAAATCGCTTCGATTTTTGCTGCTTCAGACAACGGCAGGGTGATGTACAAGCGACGGATGTCATGCGCCTCGATCAGTTCCAGCAACTGTTCCTGATCGCCGACCACACGCGGTGCATCCGAACCCAGCGCAGACACATCGCCATTGCTGACCAAACCTACCAACGGCAGATTTTCCAGTTGGCTGAGCTTCTTCGCCAGACCCAACGCCAGTTCGCCGGTGCCGACGATCAGCGTCTTGTGCTCGCTTTTACGCGACCGTTGGTAGTACTTGGAAAACGCATGCAGCGGAGCGTACAGAAACGCCTGACCGAGGAAGCCATACACCGCCCAGCTCAGAATCACCTGCCGCGAAAACAGCTCATCGGCCTGGCAGACAAAGGCGATGCACGCCAGCGCCGCCATGGTCATCGACCAACCCATGAACAGCCGACCGAGACCGGTCAGGTAGTTGTCACGTTTGCGATACACACCGCTAAACGTATAAGCCGGCACCGACGCCAGTACCGCCAGCGTCGCACACATACGGTAGTAGAACGCGACCGTCCCGGTGTGCTGCTCAGCGAGTATGAACAACAGCGTCACGACAAAGCCCTGTGCCAGCGCCCATTGGCCCCAAAAGGTCAGTCCCTTGAGGCCTGTGCTTCGATTGATACTTAGAGAAAGATCCATACGGTATCCCCAAAAGACGTCCATTCAGGTTTCAACAGTTGAAAGCCGAGTTGTTATCCAGACTTATTGTTTTTGTTGTAGTGAGTGCCCTGAGGTAACAACATCGATATGCCGAACTGTCGTCAGTCAATAGACTAAGTTATTGCCGGGAATGGTGTCTGACGAGTTCTAACAAGATGGCACAGTGCCAACTTTTTAATAATTAAATATAAGACTGTTAGAAAAGGTCGCAGAGGAGGGGGTGAATTAATGATGTTGTATTTGTTACTGTTGGAGGGGTGGAGGCAGGGAGTTTTTGATTTCAGGGAGGAAGATGAAGCCAAACAGAGTGCTCTTGTTGTTTTTGTAATCGCACTTTTATCTGTTTGTTCTGTTCGTGGAGGTTTTCGTGGTTATGCGACGATTTCCTGAATCAGGCAATAACCGCGGTTTCTGACGGCACGAAACAGTCGCTCACCTTGACTGGCGCTTTTGAATTTGTCTTGCAAACGACTCAGGCACATTTCCAGGCCGCGATATTGTTCGGGCTCGCGACCGATGCTGAGAATCAGCTCGTCACGGCTGACAACACGCTCTTCATGGCTGAGCATTTTCCTGACCAGTGCTGTTTCCAGGCCCGTCAGACTGATCTCGACACCTTCTTTCATCAATGCACCCTGGTCAGGGTCAAGATGCCAGGTTTCATTGCCAGGCATATCACCTTCAACGGCAGGAGGCATGTTGCGGGTTTCACCGGTAATGGCCGGGACATTCTGGAAAGGATTGGCCGATTGCGCTGCCAGCCACTCGGACTCAAGCGTGGCCAATATTCGCTGAGTATCGTGTTCGATACTGCGCGCGACATTTTTCCGACTAATGCCTGGATATGTGAACTCCATCACCATTGGAGCGGAAGAGGGCGAATCAACCCCTTCAAACGAATTGAAACGTTCACTGGACAGGATGCTCTCCAGTTCACGTTGCGACGTTGTACTGTGAGTCACGACAACAAAATATTTCCTTGGGAGGGTTGTACTAGTTTCCATGTCTCTCTCCTAAATACACACCAAAATTGGCTAAAAGAAAAATCGGCAGGCGAGCAATGACTTCCTCGGAAGTAATCGATAGGCAGGGTCTGGGCCCAAGATTGGCCCTCGATAAATTCCACTCGATCTGCTGCTATGTTATGGAGTTTTATTGTTATGGGTCGTGTTGTCGCGCTCATTCAATTGCTTGATTTCAAACAGGCGTGAAGCAGAACTGGAGCTATATGGTTGCATCAGACGATCCTTCGTACGTATGCAAATGGGATGGCTGCCCGAGAGTCAGGCAGTCGATATCAGACCCCGCAGCAGGCGATAGCCATAGCCGCGAATACTCTGAATCGCGTTTGTACCATACATCTCCTTGATTTTTCCACGCAAGCGACTGATCGATTTTTCCAGTGCTCGAGGGTCGTAGAAATTGCTGTTGAGGCCCATGATGCTGGCGATTTCATCATGGCTCAGAATGTGATTGCTGGTTTGCGCGAAGGCTTCGAGGATCTTCATTTCGGCAAACGAGATGTCGAGTTTCCGGTGGGTGTCCATCAGGCAGATGCGCGTCGGATCAAGCGTCAGGTTGATATCGCGTTGCCATTCTTCACTGTTGAAGAACTCGCCCAGCAACTCGGCGCCATCGTCGGAAAGGGTATTGAGCTTGATACAAACATCCGCGCCAGCCAGATAATATTTGATCTTGTTGAAGGCGCCACGACCGGTGATGACCGCACAAATGATCGGTTTCAAGTTGTCGCTGCGCAGATTCTCGACCAGTGCAAGATTGTCTTCGAGGGCCTGTGGGCTGTCGATAACCAGGAAGATGGCTCGATACGAACCAGACTGTTCATTCAACTGATATGAACTAGTGTACGAATTGGCTTCAAGCGCCATATCGGTGCGTACATGCTGGGCGACTAGTGCTTTGAAATGTTCAGCCACGCCACGGGTACGACCCAGAGTAAGAACACCAGGTTCGTCGTTTGTCGGGCGCGGGCTTCTAGTCGCTAAGTTCCCTGAGAGCATCATACGTTGACTCGAATTAGGTGCTGACATCGGGATGTTAAAGCACCGGTTCTCATCTGTGACTGACAATTGGTAACATTTGCGCGGATTTTAGACGTGTCTCGCGAGTTTTCTAACAATAATTAAGCTTTTCAAGCTTTTAGTTGATTTTCTCGGAGGGGTGAACTACTGCTTAGATGGTGGCGATATGCAATGGTGCCACTATTTTGAGCTTATTGCGATGGCTTTGTCTATGTCTATCTGCCACTGTCTGGCCATCTCGGGATAATGTGATATTGATCACACTTTATTATCAGAGCAACTTTTTTCTGCAAAAGTACTAAATATTTCCTGCGTAGTTCGTCAGCCGACGATTATTAACATGGCTTGAGTGTGGCAATTCATAAGACCTATTCTTTGAGATCAAAAGATCGTCCGATCGCGGCCCGAACCTTCGGCAGCTGCTACATTTGAAATGCATTCTCCTGTAGGAGCTGCCGATGGCTGCGATCTTTTGATCTTCATATGCGCCAATTGTGTAACTTCTGATACTCAACCCCTGAGTGTTATTACCCGGTCGCTCATCAAGAGCGCTCTGACGGAGGATTAATGGATTTCTGGACCCTTTTCCAGGTGTTGATATTAGGTGCGGTAGAAGGCCTGACCGAGTTCCTGCCGATCTCGAGTACCGGCCACCAGATCATCGTAGCCGACTTGCTGGAATTCGGCGGCGAACGCGCCATGGCCTTCAACATCATTATTCAACTGGGTGCCATTCTTGCCGTTGTCTGGGAGTTTCGACCGAAGATCTTCGAAATCGTCAAAGGCCTGCCCACCGAACGCAATGCACAACGTTTCACCCTCAATTTGCTGATCGCCTTTCTGCCCGCCGTGGTCTTGGGCGTGTTGTTCGCCGACGCCATCCACGAATACCTGTTCAACCCAATCACCGTCGCCGTGGCACTGGTGGTCGGCGGCATCATCATGTTGTGGGCCGAACAGCGCAGCCATGTGATCAGCGTCGAGCACGTCGACGACATGCGCTGGTCCCACGCACTGAAAGTCGGATTCGTACAATGCCTGGCGATGATTCCCGGCACCTCACGCTCCGGCTCGACCATCATCGGCGGTCTGCTCTTCGGTCTGTCGCGCAAAGCCGCCACCGAGTTCTCGTTCTTCCTCGCCATGCCGACCATGGTCGGCGCCGCCGTGTACTCCGGCTACAAATACCGTGACCTGTTCCAGCCCAACGACTTGCCAGTCTTCGCCCTCGGCTTCGTCACCGCGTTTATCTTCGCAATGATTGCCGTACGCGGCTTGCTGAAGTTTATTGCCAACCACAGCTACGCCGCGTTCGCCTGGTACCGGATCGCGTTTGGTTTGTTGATTCTGGCAACGTGGCTGTTTGGCTGGGTCAACTGGACCGCAGCAGCGGCCGCCTGATCACTGAGCGCTGATCAACGCCGCAACGGCGAGATCGTTTAACGCCGAATCCGGCGACTCCTGGCGATAGCGCTGCAAGGCCGACGTGAAATACGCGGCCTGCAGCATGCCGTCGCTGGCGAGATAGAGTCGCGCATCTTCTTGCTCCTCGGCGGAGTAAACACGCTTGTGACTGTCAGTCGTTTCCTGGCTAGACGAAATAGGTGCGAGGATTAAAGACACCAAGGTGAAGCCGGAAAACTGCGTTACCTCCCACGGCGTATCAGTACGGCCCATGCAAAAGCCATCGCAGTGCGCATAAACGTCGGAAGTGAAGCTGAACAAGGCAAGAAAGGCGTAACGCTTGAAAGCAGAAAAACTAAACGCGGGCATAAACAAAAGACATCCTGTCAGTACAACAAAACGCCGGGCAACGCTCATGCGTCGCCCGCACACTCAAAACTTCAATCAACGACCTTCAAGCAACTCAGCTGCCTGATCCAGCAACGCCAACGGATCCTTGGCCTTGTGAATATCCACCGACAACAACTGACGGAATTTCCGCGCCCCCGGGAACCCCGTGCCCAGGCCCAACACATGCCGCGTGATGTGATGCATCGCACCACCGGCCTGCAAATGCTCGGCTATATAAGGACGCAACTGCGCCAACGCTTCAGCCCGACTGATCACCGGCGCCGAACTGCCGAACAACTGCTGATCCACCTCCGCCAGCAAATACGGATTGTGATAAGCCTCACGCCCCAACATCACCCCGTCGAACGTCTGCAAATGCTCATGGCAAGCCTCCATCGTCTTGATCCCGCCATTCAGCACAATCTCCAACTCCGGAAAATCCGCCTTCAGCTGCGCCGCCACGTCATAGCGCAACGGCGGAATGTCACGATTCTCCTTCGGCGACAACCCCTCCAGAATCGCAATCCGCGCATGCACGGTAAAACTCGTGCACCCGGCATCGCGAACAGTGCCGACGAAATCACACAGCTCAGCGTAACTGTCCCGACCGTTGATGCCTATCCGATGCTTCACCGTCACCGGGATTGTCACTGCGTCTTGCATCGCCTTCACACAATCCGCCACCAGTTGCGGATGACCCATCAGGCACGCGCCGATCATGTTGTTTTGCACACGATCGCTTGGGCAGCCGACGTTCAGGTTCACCTCGTCGTAACCGTGCTCTTGGGCCATGCGCGCGCAGGCAGCCAGATCGAGCGGAACGCTACCGCCTAACTGCAAGGCCAGAGGATGCTCGGCTTCGTTGTGACGAAGGAAGCGTTCGTGATCGCCGTTTAGGAGCGCGCCGGTGGTGACCATTTCGGTGTAGAGCAGGGCGTTCTTCGACAGGAGGCGTAGGAAGAACCGGCAATGGCGGTCGGTCCAATCCATCATCGGGGCGACGGAGAAGCGGCGGGAGAGTGGAGCGGTGATAGCGGGCATGGGCTGTTCTGGATTGGGTGGGGCTGGGAGGTGGGGGAGTTTATCAGGATTGTCTGGGAGAATTCAGGCGCGTCCCGATTCTGGACAGCGTGATGGCAAAAAGGTAGCTTCTGATTCGATCTGCAAGCTATCAATACTCCTGGCCATTTGCGCACGTCAGGAGGCAATGACTAAAACGAGAATTATTGATGCCTACCCCAAGTATGATGAAATCACTGCTTGAGCACGCTCAGGCGAAAGGCTCACGGTCTAACGTTTTGCATTCACTGGCTTGGCTTATCGCGATGTGTGTTAGCGGTGTGCTGTTGTCTGCTTACCTGAAATTGCCCGAATTTGTCTTGCACTTATTCTCTGGGTTTTGCGTCGCTGCATTTGTATTGTATTTGGTTTCTTACGTTTATTTTATGGTCACGAATCCTGATGCTTTGAGAAGCGAAAAATTCTCTATTCAGAAAATGGCTATTGAAAAGGGGTATGTGGGGGATAGTTTGAAGGGCGTCATTGAACTTGATGACATTTCTCAAGGAAAACTTCTCGGTTCAGGAGTTACGTCTGATCAAGGGGTTCAAAAGTGAGAAAGCGTTTTGTAATTGCGATAAATTCTAATCGCTATCTAGAAAGTGATGATCTAATCGGGTATTTCAAAAATAAAGGCTACGCATGGTGGAGTTGGATTGATGGCTTCTGGCTTGTAGTGGATCCTTTCGGGAGTGAAACTCCAAACTCGCTTAGAGTTGCTCTTTCGGATTTGCGGCCAAATATTAGAATGTTTGTGATGGAAGTTACTGGGGATGAAGAGCTTTGGGCGGGGTTTGGTCCTACGGGGAGCGAGAATGATATGTTTGACTGGGTTCGAAAAAACTGGAAGTAATTGGGATTTCGCTGATTTTAAAAAAGCTCGTGCTTTTGTGTTGCGGAGTTCTGGGTCTTTTTACTGGAAGAGAAAAAAGGAAGCTTACAGGTTTGTTTGTTTTCGGGTTGTTGATGGTAAATAGAATGCTTTATTGTTCTGGTTTTTCGGAAAGCTCGTTCCAAGACTGATTTTGGAAGGCGAGTATTGGAGAGAAATTTTTCGAGACGAGTTATTAAATAATTTGGGGGGAAAATGACGATTGACGAATGTCTTTACTCAGTTGAAGAGTGTGACGTTAGAAAGTCGGAGCGTAGAGCTTTGGAGCAATACCGTCAGATGCGGAGGAAATGGCTAGAGTCAATTAGAGGAACTGCCGATAACACAATCTCTAACCAGATTCATCAGTTGGCATGGAATACCACAGTTTTCCACACGCTCAATGAAGCACGACGAATTGAAAGCGAAAGAAAAGTAAATGGTTCGATGTGGAATCTCGTTGTCGACGGATATGCCCATATCGCAGCTCTTGGCATTCGCAGGCTTGTAGATCATCACAAAGGCACGAACTCAATTAAGCGTGTGTTATTGGATATGGAAGCTAATAAACACCTATTCTCTAGGGAGTTTTTTGTTTGTTATGACGGTCTTCCTTACGACCATGAAGCTGCGGAAGTACGGAGGTTTGCGGCGCGAGACTTATCAACGATTGGTCAACCTATGTGGGTATCCACAACTGGACCTGACGCTGGCTTCTCCTCAAAGCGACGTCATGATGTTTTCGATTGCTTAGAGGATAAATCTAGAAAACCTGGGAGGTCTCAACCCATCTCGACTGAAATCTTTGAACGACTTAAGAAAATGCTTAATTCAGAGGTAATTAAGAAAGTTTGCACTATGGCGGATAAGGTGTTCGCGCATCCTGAACACCACTCTTCTCGTACCTTTGAATATGCTAACTATCACGAGGTCATCGAAGCTTTAGGCATAGTGAGTCAAGTGACGCAGTTCGTTTCAGCCACGCTGCTTGATGACGCAGCATTCGGTTCAATTGTTCCCACAGCGCAGTACGATGTATTAGAAAATTTGGATCAAGCTTGGGTTCGAAAGGCATCACTAGACGAATTGAATAGTTTTTGGAACGAGCTAGCGGGATCATTAGATCTGTGGGTGAACACTGACGATCTCTTAATGCGGGAGTAGCCTTTCCAGACTGTAGTGGTGATAAAGCCGCTTACGCGACCTCTTTGAATGAATGTGACTTGAAACGAATTTCTTTCACAGAAGGTAAAAATGCTAACTTTAGAACTGTTCCTGCGAATCTAGACATTTCTCAAGTTGTTTAAATGCTACTCCGTGTAGCGGTCCTTGCCCTACACCACCTTGCGCCTCCCCCTACACCTAAGACAGAATCCCCCGGCTTGTGCCTCTAGCCCGCAGGTTCTATCGTCCCTACGTCACTGAAAACCAGTGATCGGGTTTGGTAGCCCGTCTCCGTCAGAAGCACAAGACTACTGTCTTGCGAGGGCGTTTCTCGTCTTCGTTTTATGGTGGTCATGCGCGGGGCGTCTTCGGATGCGCCGGGGTTCCTGACGACCGGTCTACCAACCTGCGTATGGCCTCCACCCTTCGTTTGGTAGCGAGAGTGATGGCTCCTTTTCGTTCATCCGTCAGGAGTTACACCATGTTCAAACCTACACCGAATCCACCAGAAACCGATCCCGCATCCCCCTACGAATCCCTCAACTCAAAAAAACTCCACGAAGCCGCCGAGCGCGCGCTTGATCACTACCTCCTGCCCGCCGGCCACATCATGGCCAGCGTCAACGAACCCGAGCGCATGTACCTCGCCAATCCGAAGTACGACTCGGAATCCCTGCTGGCCAATGCCAGTGAGACGCTGAGTTCTGCCTCGGAAATGCTCAACAACTTCGCCGCAGCACTCGAACCCTCGCACCGCAAAACCGCGTTGGGCATTGCGCAGGTGGTGATGTTGGGGGAGTTGGCGGTGAATCAGGCGTTGGATAACGTTGAGGTGAAGGCGTAAAGCCTGTCCCGCCATGGGCAGGTGAAATGCACTTTTGCTGTTAACAAAAAGCCGTCACTTCCAGGTGACGGCTTTCGCTTGCAGATCTAGCCAAACTGACTAGCCGACTCAACCGCAGACTTCGGCTTCCTCAACCGCGTCAACTGGTAGGCAATCCCCAACCAGACAAACCACCCCGGCATGACCATCAGCGCAATCCGCGTATCAGGCCGCAACGCCAGCAACCCCAGCACAAACCCCAAAAACGCCAACGAGAACCAAGCCATCGGCACACCGCCGGGCATCTTGTAAGCCGACTTCGCATGCAGATCCGGACGTTTTTTGCGGTAGGCGATGTAAGACGCGAGGATGGTCGACCAGGTGAAGATCACCAGAATCGCCGATACGGTGGAGACGATGGTGAATGCGGTCATGACTTCCGGCACGATGAACAGCACCAGCACGCCGACCAGCATCAACAACGTGGTGAACGCCAGGCTCAGCAGCGGCACGCTGTTGCTCGACAGTCGGCGGAATATGCCGGGCGCATTGTCCTGATTGGCCAGTCCGAACAGCATGCGGCTCGATGAGAACACGCCGCTGTTGGCCGATGAGGCCGCCGAGGTCAGGACCACGAAGTTGACGATGCCGGCCGCTGCGGGAAATCCGGCGACGAGGAACAGTTCGACGAAGGGGCTTTTGACTGGGGAGACCTGTTGCCACGACGTCACGGCGATAATGCAGGTCAGCGCGAGGACGTAGAACAGGATGATCCGCAGCGGAATCGAGTTGATTGCTTTGGGCAGGGTCTTCTCTGGCGAGCGGGTTTCGGCGGCGGCGGTGCCGATCAGCTCGGTGCCGGCGAAAGAGAATATCGCCATTTGAAATCCGGCGAAGAAGCCGAACAAGCCGTTAGGGAACGCCGCCTGTTTGTCCACCAGGTGACTCAGGGACGCGGTGACGCCGCTGGGCGAGACGAAGGAGCTGGCGATCAGCACGGTGCTGACGCCGATCAGGGTCACGACGGCAATGATCTTGATGATCGCGAACCAGAATTCCACTTCACCGAATAGCCTGACGGTCAGCACGTTTAGCGCGAACAGCGTTGCCAGCATGCCGACGGCGGGTATCCACGCCGGTACGTCGGGGAACCAGTACTGGAAGAATCCGCCGACCACGACGGCGTCGCCGATCACCGCGACGCTCCAGCTCAGCCAGTACGACCAGCCGAGGAAGAACGCCGCGCGCGGGCCGAGGTAGGCGCCGGCGAAGTCGGCGAAGGTTTTGAAGTTGAGGTTGGACAGGAGCATTTCGCCCATGGCGCGCATGACGAAAAACACGAACAGGCCGATGATCATGTAGATGAGGATGATCGACGTTCCGGAGAGCGCGATGATCTTCCCGGAGCCCATGAACAGGCCGGTCCCGATGGCACCGCCCATGGCCATTAACTGGATGTGACGATTGCTGAGCGTGCGCTGCAGCGCGGGCTGTTCAGGCAGCCCGGAAGGGGTCGATTTCATTGCAAAACCTCTTGATTTTATGTTTTTGAGTTTTGGCAGAAAGTAGGTGTCGAGCGTTCTTGTTAGAGGTGCAGCGGCTAATCACAAGGTGAATCGCCCTCTGTGGCTTGGGGGCGGTTATTACCGATCAACTGACGGTGCGCAGACGCGAGGCTTTGGCCGGTTGCGGATCCAGCAATTGGAAGAGGTTTTTGATGTTGGCCGGCGTCGGCACCAGGTGGATGCGTTGGCCGATTTGCTGCGCCTGAGCCAGGTCGTTGAGGTAGCGCAGTGAGGAAAAGTCTTCCAGGGCAAAACCCACCGAATCGAACACCGTCACCTGCGCATCGTTTTCGCGTCCGGTGACTTCGCCCAGCACAATGCGGAAAAACTCGATCACTGGGGAATCGGCTGCCAGTTGCTGAATATCGCCTTCAATGCGCGTTTGCGGCTCGAACTCGACGATGACCCGGGCGTTGCGCAGGATGTCGGCGTGCAGTTCGGTTTTACCCGGGCAGTCACCGCCGACCGCATTGATGTGCATGCCGGGCTCGATCATTTCCGGCGTCAGAATCGTTGCGTAGGCTTTGTCGGCGGTGACCGTGGTGACGATGTCCGCGCCCTTGACCGCGTCCTTCACCGCGCTGGCCAGAATCACTTCGATGTCCGGGAACGCCGCGAGGTTGTGCTTCAACTTGAGGGACGCATCGTGATCGATATCGAAGAGGCGGATTTCACTGATGCCTAACATTTCGTGAAAGGCCAGCGCCTGAAATTCACTTTGCGCACCGTTGCCGATCAGGGCCATCGAGGTCGCACCCGGGCGAGCCAGCGATTGCGCCACCAGCGCGGAGGTGGCTGCGGTGCGCACGGCGGTGGTCAAGGTCAGTTCGCTGAGCAGGGTCGGATAGCCACTCTGCACATCCGCCAGCAGACCGAAAGCCATGACCGTGAGCAAATTCTGCTGGCCGTTGTTCGGGTGGCCATTCACGTATTTGAACGAGTACTGCTGGCCGTCGTCGGTGGGCATCAGCTCGATCACGCCGTCCGCCGAGTGATTGGCCGTGCGCGGCGATTTATCAAACTGCGCCCAGCGTGCGTAGTCCGCTTCGATGTAGCCGGCCATTTCGCGGATGGCGCGGCGGATACCGACTTGGGTGAACAGGCGTGCAGCCTCATCGACATCAATAAAAAGCGTCATGTTCTTGTTCTCCGATCCAGTCATTGAAAGGTTGTAGAGCGCGGGCTCGCTCAGCTGCGTTTGCTCTCGAAACCGTGCAGCACGTTGACGGCATTGATGCCGATTTCATCGACCATGTAGCCGCCCTCCATGACGAACAGGGTCGGGCAGCCGACGCTGGCGATCAGTTCGCCGATGCCGATGAAGTCCTCGCTTTCCAGCAGAAAGTGGCTGATGGGGTCGTCCTTGAACGTGTCGACACCGAGGGAAATCACCAGCACTTCAGGCGCGAACTGCTGGAGCTTTTTGCAGGCGTGGAGCAGGGCGTTGCGGTAGCTCTTCCAGGTGGTGTTTTTCGGCAGGGGATAGTTGAGGTTGTAACCCTCGCCGACGCCCGCGCCGACTTCGTGGCTGTAACCCGAGAAGTACGGATAGGACACCGCGGGTTCACCGTGCAGCGAGACGAACATGACGTCGCTGCGCTGGTAAAAAATGTTCTGCGTGCCGTTGCCGTGGTGGAAGTCGACGTCGAGCACCGCGACACGTTTGGCGCCCTGGGTGATGGCTTGTTGCGCGGCAATGGCGGCGTTGTTGAGGTAGCAATAACCGCCCATGTATTCCCGCGCGGCGTGATGGCCGGGCGGGCGGCACAGGGCGAAGGCGCTGTCGTGGCCTTCATCGAGCAGGGCCAGGCCGGTGAGGGCGATGTCGGCGCTGGTTTTCACCGCTTGCCAGGTCGTCGCGGTAATGGGCGAGCCGGCGTCCATGGCATAGAAGCCGAGCTTGCCGTCGATGAACGTCGGCACCTCTTCGTTGGCCAGATCGCGCACCGGCCAGACCAGCGGCAAGGCGTCGTGAGTGCGACCGGTGGCGCACCATTCGCCCCAGGCAGTTTCGAGAAAACTGACGTAGCGCTCGCTGTGCGCGTTGATGTAGCACGAGCGGTCAAACGCGCGCGGTTCGACGATCTGCCCGAGGCCAACCTGTTTGACCCGGTTGTGCACGGTGTCGGCCCGACTCGGTTGTTCGAACGACGGTTTGAGCACGCCGTCCTTCAATTCGGTGCCGTGGTGCAAACGGTGGGAATCACTGAAAACTGTAAACATTCTGCGCATCCGTTATTGTGAGCCAGTGCAAATATTCTGTTCCGGCTTGGCTGCGCTTTCTTTGCTTTGTGTTCGGGATTCAGTGGATTATTCGGGCGTTTTTACTCAGGAATGGCGTCGTGCAGAAAAAAATATCCAAACGCATCAGTCTCGACGAAACCGACCTGGCGATTCTTGAGTTGTTGCAGGAAGACGCCAGTATTTCCAACGCTGAACTCAGTGAGCGGCTGTCGCTGAGCCTTACGCCGTGCTGGCGACGGCGCAAGCGCATGGAGGAGGCCGGGGTCATCAAGGGCTATCAGGCCAACCTTGATCGGCGAATGCTCGGGCTGGATATCATGGCGTTCGTGCACATTCGTTTTTCCACCCATGCGGACCATGCCCCGGACGCTTTCGAGGCGGTGATTGCGCAATTGCCGCAGGTGGTGGCCTGTCACAAGATCACCGGCGATGCCGATTATGTGTTGCAGGTGCTGGCGGAGGATCTTGATAGCTACAGCGACTTCATCGAGCAGGTGCTCAGGCGTCAGGTGGGGATTGCCTCCATTCAGTCCAGCCTGGCGTTGCGCGAGGTCAAGACCGGTAGCCGGATTGCGATACCCAAACCGGGCAAGGATTAGCGGGCAGTCGATGCTGAACCGCTGCTGTCGATCAGCAAAGTTTCATCTTGCCGCGTGCGAAGCAGGCCTAGTCTGCTGAGACAAGATCGTCGCTGTTCATCCCGAGGGGAATCGTGCCATGCGCCTGAATGTCGTCAAAATGCTGTTGATTGCTGCTGCAGTATCGGTGTTGAGTGCCTGTTCCGGCGCGGGTGGTTTGACCACCACCCGTTGTTTCTCCAGCGACTGTCAGTCGCCGGAGGGGCGCAACGCCAATACGTTGAAGTTTGGTGGCAACAGTATCGGCAGCAGTCTCAATCAGTACAGCTCCGGCATGCTGCATGACGATTAAGGATTACTGCGCGGCAGGTACGGCGATCCATTCGCTCAGGGTTTGCTGATACTTGCCGGTGACTTTGCTCAGATGCAGCCACTGATCAACATACAGTTTCCAGCTGATGTCATCGCGCGGCAGCAGGTAAGCCTTCTCGCCATATTGCATGTACTGATGCGGATTCACCGCGCACAAGCCCGGTTTGAGTTTCTGCTGATACAGCGCTTCCGAGGCGTCGGTGATCATCACGTCGGCTTTATTGTCGAGCAGTTGCTGGAAGATCGTCACGTTGTCGTGCAGGGCCAGTTGCGCCTTGGGCAGGAAGGCGTGGACGAAGGCTTCGTTGGTGCCGCCGGCGGGTTCGACCAGGCGCACGCCGGGCTGGTTGATCTGTTCGACCGTCTGGTACTTGCTGATATCGGCGCAGCGCACCAGCGGGATCTTGCCGTCGGTGTCGAGGGTGTTGCTGAAGTAGGCTTTTTTCTGCCTTTCGAGGGTCACCGAAATGCCGCCCATGCCGATGTCGCATTTGCCGGCCTGCATGTCCGGCATCAGGGTTTTCCAGGTGGTTTGCACCCATTGCACTTTGACGCCGAGGCTGTCGGCCAGCGAGCGCGCCATGGCGATGTCGATGCCTTCGAAATCGCCGTCGGGGCGTTTGAAGGTGTAGGGCTTGTAGTCGCCGGTGGTGCACACGCGCAACTGGCCTTGTTGCTGGATGCTGTCGAGGTGCGAAGGGGTTTGCTCGGCATGGGCGCCGGCGGCCAGGGTCAGCAGGCCGCAGAGGATCATCGTGCTTTTTAGTGTTGTCATTGCGATCGGGGCTTCTGAGAAGGACGGTGGCCCAGTGTAGTGAAAGGCTTTCCCGGGTGTCACCCTGCTTCCGGGCTTAACGTGCCTAGCCACGCCACCAGCGCCACGATCAGCAGTGCGATTGCCAGTTCAACGACAACGCTGCGTCTTAGCGCATTTGCCGCGATGACAGAGTGTCCATTGCTCAACGCTTGCGCCAACGCCGGACCAAGATGAAAGCGGTTCAACGCCGCCAATACCAACATCCCGGCAAACAGTAAAACCTTGATCGCGAGCAGCACCCCGTAAGTGCCGAGCAAGCCTTCATCCAGCCTCGGGCCGACGATGAACAGATAATTCACCACGCCGGTAATCGACAGCGTCAGCACAATCACTGCACCGATCCACTCAAAGCGCCGAACCGCAAACGCCAGCGAACGAATGCGAGCTGCATCGAGCGGCCCCCGCGCCATCAACACCAGCGCCAGCATCGCACCCAGCCACGCGCCCGCCGCGAGCAGGTGCAGAATGTCGCTGAGAAAATGCCAGAACCGCAGTGTTCCTTCGTCCATCGCCCCGTGTCCGCTCCAGGCCAAAGAGGCGAGGGCGATGGCGCCAGCCACCGATGCGAGCCACGCGCCCGGCCTGATCAACACCACGATCAGCGCGATCATCCGCACTGCCCACGCCAGCCCGACGTCGGTTTCCAGCAGCATCATTTGCAGGTGCGGCCACAACGCCGCGAGCGCTGTTTCGCCGCTCATGGCGCGGGTCATCAGTACCAATCCCGCCACTGACAGCAGCGCCCCGATCAAGGCCATCCCGCGCAGCATCGGTCGACACCGCAGCAACGCATCAGCGCTGTACAGCGCAAACAACGCCAGTCCGAACACCAGCAGCAAATCCACATACAACGCAAACCGCAGGACGATGTTGATCAGTTCAGCCATCGCTCACTTCACTTTGAAGGTGACGTTGCCGGTGATCGGATGTGTGTCGGAAGACACCGCGCGCCATTGGACTTGGTAAGTACCGGCGGGCAGCGGTGCGAGCGGGGTGATCAGCATGCTTTTCGGGTCGCTGCCGGCGCTGACTTTGGCTTTCATCGGCATCGGCGAATGGGCCATGCCGGGCATTTCGGTCATGACCAGTTTGGCGCCGGAGAATTTTGTCAGCAGGTTCTCGGAAAAATGCAGTTCGATCTTGCCGGGCGCGGCGCCGTCGGCACCTTCGGCCGGGCTCGACGAGAGCAGTTTCGGGTGGGCCTGGGCGAGGCTGCTCAGGAGCAAGCCGCTGGCGAGTACAAGGGTGATTTTCAAGGTGCGCATGCAAGAGCTCCGGGTTGTTTTTTTAGGGGATTCAGAACCACAGCCGCACGCCGAGGACGAGGCGCGCTTCGCTGCGATCCTCGCCTTCTGCGCGGGCGTAATCGGCGGTGTTGCCGTAGGTGCGGTTCCACGTTACGCCGATGTACGGCGCAAATTCGCGGCGGATTTCATAGCGCAGACGCAGGCCGACTTCGCTGTTGGAAAGCCCGGAACCGATACCGCGTTGCGCATCGTTTTTGCCGTAGACATTGAGTTCAGCGGTGGGCTGCAGGATCAGGCGGTTGGTTAGCAGAATGTCGTAGTCACCCTCGAACCGCAGCGCGCTCTGGCCACCTTCACCGATAAACGCAGTGGCCTCGGCTTCGAAGTTGTACAGCGCCATGCCCTGCAGGCCGAACGCGGCCCAGGTCTGCGGCGCGCCGGGTTTGAAGTCCTGACGCACGCCGCTGACCACGTCCCACCACGGCGATATCGCATGGCCCCAGAGTGCTTGAATCTCGGCGTCTTCGGTCTTGCCGTTGCTGCGTTCACCTTCGGAGCGCAGCCACAGGCGATCGATGTCGCCACCGATCCAGCCGGACAGATCCCAAGCCAATGCGCTGCCGTCATCGGCGTCCTGCCATTCGAGTTTGTCGGCGAGGAAGTACGTGTTGATCGCGTTGTCGTGGACTCGATGACCGCCGGGGCTGGTGAACACGGCGGCACGGTCGGCGTCGGTCAGTGGCGGGATCGGCGTGCGGCTTTCCGTCGGGGCGGCGGGCTGCATCATGCCGTCGTCCATGCTTTGCATCGCGGAATGATCCATGCCGGCCATCTGGCTGTGATCCATGCCCGGCATGTCGCTGGCGGCCATCGCCGAGCTGCCGACCAGTAGCAAGGAAAATACGGTGAGTCGAGTCATCAGCGGCCCCTTCATTCTTCCACCCGCACTTCGCGGAACATGCCCGTTTCCATGTGGTACAGGAGATGGCAGTGATAGGCCCAGCGACCGAGTGCGTCGGCGGTCACGCGGTAGCTGCGGCGCGTGCCGGGCGGCATGTCGATGGTGTGTTTGCGCACCTGGAAGTCGCCGTTTTCGTCTTCCAGATCGCTCCACATGCCGTGCAAGTGAATCGGGTGGGTCATCATCGTGTCGTTGACCAGCACCAGGCGAATGCGCTCGCCGTATTTCAGATGCAGCGGTTCGGCGTCGGAGAATTTGATGCCATTGAACGACCAGGCGAATTTCTCCATGTGGCCGGTCAGATGCAGTTCGATCGTGCGGCTCGGGTCGCGGCCATCCGGGTCTTCGAAGGTGCTGCGCAGGTCGGCGTAGGTGAGCACGCGACGGCCGTTGTTGCGCAGACCGAGGCCGGGGTCGTTGAGTTTTGGCGCGGTGGTCATGGCTTGCATGTCCACCAGAGGATTGTCTTTTTCGCTGTCGGGATGGGATTGCATCGGGCCCATCGCCGAGTGATCCATGGCGCTCATGTCCATCGAGCCGTGATCCATGCCACCCATGCCCATGTCGTCCATGGTCACCAGTGGGCGCGGGTCCAGACCCGGTACGGGCGCAGATAACCCGACGCGAGTGGCGAGGGTGCCACGGGCATAACCGGTACGATCCATGGCCTGGGCAAACAGGGTGTACGCCTCGGCGTCCGGCTCGACGATCACGTCGTAAGTCTCGGCCACGGCGATGCGCAGTTCATCGACGCTGACCGGTTTGACGTGCAAGCCGTCCGCCGCGACCACGGTCATTTTCAGTCCGGGAATGCGCACGTCGAAGTAGGTCATGGCCGAGCCGTTGATCAGGCGCAGACGCAGTTTTTCGCCGGGGCGAAACAGGCCGGTCCAGTTGTTGTCCGGCGCGTGGCCATTCATGAGGAAGGTGTAGGTGGCGCCACTGACGTCGGCGATGTCGGTGGGATTCATGTTCATTTCTGCCCACATCTTGCGATCGGCAACGGTGGCGCCCCAGCCTTTCTCGCTGACATCGTTGATGAAATCGCCGACGGTGCGTTTGTCGAAGTTGTAGTAGTCGGACTGTTTTTTCAGGGTCTTCATCAGGCTGGCCGGGTCTTCGTCGCTCCAGTCGCTGAGCATCACCACGAACTCGCGGTCGTACTGGAACGGCTCCGGTTCCTTGGCGTCGATCACCAGCGGGCCGTATACGCCGGCCTGTTCCTGCAACCCGGAATGGCTGTGATACCAGTAGGTGCCGTTCTGCCGCACCTTGAATTGATAGACGTACACGCCACCCGGTTCGATGCCGTGAAAACTCAGGCCGGGTACGCCGTCCATGTTCGCCGGCAGCAGAATGCCGTGCCAGTGAATCGAGGTGCTGGCGCTGAGCCGGTTGCGCACCCGCAGCGTCACGGTGTCGCCTTCACGCCAGCGCAGCAACGGGCCGGGCAGGCTGCCGTTGATGGTCATCGCCGTGCGTGGGCTGCCGGTGAAGTTGACCGGGGTTTCGCCGATGAACAACTCGAAGTCGCTGCCGCTCAGTTCATGCGATTGACCGGGCGCATTCAGCGCCCAGACCGGCGTGCGCCACAGGCCGAGGCCACCGAGCAGGCTGCCGGCGGCGAGGCCTTTGACGAAGGTGCGTCGTGATGGGTTGGAAAGCATGCGCTGGAATCCCCGTTTGACTCATGACGGGGAGGCTAACCAGCGCCGGCTTTCAGTTGGCTGAGGCGGGGATTACAGTTTTGTCAGCTTCAGTTGCAGCGAGATGATCGGCCAGATCCCGCGCCTGTTGTGACGCCGCGAGCCGCGACTCACGATCAATGTCTTCGCCGAGAATGGTCTTCTCGACGCGCAACTCATGCACATCGCTGATGCCGATAAAGTCGAGCCATGCCGCGACGTAGGGCTTCTGAAAATCGAATCGTTCGGCGGGCGTGGCCGATTGCGCCGAAAAATCCATTCCGCAGGCATAGGCACCCACGGCGATTTTGTTTTTCAGCAGACCTCTCAGGCCATGCTGCGGATCGAAGCTGAAGAGGATGTCTTTCTGCGACACCAGATCGATGAAGTGCTTGAGCTTGTACGGAATGCTGAAATTCCACAGTGGCACCGACAGCACAATCAGGTCGGCACGATGCAGGTACGCGGCGAGGTGCTTGAGTTCATTCCACGCCGATTGCTGGGCGGGGGTCAGCGGCGTACCGCTGAGGCCGGCGTACTTGGCGTTCATCGCTTCCTCGCCGAACTCCGGCAGCGGCGTGCCCCATAGATCAAGGGTTTCGACGTGGGTCTGCGGCTGATGCTGCAGATAGCGATCGATAAAGCTGCGGGCCACTTGCAGTGAGGCGGAGCGTTGTTTGCGCGGTGAGCATTCGATGTGCAGAAGGGTGGTCACGTGAAGCCTCGGCAGTCGGGGAGAGAGTGCGAGGCATTGCAACATAGCGCGCTTCAAACTATAAATCGTGAATAAATCATCCATTGATCACGTATCCAACTATGTTTGACGCTCTGTTGCTCAAGACCTTTGTCACCGTTGTCGATGAGGACGGCTTCAGTCGTGCGGCGGAAAAACTGCATCTGACGCAGTCGGCGGTCAGCGGTCATATGCGCCGGCTGGAAGAGCAAGTCGGCAAGCCGTTGCTCAAACGCACCACTCGTTCTCAGCAACTCACCGCTGACGGCGAACGCCTGATCGCCTATGCGCGGACGATTCTGGCGTTGAATCGCGATGCCTGGGCGCAGCTCACGCGCACGCCTTTTCAGGGGCGGATGCGGATTGGCGTGTCCGAGGATTTTGTCGAGGCGCGGTTGTTGCGCGCGTTGCAGGATTGCGCGGCGCAGCATCCCGGCATGGAGCTTGATGTGCAGGTGAATATTCCGGGGACGTTGCTGGGCCAGATGCGACAGGGTGATCTGGAGATGGTCATCGGTTCGCTATGTGAAACCGGCGAATCGGGGCGATTACTCTGGCAGGAACCACTGGTGTGGGCGTGGGCCGCGCAGCCTGTCACACAGTTGCCAACGCCTCTGCCGCTGGCGCTGTTTCCCGAACCTTGCCCGTACCGCGAAGCCGCGTTGACACGTTTGGCTCAGGCTGGCATTTCCCAGCGCACCGCGATGCTCTGTTCGAGTACCGCCGGCTTGCGCGCAGCGGCGCTGGCCGGATTTGCCGTGGCGCCGATGCCGGTCAGTCAACTGGGGCAGGGATTGACTGCGCTGGGTGCGGAGCTGGGCTTGCCGGTGTTGCCGGATGCGCAGTTCCGCTTGTTTGTCGCGCCTCACGCTGAGCCGCAGATGATCGATGCACTATCGCAGGTGATCGTCGAGTTTTGCTCGGCGCGGCGGTAGTAATCGGGGCTAGAGGCCGAGGCCTTCCTGCACGACCTGCAACAAGTTGTTCTCGGTCAGGGCGATGGCATCCAGCTCCTGACCGGTTTCAACCGTCTGCAGCCACCAGTGGCTTTCATGGTGCTCATCGACGGTTCGCAGTAGATAAGTGTTTCTTTCCGGCAGGGTAATCTGCACTCGCCCGGCGCCATCCTCGGTGAACCGTGCAATGGGATCAAATGTCAGGCTTTGCTGATTGGCCTCGATCACCAGTTGATCAATTGCGTAGTCATGCGCTTCACCATCCGGTGACGTTTCGCAAACGTGCGTAGGATTGCGCCGAATCTTCAGGCCTACCTCGGTGACTGGCTGTAACCAAGCCTCAATGCGGTGGTACAAGTCGTACACCTGAGCTGGCCAGCAATCGATCTCCAGCGCGGCATCGGCATGGGTGTGCCGGGTTTGCTTGAGTTTGGCGGCGAGTTCGTCTGCTTTACTCATTTCGGATCCCTTGGTTTGATGTCTGCCTGTTAATCGTAGACCTTACAACGGCGTGCGGCGTTGCCTTGCGTCATGCGCTTGCAACACAAGCGTGTCGAAATCAGCGCTGGCCAAGTCAGGCCAGGATCGAAAACCACGGACGCAGGCGTCCCAAGGAGCGGGTAGATGAAAAAGCTGTTTACAATTTTGGCAGTGATTGCGCTGACGGCCGGTAGCATCGGGTTGAGTTCGGCGCGGCAATCACAGTCGAGCAAAGCCCAGGCGGAATCGGTGGCGGGGGTATTCGATTACTACCTGCTGGCGTTGTCCTGGTCGCCGACCTTTTGTCTGACCCACAAAGATGACTCGCAGTGCACGGGCAAGGGCTACGGCTTCGTGCTTCACGGTTTGTGGCCGCAATACGCCAAGGGCGGCTGGCCGGAATCCTGCCCACCACTGACCACGTTGAACGCGGCGCAAACCAGCCAGGGCCTGACGCTGTTCCCGACGAAAAAACTGCTCGACCACGAATGGGCCAAGCACGGCACCTGCAGCGGCCTCGGCGCGATGGGCTATCTGGATGAAGCGGACAAAGCCGTGGCGGCGGTGAAAATCCCCGATGAACTGCAACCGTTCAGCAGTTCCTATTACTTCGAAGCCCAGGAAATCGCCGACCTGTTCCGCAAGGCCAACCCGGGCATTCCGGCGGATGGCATCGCTGTCATTTGCAGTGGCCCGGAGTTGTCGGAAGTACGCGTGTGCATGGGCAAGGATCTGCAGTTCGGCGCCTGTGGCAAGGGTGTGAAAACCCAGTGCCGCGCGGGGGATATCCGGGTGCCGCCGTCGCGTTGATCTGACTCGAGGTCGAAAGGACCACACTGACTCTGTGGCGAGGGAGCAAGATCTCTCGCCACAGGGTTTTCGACAAGCCTGAGCTATCAGGCAAATCCAGCGGCATCCACCCCCAACTCCCCACGCAAAAACTCCACCAGACCGCGCTGTAACCCGCTTAACACACCCTCACGACTGACCAACGCCAATTCCGTCGGCGCCAGTTCCGGCAGATCCGTACACACCAGATGCTCAGGCAACACCGCCGACATCGGCAGCACCGACACTCCCAACCCTGAGGCCACCGCTGCTTGAATCCCGGTCAGGCTGTGGCTGCCGAACGCGACCCGCCAGGGGCGCTGGGCAACATCGAGCAAACGAATGGCGCGCTGCCGATACAGACAGCCTTGCGGAAACAACGCCAACGGCAACACGCCAGTGGACGAATCAAACTCCGCACCTTTGACCCACACCAGTCGTTCCGGCCAGGTCGCCCACGCCGGGCCGCTGTCGGGTTCGCGTTTGATCAGAGCGATGTCGATGTCGCCGGCATCGAGGCGTTGGCGCAGATCGAGGCTCATGCCGCTGAGGGTTTCCAGCCGTGCTTGCGGATGGCTGCGGGTGAAGCCAGCAAGGATCAGCGCCATGCGCCGCGCGTCGAAGTCTTCCGGCATGCCGATACGCAGGATTTCCAGGTCGAGGTCACTGGCCAGCGCTTCAGTGGCTTCTGCCGAAAGCGCCAGCAAACGCCGCGCATAGTGGATCAGCAGTTCGCCGTGCTCGGTAACGGCGACATTCAGCCCGGTACGGTCGCGCAGCAGCAGGGCGTGGCCGACCAGCTCTTCGAGTTTGCGCACCTGCTGGCTGACCGTCGACTGGGTGCGGTGCACGCGATCGGCGGCGCGGGTGAAGCTGCCTTCGTCGACCACGCAGACAAATGTTTTCAGCAGTTCCAGATCCAGCATGGTGGTGCTCTCGATAGTGGTTATTCAACTGACGGTTGGCTATTTATTTAATTTCACACTATCACCGGGCGCTCATAAGCTGAAGTCCTTACCCCGGAGGACTCGACCAATGACACTGACTCACACACCGCGCCCGCAATGGCTGACCTTCGATTGCTACGGCACGTTGATTCAATGGGACGAAGGCCTCAAAGCCGTCGTTGGGGAAATTCTCAGCGAGAAGGGCGAGCATCAGATCGATGTCGGGCAGTTGATCGACGTCTATGACCGCCACGAACATCGCCTCGAACAGACCCCGCCGCACCGTTCGTTCCGCGAGCTAAGCACCCTCGGCCTGCGATTGGCCCTGGAAGAATTGGGCCTGCCCAGCCTGCCCGAAGACAGCCAGCGTCTGGCCGCCGCGATCCCGAAAATGCCGCCGTTTGCCGAGGTGATCGAGACCCTGCGTGAATTGAAAAACATGGGTTTCAAACTGTGCATCGTCTCCAACACCGACGACGACATCATCGCCGGCAACGTCGCGCAACTCGGTGGTTACATGGACCGGGTGATCACCGCACAGCAGGCCGGCGCCTACAAACCGGCGCCACGGCTGTTCGACTACGCTCATGAACAATTGGGCGTCAGCCGCGATGAAGTCGTGCACATCTGTGCCAGTCCCATGCTTGACCACACGGCCGCGCGGGACATGGGCTTTCGCTGTGTGTGGATCGATCGCGGCACCGGTCGCCAGTTGCTGCCGGACTATCGCCCCGACGCGATCCTCAACAGCCTCGATCAAGTGCTGCCGCTGTTCAAATCCCTCGGTTGGTAATCACGGAGAATCGTCATGGCTCACACTCTTGGCGTCAGTGCGCGGGCCTTACGTCCGGCCGCATTGAACCTCGACACAGAGGCAATCATCACCGCCCGCAGCGAACTGGCGGCGTGCTTCCAACTGGCCGCGCTACATGGGTTGGAGGAGGGCATCTGCAATCACTTTTCGGCGATGGTGCCGGGGCATGATGATCTGTTTCTGGTCAATCCCTACGGTTATGCCTTTGCCGAAATCACCGCGCAGAACCTGCTGGTCTGTGACTTCGAGGGCAACGTGGTGGCGGGCGAAGGCCAGCCGGAAGCCACGGCGTTCTACATTCACGCGCGTCTGCATAAGCAACTGCCCCGGGTGAAAGTCGCGTTTCACACGCACATGCCCCACGCCACGGCGTTGTGCCTGCTGCAAGGTCCGCCGCTGTTGTGGTTGGGGCAGACCGCGCTGAAGTTCTATGGGCGCACGGCGGTGGACGAGGATTACAACGGCCTGGCGCTGGACGAATCCGAAGGTGACCGGATTGCCAAAGTCATGGGCGACGCCGACATTCTGTTCCTGAAAAACCACGGCGTGATCGTCGCCGCCCCGACCATCGCCGAAGCCTGGGACGACCTCTATTACCTGGAGCGCGCGGCCCAGGTGCAACTGCTGGCGATGGCCACGCAACGGGAACTGAAGCCTGTGCCTCATGCCATTGCGCAACGGGCCTGTGAGCAGATGCGCGAGGGCGATGCGCAAAGTGCGCGGGCGCATCTGCACAGTGCGATGCGGCGCCTGGCCCTTCACAACTGACTAACCCTAAAGAGGCAATCGAAAATAAATCGACGAACAGCGATCATCCAATCTCGCTGCGCGCCGATACAACTGGGCGGGACCGGGGCGTTTGCCCCGTACATCCCGGTGGGCTACGCTCACAAACATAAGGGTTTACCCGCTGGCGCCCTTGTCGTACCTGCCCAGGACTTGCTTTTGCCTATCCCCATTCACGACCCGCATCAGGCCCCCGGAGGCACTCTTAAACGCCTGCCGCTGCGCAAAGCGGCGGTGCTGTTTATCGTTGCGGTGGGGTTGTGCCTGTCCGGTTTGCTGTACCTGCAACTGGAGCAGTCGCGAAGGCAGGATCTGGCAGTGGCGAAAATAGCCTCAAGCAATCTGACCCGGGCCATGGCGCAGCAGGCCGAGGACACGTTCCTCGCCGCCGATCTGGTGATGACCAGCCTGGTCGACTGGATTCAGGACGACGGTTACGGCGCGGCGCAGAAACCACGCTTGCAGAGAACCTTTGCCCGGCGCGTGCAGCAACTCGATCAGTTGCACGGTATTTTTCTCTTCGACACGCAGGGTCAGTGGATGATTACTTCGTTTGCCGATCTGCCCCGTGGCAATGGCGTGG
Source organism: Pseudomonas sp. RU47 (assembly GCF_004011755.1). Taxonomy (GTDB): domain Bacteria; phylum Pseudomonadota; class Gammaproteobacteria; order Pseudomonadales; family Pseudomonadaceae; genus Aquipseudomonas. The sequence goes on along the minus strand of NZ_CP022411.1, from coordinate 4,477,520 downwards.
CGGACCGCGAGTACTTCAAGTTTCACCAGCAGAACGTCTCGACGCTGGCGCACATCGGCCCGGCGATTCGCAGTCGCGAGAACGGTGAGTGGATCATCCCGATTTCGAAACGCATCAATGATCATGCGGGCAATTTCCAGGGCGTGCTGCTGGCCGGGATCAAGATGTCGTACTTCGACCGCTTCTTCGAAAGCTTCAGCCTCGATGACCAAGGCATCATGTTCCTTGGCCTGAGCGACGGCACCTTGCTCGCCCGCCGACCGTTTGATGAAAAGCTGATCGGCACATCGCTGGCGCAAGGGCGGATTTATCGTACGTTGCTGCCCGAAGCCTCGGCCGGCACCGCAATGATCGATTCGGTGGTCGATGGCGTGGTGCGTCTGTACGGTTATCGACGCCTGTCGGCATACCCGTTGGTGGTGTCGGCGGCGACGTCGCGCGATACGATTCTCGAGGGTTGGTACGCCCGCGCATTCCAGTCGAGTGTGATCGTCGCCTTGGTGATTCTCGGCATCGGCCTGTTTGGCTGGGTGTTCATTCATCAGGTGCGCGATGGCGAGCGCATCGAGAAAAACTTGCGCAAGGCCCAGCGCACGCTGGAGCAGATCGCGACCCACGACAGCCTGACCGGGCTGGCCAATCGACGTTTGTTCGAGCGTTCGCTGGAGGTTGAATTCGCCCGTGGCGCGCGGCAGGTCAGTCCGGTCAGCCTGATCATGCTCGATATCGATTTCTTCAAGCGCTACAACGATGCCTATGGTCATGTCGCCGGGGATCACTGTCTGACTCAGGTCGCACAGGTACTGCAGACGTGCTGCCAGCGCAAGTCTGATTTGGCGGTACGTTATGGTGGCGAGGAGTTTGCGGTGCTGTTGCCGGACACCGACATCAACGGCGCACTGGCGATTGCCGGGCAGATCCGCCGTAGCGTGATCGACAAGCACATCATCCACAGCGGCTCGCCGACCGGTTACCTGACGGTGAGTCTGGGCTGTTATTCGTTTATCCCGAGTGGCAATGACAGCCCGGAAGTGTTTATCCAGCGCGCCGATGCGGCGCTGTATCAGGCAAAAAATGCCGGGCGCAATCGCGCGGCGGTGTTGTCACTGGACAGCGGTTTGGCCGAGTTGATGCGCTCTGATCGCTAACCCAAACGCTGACACAAAACCTGTGGGAGCGAGCCTGCTCGCGAAGAGGTCGTGTCAGGCGAATAAAGGTTATCTGACACAACGCCTTCGCGAGCAGGCTCGCTCCCACAAGGGACCTTGTCTAATCGGGATGGCTCTTGTTCGTTCAGCCGCCCGTGCCACCGCCCGCACCGCCAGTGCCGCCGCCGGCCGATCCGGTACCGCCGCCAGCCCCCGAGCCGGAACCACTGGCGCCACCATTGGTGCCGGTCCCGGATCCCATACCCGAAGAACCGCTACCACCCGAAGGCGCGCCCGGGGTGTTGTCTGGCGGCGTGGTGGTGCTGGTCGGGCCACCGGATTTGGTGCCGGTGGCGTCAGCGCCATCATTGGCAGCGAAGCTGGCGGCCGATGCCGTGGCCAACAGGCCGGCGAGCAGTAACGAGGTGAGTTTGCGCGTGATCATGATCCGTCTCCACAAAGGGTCTGTACCTGATATTGGTCTGACGCACAGAACCCTTGGTGCCCAGTGGCTGACGAGCGGTCAGCAGCGAAACCGAGTGGCCTCCTGATCTTCTGGAATATTGGCTATTTGCCGAACCGGGTGCGAGGACTAACGTAGCCACACCTTCACTTGCTGCCCGGAGCCACCATGCAACCTCGTACCGATTTCTACACCGCCTCCCCAGATGCCTTGAAAGCGATGATCGCCCTGGAAACCGCGGTGTCCAAGCTGCCGCTGGAAAAAAACCTGATCGAACTGGTCAAGCTGCGCGCTTCGCAAATCAACGGCTGCGCGTTCTGCATCGACATGCACACCACCGATGCGATCAAGGGCGGTGAAACCCCGCGTCGCTTGTTCGCGGTCACCGCTTGGCGTGAAGCGCCGTTCTTCAGCGACCGCGAACGCGCCGCGCTGCTGTGGACCGAATCGCTGACGCAACTGAGCCTGACCCATGCCCCGGACGAAGATTACGACGTGGTTGCGGCGCAGTTCACGCCGAAAGAAATGGTCGACCTGACCGTGGCGATCAACACCATCAACAGCTGGAACCGTCTGGCCGTCGGTTTCCGCAAAACCCCACAGGCTTAAGCCTCAACGCTTAACCCCTGTGGGAGCGAGCCTGCTCGCGAAAGCGGAGTGTCCGATAACAACCATGGTGACTGACACGACGCCTTCGCGAGCAGGCTCGCTCCCACAAGGGAAATGGGTATGGCCAGAAAATAGTGATCAATGCCCATCCGCACTCGGCGCCGCCGGTGGTTGCACCTTGCGCATCAAGGGCACCATCGCGGTGGCGATGACGAAGCACACGCCGATCATCAAAAAGGTGTCGCCGTAGGTCTGCGTCTGCGCCTCGCGGTAGGTCAGCAGCCACAACTGGCGCAGGCTGGCAGTGACGCCGACGTCGCCGCTCTGGCCCAGATTCGCCAGGTTGCCGCCGACCTGCGCCAGCCACTGATTCATCGCTTCATTGCGGCTGTTCAGATGCTCGGCCAGCCGCGTGAAGTGCAGATTGGTGCGGTCATTGAGAATGGTTGCGCAGGCCGCAATACCAATCGCACCGCCCAGATTACGCATCAGGTTGAACAGGCCCGACGCATGCTTGAGACGTGCCGGTGCCAATCCGCCCAAGGTCAGCGTCACCGCTGGCGGCACCGCCAGTTGCTGGGCAATCCCGCGCAAGGCTTGCGGCAGCATCAACTCGCCGGCACCCCAGTCGTGGGTGATCGGGCTGAACTCCCACATCGACACAGCGAACAAACCCAGACCGATCATCATGATCCAGCGCAGGTCCATGCGATTGGCCAGAAAGGCATACAGCGGAATCGCCATGATCTGGAACACGCCGGTGGAGAAAACCGCCAGACCAATGTCCAGCGCGCTGTAGCCGCGCACGCGGCCGAGGAACAGCGGCGTCAGGTAAATCGTCGCAAACAGACCGATGCCGGTGACGAACGAGAAGAAGCAGCCGAGGGCGAAATTGCGATCCTTCAACGCACGCAGATCGACGATCGGATTGGCCACGTGCAAGGTGCGGCCAATGAACGCCAATCCGGCGAGGCCACTGATCCACGCGGTGGTCAGAATGGTCTGGTCGCTGAACCAGTTCCAGCGCGGGCCTTCTTCGAGGGTGTATTCCAGGCAGCCGAGAAACAGCGCGAGAAACACCATGCTCAGATAGTCCGCGCCCTTGAGCAGAGACAATTCCGGCTGGTCGATTTTCACCAGCATCGGCACCGCCACGGCGACGAAAATTCCTGGCACCAGGTTGATGTAGAACAGCCAGTGCCACGAGGAAATATCGGTGATCCAGCCGCCGATTACCGGTCCCAATGTCGGTGCCAATGACGCGACCGCGCCGATGGTCGCGGCGGCGATTACCCGTTGTTTGCCGGTGAAGAAAAAGAACGCCGTGGTGAACACCAGCGGGATCATCGAACCACCGAGAAAACCTTGCAGCGCCCGAAAGGCGATCATGCTCTGGATGTTCCAGGCCACGCCGCAGAGCAGGCTGGCGAGGGTGAAACCGACCGCCGAAGCGCAGAACAACCAGCGTGTCGAGAACACTCGCGACAGCCAGCCCGACAATGGAATCACGATGATTTCGGCGATCAGGTAACTGGTCTGCACCCACGCGGTTTCGTCGGTGCCGGCGGACAGTCCACCGCCGATATCACGCAGCGACGCCGAGACAATCTGGATATCCAGCAGCGCGATGAACATGCCGATGCACATGGTCGCGAAGGCGAACACTTTGGTCGCGGTCGCCATATCGGCGGCGTTGAACGGCTGCGCTGGGGCGGCGAGGGTGGTGCTCATGGTGCGACAGCTACGGCAGTGGTTTCCGGTTGCGCGCGGGTGTCGACTTCCGCCGTCACCGACAGCCCCGGACGCAAGTGACCGAGCACGCCGTCGGCCGGGTCGAGGAGGATCCGTACTGGTACGCGCTGGACGATTTTGGTGAAGTTGCCGGTGGCGTTTTCCGGAGGCAGCACGCTGAACTGCGACCCGGTGGCTGGCGCAAGGCTGTCGAGGCGGCCGTGGAATTCCTGACCGGAAAGGACGTCGGCGCGGATGCTCACACGTTGCCCGGGTTTCATCCGCGCCAGTTGGTCTTCCTTGAAGTTGGCATCGACCCACAAGCCGCTGGCCGGCACCACTGACAGTTGTTGTGAACCGGCCTGGGCATAGGCGCCGACCCGCGCGCGGCGATTGCCGACCACCCCATCGACCGGCGCGCGCAGTTCGGTGTAGCCGAGATTCAACTGCGCCAGATCACGTTCGGCGCGGGCTTGCTGGAGGGCGGCGCGGGCCTGTTGTTTCTGGGTGTCGATCACCGCCAGTTGGCGTTGCGCGGCGAGCAGTTCGGCCTGGGCGCGGGCGCTCAGGGCTTGTGCGGTTTTGAAGGTGGCGTCGGCGCGTTGAGCGCTTTCTACCGACACGGCATTGGTGGTGACCAGGCGCTTGTAGCGCGCATTGTCATCCCGCGAGCGCGCGGTTTCCGCTCCGGCGGCATCGATGCCGGCGCGAGCCTGACCGATCACCGCTTGCTGCAGTTGTTCGGTGGCGTCGAGGTTGGCCAGCAACGCTTCTTCGGCAGCGACGGCGCCTTCCGCCTTGGCCAGATTGGCGCGATAGTCGCGAGCGTCGAGGCGGATCAGCACGTCGCCGGCCTTCACGTGCTGGTTGTCGCTGACCAGCACTTCGTCGATGTAACCAGCGACTTTCGGCCCGATCACGGTGACGTCGCCACCAATATAAGCATCGTCGGTCTCTTCGAGAAAACGTCCGGCGCCCCACCAATGTACGGCGTACACACCGGCGAAGATCAGCGCGAGCAATCCGGCGCCGGGAAGCAGCAAGCGTTTAAGCAGCGGCGGCTTGGTCTTCACCACAACAGGTTCGAGGGTGGGCATGCTGGTCATGGCGGATTACCTGAGTCAACGGGGCGTTATTACGGCGGTAATATGACGTAGGTAATATTTAGTCGCAAATGATTTCTGGCGCCGATCGTCAGTTGCTTGATTGAACGAGGACGGCTCGTGCTGGGCTCGGGTTTTGGAGCGTGGGGCACCAGGCATCTATCAACGGCAGAAATCAAGGTTCGCCTGACCCTCGTCAGGGCGGACTGACGCTCGTCGAAGGCTCTCAGGCCCTCGGGGAAACCCTGATAGCGTGCAGCGCCGTGGCCTTGCTGCTGACAATAAAGCCAGGCAAAGCAATTGTTTAAGAAATGTAAGCGCTGTAGGAAGCGTCTTGCATTTGTGTAGGAGGGCTCCGACTATCACGATCATTGATGACATGGCATTACGCCATTTTATGATCGCAAGGATGTTGCGTGCTGTTTCCGTTTCGCGCTGTTTTTCGCCGTCGTTCCCCGCTTTGCCCGCTGCTGTCGGCCTTTGTGTTGAGTGTCTGTGCCTCCTCGATTGAAGCCGCCGAACCTGTCGCGCCGGGCCAGGAAGTGTTGCGCCAGCAGCAACAGCAACAACGCGATCTGCAACAACTGCAACTTGAACAGAGAAAACGGCAATTGGAGCGCGGCGCGTTCGGCCCGACACCAATCACCCCGGCCATCCCGCCAACCGTTACCCCTGATGAACGTTGCTGGCCGTTGAGCGGCACGCGCATCGGCGGCGTCACGCTGATCGACAGCGACAAGCTCAATGCGCGGATCAAACCGCTACTTGCGCCATGCATGGGCGTCGGCCAGATCAACCATCTGCTGACGACCATCACCGCGAGCTATGTCGACAAGGGCTACATCGCCAGCCGCCCGTATCTGCTCAGCGCACCGGCAGCGGGGCAGTCGCTGGATATCCGCGTTGACGAAGGCTACATCGAGTCCATTGAACTGGCCGATCAAAGTCTGCCGGTTTCCCTCGGCGGCGCGTTTCCGAACATGCTCGGCGAGCCGCTGAACCTGCGCGATCTGGAGCAGGGACTCGATCAACTCAATCGCTTGCGTTCGATCGATCTCACCGCCGATATCGCTCCCGGCAGCCAGCCCGGCGCCTCGCGGATCATTCTGCGTTCGCGCACCTCCGCGCATTCGCGCTGGGCCTTGAATGCCGGGATCGACAACCTCGGCAGCGCCAGTACCGGACGGGATCGCGACACCGTCAGCCTCAGTCTCGACAGCCCGCTGCAACTCAACGATTTGTTGAGCCTCAGCGCCAGCGACACCCTCAATCAGGGCGACCGCTACAGCCGCAACGCCAGCCTGTATTACGCGATTCCCTACGGCTACTGGACCTACAGCGTGTTCGCCAGCCACGCCGAATACCGCGCGCCCTTCAAACTGCCGAGCGTGACTTTCCACAGCACCGGCATCACCGATCAGGTCAGCCTGCGCGCCGACCGTGTGTTGTGGCGCGACCAGAGCCGGCAGCTCAGCGCCAACCTGCAACTGGCGCACAAGGATGTCGACAGCTATCTGCAAGACGTTCGCCTTGGCATTCAAAGCCCGACGCTGACGGTGGCCGAGGCTGGGCTCAATCTGTTTTGGCTCGACCGCGCGGTGTGGAACCTCGACGTCAATTACGCCCAGGGCCTGCGCTGGTTTGGCGCCGACGACGATTCACAACATCAGATCAACAATCTGCCCAAGGCGCAGTTCCGCAAGTACCGCGCCGGCCTCAGCCAATGGCGCAACGGTCAGTTCGGCGCGCAGGCCTGGCAATGGCAGAGCCAGCTCAATGTGCAGTACAGCCCGGATCCGTTGCCGGCCATCGAACAGTTGCTCGGCACCGACGATTCAGCGGTGCGCGGCTACCGGGTCAGCAGTGCCTCCGGCGCCAGCGGCGCGATCTGGCGCAACACCTTGCGCTTGCCCCTACGCAGTGAATGGCCGCTGCAGATCACCCCGCGCGTGGGCCTCGACCACGGCTGGATCAAGGCTGATCACGGTGCTCAGGGCCAGCGCCTGAGTGGTGCCAGTGTCGGCCTGAATCTGGGCTGGAAGAATTTGCAAGTGGACGTCGATTACCAGCGCGCCCTCAACACCCCGAATGGTCTGCAGCACGAGCCTGAAACCTGGCTGATGCGCGTGGGCCTGCAAATCTGAGCAACGCAGTGAACAAACAGCCGTCGGATCTGAGCGCGTCAGCCACGGCCAAGACTAAACGCGCGACGTGATGCCGTACTCACATGGAGACGTTTTTATGCCAGCACACACCTTTGCATTTCATCTTTCCCCTCGGGGCAAATTGCGCTGGGCGATTGCCAGCCTGTTCTTCGCCGTGCACCTGCCGAGCGCGATCGCCGGCGGTGTCGTGGTCGCACCGGGACCCGGCGGCACCGCGCAATTGCAGACCCAGGGCGGTGTGCCCATCGTCAACATCGTCGCGCCCAACGGTTCGGGCCTGTCGCACAACCAGTTCCTCGACTACAACGTCGACCGTCAGGGCCTGGTGCTGAACAACGCCTTGCAGGCCGGGCAATCGCAACTGGCCGGGCAACTGGCGGCCAACCCGCAACTGCAAGGTCAGGCGGCGAGCGTGATCCTCAACGAAGTGATCAGCCGCAACCCGTCAGCCATCAATGGCGCGCAGGAAATCTTCGGCCGGCCCGCCGATTACGTGCTGGCCAACCCTAACGGCATCTCGGTCAATGGCGGCAGTTTCATCAACACGCCGAACGCCAATCTGCTGGTCGGTCGCCCGGAATTGAATGACGGCAAACTGCAAAGCCTGAGCAGCCGCGACGCCAGCGGTCAGTTGCAGATTCACAGCGGCGGCCTGCGCAACGGTGAGGGTTCGATCAACCTGATCGCGCCGCGTATCGACAGCCAGGGCGCGATCACTGCGCGTGATCAGTTGAACCTCACGGTCGGGCGCAATCAGGTTGATTACGCCAGCGGTCAGGTGAAAACAGTCGACCCTGCCGGCAACACCGGCGATCAACGCATTGATGCCAGCCTGTTCGGCGCGATGCAGGCCGGGCGCATCAATATTGTCAGCACCGCCGAAGGTGCCGGCGTAAGGGTTGGCGCGGTGCAAGTGGCCGGGCGTGACGGCGTGCAGATTCGTTCCGCCGGTGACTTGAGTGTCAGCGGTGAGGCCGTGGCCAACAGCCTCGACGTGACCCGCGCCGGTATTCGCAGCAGCCAGGGCGATGTCGCTTTGCACAGCGGCAAGGATCTGACGTTGGCGGCTACCGATGTCAGCGCTCGCGACGTCACGCTCGACGCCAAACGCAACCTGACCCTGTCCACGGTCGAAAGCCGCAAGCTTCAGGAAAAGCGCGAAAACTGGAACAACAGCACCATCGGCATCACCTGGGAAACCTACGATCGCACCCAGACCGACAGTGAATCGCGTCAGCACGGTAGCCAGATTATCGCCAGCCGCGACGCCAAATTGTCGTCCGGCAAAGACACCGAGCTGAAAGGCGCCAAAGTCGAAGCCGCGAAAAATCTCGACGTGCACAGCGGCGGCGATCTGCGCCTGACCGCCGCCACCGAAAGCCACACGCAGACCGATCAAGGCAACCACCGCAAGCACCTGTGGAAAGCCGACTGGAACAGCAGCAGCGAGGAACAGCGCAACATCACCAGCCAGTTGAAGGCCGGTAACATCGCCCTGCAAACCGCCGCACTTTTGCGCTCCGAAGGCGCCGAGTTGACCAGCGCGGGCGACGTGCAACTGGCCGGCAAACAGGTGGAAATCACCACCGCCACACGGACCAATAGCAGCAGCGACAACCGTTACTCCGGTGATCTGGTTGGCGGTGGTTTCTTCGGCAAGACCGGTGATGCCGACAAGGGCAAAACCCAGCATCAGGGCAGCAAGGTCAACGCCAGTGGCAAACTGATCGTCAAGGCTGACGATGTGCGCATCAGCGGCAGTCAGGTACGTGGCGGCACCGACGCCAGCGTGATCAGCGACAAGGGTTCGCTGGTGATCGACGGCGTGCAGGACACCTCGCACAGTAACAACCACGACAAGGACAGCAAGTTCTTCGGCATCACCAAAGACGAGTCGCGGCAGAACAGCAAAGACAGCAGCACTGTGCGCAGCGAACTGGTGTCGGACAGCAACCTCAAGCTCAAGAGCGCCAAGGACATTGCTGTGGCGGGCTCGACCGTCAAGGCCGATGGTGCGTTGACCGCCGATGCAGCGGGCGACGTCAACGTGTCCACCGCGCAGAACACTCACGACAGCACTGACACCACGCAAATCCGTGGCTTCGATGCTTATGCGAAAGAGCAAACGCCGGAGCAGTATCGCGCCGGGATTCACTACGAAGACAAACAGCAAACCGTGACCCGCAACGACGTCACCCAGCAAGGCTCCAGCCTCAGCGGCGGCAGTGTGCAGGTGAAGGCGGGCGGTGACGTCACGCTCAAAGGCGCGGAAGTGAAATCCACCGCTGGTGACACGACGTTGAGCGGCAAAAACGTCTCGTTGCTGGCCGAAGCAGACAGCCACAAAACCTCCACCGACACCTCCAGCACCGGCGGTGGTTTCTACTACACCGGCGGCCTCGACCGTGCCGGCAGTGGCGTCGATTTCGCCCACAGCACGGCGCAGGATTCGACCAGCAAAACCACCGCGCAAACCAGCAGCGTACAGAGCAGCGGCAGCCTGACGATCAATGCCGACAAACTCGCCACCGAAGGCGCACAGCTCAAGGCTGGCAACGGTCTGAACGTCGCCGCCAACGAGATCGATAATCGCGTGGCCAGCAACAGCGAAAGCAGCACGCACAACGACAGCAACTGGTCGGCGGATATCGGCGCCAACGTCGAGTACAAGGACATCGCCCGGCCGATCGCGGGCGCAGTCAAGGACGTGCTCAACGGCAAGGTGCCGGACAAGGACTCACTGGCCAATCTCGGTCAGCCGAACGTCGGTATCGACGTTGCGGTGGGTCATGGCAGCGCCAGCAAAACCGAGCAAAGCAGCAACGCTGTGGTCAGCCGGTTTGACGGCGGCACTGTCGATGTGAAAACCACCGGCACGCTGCACGACCAAGGCACGCAATACAACGCCAGCGCCGGCCAAGTGAACATCAGTGCAGACAAACTGCTTGCCGATGCCGCCAGCAACACTCACAGCAGCAGCGCTAATGCCGTGGACGCCAAGGTCGACGTGCGCGTCTACACCAAGACCGGCGAAGACGTGAACGTCGCTGGCAGCGGCGCGGGTGGCAGCAGTGCGTCGAGCAAGGACAGTTCCACCGCCGTGGTCGGCGCTTATGCCGGCAGCCAGGGTGTGAACATCAAGGTCGGTGGCGATGCGCAGTTCGCCGGCAGCCGTTTCGACGGCGGGCAGGGCGGTGTCAGCATCAACACCGGGGGGGATCTGGCGCTGAATCAGGCCAATGACCGGCAGAACAGCAACGACAGCAGCTTGCGTGGCAGTGGCTCGCTGACGGTCGGCACCTTGCCGGGCACCGATGGCACCAATGTCGACCTCGGCGCCGGGTTCCAGCTCGATCACACCGGCAAGCAGACCACTGATACGCAGGCCCACGTCGCGAGCATCACCGGTAACGGCCCTGTGCAGTTGAGCAGCGGCGGCAATCAGGTGCAGCAGGGCACGAAAATCGACAGCGCTGGCGGCATCGATTTGCACGCCGACGGCAAGCTCGATCTGCAAGCAGCCACCGACACTCACACCGCCACCGGCAATAATCTCGGCGGCGGCTTGAAGGGCGGCGGCAGTAAAACCAGCAGCGAGAAGAGCCGCGATCAGGGCGGTAATCTGAGCGGCAATTTCAATATCGGTCGGCTCAACGAGGAGTCGAAAACCCTCAGCGGTGGCCAGCTCAACAGCCAGAACGGCATCGCGCTGAGCGGTGATTCGATTCACCTGCAAGGCACGCAAGTCAGCGCACCGAACGTCAGCATCGACGCACAGAAGGGCGGTTATGTGCAGGAGTCGGCGCAGTCCACCGACAACCGCAATAACTGGAATGTCGCACTGAATGCCGGCGGCAACCTGAGCCGCAAAACCCCGACCGCCGCTGAGGAGAAGGCCAGCAGCGATCACGGTTTCAACGCCGGGGCCAAGGTGGGCGTGGATTACCTGCAAGGCAGCACCCAGCAGAACAGCCAGATCAAGGCTGACAGCGTGGTGTTGAACAGTGCCGGTGATGCACAGCTGGCGGGGGCGCGGATCGACGCTAAAGATGTCAGCGGCAAGGTCGCGGGTGATCTGACCGTCGAAAGCCGTCAGGACTCGAGCAACCACGCCAAGGTCGATGTCGATCTGGGCCTGACCGCGAAGAAAAATCCGCCGAGCGACAAGGAAAAACTCGCCGGCACCGACTACAAGCCAACGCTGACAGCACAGGGCGAATATGCGCACAAGGGCAGCGTGGCGCAGGCGTCCGGAATCAGCGCCAGCCAAGGCGTGAACCTTACGGTCGGTGGTGCCACGCAACTGACCGGTGCACGCATTTCGGCAACGCAAGGCAACGTTGATCTGGGGGGCTCGAAGGTCGTCAGCACTGACCTGAGCAACCTCGATTACAGTGTGAAGGCCGGGTTGGACCTGCCACAGAAGAAGGAAGAAAACGCACCGAAGGTTTCCCTTGAAAACGGCAACCTGAAGGTCGGCCCCGTCACGCTGAGCGGGCATCTGGACGGCCAGTCACGGCAAGCGGGGATTGACGACCGAGGCTAAACCCGAGGGGTGGTGGTTGCAGGCGAATCGGCATCCACCACCAAACCCTGCAGGAGCGGGTAAGCCCGACGCCCACATAAGCGTGGTGAGCTCACCCTGCGGCAGTGTTCATGACGTGCATCCGTGCCAGTTGCGAAGTTCAATGACACAGAATAGTGTGGCGACTCAGAGCAGCTCCAGGGACAGGAACGTCAGGATGGCATCGGAAACGGATTTCGCACTGCAGGAACAAATGATCGGTTGGCGTCGCTGGCTGCATCAACATCCGGAAGCGGGTTTTGCCGAGCGCAAGACCAGCGCCTTCATCGCAGAAGTATTGCGCAGCTTTGATTTGCAACCGCATATCGGCATCGGCGGTACGGGGGTTGTCGCCACCATCGAAGGCGAGCAACCAGGTATCGAGATAGCACTGCGCGCTGACATGGATGCGCTGCCCATCCAGGAAGAAAACACCTTCGCCCATCGCTCAGTCCACGACGGCTGGATGCATGCCTGTGGCCACGACGGCCATAGCGCCATGCTGTTGGGCGCTGCCAGCCGACTGGCGGCAGATCGCAGTTTCGCCGGCAAGGTTCATCTGGTGTTTCAGCCGGCCGAGGAAATCGGTACGGGTGCGAAGGCGATGATGACGGCGGGCCTGTTCGAGAAATTTCGCGCTGAGTGCGTCTACGGTCTGCACAACTGGCCCGGTCTTGCGACCGGTCGATTCGTGGTTCATCACGGTGCGGCGATGGCGGGGGCGAGGCCGTTCGAAATGGTTGTCAGCGGTTGTGGTTGTCATGCGGCGATGCCTCACCAGGGCGCCGATCCGTTGCTGGCCGCGGCCCATTTGGTGACCGCGTTACAGAGCATCGTCTCGCGCAATATCGACCCTGCCGATGCGCTGGTTCTCAGTGTCACTCAGTTCCACTCCGGCGATACCCACAACATTGTGCCCGACACTGCACGGCTGGGCGGCACCATGCGTTACTTCCGCCCCGAGGCCGGCGAGATCGCATCGCGCCGAATGGCCGAGATGGTCGAACAGTTGGCCGCCGGGATGGGGGTTCGAGCGTCGCTGAAGTTTTTCGAGTTTGGCTCGCCGCCGCTGATCAACAGTGCCGAGCACGCGGACCATTGCGTGGCTGCCGCCAGTGCTGTGGCGGGCCGCGAAAACGTGGGTACCGGGGTCGCACCGAGCATGACCGGAGAAGACTTCGCCTTCATGCTCGAGCGCAAACCCGGCGCTTACATCTGGATTGGCAATGGCTCCGCTGAAGGCGGCTGCTCGTTGCACAACCCGCGTTATGACTTCAACGACGAGATCATGCCACTGGGCGTTGCCTATTGGGTCGCGCTGGCCCGCCAACGCCTGCAGCCCGTCGAACGTTAACGACCTGCAAGCCCGGCCCTGAGGCGCAGCAGGGCCTGGCGCATGACCGGTTCCTGATGAACCAGTGCAATGCGCACGAACGCTTTGCCGGGGTTGTTGCCCTCGGCGTCTTCATGACACAGGTAGCGACCGGGCATCACGCGCAAACCCTGTTCGCTCCAGAGTCGGCGTGCGACCCCTTCACCATCGCCGACCGCCAGCCACAAGAAAAAACCGGCATCGGCGCGCCGGTAATCGGGCACTGCGGCGAGGTACTCATCGGCCAGGTCCCAATTGCATTGCAGTGCCTGTTGCTGACGCTGCACATGCGTTTCGTCGTGCCAAAGCGCTGCGCTGGCGCTGCACGCCGGCCAGGCCAGCGAGACCCCGCAACTGCGATTGAAGCCGGCATAAGCGGCGACGCTGGACGGATCGCCGGCAATGAAACCACTGCGCAAACCCGGCGCCGCCGAGCGCTTCGACAGGCTGTGTAAAACCACGAACGGGCACGGCGCAACTGCATCGGCTTCCACCAGACTGAGATAGCCGGGGGGTGGTGAGTGCGGGACGAGATCGGTGTAGCACTCGTCGACCAATAACGTCGCCTGGGCGTGGAAGGCCATGTGGCTGAGGCTGATCAATGTGCTTGCAGGCAGTATGTTGCCAAGCGGATTGCCGGGGTTGCACAGCACCAGCGCCGCGATGCTGTCACCGGCCTGATCCAGTTGGCGGGCGAGGCTGGCCAACAGGTCAGCGTCGTTCACGTCATAAAACAGTGCTTGCGCACCGGCGGCATCAGTGGCGGCGACATAGGTCGGGTAAAACGGATTGGGCAGGACCACCACCGGTGCTTTTACGCCACGTGCCCGTGCGCGTGTCACAGCGAGGGCGATGCAGGTCGCGACGGCCTGTTTGGTGCCGGGCGTAGGCTCGATAGCGACACGCTCTTCATCGAGACAGGTGCCAGCGCCGAAGCGACGCCGTAGCCAGCCACTGTAGGCTTCGCGCAATTGGGGAGTGCCAGGCAGCGGCGGATAGCGCGTCCACTGCTCGAGTTCGCACAGTGGTGCCAGCAGTGGCGTCGGGTCGCCAAGCCGGGTTTCGCCCAGGTGCAGGGCGATGACCGGCTGCCCGGTCGCGGGCGGCAGGTCATCCAGCAGGCTTTGCAGTCTGGCGAAGGCATTGCCTGCGGGGGTCATCGGCTGAGCTCTCTGACCAGATCGTTGAGTGAGGTTTTTGATCGAGTGCGCTCATCGACATATTTCACGATCACCGCACAGGCCAGGGATACGCCCGGCAATTTCGGGTCGGCGCGGTTGCCGGCGATCACCACTGCATTGGCCGGGACTTCGCCGAAGCGCACGTCGCCGGTTTCGCGATCGATGATCGGGGTCGAGGCACCAAGATAGACGCCCATGCCAATCACCGCACCGTTGCGCACGATCACCCCCTCGGCGACCTCGCTGCGGGCACCGATGAACACGTTGTCCTCGATGACCACGGGGTTGTTGCCGATCGGTTCGAGCACGCCGCCCAGACCCACGCCGCCGGAGATATGGCAACGTGCGCCGACCTGAGCGCAGGATCCGACGGTCGACCAGGTATCGATCATGGTGCCTTCGCCGACATAGGCGCCGATGTTGATGAAGCAGGGCATCAGCACCGCACCTGGAGCAATGTATGCGCCTGACCGGACCACCGCGCCGGGCACTACGCGGATACGTGCATCGCGGAACGCGGCATCATCCCAGTGCTCGAATTTGAGGGGCAGTTTGTCGTAGCTTTTCGGCCGCCATGGAGCGGTTTCGCCCACATGATTTTCGCGGGTGAGGAACGACAGCAGGATGAGTTTCTTGACGAACGTATCGGCGATCCACTGGCCTTCTTCCAGGCGCGCTGCGCGCAGTTCACCACTTTCCAGTCTGGCGAGGCCGTCTTCGATGACTGGCACCAGCGCCAGCAGCTCGGCAGACGTCAGTTGCGAACGCCGTTCAAAGGCTTCTTCAATCAATGCACGGTTACTCATTTAACGATCCTTGTGAGGGTTGAAGACGTCGACGGGTTGCCATTGAACCGGGCCGGTATGGTCGTCGAAGGTTTCCGCGCGACGGATTTCCACGACATCGCCGTTGTCAGTCAACATCAGTTCTGCCGGGCGCAGCCGGCCGTTGTAGGTAAAACCCATGGCATGGCCGTGGGCGCCCGTGTCATGAATCAGCGCCAGGTCGCCGATGGCCGGCGTCGGCAAAGGGCGATCGATAGCGAACTTGTCGAAGTTTTCGCATAGCGCGCCCACCACATCGAACACGCCTTCGGGGCGTTGGCCGGCGAAAGGTAATGTCAGGTGGTGGTAGGCGCCGTACAGTCCGGGACGCATCAGCGCGGACATCGAGGCGTCGAGACCGACGATTTCCCGGCCTTTGCTGCAGCGGTTGATCACCCGCGACACCAACACCCCATGCGGGCCGGTAATGAAACGGCCCAACTCCATCAGAAGTTTCGGCGTGTTGCGCGGGAAGGCTTGCTTGAGCGCCTGTTTCAGCGCGGCGGCGTAGGCGTCCAGATCCAGTGCCTGGTCATCGGTGCGGTAAGGAATCCCCAGGCCTCCGCCTATATTGATGTACTCGAATTCGATGTCGGCTTCGCGCGCTACACGCGCAGCCACTTCGATGACTTGCACACCGGCCTGTACTGCAGCCGCCAGTGACAGCTCATTGGCGCACATCATGCCGTGGATCCCGAAACGTCGGGCACCGAGGTCGTAGGCCTGGCGATAGCTTTGCACCAGATCGGCATCGGGCACGCCGAATTTCGATTGTTGCGCATTGCCCATCTGTGACGAGCGGGCGATGACCCCATGAGGTGAGACGCGAAACCCTACAATTTCGGGCAAGGTCTTCACTCGGTCGAGCATGCTGCGGTCATCGAAGGTAATCAGGGCTCCGGCGTCCAGCGCCATCTGGTACTCGCCGAGCGCCGTATTGTTGGAGGTGAAGACAATGTCGTCGCCCCGCGCACCCAGTCGCTCGGCCAGCATCAGCTCGACCGGCGAGGAGCAATCCAGCCCGCTGCCCTCTTTGAGCAACAGGGCCAGAATCGCCGGAGTGGGCAGCGCCTTGACCGCGAAGTACTGACGAAACGCGCTGTCGGCGAAAGCCTGCGCGACGCGTCGATGAGTCTGGACGATGGCGCGCTCATCGTAGAGATGAAAGGGCGTCGGGTAACGTGTCGTCAACTCATCAAGCAGGGGGAGCAAACGTCGGGCAAAGCTTTCGGATATTGGCACAGCAGGTTTCTCCTCGCGGCGCAGGGGGTGGACGGGTTCAGGGCACCAGAGCGACGCACATGGTGCGATTGCGCAGGCCACTGATCGGACGCGTGTAGGGAAAGTAGTACGACTCCTGGATCTCGAAGCCGGCCTCGATCAGCGCATCACGCAGATAGTCCCTGGAAATGAACCAGAAGCCATCGACCTTATCGTGGGCCGCAAACAGAGCCTCGGGATCGCGTGGCGAGTCATTGGAGAACACCAGAACCGTGCCGGAGTCCAGGTTCAGTTCCTTGAGCTTGTCGAAGGTCGGCTTGAGTTCCAGTTCGGGATGGAAGAGGTGGCCCAGCAAGCCATCGGCGTAAACCGACTTGACCCCGGCGAGGGAGCCGGGCTCCAGCTTGAAGAAGTCAACCTTGTGCGCATCGACGCCTTTTTTGCGACTCAGGATCACGGCTTCGTCATTGAAGTCGATGGCTCTGACCTGACGTCTGGCCTCCACCAGATCGCCCTCGACAAATCCGTTGCCGCAGCCAATGGAGAAAATCGTTGCACCTTCCTGGGTGAGCGATTTCAGCTTGAGACCCAGGTGCGAGCGATATTCCGGGCTGTAGGTAGAAGGCGTAATCGAGTCGTTGAAGGCCCCACCCTGTTCCCATATCTCATAGATGGTGGCGTTGCTGTCGCCAAACTTGCGGGCGGTGCCGTAGTAATCTGTCACCTGTTGGAGGTCCTGCATCGGCTTCGTCATCTCTGTCTCTCCTTGTCTAGAGTCGGGCTTGCGCGCGAGTTGCGTCGCAGTCCGTGGGTACACGCACAGGCTCTTGCACGTATTCGATGGACTGCGCCGGCGCGTTGGCCAGCGCAGCAACCAGTGCCTGCAACGGCTGGGGCCGTGCGGGTCCGTAGCATTGGTAAAAGGCGACGGCGGCATCAGGGTCGCCGTCGAGCAGGGCATCCGCCAGCACTCTGGCCAGCGAACGCAAACCGGCCAGCAGGGCGCCGTGATCGACCACCAGTTGTGGATGTTGCGGGTCGTCCTGGCGCAGGGTCAGGGCACCGAGCTGGACGAAGTACGACAGCTGCAGGTACATGCCGTCGCAATCGGGAAAAAGGCCAAGTCCGCGGTTGAGGTAGCGCAGACATTCGCCCAGGTAGTACTCGAGCACCTGCTCGGGCGGAATCTGCAGGGCAGGCGCCCATACCTGGGCAAGAATGAGGATGCCATAGACATCCGCTGCCACCTCTTGCAGCACCACCGATGCCCAGCGGTCAAGGGTGTTCAACGGGCCGTATTGAGTGGCCGGGCGATGGACGAAATGGCCCAGCTCATGGCTGAGCACGCCCAACGCAGGAATGCGTCGCAGGTGTTCGCCAGTCGGGTCATAGTGTTTGCCGGTTGACAGGAACTGCCGGGCCAGCGGCGCCGCCAAATGCTCGACCATGGCCGCGTGGGTATTGGCGAAGTAGTAGGTTTTCTTGAACGGCGAACGTTTGACGCCTTCATCTTCGGGCAGGAAGTAGGCGACATGCTTGGGGTGCAGATTGCCTTCACCGGCCATGAAAAAAACATCAGTGGCGGCGAAGGCCGGCAACTCCCCCAGGCGCAGGTTGGTGTGCAACTGCTTGAGATAGGCGGGGATCTGATCCACCAGGCTCATGGCCAGTTCCACGTCCTGTTGTCGCGCCGGATTGCGTCGGCAGCCAAAGGCTGTCGGCAGTCCTCCCGGTTGCTTGCCGTACCAGGTAGCGATCTGCCCGGCGACCAGGGAAACCTCTTCTTGCAGGCCGGCCAGGGTCTTGAGTATCTCGTCGCTGTAGCCGTATTCGATGGCCTTGGCCCTGAGCTGTACAGCTTGGCGATCATGAGCTCGCTCGAGGTCGTTTTCCAGCGCGCGCAGGGCTTGCGCCACGGCGCCGGGGTTGCTGAAACGTGTGCGTTCTGCCACGCCATCGAGCTTGGCGCTGCGCCATTGCTCATCGATGGCGGCCTTCAGCGCGTCCAGTCGTTCTTGCCAGGCAGCGTCTTGACGAGGGTTCGTCGGCGCAAGATCAAGCAGGGTCAGGTTGTAGTTGCTCGCCGGCGGCCAGAAAGGGCTGCGATAACCGCGGTAGGAGGTGGCCTTGGCAAGATTGCCTGAATAGTCGAACCGATTCACGCTCATTACTCCCTCTACTTATTGATGTACGGCAGCGCCCACTCAGCCTGCAAACAGGCGCAAGTAAGCACGGACTCAGTAACTGGACGATGTTCCGGGCGGGCATGACTAATAGTCGCGGCGCATGTCGGTAACAGCGCGCCAAGTGCGTTGATTAGTTAGGCTTGACCTGGAATGACTGGCTGATCGATAGCCGTGCTGGCACTAACGTCCAGGTGCAATGGCAACTGGACGGCGCAGCAATAAAGACGGGTAGATGACCGGCAGATGAATATCCATATACATTCCTTGAATCACATTCCATGTGAAGGTGTGGCACACAGGGCACCACGCTGCTTGCCGTGGAGCATAACAGCGAATTTTTTTTTACGACAAGTAGGGAGAACTAAAAAAAACTCAAAGAGCCGAAAGAACGGCGATGGCGAAACTAAAAACTCTATAGATTTTATGTAGTTGGTTACTGAATAATATTTTTATTGATTTGTTTTGAGCCCTCGGGACAGGCTGTGTTACGCGCGTCCGGATGATAAGGAGCGAAATAACAAGGGTGCTTAGTTGTGCGCTTTTTTAGTGCGTCAATCTAGGTGGTGTGGCTGTTTTGCGCCGTTCTGGTGCGCCTGCGAGTTGCTTTGAGTTTGCGCAAATTACATTAGGTAATAAGCACCTTCAATTAGGTTATTTGTGATTAACAAGGCACTTGTCAGGGATGTATTGCTTGAAGTAGCTTGTGCCCCGGCTGAACAGAGATATTAAAAACGAAGCATGAAATTGCTTTAGTCAGTCCAGGCGGCACATTGATCTACATGGAACAGGTTTCGCCAATAAAGGCGTTGCCCGTAGGTAATTCGACAAGGAGTGTTATATGAGCGGCATGGCCGGTTGGGTCGACCTGCGTCACGGTGTTGGGCAGCAAGCAAACATTCCTCGTTCGAAAGTCGCCGAAATTGTCTCGGCAATGATCGTTGCGATGTCCGGGCGTGGACCGGACGGGCATGCGGTATGGCTGGGGCCTGAGGTCGCACTGGGACATTGCCGTACAGTCACTTCGCGTTATGACTGGGACGAGCAGCCGTGGATTGGCGAGATCCATGGCGCCACCGTGGCTATCATGTACACCGGGCAGTTGTACAACGCTGCGCAGTTGCAGCAGCAACTCGCTGGCCTGGGTCCGGCACCTGATCGCTGGTCCTACGCTGAAATCATTCGCCGGGCCTATGCCCAGTGGGGTGTCGGGTTCGTTGAACGCCTCGAAGGCATGTTTGCCATCGCGATCTGGGACGGCCAGAAGCGCCGATTATTGCTGGCGCGAGACCGCCTCGGCTTGCAACCGCTTTACTACACCCTGCGTGACGGCGGCGTCATTTTTGGCAGCGTACCTACCGCCATCAAAGCCCATCCCCACTTTACCGCCCGGCTGGACACGAGCGCGCTGGCCATCGTGCTTCAGCCGCGCATGGCGCTGCCTGGCGAAACCCCGTTGCAAGGCTTGCACGAGTTGCCTCCCGCCAGTGTGCTGACCTTTGACGAACGTGGGCATGAATTACATCGTTACTGGAAACTGGAAAGCGCCGCGCATACCGATGATTTCGAGCAGACCAAGGACCGCGTCCGCGAACTGCTTGAAGGCGTCGTGGCGCGCCAGTACGTGCATGAAGTGCCTTGCGCGGCGATGTTGTCCGGCGGCATCGATTCCACGTCGGTCGCCGCGCTGGTCATGAAGCAACTGGCAAGCCAGGGCCGCGGCGCAGCACTCGATACCTTCTGCCTGAAGTTCGACAGTGACGAGGATGCCTTTACCTCCACCGAACTGCGGCCTGACATCGATGCACCCTTCGCCGCGCTGGCCGCCGAATACATGGGTACCCGTCACACGACACTCAGTGCAACCATGCAGGATCTGCTCGGCGTCATTCCGGCTACGCGCAAGGCCCGCGGCCTGCCTGGCTGGGGGCAGTTCGATGCCTCGATGTACCTGCTGTTCGAACGCATGCGCGGCAATTGCTCCGTGGCGCTGACTGGCGAGGCTGCCGACGAGATCTTCGGCGGCTACCCTTATTATTTCAAACCCGAGCTGCTGGCCCGTCCTCAGTTCCCGTGGCTGGGCGATGGCCCGAAGCTGGCCCACTATCTGTCGCCGAGCCTGATCAGTGCACAGCGCGTGGCAGAGGACGAACGTGCCCGTTACGACTATTGGCTGAGTCAGGTGCCACGCCTGCCTGGCGAAAGCGGCGACGCGGCGCGCATGCGCGAGGTGCTGTTCCTCGGCATGTCCGGCCCGTTGTCGGTGATCCTGGATCGCAAGGAACGCATGAGCATGTCGCAAGGCCTGGAAGTGCGCGTGCCATTCTGCGATCCGGAACTGATCCAGTACGTATGGAACGTGCCGTGGGAAATGAAATCCCGTGGCGGCGTGAAAGGTTTGCTCAAGGCTGCCATGCACGACATCCTGCCGCCGACTACCTTGAATCGGAAGAAAAGCGCGTACCCGCACATTCAGGACTCTGAATATGACCGGGCACTCATCAGCGAAGCGCGCTGGATCGCGACTGATCCCAAATCGCCGATTGCCTGGATGTTCGATACCCCGCGTCTCAGCGCACTGATCGAGCAGATCGCCGCGAACCAGCTCAATGCTTCGATGCTGCCGGGCGGTGCCAGTCCCGCGCATCTGCTGATCCAGTTGGTGGAGATGAATCGCTGGATCGTCGACAACGATATCGCGGTGTAAGACACGGTCAGCACGGAAGTCTGATCCCATGAAGACCAAGGAGGCAGCATGCTTGAGTTAGTCCCCGTTACTGAGTTTATCGGCACCGAAGTCCGTGGCATCGACGTCAATGCCAGGCTCAGTGACGACACGATCGAAGCGCTTTACAACGCCTGGATCAGCAGCACCATCCTGCTGTTTCGTGGCCAGTCGATGAGTCCTGATCAGCAACTGGCGTTCAGCCGCAATTTTGGTGAGCTGGTCAGCTATACCCGCTCGCAGTTCAGCGAACAGACCCAGCCGGAAATCCTCATCCTGTCGAACATTACCAAGGATGGAAAACTGATCGGCTCGCCGGTCAGCGGTCGGGTCTGGCACACCGATGGCCATTATCTGGACGTGCCGCCAGCCGGATCGATGCTGCATGCGCTGGAAATCCCGCCGGAAGGCGGCGACACGTGGTTCGCCAATATGTTTGCCGCTTATGAAGCATTGCCGGAAGCGGTCAAGGATCGTATCGAACACCTCAAGGTGGTCATCAGCCGGACTCAGTCACGGCCCTACAACTACCCCGACCGGCCTGCGCCATCTCCCCAGGAACTGGCTGAGTGGATCGACGTGCCGCAACCGCTGGTGCGTCGCCATGAAGTCAGTGGGCGCAAGGCGCTGTATGCCGGCGGCAACGTGCCGTGGCGGATCGAAGGTTTGCCGCTGGAGGAAAGTGCGCCACTGGTGACGTTCCTGCAGGAGTTCTCGGTGCAGCCGCGATTCACCTATCGGCATCGCTGGACCCCGGGCGACATCATTCTTTGGGACAACCGCAGCGCCATGCACAAGGCCACGGTGTATGACGACAAATATCGTCGCCTGCTGCATCGCACCACCATCGGTGCGCGCACCGCCGACAATCAGGACAGGAACCGACGGGCATGAGCGAGTATGACTACATCATCGTCGGCGCCGGCGCGGCTGGCTGCGTATTGGCTGCACGCTTGAGTGAAGACCCGGCGATCAAGGTACTGCTGCTGGAGGCGGGGGCCGAACGCCGCAGTCCATTGTTGTCGATCCCCGTCGGTGAAGTGCTGCTGATGGGTAATCCGAAATACGACTGGTGCTTCGAGACCCGCCCGGACCCGACGCTGGGCGGACGCCGTCTGCAGATTCCACGGGGGCGCCTGTTGGGCGGATCGAACCTGATCAACGGGATGATCTTTGTCCGGGGTCAGCGCGAGGACTATGACGAGTGGGCCAGTCAAGGCAACCCGGGCTGGACCTGGGACGAAGTGTTGCCGTACTTCAAACGCCTGGAGTCGAGCGTGGACGTCAGCGGCGAGAGTCGTGGCCAGGACGGGCCGATTCATGTGGCATTGCCACGCGAATATGACGAGTTGTGCGATGCCTTTCTGGCGGCAGCCGGCGAAGCCGGGTATCGACGCAATCGCGACTACAACAGCGGCGATCAGGAGGGCTTTGGCTATTACCAGGTCAACCATGATCAGGGCCGTCGTTCCTCGGCTTATGGCCGCTACCTGTTGCCGGCGCGCAAGCGGGCAAACCTGACGGTGATTACCGAGGCCGCGGTGCAAAAACTGCGTCTGGAAGGCAAGCGCTGTGTGGGTGTGGAGTACCTCAAAGGCACGTTGCAATCGGCCACGGCCCGGCGTGAGGTGATCCTCAGTGCCGGTGTCATTCAGTCGCCTCAGTTGCTCGAGTTGTCCGGCATTGGTGCGCCAGCGGTACTGGCGAAGGCCGGCGTGCCGCTGCGACATGCGCTGCCTGGCGTGGGTGAGAACTTTCGCGATCACTTCGCGTCCCGACTGAAGTGGCGCATTCGCCAGAAAATCACCTTTAACGAACGCACCCGTGGTTTCGCGTTGTTCAGGGAAACGCTCAACTACGTCTTTCGCCGTCGCGGCGTACTCAGTTTGCCGATTGCTCTGGGCCATGGCTTCGTCAAATCACGCGAGGAAGAGCCACGGCCAGACTTGCAGTTTCATTTCGCCCCGGCCAGTTACGGCCCTGGTTCCAGTCGTCGTCTGGACACCTTGCCCGGCATGACCGTGGGCCTGTATCCGTTACGGCCCGAATCCACCGGCAGTATTCACATTTGCTCCAGTGACCCTGGCGAGGCACCGGTCATCGAGTCGCGCTTCCTTGAACATGAGGATGATCGCCGGCGGATGATTGCGGGCATGCGCATTATCCGTGACATTGCTGCCCAAGCGGCCCTGCAGCCCTACTGTGATCACGAGTTGTCCCCCGGCACCCAGGTCGCCAGCGATGAAGAATTGCTGGCGTATGCCCGTACTCAGGGCGACACCTCTTATCACCCCGTGGGTACCTGCCGCATGGGCAACGATGAGCTGGCCGTGGTCGATCATCGGCTACGCGTGCGCGGACTCGACGGTTTGCGGGTGATCGACGCGTCGATCATGCCGACGATGGTGTCGGGCAATACCAACGCCGCATCCCTGATGATTGGCGAAAAAGGCGCTGCCATGGTGCTGGAGGATTACGCATCGCCGTCGGCCACCGGGCAGACTGGCTACAGCATCGACGAGGGTGACCCCGAGGAATTGCAGACCGCCGAGCTGCTTCAACGCTCGGAAGATTACGCACGTTCCCTGTACCCGGATGAAAGCGTGCACATGCTCGACGTCGCACAGCTCAAGGCTCCGGGGGTGAGCTTCGTGGTCGCCCGCGAGTTGGATAGCGGCGAAGTGCTGGGTTGCGGAGCGGTGGTGGCGATCGGCGAAGGGCAGGCAGAACTCAAGCGCATGTTTGTCGCCGACAATGCCCGTCGACGTGGCGTGGGTGCGCGGTTGCTCAAGCGGCTTGAACAGCTCGCCCATCGCAATGGTGCCCGTACCTTGTTGCTGGAGACCGGGGTCAGCCAGCCGGAGGCTATTTCGCTCTACCGCCGCGCAGGTTTTCGCGATCGCGGCCCGTTCGCTGATTACCGGGAAGACCCGCTGAGTGTATTCATGGAGAAGACCGTCAATGAACAAGCCTGAAGTCAGCCTTAGTGGCATGGCTACGCCTGTCAGCCGTGGTGTGGTGCGGGCCGGCATTCTGTATGTGGCGGCCTTTCTGATTCTGGCCAACGCCAACGCGGTGTTCTCGGGCAACCTGCTGCAGCAACTGCATCCGTTCACCTTTCTGTTCTGGAGTTTTGTAATCACCAGCGGCTTCTTTCTGTCGCGGTTATTGCTGAGTTCCGGTACCAAAGGCCTGGCAATCGGTGCCGATGCTGCCGGCCCGCTGACCGTCCTGAACTTCACCAGCGCCCTGAACTGGATCGGCTACTTCTATGCCCTGCGCTACATCGAACCCGCCATCGTCAGCGCCATCATGGGCGGGCTTGGGCCGGTGAGCACGATTCTGCTGGAGCGCATCGTTCGGCGGCGTCAGTTGCCGCTTTACACCTACGCGGTCGCGGCGGGCATTCTTTCCGGCACAGCGTTGCTGGCGTGGGCGTCCCTGGTGGGGCTGGCGGGGATTCGCCCGATCAACTTCAGCGACACGGTTATCGGCCTCGCCGCCGCCGCGGCCGGCGGTGCATCCCAAGCGCTGAACACCATCGCGACCAAACAATTGGGCGAGCGCAGTTGGACTGCCACACGGATCATGGCTCATCGGTTCTACTTGCTGATCATCGTCGCGGCGGTGCTTGCCTGGAGCGGTCCCGGCTTCGCGTTTGCCTCAAGTACGCAATTGGGTGGCCTGGCCATTGCGACGCTGCTCGGGGTCATCATTCCGTTGTGGCTGCTGCAGCGCGGCATCCTTCTTTCGGAACCCTTTACCGTGGCGGCGTTGCTGGCGTGGGCGCCGTTGCTCACTTACGTCTTTCAAGTATTTGATGCCCGAATCCAGTGGTCGATGACCTCTGCTTTGGGCTGTTCCGTGATCGCTCTGGTTACGGTGTTTGGCACATGGATGAAATTCAAGGGAGACAGCAAATGACACAAGCCAAGGAAAAAATCCTCGTTGTAGTCGATGGTTATTCATCAGGCTCACAATTGCCGGCGCTGATGGCCGAGTCTGGCTGGAAGTGCATTCACGTAAGCAGTTCACCCAATCCGCCGGAGTACTACCTGCGCACCTACCACAAGGACGAATACATAGCGCACTTCGAGTACCACGGTGATATCCAGCGCCTCGCCGATGAAATCAACGCCTTGCACCCGAGCGCCGTGTTGCCGGGCACCGAGAGCGGGGTGATTGTCGCTGACCTGCTCGCCGCGGCCTTGCAACTGCCGGGCAACGATCCGTCCACCAGCCTGGCGCGCCGCGACAAATACACCATGCACGAGCGCCTCAAGGCCGTTGGCCTGCGCAGCATGGATCACTATCTGGCCCGTGACCGCGATGGGCTGAGCCAGTGGGCCGCCAGTGGCAGCTGGCCGGTGGTCATCAAGCCTCAGGCCAGTGCCGGGACCGACTCGGTGACCTTCTGCGCCGATCAAGGTGAACTCGTCGACAGCTTCGACAAGCTCTTCGGCACGGTCAACCAATTGGGCGAGCGCAATGATGCGGTGCTGGCGCAGCGCTTGCTGGTAGGGCCGGAGTATTTCATCAATGGCGTCAGCGGCCATGGCAAGCATGTGATCACCGAGATCTGGCGCGCCGACAAGCTGCCGGCACCGGACGGTGGCTGGATCTATGACCGTGCCGTGCTGTTCGACCCGACGTCGCCCGAAATGAAGGAGATCGTCGAGTACGTTCACGGCGTACTGAATGCCTTGGGTATCCGCTACGGTGCCAACCACACCGAGTTGATCGTGACCGAGGCAGGCCCGACCTTGATCGAATGTGCCTCGCGTCTGTCGGGGGGGCTCAATCGTCCGGCGGCCAACTACGCGGTCGGCGCCAGTCAGCTGGATCTGGTGGGCAAGCTGGTCAGGGAAGGGGAGTCGGCCATCGACTCCATCGTCGATGCGCAGCAGGGTCACCATTACCCGCT
The DNA here is from genome assembly GCF_004011755.1 of Pseudomonas sp. RU47. Classification (GTDB taxonomy): domain Bacteria; phylum Pseudomonadota; class Gammaproteobacteria; order Pseudomonadales; family Pseudomonadaceae; genus Aquipseudomonas. The sequence goes on along the minus strand of NZ_CP022411.1, from coordinate 4,451,307 downwards.
GTGGCAGGTGCAGTTCATCTCCAGCCAGGAAGGTGTTGTCACTCGTTCCTCCTACGATGAGTTGCTCAAGACCCTCAAGAGCAAAGCCTGGCTGCAGCGTGCGCCAAAAGAAGGGGACGCCGTGGTCAAGACGGTCGACTTGTTCTCCAGCCCCGGCATCGTCTTCATGAGCCATGCCGACAGCAATGTGCTCCATGCTGACTATCAGACCGTACGCGAATGGGAGCGCACTTCGCGCCTGTTCAGCGTCCAGTAAGCCTGCGGGAGTGACCGTGCACCAGGCCTGAACGGGTCTGGTGCTCATCCGCACCCAAGCATTCCGTGCGCGCGGGCCTGCGCGTCTACGTCTGGAAGAGCATCGCCATGAAGCATACGGATTCGCCGCGGCAGCAGCGCAGGATACTGCTGGCTGTAGGAATAGGCACGACCCTGGAATGGTTCGATTTCACCTTGTTCGCGATCTTTTCCCTGCACATCGCCAAGACTTTTTTTCCCGCCCAGGATCAACTGATGTCGCTGCTGGCGACCTTCGTCACCCTGGCGGTGGGTTTTGTGGCGCGACCGCTTGGTGCGTTTCTCATCGGCCGCTACGCCGATCGCCACGGACGCAAGAAAGCGTTGATCCTGACCATGAACATGATGGCTGTCGGCACTGTGCTGATTGCTTTTTGTCCTGGCTACAGCGTGCTGGGCTATGGCGCCACGGTGCTGCTGGTGGCGGCGCGGATTGTTCAAGGGCTGGCGGCGGGTGGCGAAATTGGCAGCGCGCTGGCCTACCTGTGCGAATCGGCACCGGCCTCGCGGCGAGGCTTTTTCACCTCGATCCAGCAGGTTGCACAAGCAGGCTCGTTTTTATTGTGTGGCCTGTTTGCGAGCATCCTGGCGACCGTTTTGACGCCTGAGCAGTTGGGCAGTTGGGGATGGCGTGTGCCGTTTGTCCTGGGGGTGCTGATCTACTTCGTCGGCGTATACGTGCGTCGCACCATTGATGAAAGCAGCGCATTCCAGGCTCACGCCCGACAGGGGATCGAAGTCCCCGCGAAAGAAATCCTCCAGCATTGGCGCAGCCTTGTGTTGGGCATCGCATTCGTTGCCCTGTGGACGGTGTGCACCCAGTTGATCAACTTTATGCCGGCTTACGCCCAGGCCATGCTCAATCTTGATGCCGGCAAGGCTTATTACGGCATTACCCTGGTCGGTTTCATTACCTTGCTCAGCCCATTGGGCGGCTGGTTGTCGGATCGTTGGGGGCGGTACAACGTCATGCTGCTCGGGGCGCTGGGGGTGTTGTTGTTGGCGTATCCGGCATTCCTGGCGCTCAAGCAGAATCCGCAGGACAGCGGATTGATGCTGTTGCAGGCGGGCCTCGCGATGTTAATGGTGCTGTACGCCGGACCGGCATCGGCGGCATTGGCGGAGTTGTTCCCGGTGGCCGTGCGCTCGACCGGGATCAGCGTGGCCTACGCCAGTTCGGTGGTGCTGTTCGGCAGTTTTACCCCGACGTTGGTGACCTTGCTGTATCGCCACACCGGTGACCCGATGATGGCGGCGTACTACCTGCTGGCGGCGGCACTGGTGAGCTTTGTCGCGTTGATGGTTGCGCGTCAGCGACAGGCAGCAAACAGCGCTCGGGATTTCCACGACCAGGCCGCCTGAATGAGAGAGCATGCATTGCTTATCCGACCTTTGGTTGCCGAGGAATGGAGGGTGGCGAGGAAAACACCGCACCAGTGCCGGTTGGCCTGCTGAGTGCTTGCGGTGATGGGGGCGACCAGGTGTAACGATTCCGATTGTTTTCGCCCGTTCGCAAATCCATTGCCTTGCCTTAATACGAAGCATTACTATTCACGCCCCTTTCCTCAGCACGCCGCCCAAACCCCCATGCGTCCCCGCAGACCCGGCTTTTTCGAGCATTACGAAGAGTTGATCGGCACCTGGACTCGCCGCCTGCGCAATCGCGCGCAGGCCGAGGATCTGGCGCACGACACCTTTGTGCGGGTGCTTGAGTCCGATTCGGCGGCGGTGCAGCAGCCACGGGCGTATTTGCACCAGACCGCGCGCAATATTGCGGTCGACGGTTATCGGCGTGAGGATCGGCGCGGCGCCATGGAGTCGCAGGCCCTTGATCACAGTGAGTCGTCGTCCGGCGACCCGGAGCATTACATGCATGCGATCCAGTTGGCCGACTCTATTGAACGAGCGCTCGCCGAACTGCCGGTCAACTGCCGCAAGATCTTCGTCTGGCAGAAGATCGAAGGCCTGACCCAGGCGGAAATCGCCGAACGCCTCGGGCTGTCCAAGAACATGGTCGAAAAGTATATGATCCGCACCCTGCGGCATCTGCGTGATCGACTGGACGGATTGCAATCGTGAATGTGCGTCATGGCAAAAAGATCGCAGCCTTCGGCAGCTCCTACAGGGGGCTGTGTGTCTTTATATTCCCGGCCAGACAGGACATTCCATGATGGATACTCATGATTGCGCGTGCGGGCAAACAACGGTGCGCGATGACGCGGCTCGCTGGTTTGTGCGTTTGCAGGAGCCGGTCATTGATGCCGACGAGCAACAGCGCTTCGACGCCTGGCTGAATGAACATTCGCAGCACCGTGACGAATTCCAGTTGCTGCAAGGCTTGTGGTCGGCCGCCGATCTGCTCCCGGCGCCACGCCTCAAAGCCCTTGTTGAAACCCCGCCAAACCGCCGCGAACGCCGTCCATTGCTGCGTTATGCCGTGGCTGCCAGTGTGCTGGCGGTCGCGCTCGGGCTGGGACTGTTCAGTGGCTTGAATCATCCGGGTGGCTACAGCGCCGAGTTCGCCACGGCGCTGGGCGAACGTAAACATGTGGCGCTGCCGGACGGTTCGGTGATCGATCTGAACAGCCGTAGTCGCTTGCAGGTGCGCTATGAACAGGATCGTCGCGTCATCGAGCTGACCGAAGGCGAAGCGATGTTCAGCGTTGAACACGACACCTCGCGACCGTTCGTGGTCGAGGCGGGCAACGGCACAGTCACGGTCACTGGCACGCGTTTCGATGTGCGCCGCGACTTCACGCAAACCCGCGTGGCGGTGGAGCAGGGCACGGTGAAAGTGCAGGGGCGTGATGCAGCGGATGATCAGTTCATCAGCCTGACCGCGGGCCTCGGCACTCACGTCGATGCGCAAGGCAAAGTCGCCGCAGTCTATGCAGTCAACCCGACGCAACTGACGGCGTGGCGCAGCGGCAAACTGGTCTTCAATAATGCCAGCCTCAGTGAAGTCGCAGCCGAAGTGTCGCGTTATCGCGACAAACCGTTGACCGTCGCCAACCCGGCCGTGGCCAGTCTGCGCCTGACCAGCGTGTTCAAATCCGACAACACCGACGCCTTGCTCAAAGCCTTGCCGAGCATCCTCCCGGTGGCCGTTCGCACCCTTGCGGATGGCAGTCAGGAAATAATCGCAAAATAAAATTCAGGTTTTTTTCGAGTTCATCGTCTTCCTGTTCAACTGCAACTGGTTTGCATTAACAGCCGCACACTCTTGCGATCCACAGGACTACGTACGACGTGAAAAACACCCCTGCCAACAACAAAAAATCCCCTTGGCTGCCGCTGGCCCTTGCGCTGGCGGTCAACGCAGCCATGCCACTGGCGTTCGCCGGTGAAGCCATTCATATCCGTGCGCAGCCATTGGGCCAGGCCCTGAGCGAACTGGGCCAGCAGACATCGCTGCAAGTGTTTTTCAGCCCGGACCTGGTCGCCGGCAAACAGGCGCCGGCAGTCGACGGCGATATTTCGCCGGAGCAGGCGTTGCGCCAATTGCTGCAGGGCAGCGGTCTGGATTATCAGATCAACGAAGGTTCGGTGACCCTGTCGCCAGCGGCAACTTCCGCCGCCAACAATGGCCCGCTCGAACTGGGCGTGACCGACATCAAGGTGGTCGGCGACTGGCTCGGCGATGCCAATGCCGCCGTGGTGCAGAACCACCCCGGCGCGCGCACGGTGATCCGCCGCGAAGCGATGGTCGAGCAGGGTGCGATGAACGTCAGCGACGTGCTCAAGCGTGTGCCGGGCGTGCAGGTGCAGGATTCCAACGGCACCGGCGGCAGCGATATTTCCCTCAACGTCGGCGTGCGCGGCCTGACTTCACGTCTGTCGCCGCGCTCCACGGTGTTGATCGATGGGGTGCCGGCAGCGTTTGCCCCGTACGGCCAGCCGCAACTGTCGATGGCACCGATTTCCTCGGGCAACCTCGACAGCATTGATGTGGTGCGTGGCGCCGGCTCGGTGCGTTATGGACCGCAAAACGTCGGCGGGGTGATCAACTTCGTCACCCGCGCAATTCCCGAAAAAGCCACCGGTGAAATCGGCACTACCCTGGAAACCACTCAGTACGGTGGCTGGAAACACATCGACACCGCGTTCCTCGGCGGCACCGCCGACAACGGCATGGGCGTGGCGTTGCTGTATTCCGGCGTCAACGGTGACGGCTACCGCGAGCGCAACAACGGCAACGACATCGACGACGTGCTGCTCAAGACTCACTGGGCACCGACCGATCAGGACGATTTCAGTCTCAACTTTCACTACTACGACGCCACGGCGGACATGCCCGGCGGTCTGACGCAAAAGCAGTACGACGACAAACCGTATGACTCGGTGCGTGACTACGACCAGTTCACCGGTCGGCGCAAAGACGTGTCGTTCAAATGGATCCGCCAGATTGACGAGCGCACTCAAGCGGAAATCCTGACCTACTACACCGACAGTTTCCGTGGCAGCACCATCGCCGCTCGCGACCAGAAAACCCTCAGCTCGTACCCGCGTTCCTACTACACCCTGGGCATCGAGCCACGGGTGTCGCGGGTATTCGATGTCGGCCCGACCACCCAGGAAGTCAGCGTCGGTTATCGCTATCTGAAAGAGGCGATGCACGAATCGTCGAGCCGCGTGGCGCTGGTCAACAACCAGCCGGTGCTCACGCCGACGTCTGATGGTCATGTATTTCAGGATCGTACCGGCGGCACCGAGGCCAACTCGGTCTACATCGACAACAAAATCGACGTCGGCAACTGGACCATCACTCCCGGCATTCGCTTCGAACACATCAGCACCGACTGGCATGACCGTGCGGTGCTCGACACGGTCGGCAAACCGGTGCAGGCGAAAAACCGCAGCATCGAGAGCAATGAACCGCTGCCGGCGCTAAGCGTGATGTATCACCTGTCGGACGCGTGGAAACTGTTCGCCAACTACGAAACTTCGTTCGGCAGCCTGCAGTATTTCCAGCTCGGCCAGGGTGGCTCGGGTGACCAGACCGCCAATGGCCTGGAGCCGGAAAAGGCCAAGACCTACGAGGTCGGCACGCGCTACAACGATGACGTGTGGGGCGGCGAGGTGACGCTGTTCTACATCGACTTCGATGACGAACTGCAATACATCAGCAACGACGTGGGCTGGACCAACCTCGGCGCGACCAAACACCAAGGCATCGAAGCCTCGGCGCATTACGACATGGCGGCGCTGGATCCGCGTCTCGATGGCTTGACCGCCAATGCTGGTTTCACTTACACCCGCGCGACTTATGAAGGCGAGATTCCGGGCTTCAAGGGGCGTGATCTGCCGTTCTATTCGCGGCAGGTGGCGACCGTCGGTTTGCGTTACGACATCAACCGCTGGACCTACAACCTCGACGGTTTCGCCCAGTCCAAACAGCGCTCGCCGGGCACCGGTGTGAATGCCGATGGCAGTTTCAACGGCAACTACATCACCGAAGGCACGGCGGACGGGCAGTATGGCGACATTCCGGGTTACGTGACCTGGAACGTGCGTGGGGGATATGACTTCGGGCCGCAGGTGTCGAACCTGAAGCTGGGCGCCGGGGTGAAAAACGTCTTCGACAAGCAGTACTTCACCCGCTCCAGCGACAACAACTCGGGGATGTATGTGGGCGCGCCGCGTACGTTCTTTGTGCAGGCTAGCGTCGGTTTTTGATAAACCGCGGCGCCTTCTTCGCGAGCAGGCTCGCTCCCACATGGATCACTGAAATCCTGTGGGAGCGAGCCTGCTCGCGAAGCTTTTAGACTTTAAGGACTTTGCCGCCAATGGCCACCGCCACCAACAACACCGCCATCAAGCCAAAGGCAAAACTCAGACTGCTGGCATGCGCCACAAAGCCGATCACCGCCGGCCCGGCCAGAATCCCTGCATAACCGAGCGTGGTAATCGCCGGTACCGCGATACTCTCCGGCATCACCGTCTGCTTGCCCACCGCCGTGTACAGCACCGGCACGATGTTCGAACAACCCGCACCGACCAGCGCATAACCGACCAGCGCCGCTTCCCAGCTCGGTGCAAATGTCGCCAGAAACAAACCGGCCGCTGCCAACAGACCACCAAACAGAATGATCCGCGTTGCACCGACGATCCGCACAATCCGGTCACCCATCAAACGTCCGGCCGTCATGGTCAATGCAAACGCTGCATAACCCAATCCCGCGTACGCCGTGTCGATCCCGCGTTCCTGCGCCAGAAACACTGCGCTCCAGTCCAGCGCCGCGCCTTCGGTCAGGAACACGATGAAGCACATCCCGCCGATAAACAGCACGATCCCGTGAGGGATGGCGAACGCCGGGCCGGAGCTTTCACTGCCGTAAGGCAACATGTGCGGCACGCACTTGAACAATGCCGCGATCAGCACGACGACCACTACCAGCATGGCGGTCAGAGGCGTCAAACCAAGGCCGAGCAAGGCACTGACCCCCGCCGCGCCGACAATCCCGCCCAGACTGAACAAACCGTGGAAACCCGACATCATGTTCTTGCCGCTGGCGCGTTCGACGATCACTGCTTGCAGGTTCACCGTCGAATCCACCGTGCCCAGGCCGGCGCCGAACATGAACAGTGTGGCGATCAACGCCGGTATCGACGACACCGTCGCCAGTAACGGCAGCGCCGCGCAGATCAACAAGGTGCCACCGGTGGCGACGCGCCGGCAGCCGAAGCGCGTGGCCAGAATCCCCGCCAGCGGCATCGCCAGAATCGAACCGACGCCGAGGCACAACAGCAGCAACCCCAACGTGCCTTCATCGAGTCCGGCGCGGGCCTTGGCGTACGGCACCAAGGGCGCCCACGCGGCGATGCCGAGTCCGGCGATGAAAAAGGCGATGCGCGTGGACATCTGTTGCAGGCGTCCGGGGACGAAGGTGTCTTGAGGGTTGAGGCTGGTCATATCGATCCTTGGCAAAAAACTTCGCGTCCCCGAAGGACAGTGATTCAGCGATGAGGTTCGATCGCGGGTGTTCGGGGATGTGCAGACGACATCCTAACCTGTGGGAACAGAGACTCACCAATAAGCGGTCATGCACATCCTCCTGTGGGAGCGAGCCTGCTCGCGAAGGCGGAGTGTCAGCTGAAAAATATATCGACTGACACACTGCATTCGCGAGCAGGCTCGCTCCCACAAGGGATTGCGTTTTACAGTGGTCTTCTTCGGCAACAGGGGACAAACACTGATGACTCAGTTCTACGATGCACGGGGCAATATTTATGGCGTGGTTTCTCCGCAAGCGCTGCGCTCAGAGGGCAATGCCTTGCCCGCCAGCGCCACCGAATGCGCCTCGTCGCGTCAGTCCTGGAGCGCAGCGGCAATCAAACTCTGCTGTGACTGGCCCGAAGATCAACGCCCGGCGAACAGCAAATCCCACCGCAGCGATGGCCTGCTGATCGGCCCGTTCCAGACGTCGGCGCCGTTCGACGTATTGATCGTCAACACCGACGGCACGCTCGCCGAGCGCAGTGGCAATGGCCTGACGATTTTCTCGCAGGCACTGACCGAGCAAGGATTGATGCCGGAGGAGGGCGCCTTGTTACGCGTGCATCATGACAGGGGCAACGCGGTGGAAACCTCAGTAAAACCGGCTGTTGTCGAAGGCGTTCAAGGCTTCTGGCTCAATCTCGGCCAACCCGGTTTCGGGCCGGATGCCGTCGCTGCGCAGACGGTTCAGGGCATTGAGTTCAACACTCGAGACGTGAGCCACGTCCACCCCTTGGCACAACTTGATCCCGACTGGGCGCACAGCCAATTCGTACGCATTGGCAATCCGCATTGCGTCACGCTGCTCGGTGATGCAGCGGCGTTGCCAAGCAATGAACAGATGCGTGAATCGCCACTGAACGAAGGCCTGACCCAAATTGCCTACGCCACACCCGTCGGTGCCGGTGATCCATGCCCGGCAGGCGTCAATCTGCAATGGGCCGTGCTGGAGTCACCGCAGAGGGTCCTCGCCCGGGTGTTCGAGCGTGGCGAAGGGCCGACGGCCTCATCCGGCACCAGCGCCAGTGCCGTGGCATCGGCGGCGTGGCGGGTGGGTTGGGTTGTGGCCGGAGAAGTGCAGGTGGTCATGCCCGGCGGTACGGCGCCGATTTTGCTCGAAGCAGCAGACGGTGAATTGCTGAGGGTCAGATTGTTCGGTACGGCGCGGTTGATGGGCTGAATTCAAACACGCCATCGCTGGCAAGCCCGGCTCCCACAGGGTTTTGTGTTGAATACAAATATCATGTTCAAACACCGAACCCTGTGGGAGCGAGCCTGCTCGCGAAAGCGCTATGTCTGAGGCGGTGATGCCGGATCTGCCAACCTCTTCGCGAGCAGGCTCGCTCCCACATTGGATTTACGGGGCGCCTCTCAGCTCAGCTCACCACTGAATTCCACCACCGGCATCTGCCGCTTCATCAACACCTTGCCGCCGCGAATCGAATACAACGGCAAGCCCTGACTGCGGATCACCTCGTAATCGCTGTCCGCCGACAGAATCAACAGATTCGCCGGACGCCCCTGTTCCAGGCCATATCGCTCACCCAGGTGCATGGCTTTGGCGCTGTTATCCGTGACCAGATCCAGTGCACTTTGCAGGTTACGGTAACCGAGCATGTGGCAGATATGCAGTCCGGCTTCGAGCACCCGCAGGATGTTGCCGTTGCCCAGCGGATACCACGGATCGACAATGGAATCCTGACCGAAACACACGTTCATCCCGGCTTCGAGCAATTCGTTCACGCGGGTCACGCCCCGGCGTTTCGGGAAGTTGTCGAAGCGCCCTTGCAGGTGAATGCTTTCGGTCGGGCAGGAGACAAAACTGATCCCGGAATGCCCGAGCAGACGAAACAGTTTCGCGCAGTAGGCGTTGTCGTAGGAGCCCATCGCCGTGGTGTGACTGGCGGTGACGAGGGCGCCCATGTCGCGGCTGCGCGCCTCTTCGGCGAGGACTTCGAGGAAGCGTGAGTGTGGGTCGTCGGTTTCGTCGCAATGCACGTCGACCAGGCAACCGGTGCGCTCGGCCAGGTCCATCAGGAACTTCACTGAACTGACACCCTGATCGCGGGTGTACTCGAAATGCGGAATCCCGCCGACCACGTCCGCGCCCATGCGGATCGACTCTTCCATCAGCTCGCGGCCATTGCGGAACGACTCGATGCCTTCCTGTGGGAACGCGACGATTTGCAGGTCGATGAGGTGACGGCTTTCCTCGCGCACTTCGAGCATGGCTTTCAGTGCGGTGAGTTGCGGGTCGGTGACGTCAACGTGGGTGCGCACGTGCTGGATGCCGTGGGCGGCCAGCGTTTGAATGGTTTTTTTCGCGCGGGTCTTGGTGTCTTCTTCGGTGATGGTGACCTTGCGCTCGCCCCAGCACTCGATGCCTTCGAACAGCGTGCCGCTCATGTTCCAGCGCGGCTCGCCGGCGGTAAGGGTGGCGTCGAGGTGAATGTGCGGCTCGACGAAGGGCGGCACCACCAGATTGCCGCCGGCGTCGAGGTCATCCGGGCCGAGGGTCGGCGCTTCGGTCTGCCGGGCGATGCTGCGGATCAGGCCGTCTTCAAGGTGCAATTCGTGCAAACCTTCCTGGTTGCGCAAACGGGCGTTGATGATGTGCATCAGGCGAATCCTTTTTTATAGGTCTTGGAGTGGCGCGGCCGCGCTGCGTGCGCCGAGCACGCCGGTGACGATGACATACGTTAGCGCGGCAGCGGCGATCCCTACCAGCGGCGCAACCCACGGCGAGTTGAACGCGGCGACGGTGCCGACCGCATAGGCCCCGAGCCCCGGCCAGTTGAACGCCGGTAACCGTGCGTCGGCCAGGCGCGGATAGTGCCCGCGCCAGCGGTAGAAAAAGTCCGCCATGATCACTCCGCCAATCGGCGGAATCACCGTGCCGAGCAGAATCAGGTACGGCACCAGCATGTCGTACATACCGAGCAAGGCGAGCAGGGTGCCGATCACTGCGCCGGCGAGGGTCACGGTTTTGCGTCGGCCGGTGCGCAGCAGGTTGCAACCAGCGACGGCGAAGTTGTAGATGGTGTTGTCCTGAGTGCTCCAGATGTTCAGCAACAGCATGGCCATCGCAGCCATGGCGAAACCTTGCAACAGCAGCACTTCAACCACGTCCGGTTGTTGATAGACGATGGCGCCGTACGCGCCGATCAATACCATCAGGCCATTGCCGATGAAAAATCCGATCAGGCTGGCCAGCACCGCGACGCGCGCCGAACGTGAAAAACGTGTCCAGTTGGTCGCCTGAGTGGCGCCACTGACGAAGGTACCGAACACCAGTGTGATCGCGGTCGACCAGTCCAACGAACCGCTCGGTACCACGCTGAGCAAGCCTTCGAAACCACCGACTTTCACCGTCGCCACCCACATCGACAGCATGAGTAACAACATCATCGCCGGCACAGCGATGTACGACAGAATCTCCAGTCCGCGATAGCCGACATAGGCCGTGGCGCAGAACACCAGACCGAACAACACCATCAGCCCGAGCACCGTGTCTTCGTCGAGATCGAAGTATTTGCCGAGCACCACCGCTGCAGTCGCGGTGCCCCAGGCGTACCAGCCGATCTGGGTGAAACCGAGGATCAGGTCGCTGAGCTTGCTGCCGACTTCGCCGAAGCAGAAACGCCCCATCAACACCGAGTTGAGGCCGCTCTTGAAAGCGATGTAACCCAGGCCCGCCGCATACAGACCCAGCAACAGATTGCCGACGATGATCACCGCCATCATCTCGCCGAAGCTGAACGCCACACCGAGCTTGCCGCCGGCAAACATGGTCGCGGTGAAAAACGTGAAGCCCAGTAACACCATCGCCGTGGAGGCCAGGCCTTTGCGCGCATGCATGGGGACTTCGCTGAGGGGGTAATCGTTGCCGGGATCGTTCTGCGTCATGGGGCGGTCCTTGCTGGAAGAGAGGAGACGCGGGGGAGGGTTGCAGCGGTCGTGCCAAATGCCGGGTGGCGCGGGTTATGTATAGACGAGTCGCGCGGATTGGCGCGAAAGCGGTGCACCTGAATACACCCAAGCCCAATGTGGGAGCGAGCCTGCTCGCGAAGGCGTTCTGGTAGATCGTTCCCACGCTCTGCGTGGGAATGCAGCCCGGGACGCTCCGCGTCCCACTCCAAAGCCGAACGCGGAGCGTCCGTTGAGGCATTCCCACGCAGAGCGTGGGAACGATCAAGGTGAGAGAAATCGCATCAGGGCAGCGACGATGGCTTCGGGGGCGTCTTCCTGGACGAGGTGGCCGGCGTTGGCAATCGGGTGGAATTGTGATCCCGGGATCATTTGATGTAACGCTCGGCCACGTTCGATGGGAATCCACTGATCGTCTTCGCCCCAGAGAATCTGTACCGGACAGCGGATCGTCGGGTACAAACTTTCGGCCTCACGGGTATAGCGCTCGTCCATCTGCGCAATCTGCCGATAGAACGCCGCTTGCCCGGGATCGCCGAGCCATGGCTGCACGTAGGGTGCGAGTTCGTCGTCGGGGATATCGCGGTGAATCGCCCCGCGAATATAGGTCGGCACGATGGCGCGCTGGATGTAGTCGGGCAGGCCGCTGAAGGCCGCTTCATGCTGACGCACATGCTGCACGAATGGCGAACCCCACGGCGTCAGCGCCACCGGGTCGATCAGGGTCAGGCTGCGGTAATCCTTGCCGTTGAGCAGATGCGCGCGTAGCACGGTGGCGCCGCCAAAGTCGTGGGCCACCACGTCCGGGCGTTGCAGATTCCAGTGATCGAGCAGTTGGGCCAACAGTTGGTTCTGCACACCGAGAGAGACGTCGGCGTCGGGTTGTTCGGAGCGTCCATAACCCAGCAGGTCGAAGTAATGCACGCGATGCGTGGCGAAAAAGTGCGGCGCGATCCGATGCCACACGTATGACGAAAACGGCGTGCCATGCACGAACACCAGCGGCGGGCCGTCGCCGCGCACGGCGTAACGAATGTGGTGCCCGTTGAAGTCAAAGACCTGATCCAGCAGCCAGTCTGTCATCGGCCTGTCCTCTTGGCGGGTGGGAGCCAAAAAGCATAGGCGTAAAAAACAGCCGTGAAGGCTGTTCTCTGGCAAATCACTGTTTCCTTGTGGGAGCGAGCCTGCTCGCGAAGAGGGCGTATCAGTCGATATCAATGTCGGCTGACACACCGCTTTCGCGAGCAGGCTCGCTCCCACAGGGATAGTTGGGGTGTCAGAAGTTACTCACCGCGATAGATACAACCGCTGGTGCAGGTCTCGTGAATACGGATCGCGCTCAGTTCCGGCAGCAACGGCTTCATTTCATTCCAGATGAATTTGGCCAGTACTTCGCTGGTCGGGTTTTCCAGACCGGGAATGTCGTTCAGGTAGTTGTGATCGAGACGCTCGTACAGCGGCTTGAAAATCGCTTTGATTTCGGAGAAATCGCGGATCCAGCCGGTGTGCGGATCGAGGTCGCCGCTGAGGTGAAGCGCCACTTTGAACGAGTGACCGTGCAGACGCCCGCACTTGTGGCCGTCCGGGACGTGCGGCAGGCGGTGGGCGGATTCGAAAGTAAATTCCTTGAAGATTTCCACGGTATTTTCGGCTCTGTTCAGATGGTGTTCGCCGCAGCGATTCGGGCAGGCGGCGAGTTTACCAGCTTGTGTTTGGCCGTGCTGACTAAAGGGTCAGCAAGCGCTCGGCGAGGCGACCATTGGCAGTCAGTTCAAGGAATTCATCGCCAAGGCGACGGCTCTCGTCCATCGCCGCGTGCCAGTATTTCTGCCGGCCCGGCGCATCGCCCATGAAGCGTTTGAAGTCATTCCGGTCGGGCAGTTTGCCGTAGGGCAGGCGCGCCAGATATTCCTTGGATGGCGCGAGCAACAGCACGTCCTGCAAGCGTTCCACTGAGGCCTTGCGCCATGGCAGGGTCTTGTCGAACCAGCCCGGAATCACCCGGTCGGTGAAGTGTGGATAGAGCACGATGCCGTCGCCGCTGTAGGGCAGGTCGAGGTGATAGTCGAGCAGACCACCGTCGCGGAAAGTGCCGGCGCCAGCACCCGGCAAGTCGCGCACGCCTTCCATGACCATCGGGATCGAACCCGAAGCCAGCAGCGCTTGGCGCAGATTACCGGCATTCAGGGCGACGAAGCGCGACGGGAAATCGTTCAGCGCATTGACCGGCGGGGCGAGGCGTGGGTCGTGGATGATCAGGCGTTCGAAGTGCCGCGACAGCCGCGCGCGACCGCGCAGGTTGTCGGCAATCACCGAGCCCAGCGCCAGACCGAGGCGGCCGCGATGGTCATCGGCCAGACGCCCCTGACTTTTCACCACCATGATGTTCAAGCGGTAATGGGCGTTGTCGAGGATGCTCGCGTCGCGGCCGTCGAGCAGGTCGTTGAGCATGCGCTGCGAGCTCTGACTGATCTCGGCCATGGTCACGCCTTTGTTGAAGTTCTGCTCGGCGTACAACTGACCGAGGCGCCGGATGCCTTCGGCGGCGTCCGGCAGACACGCGCTGGCGAAGCGCCAGGAACCGACCGAGGCGCCGATCAGCGAGCGCTCACGCGGTGCGCTCGGCAGCCATTCGCCGAACAACGCCAGATCCAGCCCCTGAATCCCCAACGCCTTCGGCCCACCGGCAGCACCGGGCAGGGTGCCGACGTCGGCAGCGTTCAGGCCTTGCGCACGAATACGCGCCATGGCGCGCGGGCCGGCCTTGAGGGTGAGGGCGGGGAATTTGATGTGGATGGCGGTCATACCGGTCTCGATCGTTAGCAAGCGAAGGATTATAGAACCACTGCGGCCATCTGTGGGAGCGAGCCTGCTCGCGAAGAGGGCGTGTCAGTCGATATCAATGCCGGCTGACACACCGCTTTCGCGAGCAGGCTCGCTCCCACAGGAGTTAATGTGTTGAGCTGGAGCAATGATGGCAATTCAGTTTCAGTTAAGTTCATCCCGCTAAGGTGCCCACCGTAAGCAACACATAAAAATACGGAGACTCCATGAAAACCCTGACTGCCCTGTCCATTGCCTCGATCATCGGCTGCACCGCCAGCCTCGCCCATGCCCGCGATCTCGGCCCTGACGAAGCCCTGCGTCTGCGCGACGCTGGTACTATCGTCTCCTTCGAGAAGCTCAACGCCGCCGCGCTGGCCAAACATCCGGGTTCGACGATCACCGACACCGAGCTGGAAGAGCAGTACGGCAAGTACATCTACCAGATCGAAATGCGCGATGCGCAGGGCGTCGATTGGGATCTGGAATTAGACGCGGTGACTGGGCAGGTTCTCAAGGATCATCAGGATAAGTAATGAAGGTTAATGTTCGCGCCACTAGCCGTACGGCATTGGCGCTGGTGATTTTCTGCTCGGCAGCAATGGCCCGCGACCTCGATCAGGACGAGGCCCTGAGTCTGCGGGAGAAGGGTGTGATCCTGCCGCTGGAGCAAGTGCTGCAGCAGGCGATGGATCGCTATCCCGGCGCAAAACTGCTGGAAGTCGAGCTGGAAGAAAAACACGACGTCTACATTTATGAAGTCGAGCTGCTGACCGTCGAAGGTGTCGCCCGTGAGCTGCACTTGAAGGCCGATACCGGCGAACTGGTGAAAGACAAGGAAGATTGATCGATGCGTTTGCTATTGGTGGAAGACCACGTACCGCTGGCCGACGAACTGCTCGCCGGCCTGCAACGCCAGGGTTACGCGGTGGATTGGCTGGCGGATGGTCGTGATGCGTTGTATCAGGGCAGCAGCGAGCCGTATGACCTGATCATTCTCGACCTCGGCCTGCCCGGTGTGCCGGGGCTTGAGGTGCTGGCGCAGTGGCGTGCCGGCGGCCTGGCGATTCCGGTGCTGATCCTCACGGCGCGCGATTCCTGGGCCGAGCGCATCGAAGGCCTGAAGGCCGGTGCCGATGATTACCTGACCAAACCGTTTCACCCCGAAGAGTTGCAGTTGCGCATTCAATCGCTGTTGCGCCGCTCCAAGGGCCAGTCCAATCAACCGACCTTGCAGGCTGCGGGGCTGCATCTGGATGAAGGCCGTCAGTGCGTGGTGCGCGATGGCGCCGACATTCAACTGACCGCCGCTGAATTCCGCCTGCTGCGCTATTTCATGCTGCACCCGGAACAGATCCTCTCCAAAAGCCACCTCGCTGAACACCTTTACGACGGTGAAACCGAGCGCGACTCCAACGTCCTCGAAGTGCACGTCAATCACTTGCGCCGCAAGCTCGGCAAAAGCGTGATCGAAACCCGTCGCGGCCAGGGTTACCTGTTCGGCGGGCAAGCTTCGTGAGGTCAATCCAGCGCCGCTTGAGCCTGGGGTTGATCAGCGTCATGGTGATCGTCGGCGTGGTGCTGGCGCAAACCAGTCTGTGGTTGTTCGAAGTGGGTTTGCAGCGCTATCTCGAAGCGGGTCTGCGCAACGACAGCGAAAGTCTGCTGGTGGCATTGGTGCGCGGACCGCAAGGCTTGCAACTGGATGAGCGGCATCTGTCGCCGGCCTATCAGCGACCGTTTTCCGGGCATTATTTCCGTATCGATTTTGCCGACAGCCATTGGCGCTCGCGTTCGTTGTGGGATCAGGATCTGCCGTTGCTCGACCATCCCGGGCTGCACAGCAATCTGCAACTGGGCCCGGACGGTCAGCAGTTGCTGGTGCTGCGCTCGGATTATCGACGCTTGGGCCAGTCGATTTCGATCAGCGTCGCGCAGGATTACACGCCGGTGCGCGAGAGCTTTCAGCGCATGCGTCAGATCGGCCTCGGCCTCGGTTTGGCGGCATTGTTGTTGATTCTGTTCTTGCAGCGCTTGACCGTGCGCCGCGCGTTGAAACCGCTGGAAAGGGCTCGCGAACAGATCGCGCAGTTGCAGCAGGGCCAGCGTTCACAACTCGATGATCAGGTGCCGGTGGAGCTGGAACCGCTGGTGGCGCAGATCAACCATTTGCTGGCGCACACCGAAGACAGCCTCAAGCGCTCGCGCAATGCCTTGGGCAATCTCGGGCACGCGTTGAAAACGCCGCTGGCGGTGTTGTTGAGCCTGGCGTCCAGTGAAAAACTCGATGCTCATCCTGAGTTGCGCAAGGTGCTCAAAGAACAGCTGGAGCAGGTGCAACAACGGCTCAATCGCGAACTGAACCGTGCGCGACTGTCCGGGGATGCGTTGCCGGGCGCGCTGTTTGATTGTGACGCGGAACTGCCGGGGTTGCTCGCTACGTTGAACATGATTCACGGCGAGCATCTGGCGTTGAGTTATGTCGCGCCGGCGGGGTTGCAGTTGCCGTGGGATCGTGAGGATTTGCTCGAATTGCTCGGCAATCTTTTGGACAACGCCTGCAAATGGGCGGATGCCGAGGTGCGCCTGAGTGTGATCGAACGCACGGATGGCTTTGCCTTGAGCGTGGAAGATGACGGCCCGGGGATTCCCGAAGAACAGCGCGCTCAGGTATTCAGTCGTGGCACGCGGCTGGATGAACAGACTCACGGGCATGGCTTGGGATTGGGGATTGTGCGCGACATCGTCGACACTTGGGGCGGGTTGCTGGTGTTGGGCGAGAGTGAGTGGGGCGGGTTGAAGGTGGTGATCGAGTTGCCTCGGCGGTGAGCCTTCTAGAAGCCCCTCACCCTAGCCCTCTCCCGGAGGGAGAGGGGACTGACCGCGTTGTTTGGGAGAGGTACGCCGACGTGTGATACCGAGTCGAACTCAGGGTTTGAAAGCATCATCGTGATCTGAAATATGGAGTCGAACTCAGGTTTTGAATGACATGGAGATCGGCTCCCTTTCCCCCTCGCCCCCCTTGGGGGGAGAGGGCTGGGGTGAGGGGGGAATCCAACTGACACCCCACAACCTGCGAATCACACCCGAAACTGATCCATCAAACTCTGCTGCTGATTCGCCAGACTATTGAGCGACTGACTCACCCGCGCCGACTCATTCGCCTGCCCGGACAGCGACTCGGTGACATCGCGAATCGTCGCCACGTTGTTGTTGATCTCTTCCGCTACCGCACTCTGCTCCTCTGCGGCGCTGGCAATCTGCAGGTTCATGTCGCTGATCACCGTCACCGCATCACCAATCTGACGCAGCGCAGTCACAGCCTGGCCAACCTGTTCAACGCTACCCTGAGCCTGACGATGGCTGTTGCCCATCGAACCGACCACATCCTGCGTACCGCTCTGCAACTGCTCAATCACCTGACGGGTTTCTTCCACCGACTCTTGCGTGCGGCGGGCGAGGTTGCGCACTTCGTCGGCGACCACGGCAAAGCCACGGCCGGCCTCACCGGCACGGGCCGCTTCGATCGCGGCGTTGAGCGCCAGCAGGTTGGTCTGCTCGGCGATGGCGCGGATGGTTTCCAGCACGGCGCCGATTTTCTCGCTGTTGGCGGCGAGGCCTTCGACTTGCACCATGGCTGCGCTCATGTCGGCGGCGAGGGTGTCGATGCTTGCGGTGGTGCGGTCGATCACGGTCAGGCCCTGACGGGTAGCGCGATCGGCATCCTTGGCCGCTTCGGCAGCCTGTGCGGCGCTGCGGGCGACGTCTTGCGCGGTGGCGCTCATTTCGTGAGACGCGGTGGCGACCTGATCGACCTGACGGTATTGTTGTTCCATACCTGCGCTGGTCTGGGTCGCAATCGCTGAGGACTGGTCGGCGGTGTTGCGCGCATCCTGCACCGAACGCTTCACTTCGGCGATGATCGGCTGCAACTTGTCGAGGAACTTGTTGAACCAGCCGGCCAGTTGACCGAGTTCGTCCTTTTTGTCGTAGGCCAAGCGACGGGTCAGATCACCTTCGCCGCTGGCGATGTCTTCGAGCATGTGCGCCACGCCGAGGATCGGTTTGGTCACGCTGCGTGCCATAAGCCACACCAGTAGCAGGCCGATCAACGCGGCCAATACGCCCAGGCTCAATTCGATCAGCGTGCCGGAAGTGTTGCTGGCATCCAGTTGTTGCTTGAGCGCTTCGGCACGGCTGACCAGCACTTTCTCTGGCACATCGAGCAAGACGCCCCACGCCGGGCCGCCGGGAATCGGCGGGAACGGCGACAGCACTTTCAACTGACCTTTGCTGTGCAGGCTGCTCACGCTGGAAGTGGACGCGAGTTTGCTCAGCAGTTCGGCGCCGCTGATCGTGTCCACGGCATCCAGACGCTGGCTGAGTTTGCCGGCATCCGGGCTGTAACCGGCGAGCAGGCCGGCGGGGCTGATAATGCTCACGGCGGTCTGGCCGTCATAGAGCTTCTTGCTCGCGCCCTGGCTGATCGCTTGCAGGCTGTTGAGGTTGATGTCGACCGACAGCGAGGCGATGACTTTACCGTTGACCATCAGCGGGAAGACGATGCTGGTCATCAGCACCTTCTGCCCGTCGATCACATAGAAGT
Source organism: Pseudomonas sp. RU47 (assembly GCF_004011755.1). Taxonomy (GTDB): domain Bacteria; phylum Pseudomonadota; class Gammaproteobacteria; order Pseudomonadales; family Pseudomonadaceae; genus Aquipseudomonas. Next base: position 4,432,660 of record NZ_CP022411.1, on the reverse strand, counting down.
ACGGTTCGATCACGCACGGTTTGAGCGTGGTGCGCGGGCAGGTGAACCAGGCGTTCGCGGCTTGGCCGCTAGGGCCGGTGCTGGTGTCGGCCATGTCGCTTTCCGGCAGGGCCATCGAGGTGACTTTGCCTGGGGTCGGTTGTGACCAGTACAGGGCGAAGCGGCCCTTGTCGTTGCTGCCCAGTTCAGCCTGATCGGCGAACAGTTCATCCTTGCCGTCCAGTGCGTTGGCTTCGAACACCAGCGACAGGCCGAGCAGCTCCGGGTTGGCTTGCAACGCCGATTTGACCTGACGGGTCATGTCTTCACGCAGATCGAAAGCATCGAGAAAACGCTTCTCGGCCTGTTCGCGCAGGAACAAAACCTGCCGCGAGAAACCGTGGCCGTACTGATAGGCGTCCATGAACTGCTGGCGGATGCCGGCAGCCTGCACTTCGCCTTGCGACTCGATGCGCGCCTGCGCCGACTCGGTGAGCATTTCCATGCTCGAAGCTTTCACCAGTGCAGAACTGTGCTCCATGCGATACAGCGAAAGACCCACCAACAGGGTCACGATACCGGCCAGGCAGAGGCCGGCGAGCAGGGTGATTTTCCATTGGATGGAAAGTTGTCTGAGCGACATGGAGACGTCCTTATTCGATAAATATCTGAGACTTTGCACTGTAACGGCCGCGTTTCGGCATTCTTTATCCTTGAAACACAATATGACCAATTGCCGCATCCGGGGGCTGGAAACCCTGTTCTTGATCGTTCCCAGGCGCAGCAAAGGAATGCAGCCCGAGACGCTCCGCGTCCCAAAGCGGACGCAGAGCGTCCATTGAGGCGTTACCACGCAGAGCGTGGGAACGATCACTGGAGGCGGTGTCGGCTTTGACAAGGGAAGTTCGCTGCGGCACAGTGCGCGCCCTTCTAATAAGACCCTCTTTGCAAATCCGCCAATCAAACGCTGGCGGACTCATTCTGTCTGGCGGTCGGTTTTCCACCGCAGTGTTTTTCGAGGAAGTGAAATGAATGCAGTCATAGCGGCAGTCGGCGTCATGCTGATTCTCAGCCTGTCCCGCGTGCACGTAGTGATCGCCTTGATCGTTGGCGCGTTGGTCGGCGGCCTGACCGGTGGTCTGGGCATCGATGCCACGCTCAAGGCGTTCAACAGCGGCCTGGGCGGCGGGGCGACGGTGGCGTTGTCCTACGCGTTGCTCGGCGCTTTCGCCGTGGCGATTGCCAAGTCGGGCCTGGCCCACGCTCTGGCTGACAAGGCGCTGGCGATGGTTGATCGCCAGCATGCGACCGGCGGTGGCAGCGTCAAATGGCTGCTGATCGGCTTGCTGTGGGTCGTGGCGATCGCTTCGCAGAACATCCTGCCGATCCACATCGCGTTCATTCCGCTGCTGGTGCCGCCACTTCTCTATGTACTGACCAAGTTGCAACTCGACCGCCGCCTGATCGCCTGCGTCATGACCTTCGGTCTGATCACCCCGTACATGTTCCTCCCGGTAGGTTTCGGTAACATTTTTCTCAATGAGATTTTGTTGGCGAATGTTGCGCGCAGCGGCGTCGACATCAGCGGCATCAATGTCACCCACGCCATGGGCATTCCGGCGCTGGGCATGTTGGTGGGCCTGGGCATTGCGTTTATCAGTTATCGCAAAAAACGCGTTTACGACCTGGCGAAGATCGAGCAGGTTGAACAGGTCGCGGTGCAGTACAACCCGCTCAGCCTGATGATTGCCGGTGTGGCGATTGCCGCCGCGTTCATTATTCAGTTGTTGCTGGACTCGATGATTATCGGGGCGCTGGCTGGCTTCCTGATCTTCTCGGCGTCCGGCATCGTCAAGTGGCGTGAGACCGATGATCTGTTCACCGAAGGCATGAAGATGATGGCGATGATCGGCTTCATCATGATCGCGTCTTCCGGTTTCGGCGAAGTGATCAAGGCTACCGGTGAAGTGCAGACGCTGGTGCAAACTTCGGCGGCGTGGATCGATCACAGCAAGGGCATCGGTGCCTTGATGATGTTGCTGGTGGGGTTGCTGGTGACCATGGGCATTGGTTCGTCCTTCTCGACCGTACCGATTCTGGCGGTGATTTTCGTGCCGCTGTGCGTGCAACTGGGCTTCAGCCCGATCGCTATTGTGTGCATCGTTGGTACCGCCGGCGCGCTGGGCGATGCCGGTTCGCCAGCCTCGGATTCGACTCTCGGTCCGACCTCCGGTCTGAACATCGACGGCCAGCATCACCACATCTGGGACACCGTGGTGCCGACGTTCCTGCACTACAACCTGCCGCTGCTGGCGTTCGGCTGGGTGGCCGCGATGGTCCTCTGAACCCCGCCGGTGATCGTTCCCACGCTCTGCGTGGGAATGCCTCTTGTGACGCTCTGCGTCACGTTGTTGGACGCGGAGCGTCCGGGGCTGCATTCCCACGCAGAGCGTGGGAACGATCCTCATATCGAAGCTCAACTTTTGATCTGGCGTGCCGTTAAAGCCTTTAACCACGCCAATAAAACCAAAAGAGTGAGCCCCAAAAATGCGCCTGAGCCTCAAGGCTAAAGTCCTGTCCCTCGCCGTTCTCCCGGTGTTGCTCTTTGCGCTGGTCATCAGCCTGACCACGCTGTTCATCCTCCAGGAACAAGCGCACAAAGAGGTCGAACAGACCCGCGAGCGCCTGCTCGGCGATGCCAAAGCCACCCTGCAAAGTTACGTCGCCGTGGCCATGACCACGATCAAACCGCTGTACGACGCGGCCGCGCCGGGTGACAACGAGGCGCGGGCGCAGGCGATCAAGTTGCTTTCGGGTATTCGCTACGGCAAGGACGGCTACTTCTTCGGCTACGACTCCGAGACCGTGCGCCTGTTCAAGGCCAATGACCCCGAAGGCGTGGGCAAAAGCTTCAAGGACAACCGCGACCCGAACGGCGTCTACGTCAATCTCGGTCTGGTGAAAGTGGCGAAGGACGGCACGCACTATCTGCAGTACAGCTCGCCACTGCCTGGCAATGCCAAGGTGCTGGTGCCGAAACTCGGCTACACCGAATATCTGGCGAAATGGGACATGGCGGTCGGTACGTCGGTCAACCTTGACGGCATTGAAGCGCAAGTCGCACAGGTCGAAACCCAAGTGCAGGAACGCATGCAAGGCGTGGTGCTGAGCATCGTCGGCGTGGCCGTGGTGGTGCTGTTGGTGATCGCGGCGGCGGGAATGCTGCTGGCCAATACCATTTTGCGTCCGTTGACCCTGATGAAAGCCAACCTCGATGACATCGCGGCAGGCGAGGGCGACCTGACCCGTCGACTGAACATCACCAGCCAGGATGAACTCGGCGAACTGGCCGGCTCGTTCAATCGCTTCGTCGACAAGATCCATGGCCTGGTGCGACAGATCACCGAGATGACCACGCAACTGACCGGGCTGGTGACGCAAGTGTCCGATCAGGCCCAGCGTTCGGATCAGGCGATGGAGCGTCAGCGCCACGAGACTGATCAGGTCGCCACGGCGATCAATGAAATGTCCGCCGCCGCACAGGAAGTGGCGAAGAGCGCACAGAACGCCGCCGTCGCCGCCCAGCAGACCGACGAAGAAGGCCAGAGCGCCAAGCGTGTGGTGGCGGGCAGCATCAAACAGATTCATGCCTTGGTCGATGACATTCGCAGCAGCGGCGTGTCGCTCGATAGCTTGCAGCAGGACGTGACCTCGATTGTTGGTGTGCTCGGGGTGATTCGTTCGATCGCCGAACAGACCAACCTGCTGGCGCTGAACGCCGCGATTGAAGCGGCGCGCGCCGGTGAAGCCGGGCGCGGCTTTGCCGTGGTGGCGGATGAGGTGCGGGCATTGGCCAGCCGCACGCAGATCAGCACCCAGGAAATTCAAGGGATGATCGATCGCTTGCAGGCGGGCACGCAGTCGGCGGTCGAGGCGATGCGCCGGTCCAGCGAGGCGGGTGACGGTACTTCGCAACAGGCCAATCAGGCCGGGGCGTCGCTGGATGCGATGGCATCGTTGATTGCGACGATCAACTCGATGAACGCGCAGATTGCCAGTGCGGCGGAAGAGCAAACGGCGGTGGCCGAAGAGATCAACCGCAGCGTGCATCAGATTGCGGTGGCGGTGGACAGCGTGGCCGATGAAACGCAGTTGGGTGCGCAGACTTCGCGCAGTCTGGCGGAGTTGGGGCAGCGGCTGGGCAAACTCGTGGGTCAGTTCCGGATCTGACAGCCTGAAAAGGCCCTCACCCTAGTCCTCTCCCAGAGGGAGAGGGGACTGACCGAGGTGTCTTGCGTCATACATCGACCTGAAAGATTCAGTCGATTATGGATTCGGTAAAGCTGTTTCAGGTCGGCGTAGTTCCACAGCATCCCCCAATCAGTTCCCTCTCCCTCCGGGAGAGGGCTAGGGTGAGGGGCTTTTGATCTTCAAAGACTCAAGGTCGATCCCAGTAGGGCACTTCACCAAAGCATTCGACAAAGAAATCAATCACCGTCCGCACCTTCACCGACAACCTCCGGCTCCCCGGCCACAACACCGCAATCTGCTGCGGCTCCAGACTGTTCGACACCTGATATTCCCCCAACACCGGCACCAGCGTGCCGTCGCGCACCGCTTCACCAATCAGCCAAGACGGAAACATCACCAGCCCCAAACCCTGTTCAGCGGCTTGGGTGAGGGTGTCGGCGTGGTTGCCGGTGATCGGGCCTTTGACCGAATAGGGCGTCCAGTCCTCGCCGTCGCGGCGGAAAAACCAGCGTTGCTGGCCGGTCGCGCCTTTGTAAGCCAGGCATTGGTGTTGCGCCAGATCTTCGGGTTTTTGCGGCGTACCGTGGCGCTTGAGATACGCCGGGCTGGCCGCGACCTGAAAGCGATGCGGCGCGAGAATCCGCGCCTGCATGCTCGAGTCGTGCAACGGGCCGATGCGGAACAGCAGGTCGGCGCCTTCCTGCAATGGATCGACGTAGTGGTCGGTCTGCTGGATATCCAGTTGCAGCTTCGGATAACGCGCACACAACTTGCCCAGCCATGGCGTCAGATGCCGCTGGCCGAACACCACCGGGGCGTTGATGCGCACCAGACCGGTGGGTTCGCTTTGCTGTTCCTGCAACGCCTGTTCGGCTTCTTCCAGTTGCACCAGCACCAGCCGCGCATGATGGCCGAGCATGCGCCCGGCTTCGGTCGGCGTGACGGCGCGAGTGTGGCGGTAAAGCAATTGCTGGTTCAGCGCCTGCTCCATCAACTGGATCTGCCGGGAAATCGACGAGGGCGCCACGCCTTCGCGACGGGCGACTTCGGAAAAACTGCCGTGGTCGAGTACCGCGACAAACAGCCTGAGTGCCTTGAATCCGAGTTCGTTTAGCCCGTGCATCGTTCGTCCTGCTGTGCGACTTGCGCAAAAGTGTTGTCCGGATGCTCCCATTTATCGCACAGCTTCGCCAGCCGATAATCCGCGCCATCGTTTACTTGAGTGGAAGGTTGTTTATGCAGACGTTGGATGAGGTCGCCGTTGCGGCGCCGGTGAAGAAGGCCGGGCTGCGCCTGTTGTTACTGCCGCTGGTGATTCTGGCGGGCATGGGGTTATCGGTGGAGGCGGGGTTGCTCGGGCCGTTGGGTGTGCAGGTCGGGAATCTGTGGGCGACATTGAGCATCTTCGGGGTTGGCTCGGCGATTCTGTTTTTGCTGCTGTTGTTCGCTGGCCCGCAAAAAGGCCCGGCCCTGACTGATCTGCCGCGCTGGCAGTTGATCGGCGGGTTTCTGGGGCCGATGTATGTGGTGGTGTTGACCCTGGCAACACCGCATATCGGCATTGCGATGACGATGATTGCGATCTTGTCCGGGCAGGTTGGCAAGAGTGTGTTGATCGACCATTTCGGTTGGTTCGGCGCGACTCGCAAGAAGGTCAATGCCGAGCGGTGGCTGGCGTTGGGGTTGATTGTGGTGGCTTTGGTTTTGATTGCGCGGGGGTGAGTGATGAGTCTGATTATTTTGTTGGCGGTGGTGGTGTTGGCCGGTGCGGTGTTGAGTGTGCAGGCGGCGATCAATGGGCGTCTGGGCGAGAGCGTCGGGGTGTTGCGCAGTAGTTTGCTGACATTCGTCGTTGGTGCTGTTTCGACGGGGTTGTTGATTCTGTTTTTTGAGCCGGCGCATGCGGTGAGTCTTTTGGATGTGCCGAAGTGGCAGTTGACCGGGGCGTTGTTTGGCGTGGTCTACATGATGGTGATGGTGGGGGCGGTGCCGGTGGTGGGGACGGCTGTGGCGACGGTGGCGGTGATTGTCGGGCAGTTGGGGATGGGGATGTTGATTGATAATTTTGGCTGGTTGGGGAATCCGGCGATTGAGCTGTCTGGTTCGCGGATTTTGGCGATGGTGTGTTTGGGGGTGGCTTTGGTGTTTATGTATAGGAGTTCGCGTCAGGCTGGGTGACCTGGGTTGATCTGGGTTGAGTGCATATCCGTTGCTGCGGTAACGGCTGCTTAGGGTTTCGCCCTTACGGCGACTCACTTTTTTTACAAACGCCTAAAAAAAGTAAGCAAAAAAACGCTTGCTCCTGCGTGCGGCCCGCTCGCTGGGGCTCGGGGTTCCTTCGCTGCGGGATCGATCCGGGCGCAGCGCCTACGGTTTGCTGCGCTGCACCTCCTCTCGCTGTGTTTGGCTTCGCCAAACGGTCGCTGCGCTCCCACGCCCGGATCAATCCCTCCACTCAGCCTTCCGACGTCGCCCGTGGGTCAAGATCAAGAGCAGGCGAGCTGACACTCGGCCTATTGAGTGGTGAAGAGCGTGGGTGTTCGGCTTTTGATTTGCGTTGTTGCTGCCCCTCACCCCAGCCCTCTCCCGAGGGAGAGGGAGCCGATTTGTGAGCTTTTCATCTGAGTTCAACGCGGTATCGCACGTCGGCGTATCTCCCCCAAACACCACGATCAGTCCCCTCTCCCTCCGGGAGTGGAAGGAGAGGGTGCTGATTTCGGTGCTTTTCAAAGCCTGAGTTCAACGCGGTATCGCACGTCGGCGTAGCTTTCCCAAACACCTCGATCAGTCCCCTCTCCCTCCGGGAGAGGGCTAGGGTGAGGGGCTCTTGATCTGGTTTTTGATCCTGCTTTGGCTTTGGCTTTGGCTTTGGCTTTGGCTTTGGCTTTGGCTTTGGCTTTGGCTTTTGATCTTTTGCCCCTTCGGCAGGCCGAGCGAAGGTGTTCATCCGGGGGTAGGCGCGTAGCGCCGTGCGGCGAAGCCGCACACATCGAGAGGAGGTGCAGCGAAGCAAACCGTAGGCGATGCCCCCGGATGGACACCGTAGCGAGGGAACACTGAGCCTCAGCGAAGTGCCGTACGCCGGGGCAAAGCCTTTTGGTTCCTTTTTGGCGTTTGAAAAAGGGACTCGCTGTAAGAGCGAAACCGCCAGCGGCAGCACCCGCAGCAACGGATATGCCCCCACCCCCCAAATCTCCGGCAGCTTCTACACTGGTTATCACGGCTTGCCCTTCAAGCCCCAGACAACCCCCACCCAAGGAGTCTGTCCCATGCCCGATAGAAAATGCGATTGTCCCAACTGCAAATGCACCATCAAGGAAGGCGATCATTCCTACGCAGTTCACGGCAAACACTATTGCTGCGAGGCCTGTGCTCACCACCACAAGAGTGGCGAAGAATGCTCAACCAAGGGCTGTAAATGCGCCCACGGATGACGAACGACGCATAAAAAAGTGGAGCCTAATCAGGCTCCACTTCCAGTTTCATACTTTCATCATCCAGCCGCTCTGTATGCCTCACGGTGCCTTGCAGCCGTCGCCCTTCAACCCTGACCACGACGGTTTTCGCCTGGTCCAGATCTTCAGGCAGCGGCGCCGGCACTCGCAAGGCAAAGCGAAACGGGTCACCTTCGACCGCCTCCAGCCCGACGCGGCAATCCACGCTTTTGGTAATACGCCCGAACAGCGTATCGAGGCCGTAGTCCAGATGCGCCGGGCTGATGATGTTGGTCATGGTGCATTCCCCCGAATGATGCCGATCGCTGGGCAGAGCTTAGCTGGTGGTTCGCCAGACCACGTTTTCGACGCCGAATTTTTCCGCCATCGGTTTGCTGGTCTTCTGTACTTTTTCACGGCCAAAACGCGGGATGCGACCGACGCCGGCGTCGCAGCTCGCCCAGTGCCACGCCTCAGCGTTGTCCATCTTGTCCGAGCGGATAATGAACGACTTGGGCGTGCCGTGAAGGGTGTATTCGATGACGTAGAGTTTTGCGTTGTTCATAAAGCCCGTATTCCTCCCTGTGGTAATAGAGGGATCGCGGCGCACCGGGAAAATTCATTCGGATTGTCCGACGGTCTCTATCGTTGGCGACGCCGTGGCGCACTGGTTACCATGGCGTTCCCGCCAACCCCAATGAATGCCCGTCATGGCCCTTGCCGCACCGCCCGATCTCAGTGATACCGATGTGCCCGTGCAACGTGTGGCGCGCACCTATCCGCGTGGCTTGTTTATCGAGCCGCATGAGCATGTCTGGGGCCAGTTGCTGTATGCGATGAGCGGGGTGATGTGGGTCGAGACGCCGCACGAAGCGTTGGTGGTGCCGCCACAGCGGGCGGTGTGGTTGCCGCCCGGCGTGCCGCACGGGATTCGGGTGGTTTCGGATCTGCAGATGCGCAATATCTACTTGCGCCCGGCGTTGGCGGCGACGCTGGATCAGACGGTGCAGGTGATCGAGGTCGGCGGTTTGCTGCGCGAGTTGATTGTCGGGCTGGTGGAGCAGGGTGATAGCGGTGATCCGGCGTATTACGAGGCGTTGGTCGGGTTGGCGTTACTGGAGCTGAAACGCGCAAGGCGTTCGCAGTTGAAGATCCCGCTGCCGGACGACTCCGACCGGCGCTTGATGAATCTGTGTCAGGCGGTGATGGCGGCGCCGTCGCTGGCGATTCCATTCGAGCAACATGCGGAAAATGCCGGAGCCAGCGTGCGCACCCTGGCGCGGTTGTTCAAGGACAGCCTCGGCATGGGTTTCGCCGAATGGCGGCGGCAGGTGCAACTGGCGACAGCGGTGGCGGAGTTGATTCAGGGCGTGGCGGTGAGTGTGATTGCCCGGGAGCTCGGCTATTCACCCAGTAGCTTCAGCGACATGTTCCGCCGTGAATTGGGTGTCGCCCCCTCACAATTCGTAGTGGAACAGGATTAATCAAACCAGCGCAGATCCAATGTGGGAGCGAGCCTGCTCGCGAATGCGGTGGGTCAGCTGACTCATCCTTCACTGACACACCGCGTTCGCGAGCAAGCTCGCTCCCACAGGGTTCTGTGGTGTGCATCCGATACTTGTCCGAAATTCAGAAGTCCTTGACCGATGCCATCCCGGCCGGTTCCCTAAACTCTGCCCATTCCCTTCAAGCGGCGGAGTGACTCCCCATGAACTACCTGATTTCGCTGGCCATCGGTCTCGGCGTCGGCCTGCTCTACGGCGCGCTGGATTTCCGTTCTCCGGCGCCACCGGCCATCGCGCTGGTCGGCTTGCTCGGCATGCTCGCCGGTGAGCAGTTGTGGCCGATGGGCCGGCAATTGGTCGCCGGTTGGTTGTCCTGAATTTCCTCTTTTCCTTCGGTGGATGTCCCCATGAAAGCACTGCAATTCGATAAAACCGGCGACCTGTCTTCCTTGCGCTGTGTCGAGGTGCCGACCCCGGTCCCCGGCGCTGACGAAGTGCTGGTACAGATCAAGGCTGCCGGCCTCAACCCCAGCGATGTGAAAAACGTCCTCGGCCGTTTTCCGTACACCACGCTGCCACGGATTCCCGGCCGCGATTTCGCCGGCGTTGTCGTCGAAGGCCCGCAGGCCTTGATCGGTCAGGAAGTCTGGGGCACTGGCCGTGAGCTGGGCTTTTTCGCCGACGGCACTCACGCGCAATTCGTCAAACTGCCGGCCAATGGCGTGGCGCACAAACCGTCGCACCTGAGCTTCACCCAGGCTGCCAGCCTCGGCGTGCCGTACACCACGGCGTGGGATGCGCTGGAACGCAGTCTGGTAAAGACTGAAACACGTTTGCTGGTGATCGGTGGCGGTGCGGTGGCCACGGCAGCATTGGCGCTGGCAAAAGTGCGTGGCGCGCAGTTGCTGGCAGCGGCGCGGCGCCCGGAGCAAGTTGCGGAGTTGCAAACGCAGGGTTATCAGACGATTCAGCTGGATAAGCCGGAAGACCTCGGCACGCAGGTCAACGCGGTGTATCGCGGTGGCGCCGATGTGATCTTCGACACCACCGGTTTCTGGTTGCCGGCGTCGGTGGCGGCATTGGCCACCTTCGGACGGATCGCGATCATCGCCGCGCCGATGGACGGGCATGTGCAATTGCCGGCACTGGCGCTGTATCGCAAGGGCGGTTCGGTGGTCGGGATCAATTCGTTGCTGTATGGCGTAGAAGCGTGTGCGGCGATGCTGGAGCAGTTCGGGCGGTTCTTTGATGAAGGGTTGTTGCCGTTGCCGCAAGGGTTGGTCGAGGCGCCGTTGGCTGATGGCCTGGCGCGCTACGCCGACGTCAATCAAGGCAGTGGCGACAAGGTCATCCTTATCCCCTGACATACCCCAAAAAAACCTGTGGGAGCGAGCCTGCTCGCGAAAGCGGTCTGTCAGCCAACATCTTGATCGACTGACACAACCTCTTCGCGAGCAGGCTCGCTCCCACATTTTTACTGTGTGTAGCTCAGGATTGCGGTACGCCGTTTTCCCACGCCGACCAGTTTTTCAGGATGTCCTGCACCAGCGGATTACCCGCGCGATAGAGGTTTTCCAGCGCCGGCACGAAGCCGCCCTGATCAGCGTACTTGAGCAGGTTGTCCACTTCGCTGCCGCCCGGCTCCGGGCGGTCGAAATCTGAGCCGGCGCGCACTACGGCCAGACGTTGCACGTCGACCAGACCTTCACGGCTTGCACGCAGCAAGGCCTCATAGGTCGAGTTGTCTTCCTGCTGCGTCGTGCAGTATTCGCCCTTGTTGTCGGTCAGCAGTTTGGTCCAGACCTCGGCCCGTTCGCTCAGGCGCGTGCCGGAAAACCAGGTGTTGCCCGCCAGTGTGTCGCAGCGCGTCACCACCGGCGGCTGGTTGGCCGGGGCCGCCGGGTATTTCAGACGCCACGCGGCGGACTCTTTGCTTTCGCTCAGCTCGACCTTGTGGCTCAGGGCGAAGGCCTTGGCCTGCAATTTCGGGTTGAGTTCGAAGACTTCGGTCTTGTAGTCCAGCGGCGGTTTTTCGTTCGGACCCTTGGTGTTGATGCCCAGATACCCGGTCGGCCAGCTCGACGGCGCATCGCGCGAATCGATCTCCCATTGCGTGCCGAACTCCACCAGATAATGCGCCCACGCAGCCGTGCCGATGGTCCCGTGTTTCGGGCTGATCCCGGCAATGCCGGCGATCAGGAAGTAACTTTTGCGCAGGTCGAATTTCGGCGACAGCGCCAACGCCAATGTCGAAGCGGCCGCGTTGGTCTGGCCCATACCGGTGGTCAGCAGGCAGACCTGCTGCGTGTTGCAGCGGATGCTCGGGTACTCGGCGGACAGGCCCGGCACGCGGATTTCCTGCTTCAATTCCAGGCGATCAATCCAGTTTTGTGCCTCGGGGGCGAACATGGTGATCAGCATGACTTTCGGTTGAATCGGTGCCTCGGCCGCCCATGCGGTGGAGGAGAGTAGGGCCGCGCCGGCCAGGGTCAAACGCATCATTGCTTGCATGGAAAACTCCTCGATTCAGAATTGATAACCGACGCCGGCGTAGTAACCCCAGCCGTTTGAACGCGCACGGAAATTGCCATCGCCAAAATTCAGCTCGCTGCCGTCCTCCCAGTTGCCGCCGTTGTGGAAATAACGGCCAACCAGGGTGAAGCGCAAGTGGGTGAACGAGTAGAGCAGGACGTTGGTCGCCACCGTCGCATTGGCCGTGCGTGCCGGGTTGTCTTTATGGATGTCCGAGCCGAAATCGAAGTTGGTGAAACCGATGTAGGTCAGCGAAGCGCCGTTGCTGAATTTGTCGATAGGCAAGATGTACTTGAGCTGCGCGCGGTAGCCGTCCCACGAATATTCGTTGCTGGCGCCGTAGTTTTCCCACTGATAGCGACCGTAAAGGTTGGCCGACAGATTGACCCGCGAGTGGGTGTCGATGTCGGTGCCGAAACCGCTGTAGAGGGTGTTGGCGCGGTTCTCCTTGCGGCTGCCGTGGTCGTAGATCCAGTCGAACGCGACGTACCATTCCTTGAACGGACCGATGGCCAGGCTGCGGCCGGCGAGGTAATCAATGGAGATACGCGGTTCGTGTTCCATAAACACTGGCGAGCCGTGATCCCACACACCTTTGTCGTGGCTGTTGCCGATGTTGAAGATCTTCGGAATGTCGACATAGCCGTACAGTTCGAACGGACCTTTGCGGCCGAAATACTCGTATTCCAGATAGATATCGTCGGCCGGTTGCGGGCCGAAGCTGATGTCCTTGCTGCCAATCAACATCAGGTCCTGGTTGTACCAGTCCGACAGATAGGCACCTTTTTTCGGCGGACTGGCTTCGGGGCTGAGGGCTTCGCCCTGGGCGGATTCTTCGGCTGGCACCGGTTGCGCCAGAACGCTGTGGCTGAGAACTCCGGTAACGCCGGTCAGTAGCAGGGAAACAGCGAGCGTGCGCGCAAACGGTGCGCGAAAAGGGCATGCGATGGGCATTCAAAGTCCTTTTTTTGCGGATCGAGGCCCGTGTTCCGTGGGCTTGTACGGTTTTGTTACGAAAACGTTGGTATTGACGTTACGCAAACGTTTGCACAAGGCGTACCAGTTTTCTCAATGCTCTGAAATTTCGAAGGTTTCGCAGCATTTGCTGATGGGGCGGTCAGGTACGGTTTTGCGCACCCCAAGCCCCCTGTGGGAGCGAGCCTGCTCGCGAAGGCTGAATATCAGAAAAGTAGCTCTCAGCTGACCCACCGCTTTCGCGAGCAGGCTCGCTCCCACAGGTTTTGTATCGCCCTCAAGACCAGTGCTGGCTGGCTGAAACACCGATTCCAGACCCCTCTAGTATTAAAGTATTAACACCATTTAATCCGTGCCCCATTGCCGGGCGTCTACTAGCGTTGTCCCCAATAACGCGGTTTTGTGATGACCGTCGCAGTCTTGATTCGCGTGTGGAATAAGCACGGTTCTACGCGCCCTCAAGGAAGAAATTGGCCACGACAAGGAGTAGCCCGTGGAAGCAAGGTTTGGTGTCGCCCTCGTTTCGCGCTTTTCCCCTCTTTCCCTTGCTGTGCACTTGAGCGTCGCCGGGCTGCTGTTCGGCGGGGTCAGCGCACCTGCGCTGGCCACGTGCTCCACGGCGGGTTCGACGGTGACCTGTACCGGCGTGCCGAGCCTGCCGCTGTTTCTCAACAACTTCTCCAGTGCCACCAGTGGCCTGACGGTCAACGTCAACAGCGGGGCGCAGATGAACGCGACCCTCGGCGGCCACGTGATGGACCTGACCGGGGTGAATATCTCGCTGAACAACTCCGGGACGATTGACCCGGCGCTGCTGGGTCTGGTTTCGGTATTGAGTGGCGGTGCATTCATCGGCACTGGCGCAACAAGCACGGTCAGTGTGCTCAACAACGCCAGCGGGATCATCCGTGGTACGGGCATGCTGCTCGGGCTCAACCTGACCAGCATCGACGGCTTGGCCCTTTCGGTTAACAACGCGGCAACCGGCACCACCAGCATCACCAACAACGGCACCATCACCTCGACCGGACTCTCGATCGGCGGCATCACGTTGGCGGATACCCCGGTGATCGGCGTTTACGGTGGCTCGCAGGTCAACATGACCAACAGCAGCACCGGTGTGATCAACGGCCGGATCGCGTTCGAAACCTCGGCGGCGGGCAACACCTTCACCAACGCCGGTGCGATTACCGGCGGTGTGTCGATGGGCGCGGCGAGCACCAACACCTTCACTGCGGTGACCGGCTCCAGCGTCAACGTCGGTGACGGTGTACAGATCAGCGTCGGCCTCGGCGGTTTGATCGGCATCAACCTGACCTTCGCCCCGACCGGTACGGTGGATGGCGGTGCTGGCGGCACCAACAGCCTGATCCTGCAAAACCCGGCTGGTGTCGGCGGTGGTATCACCGGGACTGGCACGGCATCGAGCGCCACCTACATCAACTTCAACAACCTGACCCTCAACAGCGGCACCTGGACCTTGCAGGGGCCATTGGTCAGTGGCGCGACCACGCTCAACGGCGGTATCGCGAATTTCAACAACAACGCCACCTTCGGCAGCGGCGTAATCACCTCCAACGGCGGGACTCTGCAGGCCAGCAATGCCGGGTTGAACATCAGCAATCTGATCTCCCTCGGCGCCGGCGGCGTCACCGTGCAAGGCAGCAACGCGACCACCCTGAGTGGGGTGATTTCCGGCAGCGGCGGTTTCACCAAGGCCGGTACTGGCCAGCTTAATCTCAGCGCCGCCAACACCTATCTGGGCAATACCACGCTCAATGGCGGCACGGTGCAGTTGGGCAACAATCAGGCGTTCAGTACTGGCACCCTCAACGTCACCGGCGCGACGACGTTGAGCGCACCGGGCACCATCAGCCTGGCCAACGCCATCAGCCTCGGCGGCACCTTGACCGCTGGCGGCACTGGCGCACTGACCCTCGGCGGCTTGATCAGCGGCAGCAGCGGCTTGACCAAAACCGGCAGCGGCAGCCTGACCGTCAGCGGCGCCAACAGCGGTTTCACCGGCACCACCACCCTCAGCGCCGGCAGTCTGCTGGTGACCAACAACAACTCGCTGGGCAGCGGTGCACTGAACACCGCCGCCGGCACCAGTCTTGACAGCACCGCCAACGTCACTCTGGCCAACAACATCGCGATGACCGGCGCGCTCAACGTGCTCGGCAGCAATGCCCTGACCCTCGGTGGCGTGTTGTCCGGCACCGGCGGCATCACCAAATCCGGCAGTGCCAGCCTGACGTTGACCGGCAACAACACCAACAGTGGCAACACGCTGCTCAATGCCGGCAGCCTGTTCGTTGGCAGCAACACCGCGCTGGGGACTGGCGCGCTGAATGCGGCGGCGGGCACCACGCTGGATGCGACCACGGCGGTGACCCTGGCCAACGCCGTCGCGCTGGCAGGCGATCTGACCCTTGGCGGCACGCAGGCATTGGGCCTGAGTGGCGTCGTCAGCGGCGCCGGCAATCTGATCAAAAACGGCACCGCGAACCTCAGCCTCAGTGGCAACAACACCTTCTCTGGCGGTACTGCGCTGAATGCCGGCACGCTGACTGTCGGCTCCAACACCGCGCTGGGCACTGGCACCTTGACCACGGCGGCAGGCACTACGCTGGATGCCAGCACGGCGGTGGCGCTGACCAACGCGGTCTCACTCGGCGGCAACCTCACCGTCGGTGGCAGCGCTAACCTGACCCTCGGCGGGATTGTCAGCGGCAGCGGCGGGCTGACCAAAAACGGCGCGGCCAACCTGATTCTCAACGGCACCAACACCTTCCTCGGTGCGGTCGCGTTGAACGCCGGTACGATCACCGCGGGCGCCAACGCGGCGCTCGGCAGCGGCAACATCACCGTCGGCGGTGTCGCCAGCCTCGACAGCAATGCGGCGGTGACGCTCAACAACGCGGTCATTCTCAACAACAGCCTGGGCATTGGCGGCAGCAACGCGCTGACCCTCGGCGGGGTGATCAGCGGCGCCAGCCAACTGGTGAAAAACGGCGCCGCCAACCTCACGCTCAACGGCACTAACACCTACAGCGGCGGCACCACGCTGAATGCCGGCAGCCTGACGGTCGGCAACGGCGCGGCACTGGGCACCGGCGCCTTGTCGGTGGAAGGTGCGGGCACGCTCAACAGCAGTTCGGCCGTGACCCTGAACAACAACGTGATTCTCAACGCCAACCTCACCGCTGGCGGCGCCAATGCGCTGACCCTCGGTGGGGTGATCAGTGGCGGCAACGGTTTGATCAAGACCGGCGCATCGAGCCTGACCCTCAACGGCAACAACACCTACACCGGCACCACGGCGCTGAATGCCGGTTCACTGATTGTCGGTTCCAGCACCGCCCTCGGCACCGGCACACTGAACGCCTCGAACGGCACCTCCCTCGATGCCAGCGCCGCCGCGACGCTGGCCAACAACGTCAACCTCGCCGGCACCCTGACTGTGGGCGGGACCAATGCGCTGACCCTCGGCGGCGTGGTCGCCGGTATCAGTGGACTGACCAAGAACGGCGCTGCCGACCTGACCCTCAATGGCGCCAACACTTATTTTGGCAACACCGCGTTGAACACCGGCAAACTGACCGTCGGCAGCAACACCGCGCTGGGTTCCGGTACGTTGAACGCGGCGGCCAACACCATGCTGGACGCCAACACGGCGGTCAGCCTGAACAATGCCGTGGCACTCGCCGGTGCCTTGAACATCGGCGGCACGGCGAATATGACCCTGACCGGTCTGGTCAGCGGCGCCGGCAGTCTGGTGAAAGACGGCGCGGCCAATCTGATTCTCAATGCGGCCAACAATTACCTTGGCGGCACCACGCTGAACGCCGGCACCCTGACTGTCGGCAACAGTTCGGCGCTGGGTTCCGGTGCATTGACCGTCGCTGGCGCCGCGACACTGGACAGCAACTCGCCGCTGGTCAGCCTCAACAACGCGGTCGCATTGAATGCCGCGCTGACCGTGGGTGGCACGCAGAATCTCGCCCTCGGCGGCGTCACCAGCGGCACCGGCCAGTTGATCAAGGACGGCGCTGCCAATCTGACGCTTAACGGCAACAACACCTTCAGCGGCGGCACCACGCTGAATGCCGGCACGCTGACGCTGGGCAATGCCAATGGTCTGGGCAGTGGCGGATTGATCGTCGGCGGTGCGGCGACGCTGGACAACAGCGCTTCGTTTGGCATCGGTAACGCGGTTACTTTGAACGCTGGGCTGACCGTGGCCGGCAATAACGATTTGAGCTTGAACGGCATCATCGACGGCGCCGGCAGCCTGACCAAAAACGGTTTGTCGGACCTGACTCTGGCAGGCAATAACACTTTCACCGGTGCGCTGAATATCGTGTCCGGTAGCATCACCACGCTCAACAGCAATGCGCTGGGCAGCACTTCCGGGGTCAACATCAGCGCCGGCGCCGGGCTGAATCTGGGCAGCGATGCCAGCCTCGGCGCGCTGACCGGCAGCGGCAGTGTGCAACTGACCGGCAGCAACACCCTGACCGTCGGCGGTGGCAACGTCACCAGTACGTTTGATGGTGATCTCAGCGGCAGCGGCGGCCTGGTCAAAGTCGGCACCGGCACCTTGAACCTCACCGGGATCAACGGCATTACCGGCAACACCGCGATCGATGGCGGTATCGTGAACCTCAGTGGTTCGCTGGGCAGTGCGCAAGTCAACGTCAATACCGGTGGCACGCTGACCGGTACCGGCTCGGCGCTCGGCGCGGTCAACATCAACAACGGTGGGCATCTGGCGTTGTCGTCGGGCAACATCTTGTCGGCGAGTGCTCTGACTCTCGGCGCCGGCAGCAACGTTGATGTGGCACTGGGCACACCGTCGACCGCGTCGCTGATGAATGTCGGTGGCAACCTCACCCTCGACGGCAATCTTAATGTCAGCGATGCCGGCGGTTTCGGCGTCGGCGTGTATCGCCTGTTCAACTACACCGGCGCCCTGACCAACCTCGGTCTGGACGTGGCCAGCGTGCCGGTCGGTTATGGTCTCGGCGATCTGCTGGTGCAAACCGGCGTGGCCAATCAGATCAACATTCAAGTCTCCGCGCCGAACAGCAACATCCGTTACTGGGACGGCAGCCAGACCATCGCCAACGGCGTGGTCGATGGCGGTAGCGGCACGTGGAATGCGGTCGGCACCAACTGGACCGATGCCAATGGTTTGGTCAATCAGCCGTGGGCCGGTGATTTCGCGGTGTTCCAAGGCACCGCCGGCACGGTAACGGTGAACGGCACGCAAGCGTTCACCGGCATGCAATTCCTCACCGACGGTTACAACCTGGTCAACGGTGCAGCGGGGCAACTCACAGCGGTCAACGGCACCGGCGGCACCACTTCGTTGCGCGTCGATCCGGGTGTGACGGCGACCATCAATGCCAATATCGATGGCAGCGGCATCCTCAATAAACTCGACGCCGGCACGCTGGTGCTCGGTGGTGCCAACACCTATACCGGCGGCACGCAACTGGACGGCGGCAAGATTATCGTCGGCAGCAACACCGCGCTCGGCACCGGTACGTTGACGGCGAATGCCGGCACGCAACTGGACAGCAATGCAGCGGTGACACTGGCCAACGCCGCGACGCTCAACGGTAACCTCACCGTGGTCGGCAGCAATGCGCTGACCCTCAACGGCGTGATTGGCGGCACCGGTGGCCTGATCAAAACCGGCACGGCCAACCTGACCCTCGGCGGTAACAATGCCTTTCTTGGCCCGGTTGCCTTGAACGCCGGCGGACTGATTCTGGCGTCGAACTCGGCACTCGGCTCGGGCACGTTGAACGCGGCGGGCGGCACCACGCTGGATGCGAGCACTGCAGTTTCGGTAAACAATGCGGTCAACCTGGCCGGCAATCTCGGCATCGGCGGCACGGCGGATATGACCCTGGCCGGTACGGTCAACGGCGCCGGCAGCCTGAGCAAAAACGGCGCAGCCAACCTGACCCTCAGCGGCAACAACAACTTCCTCGGCGGCACCACCCTCAACGCCGGCACCCTGACCGCCGGCAGCAACTCGGCGCTGGGCCTGGGCAACCTGACCGTGGCGGGCGCCTCGGCGCTGGACAGCAACAGCGCGCTGAGCCTGGGCAACAACGTCGTGCTCAACGCCAATCTGAGCAACACCGGCAGCAACAACCTGACCCTCGCAGGTGTCGTCAGCGGCGCGGGCGGGCTGATCAAGGACGGCGCGTCGAACCTGACGCTCAATGGCATCAATACTTACTCCGGCGGCACCACACTGAATGCCGGTACGCTGACCCTTGGCACTGGCGGCGCTCTGGGCAGCGGCGCGCTGACGGTGGCCGGCGCTTCGACCCTCGACAACTCCGCGCCACTGGTGCTGGCCAACAACCTCAACGTCAATGCCAATCTGGCCCTGGCCGGTAACAACAACCTGACCCTCGGCGGCGTGATCGCCGGCGCCGGCACGGTGACCAAGAACGGTCTGGCCGACGTGACACTGAGCGGCAACAACACCTTCAGCGGCACCTTCGATGTGGCGTCCGGCAGCCTGACCACACTGAGCGGCGCGGCGCTGGGCAACAACGCCACGGTCAATCTCGCGGGCGGCGCGGCGTTGAATCTCGGTGTATCGGGCAGCCTCGCCAGCCTTACTGGCAGCGGCACGGCGCTGATCGGCACGGGCAATACGCTGAGCCTCGGCGGCAACAATGTCAGCAGCACCTTCGCCGGCATCCTCAGCGGCGACGGCAGCCTGAGCAAACTCGGCAGCGGCACCCTGACCCTCAGCGGCATCAGCGACCTGACCGGTGACACCAACGTCAACGCCGGCACCTTGCAGGTCAACGGCTCACTGGCCAGTGGCAACGTGCTGGTCAACAGCGGCGGCAATCTCGGTGGCAGCGGCACCTTGACCGGTGCCGTGACGGTGGCCGATGGCGGTCATCTGGCGGGCGTCACCGGTAGTACGCTGAGCGTCAGTTCGCTGCTGTTCAACGGCAATTCCAACTTCGACGTCGGCCTCGGCACACCGGTGTCCGGTGGCGGCAATGCGCTGGTCAATGTCGGCGGCAACCTGACCCTCGACGGCACCCTCAATGTCAGCGACATCGGTGGTTTTGGCAGCGGCGTCTATCGCCTGATCGACTACACCGGCGGCCTGACCGACAACGGCATGCTCTTCGGCACGTTGCCGGGTAGCGTCAGCCCGGGCGATCTGCAACTGCAAACCGCACTGGCCAATCAGATCAACCTGCTGGTGACTGCACCGGGCGTCACCGTGCAGTTCTGGGACGGCAATCAACTGGTGGCCAACGGTTCGGTGGAGGGCGGCAGTGGCACCTGGGGCACCGGCACCACCAACTGGACCGACGTCAACGGCACCACCAACCAAGCCTGGACCAACAGCTTCGCGGTGTTCCAGGGCGCGGCCGGCACGGTCACTGTCAACGGCGCACAAACCATCACTGGCATGCAGTTCGTCACTGACGGCTACAGCTTGGTGAATGGCACGGCGGGCTCGCTGAATCTGGTCAACGGTTCGCTGGGCAATGCCACGGTGCGGGTTGACCCGAACGCCACGGCAACCATCGGCGTTGCGCTCAACGGCAGCGGCACGCTGGGCAAATACGACAGCGGTACGCTGGTGCTCAACGCGGCCAACGGCTACACCGGCGGCACGGCGCTCAATGGCGGCAAGATTGTGGTCGGCAACAACGCGGCGCTCGGCACTGGCGTGTTGACTGCTGCCGACGGCACAGCGCTGGACAGCAACGCGGCCGTCAGCCTCAGTAACGACGTGGTCGTCAACGGTGGTCTGACCGTTGCCGGCTCCAATGCCTTGACCCTCGACGGCGTGGTCAGCGGCAGCGGCAGCCTGATCAAGGCCGGCGCATCGAGCCTGACCCTCAACGGCAGCAACACTTACAGCGGCGGCACTCAGCTCGCTGGCGGCACGCTGGTTCTTGGCAACAACAGTGCGATCAGCAGCGCTGCGCTTAACGTGACCGGTGACGGCACGCTCGACAGCACCTCGGCGCTGCAACTGGCCAACGCCGTCAACCTTGGCGCGCAACTGACCCTGGCCGGCAATCAGAACACCACGCTGATCGGTGCTCTGACCGGCACCGGCAGTCTGGCGAAAAACGGTGCCGGCGATCTCGTGCTCAGCGGCGCCAACACCTACAGCGGCGGTACCACGTTGAATGCCGGCACTACGCGCGGTGACACCAGCAGCCTGCAAGGTGCGATCGTCAACAACGCAACGCTGACCTTCGAACAAAACGCCGACGGCAGCTACACCGGTAACCTCACCGGTACCGGCACGCTGAACAAAACCGGTACCGGTGAGTTGCTGCTGACTGGCAACAACAGCTTTACCGGCAACACGTCGGTGCAGGCCGGCAATCTGATCGTCAATGGTGTGCTCAACAGCGCCAACGTCAGTGTCGCCAGCGGCGCGAGCATCGGCGGTGGCGGTCAGCTCGGTGGCGCTGTGCAACTGGCTGACGGTGCGACGCTGGCCGGTGGCGGCACCGCGACGCCGTTGTCGGTCGGTTCGCTGGCACTGTCCTCAGGGACCAATCTGGACTTCAGCCTCGGCTCGGCGGCCAGTTCGACCACCGTGGTCAATGTCGCCGGCAATCTGACCCTCGACGGTACGCTGAACATCAGCAACGCCGGCGGCTTCGGCACCGGGGTTTATCAACTGTTCAGCTACGGCGGCAGTCTGACCGACAACGGTCTGGTGTATGGCAGCCTGCCGGTGTCGGCGGCCAATCTGACCCTGCAAACTGCGATTGCCAATCAGATCAACCTGCTGGTGCAAGGCACCCCGGGTGAGGTGCAGTTCTGGAATGGTGGCACCACCAATCCGGACGGCAGCATCGGTGGCGGCAGCGGTGTGTGGGGACCGGACACCAACTGGACCGATCCGAGCGGTACTCAGGCCCTGGCTTCAAATGGGCAGTTCGCGGTGTTCGGCGGTCAGGCAGGTACGGTGACCGTGCAGGGCAATCAGAACTTCACCGGCCTGCAATTCCTCGCCAATGGCTACAGCCTGACGCCGGGTGCCGGTGGCTCACTGACCCCGGTCAACGGGACGGACGGCAGCCTAGCACCGGTGCGGGTCAACGCCGGCGCGAGTGCGGAAATCTCCGCGCCGCTGGTGGGCACTGGCGGGATCGAGAAACTCGACTCCGGCACGCTGGTGCTCAGTGGCGCCAATACCTACAGCGGTGGCACCACGGTCAGCGGCGGTACGCTGGTCGGTAACACCACCAGCCTGCAGGGCAATATCCTCAACAACGCATCGCTGCTCTTCTTGCAGAACTTCAATGGTCAGTTCAATGGATCGCTGCGCGGACTTGGCGCGATGCTCAAACGCGGTACCGGCACCTTGCTGTTGACCGGTGATAATCCGTTCAGCGGCACGGTCGCGGTCGATCAAGGTGTGTTGCAAGTCGGCAGCCTTGCGGCGCGCGCTTCGTTGGGTGGGCAAGTCACCGTGGCCAACGGCGCCGGTCTGAGCGGCAACGGCAGTGTCGGCTCGGTGGTCAACCATGGCGTTGTCGCCTCGGGCTCCGAAGCGGGCACCCTGAGCGTGGCCGGTAACCTGACCAACGCTAGCGACGGTGTGCTGGCCTTGACCGTCAGTTCGCCAACCGCGACGCCACTGGCAATCGGCGGCACCGCAAATCTGGGCGGCGCCTTGCAAGTGAACTCGCTGGCACCGTTCACCGGCAACACCACGTACTCGCTGATCACCGCGGGCGGTGGCGTGAATGGCACCTTCAGCGCTGCGGATCTGCCGCAATACGCGTTCCTCAATACCGCACTGGTGTATGACGCCAACGCAGTGAATCTGGTGGTCAGCCGCAACGGCAATTCCTTTGCCGATGTCGCCGCCACTGACAACCAGTTCAGAACCGCCACCGCGCTGTCGAACAACGGCCCGGCCGGCGCGGCGTTGCAGAACGAGATCGTCAACCTCAGTGTCGCCGGTGCGCGTAACGCCTTCGACAGTCTGTCCGGTGAGATCCACGCCAGCACCGCCAGCGCCATCCTTGAGGATTCGCGCTACGTGCGTGACGCGGTCAACGATCGCATGCGCCAACCGTCATGCAGCGCGGCGGATGATCCACGCCGCGCCCTAGCGCCAAGTGGCAACCAACTGAGCAGTAACGGTTGCCACGGCGAAATGGTCGGCTGGGCCCGTGCACTCGGCGCATGGGGCGAGTCGGATGGCGACAGCAACGCGGCGAAGCTCGACCGCAACCTCAGCGGCTTCATGCTCGGCACCGACAAGCAACTCGATGACCAGTGGCGCGTGGGCATGGCCGCCGGTTACACCCGCAGCGACCTCGATGCCCATGACCGTCGCTCGGATGCCACCGTCGAAAGCTACCACCTGGCGGCGTACCTCAACTCGCAGTTCGATGCCCTGGCGGTGCGCCTCGGCGCGGCTTACAGCTGGCACGACATCGAAACCAAACGCAACGTCAGTGTCGGTAGCTACAACGACCGCTTGAAAGCCAACTACGACGCACGCAGCGCGCAGGTGTTCGGTGAAGTCGGTTACACCATTGAAGCCGGCGGCATTGCCCTCGAGCCGTTCGCAGGGCTCGCCTACGTCAACTACGACACCGACAAGGCCAAGGAGAAAGGCGGAGCAGGGCGCCTGGAGGCCGATGCCGACCAAGACATCACCTTCTCGACCCTCGGCGTACGTGCCGGCAAAGTCATCACCCTGGCCAACGGCGGGCAATTCACCCCGCGCGCGGCCATCGGCTGGCGCCATGCCTTCGGCGACACCAAGCCTGATGCTGATCTGACCTTCATCGACGGCGGCGCCTCGTTCAGCACCCAAGGTGTGCCGATCGCCAAGGACAGCGCCATCGTTGAAGCGGGAGTCGACTTCCAGATCAGCCCGACCGGCAAACTCGGGGTCGGCTATTCCGGACAACTGTCGAACGACAGCAATGACCATGCGATGACCATCAGCTTCAGCCTTGGCTTCTGATTTAGGGTCGAAGCACTTTTAGCCGCCCGTAAGGGCGGTTTTTTTTGGGGTTCAAAACATCGCATGGTTTGCTATGGCGTGACGGGTGCCGGTCCGCAGTTCGTGGGGTTCTGCTTGGCAGCGGCAGGAGACGCGTCGGCAGAAATTTTTTCGTCAGTGCACGCTTGCGTCTTCGTATCCGAGTGGTCAGCCGCCTTAGCCTTGCTCAATGCGTCATTCTCGGCGGGCACTGGATCTTTTTCTTTCATTTGCACTTTCAGTTCGATTTCAACGCGACGGTCCACTGCCAGACATTCCTTCTGTTCGGGAATACTTATATTTCGCGGACATTCTGACTTGGGTTGCAAAGAACCTTGACCCAACATTTTCACGTGAACATTTTTGTCTGCGTTAAACAGATCTTTGATTTCCATATACACGCTGTTAGCGCGACGCAGGGAGAGAGCGACATTGGAATCGTTTTCCTTTAGCACTGGTAGCCTGTCGGTGTGACCAGTAATGGTGGCCGACAGTATTCTCAGATGATCGGTTTCAAGCTTGTTTCTTGTATCCGTAGCGAATTCACCCAGCCGGGCTTTTCCATCGTCGCTGATTTTGTCTACATAAATGTCAAAAAGAGTATCGGTATTGAGTGTCACGCAGGTATTGAAACTGTCGTTCTTGTTTTCTTGCGTCAATACCTTCACGCCGCTGCGATCAAGCTCGATTTTTGCAACTTTTTTATCCCATTTTTGGCTTTCCTTATTGTAGGTAAGCAACTGGACCAAGCTGCGTTCTCCCAATCCATGCCAAAGAACATTGAAATGATGAACAATGTTGGTTTGGTTGCCGTCTTTCGTACAGCCATACACTGAAAGATTAAGCTCTTTTGCTACATCGCTTACAATTTTCTGATTGTCTTCACTTAGCACGAGGGAAACATTTTTTTGCTGCACACCAATGAAGCCAAAAGTGCCATCAATGAATTTTCCCAGAAGAGGAGGCACCAATGCTGCAGGTATGATGAACGCCAGGAAAAACACAAGCACTCTTTGCCATGTTCTTTTTCGCTTGGTAGCCGCGTCTTCACCTGGTAAGTCGGATTTCCACAAATTGATAGAAATGTGCAGCATAAAGCCGCTTGCAGCGGATGCTGCGAGTGCCGTCCAGTCAGCGAGAAGATAGGCAACGAGTCCCAGTGCGGCAAAAAATA
This sequence comes from Pseudomonas sp. RU47, assembly GCF_004011755.1. GTDB lineage: Bacteria > Pseudomonadota > Gammaproteobacteria > Pseudomonadales > Pseudomonadaceae > Aquipseudomonas. Next base: position 4,407,775 of record NZ_CP022411.1, on the reverse strand, counting down.
TGAAGCTGAAGATTGCAGCGAATATTTTTTCGAATCCGTTTTTTTCTTTTATTGCTGAATAGGCAAAATTAAAAGCCAGAAAGCTTGCTCCTAGCCAGTAGGAATACAAGAAGCCAAATCCTAAAGCAATAAAGATAAAGACAAGACTGTCGGCAAGATTAAGTCCGGTAGGGAAGAAGTTGATAAGAAAAGCGCAATATCCCCATGTAATGAAAATTCCAAGTGCGATGATGAGCTTGACTGAAAACGAACCGGCTTTTGCGAGATTCTCAATTAGTTCGGACACGTATATCCCTGGATATATTTATAAGGTAGTTGGATGGTTACAACTACCTTGTGGTGGATGGTGTACTTCACCACTCTTTAAAAGAAGGCGTTAGCTACGTCTTGGATCAAGTCGCCAGACTGCTTTCCAATTCAAGCAGCAACCGGTCATTTTCTTCCATCGCCTGCGCCAGACTCCGGTCAAGCCTTTCACCCACCTCGATGATTTCGCGGTCGCGGTTCACGCCTAGAGGATCAAGCCTGTCCACCAGGTAAACAACAAAAGTGCTGGCCAGCCCTGTCAGTGCGCCGACGATGACCGCAGACAAAATCGCCCCCACAGTGCCGAGCCCGGGAATCAGCAGCATTTGTTTTTCGATGACTTCTTCAAGTGCGACACCGGCAATGATCACACCTCCGGCGCAAGTGATCTTGATCGCCTCGTGTGCTGCCTGACGCAGGGTGAGTCCCTCAGGAGGCAGCAACAGTGTCTTCAGTGCCTTGAGCAACGACAGGAATCCTTCACGGAACATGCGCACAGCACGTTTGCCCGTGGTGACAAAGACGTTGATCAGGGTGGTGACCAGGTTGGCCAGTACGCCGGCCACGAAGCCTGCGCCACCGGCAGCCAGCGCCGTTTGCCATTGATTGCCGACTCGTTTGGCAACGCGCCCGAGGCGCGCGCGTAGCTCCGGGACCAACGATTCGTGGCTTCGGCCATGGCGGTACAGGTCCATCAGTTCGTCGAACGTTGCGCTGAAAAACTCGATCAGCATGACGCCGAAGGCTTGCTGAAACGCCATTTTGCCGCCTTCCTTGAGGCTGGTCCTGGCAAGGTCCGCTTTGAACTTGTCGCTTTTGTAATAGGCGTCGTTGAGTTTCTTTTCATACTCGGCACGTGCTGCCTTGTCCTTCGCCAGCAGCAGATCAGGGTTCTGCGCGATGGCTTCATGCTGTTTGAGCAGATTGAGGCGATTTTCTTCTTTAGGCGTCAGTTCGGTTTTCTCCGACAGCCGCTGCATTTCCTCCCGACGACTGACCGACTGCGTCTGCAGCTTTTCAACAAGTTCGGTGGCACTCAATTTACCTTTTGACTGGTTAAGCGCTTTCTTCGTCGGATTCAGATTGGAGTCGACATTTGCCAGTTTCGGTGCATCGAGATCGGCCAGCACTCGTCCCGGATCGGTATAAATTTCATTGGCTGAAATGGTGTGGTCGAGGTTGCGCGGATCCTGCTTCTTGTTCTGGCCGAAGGTCTCGTTTGTGTAGGCGTCCTTGAGGGTGCCCGATTGCTGAGCCAGCGTGTCTTTGGCGTTTTTGTCGGTGTAAGCCTTGTCCTTGTGAAATTTGTCCGAATCATAAGCAGGCAAGTCGGTGTACTTCCTGGCAGCAGCATCGCTGGCGTACACCTCATTCCTCGCGTTATTGATGGTGTCGACGTTGCCGCCTTTTTTATCGTAAACCGCGAGCACTCGACCCAACCCGAAAGGTACCGCAATAGCCTGCAACACCTCGCGTCTACTGTCCCCGATGAGTTGCTCGAAACGTTCCTGATTGAACGCTTGCGAGTAGCCTTTGAGCGCTTCCTGGGCTTCATCATCCGTGACGTCAAGCTCCACCGAAAAATCAGCGGCAAGAAAATCGCCCTCCAACAGCAGAGGGCTCAGGGGCTCCTCAAGCAATTGTCGAGCAAGGTCAGCCTCGGGCAACCCGACGAGGCGGGTCGCACTGGCAACCGTTGCTTGCTGGCGTTGCCGGGCTTTGAAACGTTCGATTCGATCCGTCATGGCAGTTCTCCTTTCAAGCAGCGGCAGACAACTGCGCCCATCCCGAGCGAAACGCTTTCTGCGGCTCACTCATTTCACCGTTCAGCGTCGTGACGAAATCGATGATTTCATCGAACAACGCTTGCGCCTCAATTCCGGTTTTTCGCGCTCGGATGAAAGCCTCCTTGAGCGTCGGAGGATTGCTAGCGAGCAGATTCATCGCTGCTTGAACTTTGGCGGGCAGGAAGTCGCTACCCATGCCCAGCAGGAACTCATTGATTTGCTGCTTATCCTCTTCACTGGCGCCGCCATTGCACGCGGCGCTCGCCTGTGCAACGGCTTGCATGGCAATCAGCATGCGGAAATAGGCTTCATGGCTGTCAATGCATGCCTTGGCTTTTGCGAGCGCCTCGCAGAAGCGCCTTTCCCTGACCTCACTCTTCGCCTTTTCGCGGTTCTCGCCGCGAGTTTCAGCATTTTTTTCCTTGCGCTCTTCCAGTTCTTTTTTGGCATTCCAATAGGTCGCCATCGAGGTTCCGAAGTCGGCTACATAGTCCCGGGAACTGTCGTAACCGCTGGTGATGGTTTCGCGGGTGAAATCGTAAGCATCACTCAGGACATCGCCCACTTTGTCAGCAGCGTCCACAACGGATTCAACGGCCGCGGTGTAAACGTCTGCCACAACGTCGGCGGCATTGGAGGCGGTTTCGACAGTGGAGTTGTAGGCATCGGATACGGCATCGCCAACCTTTTCGGCTGCTTCAGTCACGACGTCAGTCACCGCATCGGCGGCATCGGAAATCGTTTCGACGGTGGCGCCATACAGATCGCCGACCTTGTCTCCAACGATGTCAGCGGCTTCTGCAACGGTCTCGCGGGTCGCATCGAATGCGCGGCCGACCGCGCTGGTGATAGAGGAGAAAATAAATGTCGTGTTGAAACTTTCTGGACAAAAGGGCTCGGGTTCGCGTCGCCAAGAATCGATAAAGGAGCCAGTTTCGGTTGGTTTGGAGGCGCGTTGTTTCATAGTAGTCCCTGACTTTGAATGAAGCGTTGCGCGATTCTCCCTGGTTGAAGGGTGATGTCAATATGCCTTCAGTTATCTTAAGAGGGATTGACACCGCCGAGCTGATTTGGACCTCTGCTAGAATCGGCCCCATCAACAGCCTGAGACTCCCCCATGAGCGAGCCGATTCGTCTGACCCAATACAGCCACGGCGCCGGTTGCGGCTGCAAGATTTCCCCGCAGGTGCTGGAAGTGATTCTGGCCGGCAGCGGTGCCCAGAACCTTGATCCGAAACTGTGGGTCGGCAATGCCTCACGCGATGACGCGGCGGTGTATGAGATCGATGCCGAGCGCGGCGTGGTGTCGACCACGGACTTTTTCATGCCGATCGTCGATGACCCGTTCGACTTCGGCCGCATTGCCGCGACCAACGCGATCAGCGACATCTATGCAATGGGCGGTGATCCGCTGATGGCCATCGCGATTCTCGGCTGGCCGGTCAATGTGCTGGCGCCGGAAGTGGCGCGTGAAGTGATTCGCGGCGGCCGTGCCGTTTGCGACGCGGCGGGCATTGCGCTGGCGGGCGGGCACTCGATCGATGCGCCGGAGCCGATCTTCGGCCTCGCCGTCACCGGACTGGTGGAAAAGCGCCACATGAAGCGCAACGACACCGCCACCGCCGGTTGCCTGTTGTACCTGACCAAACCGTTGGGCATCGGCATCCTCACCACCGCCGAGAAGAAGGGCAAATTGCGTGCCGCCGATGTCGGCGTAGCCCGCGACTGGATGTGCACCCTGAACAAACCCGGCAGCCGCTTCGGCAAACTCGCCGGTGTCACGGCAATGACCGACGTCACCGGTTTTGGCCTGCTCGGGCATCTGGTGGAAATGGCGGACGGCAGCAAGCTCACCGCACGCATCGCCTATGACCGGGTGCCGCGTCTGGACAGCGTCGAGTATTACCTCGATCAGGGCTGCGTGCCCGGCGGTACGCTGCGCAATTTCGACAGCTACGCGAGCAAGGTCGGCCGTGTGCAGGAGCTGCATAAACGCGTGCTCTGCGACCCGCAAACCAGTGGTGGTCTGCTAATCGCCGTGACGCCTGAAGGCAATGAAGAATTCCTTGCTATCGCCGCCGAACTGGGCCTGAACCTTGCGCCAATCGGCGAACTGGTTGAGCGACAGACGAACGCAGTCGAGGTGATTTGATGCTCCGCGACTGCACTGACTACCGAGACATTTTCCTCAACGACCGGCCGCTGATGGATGCCCGCGCGCCGATCGAGTTCTCCCACGGTGCGTTCCCCGGGGTAGTCAATCTGCCGCTGATGAACGACCGTGAGCGCGAACAGGTGGGCACCTGTTACAAACAGCACGGACAGCAAGCTGCGATTGCCTTGGGTGAGCGCCTGGTGTCCGCCGAAGTTCGGGAGAAGCGCATTCAAGGCTGGGTCGAGTTCGCTCGTAACAACCCCGATGGCTATTTGTATTGTTTTCGCGGCGGCCTGCGTTCACAGATCGTCCAGCAATGGATCAAGGACGAGGGTGGCATCGATTACCCGCGCGTCGGCGGTGGTTACAAGGCCATGCGCACGTTCCTCTTGGAGACCGTCGATCAGGCTGTGACCGAATGCGAACTGGTCCTGCTTGGTGGCATGACCGGCACCGGCAAGACCGAAGTGCTGGTGCAGTTGAGCAATGGTCTGGATCTGGAAGGTCATGCCAATCATCGCGGCTCGAGTTTTGGCAAGCGTGCCACGGGACAGCCGACCAACATCGATTTCGAAAACCGTCTGGCCGTCGATGTGCTGAAAAAACGTGCTGGCGGGATCGGGCAATTTGTCCTGGAGGACGAGAGCCGGGTAGTCGGCAGTTGTGCCTTGCCATTGCCTTTGTACAGGGGCATGCAAGCGGCTCCGCTGGTATGGCTAGAGGACAGCCTCGACAATCGGGTCGAGCGGATCCTGCAGGATTATGTAATCGACCTGCATGCCGAGTTCGTCGCTGTGCATGGCGAGCTCGGTTTTGCTTTGTATGCGGAACGATTGATTTCCAGCCTGAACAATATTCAGCGACGACTGGGTGGCGAGCGCTATCAACGCATGTATTTGCAGATGGAAGCGGCGCTGTCCGAACAGGCGCGCAACGGTTCGGTCGAGCTCTTCCGTGAGTGGATCGGTGTATTGCTGCGCGACTATTACGACCCGATGTATGTGTTCCAGCGTGAGAAGAAGGGCGGGCGGATCGAGTTTGCCGGAGAGCGTGGGGCGGTGCTTGAGTATTTGCGTGAGCGGGTGAATCAGACGCTTTGAGGTTGTAGCGGCGGGCCCCTTCGCGAGCAGGCTCGCTCCCACATTGGATCTGCGTGAAATACAAATCCCCTGTGGGAGCGAGCCTGCTCGCGAAAGGGCCGGGCCAGGCCACACAAAACTCAGGTCGGACAGGTATCTTTGCCGTTATCCAGCCCCTGCTTGTAGCTGTGGCTCTGCAAACTGGCCTTGCCGTTGTGCCAGGTCAGGGTCAGTACATACAGCGAGTCAAAGTCGTTGCCCGCCCAGTCCTCGGTGATGTTCTGCTTCTCGCCGACCGCTTTGCCCGCCACCTTGTTGATCAACTCTGGCAGATAGCCGTGCGACCAGGCGGTGTAGATCGTCGAGTTGTGATACTTGTCTTCCAGCAGTTCGCGGGCCAGATCGCTGGTGTCATTGGCCGAAAACTCGATGTTCACCGGCAGACCGAGCTTGATCGCCGCCGGGCTGATGGTCATCAGCGGGCGGATGTAGCTGTAGGAGTTGTCCAGCTCACCTTCCTCGACATTGCGCGTCGGATTGGCGGCAAACACGTAATCGGCCTTGCCGAATTTCTCCGGCAGCAGGGTCGACAGGTCGATGGCGCGGTTCAGGCCCTGACAGTTGAGCTGACCAAGACCGCCCTCGGGTTTCTCTGCGTGGCGCAGGAACACCAGCGTCTGGGTGCCATCCGCCGGTTGCGCACGGCTTTCGCTGGACTCAAGCGACAGGAACAGCGCACTGACAGCCAGCAGGGAAGGCAGGGCCACATACGCGCGATGTTTGAAGCGTTTGGCGAAACGCATAAGGTTCGTCATGAAATAGAAAGTTCTTCAGCTGATTCAATTAAGGCTGACAAACCTTTACACCACGGGCTCCCAGCACCGGGTGTTTTCCCTGTCGTGAACGGCTTCCTTTGCAATAAAGGCATAGCTCAGAGTCCCCTGAGGGCCGTTTGGTTCGATCGTCAGAGTGCGCAGCACTCTAACGGCTATGTTCAGCGGCCTGGTGGCAGGTTAACGACAGGATGTTACGGTTCATGGAGGCGCTGGCGCAGGCTGCGATTTTTTGCAGGCTGCAAAGGCTCAAGATCAAAAGATCGCGGCCTGCGCGGCGCCTACATTATGATCAGCCTTTAATTTGTGACTGGATGCTTCCCATGACCGATCTGTCCGCGTTCCCGATCACCCAGAAATGGCCGGCGCAGTACCCAGACTGGATTCAGCTCTATTCCTTGCCGACGCCCAACGGCGTCAAAGTCTCGATCATGCTCGAAGAAATCGGCCTGCCGTACGAGCCGCACAAGGTTGCTTTCGATAACCGGGATCAGTTGTCCGCTGAGTTTCTCTCGCTGAACCCGAACAACAAGATCCCGGCGATCCTCGACCCGCACGGCCCCGGGGACCAGCCACTGCCGCTGTTCGAGTCGGGGGCGATCCTGATTTATCTGGCCGACAAAAGCGGTCAGTTGCTGGCGCAGGAAGGCGTGCTGCGCTACGAAACGATCCAGTGGCTGATGTTCCAGATGGGCGGCATCGGCCCGATGTTCGGCCAGCTCGGTTTCTTCAACAAGTTCGCCGGCAAGGACTACGAAGACAAACGTCCGCGTGATCGTTATGTCGATGAAAGCAAACGCCTGCTCAAAGTGCTCGATGGCCGGCTCGAGGGCCGTGACTGGATCATGGGCGAGCGTTACACCATTGCGGATATCGCCACGTTTCCGTGGGTGCGTAATTTGATCGGGTTTTATGAGGCCGGTGATCTGGTGGGCATCAGCAACTTCCCGAACGTTACCCGTGTGCTGGAGCGATTCCTCGCCCGCCCAGCGGTCATTCGCGGCCTGACCATCCCTTCCTGACTACACACATAACCCCTGTGGGAGCGAGCCTGCTCGCGAATTCGGTGTATCGGAAACAATTGGGTTGACTGATACGACGCCTTCGCGAGCAGGCTCGCTCCCACAAGGGAATTGGTGTTGCGGCGCATAGATTGTTACACCCCCGGTAATGCACTCTTGATTGATCCAGGTTTGTACGCCAGCCCCCGCAAGGCATAAGCTTCGCCCCCTACGACTTTCGTCTCATCTGCCGTTTTCAGGAAAGGCCCCATGTCCAGTCAGTTCCCCGAAGCACGTCCCCGCCGTCTGCGCCGCAATGCGAGCCTGCGCAGCCTGTTCCAGGAAACCGAGTTCAGTCTGAATGATCTGGTGCTGCCGATTTTCGTCGAGGAAGAAATCGACGACTTCGTCCCGATCAAAAGCATGCCCGGTGTGATGCGCATTCCCGAGCGCAAACTGGCCAGCGAAATCGAGCGTTATGCCCGTGCTGGCATCAAGTCGGTGATGACCTTCGGCGTGTCCCACCATCTGGACAGCAACGGCAGTGACACCTGGCGCGAAGAAGGCCTGGTTTCGCGCATGTCGCGCATTGCCAAAGACGCAGTGCCGGAGATGATCGTGATGTCCGACACGTGCTTCTGCGAATACACCGATCACGGCCACTGCGGCGTGATGCACAACCATGAAGTCGACAACGACCAGACCCTGATCAACCTCGGCAAGCAAGCCGTGGCGGCGGCGCGTGCCGGTGCTGATGTGATCGCGCCGTCGGCGGCGATGGACGGTCAGGTGCGGGCGATTCGGCAGGCGCTGGATGCGGCCGGGTTCACCCAGATTCCGATCATGGCTTACTCGACCAAATTTGCTTCGGCACTCTACGGCCCGTTCCGCGAGGCCGGTGGCAGCGCGCTGAAAGGCGATCGCAAAAGCTATCAGATGAACCCGATGAACCGCCGCGAAGCCCTGCGCGAATCGCTGCTCGACGAGCAGGAAGGCGCCGACGCGCTGATGGTCAAACCGGCCGGTGCGTACCTCGACATCATCCGCGACATCCGCGAAGCCTCGAACTTGCCGTTGTCGGCGTATCAGGTCAGCGGCGAGTACGCGATGATCAAGTTCGGTGCGCAGGCCGGGGCGATTGATGAGGATCGTGTGGTGCGTGAGAGCCTGGGCGCGATCAAGCGGGCGGGTGCTGATTTGATCTTCACTTACTTTGCGATGGATCTGGCCCTGGCCGGGATCTGACGACCAACGCGTTACCCCTGTGGGAGCGAGCCTGCTCGCGAAAGCGGTTTGTCAGCTGACATTAGTGTTGACTGACACGACGCTTTCGCGAGCAGGCTCGCTCCCACATTTGATTTGTGGTGGGTCAGGGGCAGTTGAAGTAGGTCCGGATGCCGTGATCGCGGAAGTAGCGTTCAATCACCTTCGGATCCGCGCTGTTCTCGGCAATCGCCACATACGTATCCGGGCGCAGCAGATAAAAGCCATTACGCCCCAATCCTGCCGTTTCAAACGCCGGGCGCCAGTCGAACACATGCAGCGGCAAATGATGTTCCTGGCACCAGGCGATCATTTCGTCGCTGGTGTCACCGTACACATGCACCTGCCAGCATGGCTGTCTGAGCGGTTCGTAATTGTCTCCCTCACCATCATGCGCCCACGGCAAGCGGTCGCCGCCGTGGACGTGGCCGGCCGCGCCCTGGCTCAACGGCATGCCGCGATAGTTGAGGGTGACCTGCGAAACGGTGCGAAAAAGGAACTCGCGACTGGCCTCGAACGAGGCCATTTTCGGGATCAGAAACGGTGCCACACGCATACGCAGCAGATCAGCCATACGCCCCTCGGCGGTGACGAAACTGAAGACCTTGTCGGTGGTCGACACCAGTCGACGAGCGAAGGCAATGCGTTCGGTTTCGTAGCTGTCGAGCAGGCGTGGTTCGGCTGCGCCGCTGAGCACGGCGGCGAGTTTCCACGCCAGATTGATCGCATCGCCAATGCCGGTGTTCATGCCCTGACCGCCGGCGGGGCTGTGCACATGCGCCGCGTCGCCGAGCAGAAACGCGCGGCCACTGCGAAAATGCTCGGCCACGCGGTGATGCACGCGGTAGGTAGAGAACCAGTGCACGTCTTCGATGTGCACCTTGAGATGTTCGATGGCGCGGCTGCTGACATCGGAAAATTCCAGGGTTTCGGCGCGATCCGCACGTTCGTCACGCACGGTGCCGATCAGCCTTGCGCGGCCTTCGCCAGCGAGAGGAAACACGGCGAGAAAGTCCGCCTCATCCAGATCCAGGTGCAACTCGCCGTTCATCGCCGGGCCGCTGGCCTTGACGTCGGCCACGTAGAAAATCTGCTGATAAGTGCCGCCGGGGAAACCGCTGTCGAGGGTTTTGCGCACGATTGAGCGGGCGCCGTCACAGCCGGCCAGATAACAGGCTTGGCAGATTTCCTGCTCGCCATCGGGCAGGCGCAAATGCGCGGTGATGCCGTCGCCGGTTTCCTCGAAACTTTCCAGTGTCGTGTCGCGTTCGACCGTGATGCCATAGTCCTCGAGACGCTCGATCAGCAGCCGTTCATGTTCATCCTGCGGGAAGATTTCGACGAACGCATAGGGTGTCAGGCCTTCGCCGATGCGATTCAGTGGCAATTGCGCGACCGGTTTGCCGTTGACCCAGAAATTCGCCGCCGCCACCCGATGGCCGTTGCGCACCACGGTGTCGGCCAGATCCAGTTGGCGGTACAACTCAAGGGTGCGCGCCTGCACTGCCAGCGCTCGCGAAGTGGTGCCGGGTGCGGAGGTTTTATCGATGATGCGCACGCGTACGCCGAGTTTGCTCAGCCACAGGGCCAGCACCAGACCGGTCGGGCCGGCGCCGATGATCAGAACGTCGCTGCGGTTCATGGGCCTGTCCTCCGTTTGCTGTGCAGCAAGTATGGATCAGAAGGAGAGGGTGGCCAGTTGATCGGCCAGACGGAAAAGGCCCCGCAGCGGTGAGGCTGTGGGGCCTTTTTCGGGTGTTCGGCTGGGGGGCTTTTGCGTGGCGTAGATCCGGGCCCCTCACCCCAGCCCTCTCCCGAGGGAGAGGGAGCCGATTTGTGTGTTTTTTAAGACCTGAGTTCGACTCGATATTTCAGGTCGGTGTAACTTGCAAGAACACCACGGTCAGTCCCCTCTCCCTCTGGGAGAGGGCTAGGGTGAGGGGCTTTTCAGCTTTAAAAATCAATGGTGCCGGACAACTTGGCAACCCGCGGCTCACCCTGAGTCAGATACCCACCCTGAGCCGATTCCCAGTACTTCTTGTTCGCCAGATTCTCCACGCCCAGACGCACGGTCACGTCCTTCTCCGACACCTTGAACGCATAACGCGCACCGGCATCGAAGCGGTTCCAGGTCGGCAGGCTGAGGTTGTTCGCCGCGTCAGCGTATTGACCACCAGTGCGCAGCATCCGCGCATTCAGCGCTACACCTTGCAGACCCGGCACGTCCCAATCCGCGCCAGCGTTGAACTGGAAGGTCGGCACACCGATCGCACGATTGCCGTCGTTGGCGCCGTTGAGGGTGTTCTTCAGTTCGGTGTCCATCAGGGTAAGGCCGCTGATCAGGCGCAGGCCCTGGATCGGCTCGCCGAACACGTTCATTTCTACGCCTTTGTTGACCTGCTCGCCTTCACGTACGTAGGTGCAGGTGGTGGCGCTGTCGATTTCGCAGTAACCATCGCTTGGCTGTTCGATGCGATAGACACCCAGGCTCGCGCCGTAAGTGCCCATGTCGACTTTCACCCCGGCCTCGGTTTGCTTGGAGCGGGCCGGTGCGTAAACCTCGTTGCCGTTGGTCACACGGAAACCACCGGAGCTGGTCGGCGAGGTCGGACCCTGTGCCAGGCCTTCGATGTGGTTGGCGTAGAACGACACATGTTCCCATGGCTTGAACACCACGCCGTACACCGGCGTAGTGATCGACTCGTCGTAGCTCGAGGAGCGCGGGCCGCTGCCATAACTGGCGTAGCTGTAACCTTGGACCACCAGTTGCTGGCGACGCAGGCCGGCGGTGACCAGCAGGCGATCATCGAAGAAACCGAGGGTGTCGGAAATCGCGATGCTGCGGTTGAAGGTCTTGCCGACGATCCCCGGATCATTCAAGTCGCCACCGGCAAAGTTGCCCACCGGCGACGGCGTCTGCACCGGGTGATAGATGTTGTTGGCGTACTGGGTCAGGTCGAAATCATAGGCGCTGCGCTGTTCGGCCCAGATACCGGTCAACCCGAAATTGACCTTGTGACTGATCGCGCCGGTATTGAATTTGCCGTTGAGGCCAGCCATGACGCTGGTGTTGTCTTCATCGTGGGGGACGAACGAACCCGTGGTAAACGACGCGCCGCTGTTGCCAACCAAAGTGGTTGAGTTGTAGCGCCCGACTTCGCGGGTGTGCTTGGCGCCGCCGGCCGCGTAAGCGGTCCAGTTGTCGTTCAGGTCATATTCGGCGCGAAGCATGCCGAAGGTGTCTTCGATGTCGGTGTAGCCCCACTTCGGCGCGTAGTTGGTGTCGGCTGACGGCGCATCCGGGATGTGCGTGGCGGTGCCGAGGTTGACCGAGCTGCGGCCACCGTTGACGCGCTCTTTCTGGTAGGCGAAGTCGCCGGAGATGCGCAGGGCGTCACCGCGATAGTCGAGGCCGATGGCGAACAGTTTCGAGCGCTGGTTCTCGTGATCGATACCGGTGTCGCCTTCGCGCTGAGACAGGTTGATCCGGGCGCCAAAGCGGTTGTCTTCACCGAAACGCTGGCCGATGTCGAAGTGATGACCGATACGGCCTTCGCTGTTGATATCGGTGGTGTAACGCCGCAGCGGCACGTCGCCGGCGCGTTTCGGTTGCAGGTTGACGCCACCGCCGATGCCGGAACCGGTCGGGGTCACGCCGTTGATAAAGGCATTGGGGCCTTTGAACACTTCCACGCGCTCCAGGGCGTCGGTGGAAATGATCTGCCGTGGCAGCACGCCGTACAGGCCGTTATAGGAAATGTCATCGCCGTTCAGCGGCAGGCCACGGATCATGAAGACTTGCGCCTGGTTGGAGAAACCCGAGGCCTGACGCACCGACGAATCGTTGAGCAGCACGTCGGCGACGTTTTCGGCCTGCTGATCCTGAATCAATTGCTCAGTGTAGGAGGCGGCGCTGAACGGCACGTCCATCATGTCCTGATTGCCGAGCACGCCGAGTTGCCCACCGCGGGCTACTTGGCCACCCGCGTAAACCGGGGGCAGGGCGTTGGGCGTCGGGGCCTGGGCATTGACGTTGACGTCGTCCAGCACCAGCGCCTTGTTATCGCCTTCAGCGGCGTGAGCGGTGACAGTCAGGGAGCACAGCAGGGCGAGAAGCGTCGGGCGAAACGGGACGGCGAGTCGAGCTGGAGCGGGCATGTAGATACCTGGAGGCGCACGGCCGGTGAGAAAAATAAGGGCGGCGCGGGAACTCCTTGCGCAAATGCGACTCCAGGCACAAATGATAGATTTTCTCAGTAACGTTTTGCAATCAGTTTGTCATCAGTCGTCGATAGCTCTATTTCGGGGTAATTGGCGATACAGGGGAACAGGGCCAGAACACCGCAGTCCTAGCCTGCGCCACACCATTGAACGTATGGTGAACCCGGCACAACGGACTGGATGAAGTTTCATGCACAACTTTCGATTACCGATCTCGCTCGCCGCACTGCTGGTGCTCGCCGGTTGCGCGGGGCAGCGCGGCCAGGAACCGGTGCCCCGTGCGCCCGCTGAGGTGAAGGCCGAGATCGTGCGGCTGATGCCGGCCAAGACTGCAGATCGCCAAGGCTGGGCCACCGATATCTATGCAGCATTCGCCGCGCAGAACATCAGCCCGACCACGCAAAACCTCTGCTCGGTGCTGGCCGTTGCCGAGCAGGAATCCACCTTCCAGGCTGACCCCACGGTACCCGGCCTGGGCAAAATCGCCCGCGACGAAATCGATCGCCGCGCCGCCAAAGTGCATATTCCCAGCCTGTTGGTCAGCGGCGCTCTGCAAGTGCGTTCAACCAACGGCAAGACCTACAGCGAACGCCTGAATGCGGCGCGCAGTGAAAAAGAACTCAGCGCGATCTTCGACGACTTTATCGGTCGTGTGCCGATGGGCCGCACACTGTTCGGCGGCTTCAACCCGGTGCACACGGGCGGGCCGATGCAGGTCAGCATTGAATTTGCCGAACAGCACGCCAAAGACTATCCATACCCGGTAGACGGTACGATTCGCCGCGAAGTGTTCAGCCGCCGTGGTGGCATGTATTTCGGCATCGCGCATTTGCTCGGTTATCCGGTGAGTTATCGCGAGCCGCTGTACCGATTTGCTGATTTCAATGCCGGCTGGTACGCCAGTCGCAACGCGGCATTTCAAAACGCGGTGAGCCGCGCCTCCGGTATTCCGCTGGCACTCGATGGCGACCTGATCCGCTACGACTCGATCATGCCCGGCGGCACGGAACTGGCGGTGCGCACCCTCGGCAAGTCATTGGGCATGCGCAACCCGACCATTCGCGATCAGCTGGAGAAGGGCAAAACCGTGGAATTCGAAGAGACCAGACTCTATCAGCGGGTGTTTGAACTGGCGGAGCAAGCGGAGGGGAAAAAACTGCCGCGTGCGGTGTTGCCGGGGATCGTGCTGCAGAGCCCGAAGATCACCCGAAAACTCACCACAGCCTGGTTCGCCAAGCGCGTGGACGAGCGCTACAAGCGCTGCATGGCCAAGGCGAGATAAAACACACAGACATAAAAAACCCGGCCAGGGCAGCCGGGTTTTTCTGGGGTGTTGCGCTTACAGCCAATCATCAGGCAACGCGACGTTCGATCAGACGATCCGAACCACCTTCGGCAACGCGACGTTCGATCAGACGATCCGAGCCGCCTTCGGCAACGCGACGTTCGATCAGACGATCCGAGCCGCCTTCGGCAACGCGACGTTCGATCAGACGATCCGAACCACCTTCGGCAACGCGACGTTCGATCAGACGATCCGAGCCACCTTCAGCCACACGGCTTTCGATCAGTTTGTCCGAGCCGCCTTCGGCGATCAGGGTGTGGGCCGGGGTAGCGGCGAAAGCGTTGATAGCGAAGACCGAGAAAGCGATACCGAGAAGAGTCTGGCGTTTCATGATTGTGTGCTCCGGGGTGTTGTTGGTTGGTATGGAGCAGATGTTACGCCCGGGATTTTTTATGAGAACTTCATTGCCGTGATGGTGAACATCGATGCCGATGATGGTAGCCAGGAGCCGCAGAGCAGAGCCTTACAGCACCTTCACCGCGCGCCCGATCGCCTGAATCGGCCCGGTCGGTTTGCCGATCGGCGAGCCATTGGCGCCCTCAAGTGTCAGCTCGAACAGCTGATTGGGTTGCAGCGGCGGCAGCTTGTCCAGCGGCACCGATAAAGCTTCGCCTGGCTTGACCAGCCCCAGCGACACCGGCCCTTGCCAGCCGTCAGCCTTGGTCCAGAATTCCAGTGCCTTGTCGGCTGGCACTTCGACCACACCGAGCGGAATCAGCTGAATCTCGTGCGAATTGCTCGCCTGAATCACCCAGCCCGGGGCTTTGTCTTGCGGCGCGACCAATACCACTAGATAACTCGGTTTCGGCGTGGTCTGAGTCAGCAGGACCGAGCCCAAAATCAATGTGGCGGCCAGTCCGGCCGCACTCAACCCGCGCCAGAGTGGCAGCAGATTCCACCATGAGGTCGATGACGTTTTTGGCGCGAATCGTTCAAGGCTGCGTTCGATCCGTGGCCACAACAGCGCCGAGGGTTGTTGCACGGGCGCCAGATCGGTCAACTCCAGCAGGCGCCGCTCCCAGGCATCCACCGCTGCACGCAATTCAGGATCATTCGGCAAGCGTCGTTGCACCTCGATCCGTTGTTCAAAAGAAAGCGTACCGAGCACATATTCGCCGGCCAATTCATCGCGGTCTTGCGCTGATTCGCTGGTCATCCCATGCACTCCCGCAATGCGTTGAGGCTGCGTTTGATCCACGCTTTGACCGTGCCCAGCGGCGTATCTAAACGCGCGGCAATCTGCGCGTGGCTGTAGCCGTCGACATAGGCATGCAGGATGCAGTGGCGGCGTTGTGGCTCGAGTTTTTCGAGGCAACGATGAATGCGTGCCGAATGCGCATGGGCATCGAAATCGTCAGCATCCCCGACTGTTTCGTGCTCAACCCCGAGCGACGTTTCACGACCCTGATCTCGCAGCAGATTCAGCGCCAGATGCCGGGTCACGCTGAACATCCAGCCACGCGCCGAACCGCGCGCCGGATCAAACCCCGCCGCGCCGTTCCAGATCTTGATGAACGCCTCATGAACGATGTCCTCCGCCAGCGCCGTATCGCGCACCAGCCGTTTGGCCACGCCGAGCAGACGCGAGCCTTCCTGCACATACAAATCGCGCAGGGCCGCGCGCTCGCCTCGGGCACAGGCAGCGAGGCGGGCTTCGTAATCGAATGTGGATTCGGCTAAAGGCATGTCGTGCAATCTAGCCTACATTCCGCAAACATCCACACAATCCAGTTCCACCCTGTGGGAGCGAGCCTGCTCGCGAAGGCGGCGTGTCAGCCGATACATCCTTCTCTGACCCACCGCCTTCGCGAGCAGGCTCGCTCCCACTTTGGATCTCGGTAAGTCCGGAGATCAGTTCGCCGCCCAGAAAATATAGTCGGCCTGATATTTCACCACTTCCTGCTTGCCCTTGTTCGCCGCTGTGCATTCGCTGCCCGGCGCCACGCCGCCCTTGAGTGCGACACGCTGGATGTAACTCACGCCACTCATCGCGCCTTTGCCTTCTGCGGGATTGGCCTTGACCAGTTGATAGGGCAGGTTGCCCGGGCTTGATGGCGCCACGGCCAATTGCGTGCCGGTGACTTTCGAACCGTCCTTGGCTTGCCAGGTGGCGGGCGGGCCAAAGTAGGTGCCAACCTGCTTGCCACTGCGATCATTGAGCACCGCTTTCGGGCCGACAAACGTCCACTCGGTCTGTCCGGGGGTATTGGCTTTGTCACGGCATTCGTAGGTGATCTCGCCGACCCCGGTGGTTTCCATCGCGATCTTGTGGCCGTCCGGGACTTTGATCGCGTCGGGGTAACTGCCTTGGGCAAAAGTCGTCGAGGACAGGGCGAGCAAACCGGTGAGGCCAATCAGCTGGGTGATGTTCATCAGTGTTATCTCCGAAAAGGGTAGACCGCTGACAGCCGAAGAGGGCTGTTACAAGGACTACCCGTGACGGAGGCGTTTGGATGCAGTGCCCGGAAAATAAATTTCAATGACTCACCACCATCCCTGTAGGAGTGAGCCTGCTCGCGATGGCGGTGTGTCAGGCAGCACTCATGTCACTGGGATACCGCTTTCGCGAGCAGGCTCACTCCTACAGGGTTTTGTGTCGGGCTTGAGGCCGGAGGCGTTCAGGAGTTCCTGGGTGTAGGGATGTTGCGGCGCGGCGAAAATCTCGCGCGACGAACCCTGCTCAACCACCTTGCCATCCTTGATCACCATCAAGTCATGCGCCAACGCATGCACCACCGCCAGATCATGGCTGATGAACAAATAGGTCAGTCCATGCCTGATCTGCAATTGCCGCAACAACTCCACCACCTGCTTCTGCACCGTGCGATCCAGCGCCGAGGTCGGCTCATCGAGCAGAATCAGCGCCGGTTCCAGCACCAGCGCACGGGCGATGGAAATGCGCTGGCGCTGGCCACCGGAAAATTCGTGGGGATAGCGATGGCGGCTCTGTGGGTCGAGGCCGACTTCCTCCAATACGCGAATCACCGCCGCCTCACGCTCGGCTTCAGTGCCGATGCCATGGGTCAGCAACCCCTCGGCAATGATCTGCTGCACCGACATCCGTGGGCTGAGGCTGCCGAACGGGTCCTGGAACACCACCTGTATCTGCCGGCGCAACGGTCGCATCAAGCGCTGATTGAGCAGGCTCAATTGCTTGTTGCCGAATCGTATATTGCCCTCCGATTCGACCAGTCGCAGGATCGCCTGACCCAGCGTCGACTTGCCTGAACCCGACTCGCCAACAATGCCCAAGGTCTTGCCCCGTTGCAGGGTGAAACTCACGCCGTCCACCGCTTTGATGTAATCCTGCTGGCGGCTGAACAACGCCTTGGGCAGTGGAAACCACACCTTCAAATCATCGACTTCAAGCAAGTTGTGCTCGTACTCACTGGGCACCGGCGCGCCGCTGGGTTCAGCCTCGATCAACAAGCGACTGTAAGGATGCTGCGGCGCACCAAACAACGTTTCGCAATCGGCCTGCTCGACGATCTCGCCATGGCGCATCACGCACACCCGTTGCGCAATGCGCCGCACCAGATTGAGGTCATGGCTGATCAGCAACAGCGACATGCCAAGGCGTTGCTGCAACTCGATCAGCAGCTCAAGAATCTTCTGCTGCACCGTGACATCCAGCGCCGTGGTCGGCTCATCGGCGATCAACAGTTCCGGCTCGTTGGCCAGCGCCATGGCAATCATCACCCGTTGCCGCTGACCGCCGGAGAGTTGATGTGGATAGGCTTTCAAGCGCTGCAACGGCTGGCGGATGCCCACCAGCTCCAGCAGCTCCAACGTCCGCTCACGTGCCGCGCGCCCCTTCAAACCTTTGTGAATCTCCAGCACTTCGCTGACCTGCTTTTCCACCGTGTGCAACGGATTGAGCGAAGTCATCGGTTCCTGAAAAATCATCGCAATGCGGTTGCCGCGCAAGCCGCGCATCTGCTGCTCGCTGGCGTGCAATAAATCCACGCCGTTATAGCGGATCGCGCCGCTGCTGCTGACGTTCTTGCCCGGCAACAAACGCAGAATCGAATGCGCGGTCACCGACTTGCCCGAGCCGGACTCTCCGACCAGTGCCAGGCATTCGCCACGGCGAATATCCAGGTTCAATCCGTGCACCACTTCCTGTCCGGCGAATGCGACACGCAGATCGCGAATTTCAATCAGGTTGTCGTTCATGTCAGCTCCGGGGATCAAATGCATCACGGCAAGCTTCACCGATGAAAACCAACAACGACAAAATCAGCGCCAGGGCAAAAAACGCCGTCAGCCCCAGCCACGGCGCTTGCAGATTGCGCTTGGCCTGACCGATCAATTCGCCCAGCGAAGCAGTACCGGCCGGCATGCCGAAGCCAAGAAAATCCAGCGCAGTCAGCGTCGCAATCGCGCCAGTCAGAATGAACGGCAGGTAGGTGAGGGTGGAGGTCATCGCGTTGGGCAGGATGTGCCGGCACATCAGCTCGTTGTCGGTCAGGCCCAGCGCTCGCGCGGCTTTGACGTATTCCAGATTGCGTCCACGCAGAAACTCGGCGCGCACCACATCGACCAGCGCCAGCCAGGAAAACAGCGCCATGATCCCCAGCAGCCACCAGAAACTCGGCGAGACAAACCCGGACAAAATGATCAGCAGGTACAGCACCGGCAACCCCGACCAGATCTCCAGCACCCGTTGCCCGAGCAAGTCGACCCAACCGCCGTAATAACCCTGCAACGCCCCGGCAACGATGCCGATCAACGCACTGATACCCGTGAGAATCAGCGCAAACAGAATCGAAATCCGTGTGCCGAAAATCACCCGCGCCAACACATCGCGCGCCTGATCATCGGTGCCCAGCCAATTGCTCGATGACGGCGGGCTCGGCGCCGGTTCGCTGAGGTCGTAATTGACCGTGTCATAGCTGAACGGGATCGGCGGAAACAACATCCAGCCGCCCTGATCCTCAATCAGCTTGTGAACATAGCTGCTGGCGTAATCCGGCTGAAACGGCAGCTCGCCACCGAAATCGGTTTCCAGGTAATCGCTGAGGATCGGGAAGTAAAAGGCGTCGTGGTAACGGATCACCAACGGCTTGTCGTTGGCGATCAACTCACCGCCCAGACAAATCAGGCACAGACCGATAAACAGCCACAGCGACCAGCGCCCGCGCCGATTGGCCTTGAACTGCGCAACGCGACGTTGACCAAGGGGAGAAAGAGTGAACATCAGGCAGTCCTCGCCGAGAAGTCGATGCGCGGGTCGAGCAGGGTGTAGCAAAGGTCGCCGATCAGCTTGATCAACAGGCCGAACAGGGTGAACAGGAACAACGCACCGAACACCACCGGGTAATCCCGCGACACTGCTGCCTCGTAACTCATGCGCCCGAGGCCGTCGAGGTTGAAGATGGTTTCGATCAGCAAGGAACCGGCGAAAAACACCTCGATCAGTGCCGACGGCACACCGGCCACCACTAACAGCATGGCGTTGCGAAACACGTGGCCGTAGAGCACGCGCCTCTCAGTCAGCCCCTTGGCCCGCGCGGTGATCACGTACTGGCGGCTGATCTCGTTGAGGAAGCTGTTCTTTGTCAGGATCGTCAATGTGGCGAAACCGCCGATCACCAGCGCCGTCACCGGCAGCACCAGGTGCCAGAGGTAGTCGCCGACCTTGCCCAGCGTGCTCAGGCTGTCGAAGTTGTCCGAGACCAGCCCCTGCACCGGGAACCAGTTGACGTAGCTGCCACCGGCGAACACCACGATCAGCAGAATCGCGAACAGGAACGCCGGCATCGCATAGCCGATGATGATCGCCGTGCTGCTCCAGACATCAAACGCGCTGCCGTTCCTGATCGCTTTGCGGATGCCCAGCGGAATGGAAATCAGGTAAGTGATCAACGTCGCCCACAAACCCAGCGACAGTGATACCGGCAATTTCTGCACGATCAGATCAGTGACCTTGGCGCCGCGAAAGAAACTGCTGCCCAGATCCAGCTGCGCGTAGTTTTTCAGCATCAGCCACAGGCGTTCGTGCATCGGCTTGTCGAAGCCGTAGTGGTGTTTGATCTCCTCGATCAGCGCCGGGTCGAGGCCACGGCTGCTGCGACCCGCGCCGCCAACCGCAGCAACCTCGCCACCGCCGCCCATGCTGTGACCGCCGAAACCTTGCAAACGAGCGATGGCTTGCTCCACCGGCCCACCCGGCGCGGCCTGCACGATGAGAAAATTCACCACCAGAATGCACAACAGCGTCGGGATGATCAGCAGCAAACGTCGACTCAGATAACGCAGCATGTCACTGGCCCCCCGCGAGCTGGCTGTGCATCTGCTGGGTGGTCAACGCCTTGGCCGATACCTCCCACCAGGTGTTGAGGCCTTCGTCGTACGCCGGTTGCACGGGCGGCATGCCGAAGCGGTTCTGATACACCGTCGGCGTGCCTTTGGAGTAGTAGTTGGGAATCATGTAGTAACCCCATTGCAGCACCCGGTCGAGGGCGCGGGCGTAATGCACCATGGCTTCGCGGCTGTTGGCCTGGACCAGTCCGTCGATCAGTTGATCGACCGCCGGGTTGGCCAGCACCATCGAGTTGGAACTGCCGACTTGCGTGGCGCTTTGCGAGGCGTACAGGCTGTACAACTCGCGGCCGGGAGAGACGATCGGATCGCCGCTGCGCGGGAAAGCGACGACGATCATGTCGTAGTCGCGGGCGTTGAGGCGGTTGATGTATTGCGCCGAATCGATCCGGCGCAGATTGAGCGTGATGCCGATCTGCGCGAGGGTGCGTTTGAACGGCAGCAACATGCGGTCGAAGCCGCCCTGACCGTCGAGAAAGGTGAACTCCAGCGGCTCGCCCGCAGCGTTGACCAGACGATTGTGTTGCGGCGTCCAGCCAGCTTCGGCGAGCAGCTTCAGCGCTTGCAGTTGTTTGTCGCGGATGTAGCCACTGCCATCGGTTTTCGGTGCCTCATACACCGTGGTGAAAACCTCGTCGGGAACCTGCCCGCGCAGCGGTTCGAGGATCTTCAATTCTTCAGCGTCGGGCAGGGCGGTGGCGGCCATTTCGCTCTTCGGCCAGAAGCTGTTCTGGCGCACGTAGAAGCCGCGCATCATCTGTTTGTTGGTCCACTCGAAATCCCACAGCAGGCTGATCGCCTGACGCACGCGGCGATCCTTGAAGAACGGGTTTTGCAGGTTGAACACGAAGCCCTGAGCGGCAGTGGGTTTGTCCGGGGCGAGGATCGACTGCTGCAAGCGACCGTCACGCAGTGCCGGGCTGTCGTAGCCGACCACGTAACCGGACGAGGAGAACTCGCGGTTGTAGTCGAATGCGCCGGCCTGCAGCAGTTGCCGGGCGACGTCGGTGTCGCCGTAGAAGTTCACCGTGAGTGTGTCGAAGTTGTACATGCCGCGACTGACCGGCAGGTCTTTGCCCCACCAGTCCGGATCGCGTTGAAAACTGATGCTGCGCCCGGCGTCGACCTTGCTCACCCGGTACGGACCGCTGCCCAGCGGTGGCTCGAAACCGCCGCCATTGGCGAAGTCGCGGGTTTTCCACCAATGCTCGGGGACGATGCGCATCGTCGCCAGGTCCAGCGCCAAGGTGCGGTTGAGATTGTTCTTGAAGGTGAAGCGCACCTGCCGCGGGCCTTCGATCAGCACGTCCTGCACATCGGCGTATTGCTGGCGATAACTCAGACTGCCCTTGGTCATCAGCAGGTTGAAGGTGTAGCGCACGTCTTCGGCGGTGATCGGCGTGCCGTCGGCGAAACGTGCTTTTGGATTGAGGGTGAAACGCACCCACAAGCCTTCGGGGTCGCGCTCGATCTGTTGCGCGACCAGTGCGTAAACGGTGTACGGCTCGTCGAGTGAACGGAACGCCAGTGGCGAATACACCCAGTCATTGACCTGCACCACGGAAATGCCCTGATCGGCATACGGACTGATGTAGTTGTACTGGCCGATCTCCATCGACGCGCGACTGAGCGAACCGCCCTTGGGCGCCTTGGGCTCGACGAAATCAAAGTGCTGGAAGTTCGCCGGATACTTCGGCGCCTCGCCGTACACCGTCAGCGCATAGCTGCCAGCGGCCAGCGCCGAGGTGCCGGTGCACAGCAGCGCACTGCCGAGCAGCAGGCCAGCCATATTGCGCAAAAAACTCATGAAGTCACTCCTGAAAATCCCTGAAAGTCCACGGACCCAATGTGGGAGCGAGCCTGCTCGCGAAGGCGTCTAGTCAGCCGACATCTCTCTTGCTGATCCACCGCTTTCGCGAGCAGGCTCGCTCCCACAGGGCGATGTGTTCTGTTTCCGGTTAGAAGTGGTAAGTCATGCGCGCAAACAACGTGCGGCCCAGCGGGTCGGTGTAGCGCGGGTCATAGCCGCTCTGGAAGTTGTAGGCCTGGTTGGAGAATGGCGGGTTGCGGTCGAACACGTTCTTCATCCCGGCATCGACATCCAGCACCTTGTTGAAGGTGTAGCCGGCCGACAGATCCCACACCGAATACGACGCCACGCGCGCGTGGGTGTCGCGGTCGTAGTCGTTGTAACCCGTGGTGAAGCGGTTGGTCAGCGCCGCCCGCGCCGCGCCGAAGGTCCAGCTGCCGGTGAGGTTGTGCTTCCAGCGGGCGATCACGCCGTCACCCTGAAAGTCGCCGACCTTGTCGGTGAACGGGCCTTTGATGGTGCTCTGGAAGTCGTACTCGTCAACATAGGTGCCTTGCAGCCCCAGACCGAACTGGCCGTACGGCGTGTTCGGGAAGCGATAATCCAGCGACACATCGACACCGTTGGTTTCGACGATGCCAAGGTTGGCGTTGCCAGTGACGATGTAGTTGAGCGTGCCGTCGGCGTTGCGCACGAAGCGATCCGGGTAGGAACCGGCCTGATCAAACACGGTGGATTCCGGGAACGGCTGGATCTGGTTGGAGATGTGAATCCACCAGAAATCCAGACCTACCGAGAGGTTGTTGATCGGCTGATAGACGAAGCCGAGGGTCACGTTACGCGCCTTCTCCGGGGCCAGGTCTTCGTTGCCGCCAATCTGGTTGAGGAACTGCTGACCGCAATCGCGGCCGCCGTTGCCGCCCGGTTGCACCACACCGCCGGTACACAGCACCGGGTCGTTGTAGTAACCCTGGGTGAAGGTGATGCTGCGCGGCGAATACAGCTCATATAGCGATGGCGCACGGAAGCCTTCGCTGTAGGCGCCACGCACCACCAGCTCTTTCAACGGCTGATAACGGAACGAATATTTCGGGTTGGTGGTGCTGCCGAAGTCGCTGTATTTGTCGTGGCGCACGGCGGCGGACAGTTCGAGGCTGTCGAGCACCGGCACGTTGATTTCGGCATAGGCGGCTTTCACGCTGCGGTCGCCTTCGACGCTGCCCGCCGGGTCGATACCGAGGCTCTGAATGTCGCCAGCGAACGACTCGAAATCCTGGTGGAATTTCTCTTTGCGGTATTCACCACCCAGGGCCAGACCGGACGGGCCGGCGCCGAACCAGTCGCCGATTTCACGACTGATACGACCATCGAAACCGGCCACGCGGCCGACGGCGGTGGAGTAGGCGCCGTGGTACGCCGCGTTATCGATGTACTGCTGTCCGGCGGCCGATTGCGGGCCGAACGGGTTGAGCAGACCGCTGGCCAGACCGGCGATCATCGCCTGATCGCTGACAAAGCCATTGGTAACGCTGGAGACGATTTTGTTCTGGTTGTACGAGGCGCCGACGTTGTAATCCCAGCCACCGACCAGACCATCGAAGCTGAGCAAAAAGCGCTGACTGGTGTTCTGGTCTTTCGATTCGCGCGGGCCGGCGGCGGTTTCACGCCAGTTGACGTCGACCGGTTGGGTCGGATCGAGGGCGAAATCGGTGGGCGCCGGGGTGATGCCGTTGCCGGGGTAGTAGGGCGATGAGCCGTCGAGGCTCAGACCGGTCAGTGGCGCAGGGCCGATCGCTGTGGCGTTGTTGTTGCGCGACCAGAAGTATTCGAGGTTGACGTTGTGATCGTCGCCGAGTTTGCCGGTGGTTTTGCCGAAGAACGAGGTCTTCTCGGTCTGCGGCACCAGGTCGATGTATTCACGGGTGCTGAAGCGGCACAAGCCGTCGCGGGCTATGAGGTTGGGGCCGTTGCAATTGCTGTTGGCCAACGGGTTGGTCGCGTTGCCGTTCTGGCTGTAGTTGCCGGGGAACGCGGTGCCCGAGGTCTGATCGAGACCGCGACCGGGCGCGTAGTCAGTTGCAAAAGAGCGGTCGTTGGCGTCGAGGTTCTGCTGCTTGTTGTAATTGAACACGCCGAGCACGTTGAAGCGGTCTTCCTCCAGGTCGCCGTAGCCCCAACTGGCGCTCATGTCTTTGGTCGCGCCGCCACCGCTGTGGGTCGGGGTTTCGCCGCCGAGGGTCAACTGGCCGTCGGTCAGGGATTTCTTGGTGATGAAGTTGATCACGCCGCCGATGGCGTCGGTGCCGTACAGGGCCGAGGCGCCGTCACGCAGCACTTCGACGCGCTCGATGGCGGCAAACGGGATCATGTTCAGATCCACCGCGCCGCCGGCCGAGTTGGTGCCGGACAAGGCGTTGTTGGCCAGGCGTCGACCGTTGAGCAACACCAGCGTCTTGTTCGCGCCGATGCCGCGCATATCGGCGAACGAGGCGCCGCCAGTGGCCGCGCCGACCGAGCCTGCGCTGTTGTTGATCGACTGGCTGCCAGTGATGCGCTGCACCAGTTCGGCGGTGGTGGTCACGCCCTGTTTGCGCAGCTCATCGGCCTTGAGAATGGTGATCGGCACCGCCGTTTCCGCATCGACCCGGCGAATCGCCGAACCGGTCACTTCCACCCGTTGCAGTTGCGTGGTCGGCGCCACCACCGCCGCAGCTGCCGGGACGGAAGCGTTGTCGTCCTCGGCCGCCTGCACAGTCCCGGCGCCCATCCCCATGGCCACCAGATACAACGGAACAAAACGGTGGCGAGAAATCGTTGCCACCAAGGGTTTGAGCGTGAAGCGTGGAGTGTTCATCAGCATGGTTATTTCCGACTTTTTAGACGTTATCGAATTGGCCTTGTGAGCCCCTCATTGCTCCGCTATCGGTGATACCGCGTGCGGAAAACCACTTTCTTCAAGCAAGCCGATCCCCTCCGAAGACGCGTGGCGTTTTTTCGGTCGGCCGATTGCGACAGGATTCAGCGAGCGGTAGCGGACGCGTCTCTCAAGGCGCGCCCGCCACCGCACTCAGTGGGTGGTCATCACCGATATTTTGGTAATACCCGAGCGTTCGATAGACGCCATGGCCTTGGCCACCTGGCCGTAATTGACGGCGGAGTCGGCCTGCAGCTGCACGCGGACTTCGGCGTCCTTGGCCTTGACCTCTTTGAGGCTGGCTTCCAGCGATTCCGGCGCCAGCTCGGTCTTGGCCAGATAGAACTTGCCGTCCTGATCGACGCTGACCACCACCGGGTCTTTCTTTTCGGCGGGGGCGACGGCATCGGTTTTCGGCAGGTTGACTTTGATCGCGTTGGTCATCAGCGGCGCGGTGACGATGAACACCACCAGCAGCACGAGCATCACGTCGACCAGTGGCGTGACGTTCATTTCGCTGAGCACTTCATCGCTGTCTTGGGTAGAAAAAGACATCAGCTGGCCTCCCGCACGGCGGCAGTGGTTTTGCTGGCGATGGCCTGACGGCTGATGGAAAACGCGCTGCGCGAGGCGAGGGCGTCGAAGTCGTGGGCGAAGTCATCCATGTCCGCCGAGGCCAGTTTCAGTCGGCGCAGAAAGAAGTTGTAAATCAGCACCGCCGGTACGGCGACGGCGATACCGACACCGGTGGCGATGAGCGCGTGACCGATCGGCCCGGCCACTGCTTCAAGGCTGGCGGAGCCGGTTTCGCCGATGCTTTTCAGCGCTTCCATGATGCCCCACACGGTGCCGAACAAACCAATGAACGGCGCGGTGCTGCCGATACTGGCGAGGATCGCCTGGCCGTTTTCCAGCGAGCGGCGTTCCTTCTGGATCTGCTGGCGCAGGTTGCGTTCCAGGCGATCCGAACGGTTGATGGTATGCGCCAATTGCTGCGTGGTGCGCGGCGAATCTTCCACCAGCAGCGCTTCGAAACCGCTGCTGGCGATGCGCGCCAGCGAGCCCGGATACTGGCTGGCGTGTTCGGCGGCGGTGAGCAGATCCGGCGCGCCCCAGAAGGCCTTGGTGAATTGTTTGTTCTGCGCTTTCTGCCGCAGGTACTGCGCCGACTTGACCAGCAGGATCGCCCAGCTGACCACGGAAAACAGCACCAGACCCCAGAGCACGCCGGGGACAATCATCGAAGACAAATCGTTCATGGTGATACCTCGCTTGCGTTATTCGGTTGTGCGTTGATTGAGCATTCGGTTATTGCGGCAATTTGAAATCGATGGTCTGGGTGGCGAAGCCGTCGATCGGCGTGTCACCGCGTTTGGCCGGAATGAATTTCCAGTTCTTCACGGCGGCAACAGCCGCGTCATCCAGTTGCGGTTTGCCGCTGGATTTGGTCACCGTCACTGATCCTGCGCGACCGTTGGCCAGCACTTGAATGCGCAGCACCACGCTGCCTTCCCAGTTGCGCCGCAGCGCCAGCGACGGGTATTCCGGTGGCGGGTTGCCGAGACTGGCGAGGCCGGAAATCGCCGCCGATTCCTTGACCGGACCCGGTGCAGCGGCAGGTGCCGGCGGTGCGCTCGGGGTGGCCGGGGCAGCGGGTGCAGCGGGTGCGGCCGGGGCCGGTGGAGCTTTCGGCGGCTCGACCTTTTTCACCGGTTTCGGCTTCTCGACCGGTTTCGGTTTTTCGATCGGCTTGGGCTTCTCCACCGGTTTTGGCGGTGGCTTGACCGCGTCCTCGTCTTCCACCGGTTGTTCAGGTTCCGGCGGCGGTGGTGGCGGAGGCGGCGGTTCCGGGGTGGGTGGTGCCGGTGGCGTCGGGCTGGTCAGCTCGACGGTCATTTCCGGAATCTGCGGCGGCGTTGGCAGTGGCTCTGTTTTGGATTGCTGGAGAAACCACCAGGCGCCGCCATGTATCAGCGCCGACACAGCCACCAGCAACACCATCTGCTGTTTATTCAGACCGCCGGGTTGCGACGTGTTGGCTTTAAACGCCAGCCTGCCCGGTGGCGGCGGAACTGGAGCTTCCCGCAACGGCCCCGGCAGGGTTCTGTGCTTTACCGCATCGTTCATTAAAGCTCCCTCGGGTGGATGAAGGGCAATAAGGTGCCGTCCGAACATCCGGGGGATGTTCGAGTGGGTGGGTGCAACTTTCTTCAAGGTGAGCAGAAGCCGATAGTTAGTTGAACTATCCGGTTAACAAGGCTTGTGCAAACTTACGGGCTTAGCGCCATCGACTTTCTACGTTCATTAGCCATTCCCTGGTGTTGTTCTATGTAGGAGCTGCCGAAGGCTGCGATCTTTTGATTCTGCCTTTAAAGATCAAGATCAAAAGATCGTCCGATCGCGGCCCGAGCCTTCGGCAGTTCCTACAATTGATTACTCGAATTCTGTTTTGCAACGGCTGTGCCAGATATTGCCGAAATGTAGAGCGGTTATTTCATCAGTGTTACCCATGTCGCATTTATATAAGTTTTGCCATCGCCGTGGTTTTTCTCTGGCACACGGATTCCCGTTACTCCGGTTAACGGAGCTTTTTCAGAGGCGAGTCAGGCTGTACGCGGTATCCGGCTGATTGGCGGGATAGAGCGGCTGCGTGGCTTGCGGCCTGGGCACTTGCTGGTGCGCGGCGGACCGATTTGGTGCGGGTCAATGTTTTAGCGGGTCACGGGGCATGTTCCTTATTCTTGTTTAAATGAAATCAATGTCTGCAATGCTTGATAGTTGAAGTCGCTGGAGCGGTTTTGGTGCATTTGCAAAGTCATTGGAAGTTATTGTTCGACAATCCTCTTTTCGCTCGTTTAATACAGAGGCTGGGCAATAATCTTTCGAGTCATATTTAAAAAATAAATAGCACGCGGCTGTCGGCGAATACGTCATCGCCGAATACAGTGCTTGGTGGCTGCGTCAGGTAATAAAGTAAGTGCGTTGGCCGCCGGGACTGTTCAGATGAACTCGGCGTTGTGCACGAAGAAGCAAAGAGAGGGGCGAACGGCAGAGCGTTTGAAGATTCACGCGGTGAACTCCTTGTTGCCAGCTCGGATACGCGAACTTTTGGTTCGGTATCGCACCTTACAAGAACGCGGATAGCGTTCGATGATTGCTCTTGGTGCGGGATGAGCACCGCCAGCGCTGTTTTGCGAGGTTTGAATTCGCAAGTCGCGAGTGCATGGGAAAACCGTGCCAAAACCGATACACAGGCAGAATTTTTCTACATCCACGCTACAGCCATCTACCCTGTGGCAATGGTCTTTTCGGGGGGATTGGATATGTACCAGCTCTATGGGCACAGAAATTCGGGCGCAGCCGCCATCGAAGCGGCGCTGGAGCTGTGCCAGATCGCTTACCGTTTCATTGATATCGAGGCCAGCACCGAAGCCGCCGAGGCGTTGGCCCAGCTCAATCCACTCAAACAGATACCGACCTTGCAACTGCCCGATGGCAGCGCCATCACCGAGAGCGCGGCGATCCTGATTCATCTGGGCCTGACGTTTCCCAAGTCCGGCCTGCTGCCGACCAAGGCGGATGACCGTGATCAGGCGATTCGCGGTCTGGTCTACATCGTCAGCAACTGTTATGCGGCGATCGGCGTCATCGATTATCCGGAGCGCTGGCTGCTGATGCCTGACGAAGCCTCGCGGCAGAATCTGGTGGCCGGAGCGCGTGAGCGATTGCATTGGAGTTGGGAGGTGTTTGCCGACCAGTTCTCTGCCGAGCTGTATCTGGATGACGAAACGCCGGGGGCACTGGATGTGCTGGCGGCAGTGGTGACGCGCTGGGCGGGCAGCCGCGAGCATTTGCGTCAGACGCGACCGGGGTTTTATGCGTGGTTGCAGCGGATTGACCGGCACCCGGTGCTGGCACCGGTCTTTGCCCGGCATTGGCCGTCCTGACCGAGGTGATCGTTCCCACGCTCTGCGTGGTAACGCAGCCCGGGACGCTCTGCGTCCCAAAGCTTGACGCAGAGCGTCACAGGAGGCATTCCTTTGCTGCGCGTGGGAACGATCATGAGGAGGACGGGATTTATTCCCCGCGAATGTACTGCTCCAGCTGTTTGATCAGCTCCGCCTGTTCGGCAATCGCTTCCTTGACCAGGTCACCGATCGACAGCAAACCGATCAACTTGCCGTTCTCGACCACCGGCAAGTGGCGCAGGCGTTTGTCGGACATGATGCCCAGGCAGGTGTCGACGGTTTGATGGGTGTCGACGGTGATCACGTTCGCCACCATGATGTCGCGCACCGGCGTGCCTACGGATGAGCGGCCATGCAGCACCAGTTTGCGCGCGTAGTCGCGTTCGCTGATGATGCCGACCACTTTTTCGTCTTCGACCACCAGCAAGGCGCCGACGTTTTTCTCGGCCATCTTCATCAGCGCTTCGAGCACCATGTGATCAGGTTTGATCTGGTGCACTTCCTGATTTTTCTGATCTTTGAGCTTGAGCAGTTGGGCGACGGTCTTCATGGCGATTACTCAGGTGTTGTCGTTGTTATCCAAGCATCGTAGACGCAAGCGCGCAGGGCAAGGTGGCAAAGCGGCAGATAACACGCAAAAAACGTCATTTGCCGGGTTTTTCCGTGGCTGGCGGCTGTTTATCGTCAGGGTCATCCCAGGCAATGCCGCGTAGAATGCCCCTCTGTTTCAATTTCTGAGGTTGCAGTGGTGGATTTACCGCAGGGCTTCGTCCTGACCCGGCATTGGCGCGATACTCCGGCCGGCACCGAAGTCGAGTTCTGGCTGGCGACCGACGCCGGGCCGCGCCGTGTGCGCCTGCCACATCAGCCGTCGGTGGCGTTTATCCCCGCCGAGCAGCGCGCAGCGGCCGAACGCCTGCTGCACGACGAAAAGAACGTTGAACTGCGTCCGCTGGCCCTGCAGGATTTCGAACATCGCCCGGTGCTCGGTCTTTATTGCCAGCAACACGGCCAATTGATGCGCCTTGAAACCGCGCTCAACCGCAACGGGGTCGACGTCTACGAAGCCGACGTACGCCCGCCGGAACGCTACCTGATGGAGCGTTTTATCACCGCGCCGGTGCGGTTCAGCGGCACGCCCGATGCCGACGGCGTATTGCTCAACGCCCAGCTCAAACCCGACCCCGATTACCGGCCGACGCTACGGCTGGTCTCGCTCGACATCGAAACCACCGAAACCGGCGAGTTGTATTCGATCGCCCTCGAAGGTTGCGGCGAACGTCAGGTGTACATGCTCGGTGCGCCGAACGGTGATGACAGCATCGTCGACTTCGACCTCGAGTACTGCGACTCGCGCACGGTCATCCTGAAGAAGCTCAATGACTGGTTCGCCCGCCACGACCCAGACGCAATCATCGGCTGGAACGTCGTGCAGTTCGATCTACGCATTCTCCACGAACACGCGCGACGCCTTGGCGTGCCGCTGAAGATCGGTCGGGGCGGCGAAGAGATGCAATGGCGCGAACACGGCAGCCGCAATCACTACTTCGCCTCGGCAGCGGGGCGGCTGATCATCGATGGTATCGAGTCCCTACGCTCGGCGACCTGGAGTTTCCCCTCGTTCAGTCTGGAAAACGTCGCGCAGACCCTGCTCGGTGAAGGCAAGTCCATCGACAACCCGTACCAGCGCATGGACGAAATCAACCGCATGTTCGCCGAGGACAAACCGGCGCTGGCCAAGTACAACCTCAAGGACTGCGAACTGGTCACGCGGATCTTTGCCAAGACCGAGCTGCTGACCTTCCTGCTCGAGCGCGCCAGTGTCACCGGACTGCCGGCGGACAGAAGCGGCGGCTCGGTCGCCGCGTTCACCCATTTGTACATGCCGTTGATGCACCGACAGGGTTTTGTCGCGCCGAACCTCGGCACCAATCCGCCGCAGGCCAGCCCCGGCGGTTTCGTTATGGACTCGCAACCGGGGCTTTACGAATCGGTGCTGGTGCTCGATTACAAGAGTCTCTACCCGTCGATTATTCGTACCTTTCTGATCGACCCGGTCGGGTTGATCGAAGGTTTGCAGCACCCGGACGATACCGATTCGGTGCCGGGTTTTCGTGGTGCGCGTTTCTCGCGCACCCGTCACTGCCTGCCGTCGATTGTCTCGCGCGTTGCCGAGGGCCGCGAGACCGCCAAGCGCGAGCACAACGCACCGCTGTCGCAGGCACTGAAAATCATCATGAACGCCTTCTACGGCGTACTCGGTTCCAGTGGTTGCCGCTTCTTCGATACGCGGCTGGCCTCATCGATCACCCTGCGCGGCCACGAAATCATGCTGCGCACGCGCAAGCTGATCGAAGAGCAGGGCCACGCGGTGATCTACGGCGACACCGACTCGACCTTCGTCTGGCTGCGTCGCCCGCACGGACAGGAAGAGGCGGCGAGCATCGGTCATGCGCTGGTCAAGCACGTCAACGACTGGTGGCGCGCGCATGTGCGTGATGAATACGGACTGGAAAGCGCCCTCGAACTGCAATTCGAAATTCACTACAAACGCTTTCTGATGCCGACCATTCGCGGTGCGGAGGAGGGCAGCAAGAAGCGCTACGCCGGCCTCGTCACCCGCGCCGACGGCAGCGATGAAATGGTCTACAAAGGCCTGGAGACCGTGCGCACCGACTGGTCGCTGCTGGCCCGGCAATTTCAGCAGGAACTCTACGAGCGGATCTTCCAGCGCAAGCCCTATCAGGATTACGTGCGCGACTATGTGCGTAAAACCCTCGCTGGCGAATTCGACGATCGACTGGTCTACCGCAAGCGCCTGCGCCGCACTCTCGACGATTACGAGCGCAACGTGCCGCCCCACGTGCGCGCGGCGCGGCTGGCCGATGACTACAACGCCCAGCACGGGCGCCCGCGGCAGTACCAGAATGGCGGCTGGATCAGCTACGTCATCACCCTGGCAGGTCCCGAACCGCTGGAAGTGCGCCGCGCCGCGATCGACTACGACCACTACATCACCCGGCAACTGCAACCGGTGGCGGACGCGATTCTGCCGTTTGTCGACGACGATTTCTCAACCCTGATCGGGGGGCAACTGGGCCTGTTTTGAGTCGAGCAGTTGCAGCGTCCATTCGTCGAGAATGCCGTGGAAGTAGCGTTCCAGCGCCTGATTGAACACGCTGTCTTCAGCGGCAAACTGGGCGAACAGCGTCATCGAGGAATGAAATTTCAGGTCATCGGGATGGCCGAAAATCTCCGCAATCGAACGCTGTTGCACCTTCAGCACTAACTGCGTGCAAGTCCGCAGGCGTGCGCCGAGCAGTTCATGAGCCAGATAAGCCCGGACCTCCTCGGCCGAACCGATGGCGAAGCGCCGGGACATTTCACTGCCGCCCAGACCGGCGAACTGCGGAAAGACAAACCACATCCAGTGGCTGCGCTTGCGGCCCTCATCGAGTTCGCGTTGCACGCGCTCGAATACCGAATCCTGGGCCTGGACAAAACGTTGCAGGTTGAACGGGTCGTACTGATCAGTGCTTCTCATCGCGAAGCCCTCGCCAGCCGCTGGCTCAGACCATGGCCAGCCGCTGCTTGCGTTGTGGCGCTTGAAACACCTGGTCCAGCGCCGCCAGATCCCCGGCCTCCAGTTGCAGTTGCGCGGCTTGTGCATTGAGTTGCACGTGTTCCGGCCGCACAGCCTTGGGAATCGCAATCACCCCATCCTGACGCAGAATCCACGCCAGCGAAACCTGTGCGGGGGTTACGCCGTGACGAGCGGCAATGTCTTTCAACACCGGCTCAGCGAGCATGGCACCGCCCTGGCCGATCGGGCAGTAAGCCATCAGCGGCATGCGTTGATGTTGGCACCACGGCAGCAAATCGAATTCGATGCCGCGCTCTTCGAGGTTGTAGAGCACCTGATTGGTCGCGCAGACCGAACTGGAGAGTTCTTCGAGATCATCGACATCGAAATTCGACACGCCCCAACGGCCGATCTTGCCGTCTTCGCGCAGGCGTTCGAAGGCTTCGACGGTTTCTTCCAGCGGATACTGGCCGCGCCAATGCAACAGATAGAGGTCGATGTAGTCGGTGTCGAGCCGCCGCAGGCTGCGCTCGCAAGCTTGCGGGATGCCCTTGCGGCTGGCGTTGTGCGGGTAGACCTTGCTCACCAGAAACACCTGATCGCGCAGGCCGGCAATGGCTTCGCCAACGACTGATTCGGCACCGCCCTCGGCGTACATTTCCGCCGTGTCGATCAAGCTCATACCCAGCTCGATACCGCTGCGCAGTGCTGCCACTTCACGCTTGTGCGCCGAGCGGTCTTCGCCCATGCGCCAGGTGCCTTGGCCAATCACCGGCACCTGCACGCCGGCCAGTTCGAGGGTACGCATGCAAACCTCCTTGCTGAATGTGTCGATACCTTTTAGTGGGCAGCAGGATAGCTCAGGGGTTCAAAAAGCAAAAAGATCGCAGCGTGCCGCAGCTCCTACAGGAAAACGCTTAACTGTAGGAGCTGCGGCACGCTGCGATCTTTTGATCTTCGTTTTTACTTGGCGGAGAACTTCAACACCACGCTGTGGCTGTAAGTCTGCCCCGGATCAAGCCGAGTGCTCGGGAAGTCCGGCTGATTCGGTGAATCCGGATAATGCTGAGTCTCCAGGGTAAACGCGCCCCAGTGCGGATACACCTTGCCACCCTTGCCCTTGACCGTACCGTCGAGGAAGTTGCTGGTATAGAACTGCACACCCGGTTCCGTGGTGAACAACTGCAGCACGCGACCGGATTGCGGATCGCTCACCTCGGTGGCAACTTTACCGATGTCACCCCTGGTATCCAGCGCCCAGTTGAAATCAAACCCACCCTGTTTCGGCTCGGCAAATTTCAACTGCGGATGATCAGCCTTGATGTGCGTGCCGATCGCGGTTGGCTTGCTGAAATCCATCGGTGTGCCGGCCACGGGTGCCAGTTCGCCGGTCGGGATCAGCTTGGCGGTGACCGGGGTGTAATGGCTGGCGTGCAGGGTGGCGACCTGTTTGAGGATGTCGCCATTGCCGGCGCCGGCGAGGTTGAAGTAGCTGTGGTTGGTCAGGTTGAGCACGGTCGGTTTGTCGGTGCTGGCCTTGTAGTCGATGCGCAGTTCGTTGTTGTCGGTGAGGCGATAGGTCACTTCGGTGGTGAGGTTGCCGGGGAAGCCCATTTCGCCGTCCGCCGACAGATAGGTCAGGGTCACGCCGACTGAGTCCTTGTCCTTGGTTTCCTGGGCCCTCCAGACTTTCTTGTCGAAGCCCAGCGTGCCGCCGTGCAGCGCGTTGGTCTTGTCGTTTTGCGGCACTTGATAGCGCTTGCCGTCGAGTTCGAACGCACCTTCGGCGAGGCGATTGCCGAAGCGGCCGATGGTCGCGCCGAAGTAGGCGGTGCCTTTCTGGTAACCCTGTACATCATCGAAGCCGAGCACGACGTCGTCGAACTTGCCGTGCTTGTCCGCCACTTTCAGCGATTGCAGGGTCGCGCCGTAGGTGATGACGGTGGCCTGCATGCCGTGGCTGTTGCGCAGGATGTATTGCTCGACGGGCGTGCCGTCATTGGTCTTGCCGAAGGCTTTGTGTTCGGCGCTGAGGCCGGCCGCGTTGGCGGAAAGGGTGGCGATCATCAGGGACAGTCCGAGGCCGGAGAGCAGGTGACGGGATTGAAGCATGGTTGACCTTCCTTTTTGTTGTTGTTTTTGAAAGCGGCGTTCTATCGGTATGTTAATCACCGAAAAAACAAAGTAGTCATACTAAATGCTCAGCAAGTGAAAATTTATAGCTGATTAGTCGTTTATTTCAACAATAAAGACAGACTAAATTGCAGGTCGGGGTTGGTCGAAGGACGACCGGGCATTCGGCGCACTGCACTTTTTCGCAATCGGCGGCTCTATCCATGGCCAGGATGCGGTGACTCCCGCCGCACAGGAATGTGCCTGTTCGAGATTTCATGCCGAGAGTTTTTGCCCCGATCGCTGCTTTTTTCCGCCGCCCGTGCCTGTTGCTGGCCTGTCTGTCGTCGCTGCTGTTCAGCGGTTGCAGTCACCAGGACGGCAACGGTTTCTTCAACCAGATGCGTGAGGGGAAGCCGCAGGAGTTCTTGCAGACCAGCGTCGACCGCATGGCCACACTGGCGATGCGCGACAACCTCAGCAGCCTCTATCGCTTGCAGAGCAAGCTGTACTTGCGCAACCCGGACGAGCTGCGCAAGTCAGGCTTTCTCAATATCCATGCGGCCGTGAAACAGGTGCGCCAGGCCATTGAGCAGCAACAACCGCTGCCGGTGCTGGGCGGGCGCAAGGATCTGGCAGCGCTGAGCTATGCGATGAGCCCTGAGTTTCTCGGTGACCGCGTCGGCGCTTTCATCTATGCGATCGGCAGCATGCTGGTCACCGCCCACGGCAATCGCACCGAGTTCTACATGACGGACGCGATCAACCCGACATTCGTTCACAACGCTGCACGCAATATCGAAAAAGCCACGTGGATTTTGTCCCAGCGACAGAACAAGGAAGGTCAGCCGCTGCTGTTTTCCAATGAGATCTCGGAGGAGGGCACCAATCTGAGCTTTGCCACCGAGTTCAGCAAGATCGTTGCGCGCCTGGATCTGCTCACGCAGATGCTTGACGAGCGTTACCGGCGGATCGGCCTTAACTACGCGCAGAGTTTGCTGTTCCTGAATTTCTTGCCGGTGCAGTGAGTTTGGTGGGGCGGTGATGACGATCTATGCAGCTTCCACAAGGGTTTGTGGTGTGCAGAGATCCAATGTGGGAGCGAGCCTGCTCGCGAATGCGGTCCTTCAGGCGCTGAAGTGTTGACTGAACTAGCGCATTCGCGAGCAGGCTCGCTCCCACATTGATCCAATAGTGAAGGTTGTTTTTGTATACAATCCGTCACCGCTATTGATCAAAATGGAGCCGCACCCGTCATGACCGACCCCGCCAGCGCCGATTTCAGCCGCGTCGACCGCACCGCCCGTGCGGACAAACTGCCCTATGCCGCGTTGCTGGCGTTCGCCATGACCGGCTTCATCGCCATCCTCACCGAAACCCTGCCCGCCGGGCTGCTGCCGCAAATCGGCGCCGGGCTCAACGTCAGTGAAGTGCTTGCCGGGCAACTGGTAACGCTCTACGCGTTGGGTTCGATTGTCGCGGCGATTCCGCTGACCGTCGCCACGCGGGGCTGGCCTCGGCGCCGGGTTTTATTGATGACGGTCGGCGGGTTTCTGCTGTTCAACACTGTCACCACCTTCTCCAGCCATTACGGCCTGACCCTGGCTTCGCGCTTTCTCGCCGGGATGGCGGCGGGATTGTCGTGGGGGATCATGGCCGGTTATGCGCGCGGCATCGTGCCGGTGCATCAACAGGGGCGGGCGCTGGCGATTGCCATGCTCGGCACGCCTGTGGCGTTGTCGTTGGGCACGCCGGCGGGGACGTGGCTGGGCAATCTGATCGGCTGGCGCGCGTCGTTCGGGATCATGTCGGCACTGGCGCTGGTGTTGGCGGCGTGGATTGTCATTGCGGTGCCGGATCGTCCGGGGCAAACCAGCGAGGAGCGTCTGCCGTTGCTCGAATCGCTGCGTCTGCCCGGCGTGCGGCCGGTGCTGTTCGTGGTGCTGACGTGGATGCTCGGGCACAACATTCTCTATACCTACATCGCGCCATTTCTGATGCAGGCCGGGCTGGCTGACCGGGTCGATCTGGTGTTGCTGGTGTTTGGCCTGTGCTCGCTGGTGGGGATCTGGATTATTGGCATGCTGGTGGATCGCTGGCTGCGCTGGCTGACGCTGATCAGCCTCGCGGTGTTTGCGCTGACGGCGCTGGTACTGGCATTGGCGGCGCCGTCACCGCTGGTCATTTACGCCTGCATGGCGGTGTGGGGATTGTCGTTTGGCGGCTCGGCCACGTTGCTGCTGACCTCGGCGGCGGACTCGGCCGGTGATCACGTCGACGTGGTGCAGGCGATGCTCACCACTTCGTGGAACGTGGCGATCGCCGGTGGCGGCTTGTTCGGCGGCTTGCTGCTGGATCGGGCAGGGGCGATGTCGTTTCCGTGGGCGCTGCTGATTCTGTCGCTGATCGCGCTGGCCACGGTGTGGATCAACAAAAACCACAGCTTCAAACCGGGACGGCGGGTGCACTGATCCATCAGCCACCCCATAACACCTGTGGGAGCGAGCCTGCTCGCGAAGACGTTGTGTCAGTCGATAAATATGTCGGATGACCCACCGCATTCGCGAGCAGGCTCGCTCCCACATGGGGGAAAGGGTATTGAGTTCGATATGGCATAACGATAGACCGCATCGATATATGTGGTTATAAGAAAAATCGCTATGCTGCGGGCCAGATTTTTCCTGTCGTTTTTCTGGACGTGTTAATGGAATTGGTGAATTTCGGCCTGGTGATTGCCGGGCTGGTGGTGGGTTTTATTGTCGGCATGACCGGTGTCGGCGGTGGTTCGTTGATGACGCCGATCCTGTTGTGGTTCGGCATCAACCCGGCAACGGCGGTGGGCACAGACCTGCTGTACGCCGCCATTACCAAATCCAGTGGTGTCCTCGTTCATCGCAAAAACAAGAACATCGACTGGGCCATCACTGGCTGGCTGACCCTCGGCAGCGTGCCGGCGGTGGCCATGACCCTGTGGTTCCTCAGCACCCTGCACACTGCGCCGGACGCGATGAACGCCATCATCAAACAGGCGCTGGGCTTCGTCCTGTTCGCCACGGCACTGGCGATCTTCTTCAAGAAACGCTTGCTTGAGTTTGCCCACAAACGCGCCGGCGGCAACTATAACCCGAGCGGTTCGCGCCTGAACGTGATGACCGTGATCACCGGTCTGGTTCTCGGCACCATGGTTGCCCTGACCTCGATCGGTGCAGGCGCCCTTGGCACAGTTGCGCTGTTCATCCTCTATCCGTTGCTGCCGACCCGTCGCCTGGTCGGCACTGAAATCGCTCACGCCGTGCCGCTGACTCTGGTCGCAGGCCTGGGCCACGCGAGCATGGGCAATATGGATTGGGGTGTGCTGGGCTTCTTGCTGGTTGGCTCGCTGCCAGGCATCTGGCTCGGCAGCCACCTGACCGGACGCATCTCTGATGAAGTGCTGCGCCCGTGCCTGGCGACGATGCTGGTGCTGATCGGTTACAAACTGGCGTTCTGATCCGGCCATGTCTGAAACCACTGTCCATTGCGATGGCCATCTCGCTATCACCGTCGAACCGCGTGAAATGCGCATGAGCCATTGGCTGTATGCGCCACGGGTAGTCGATCTGCAGCAGCAAAAAGTGCTGCTGGATCTGAGCGAGAGCCTGTGGGATTTGCTCGGTACCGCTGATGAGACGGCCAATGACATCGAGTTGGTGCTGCGCAAGTACCCGGGCGATCGGGCGTCGGTGAGGTTGAGCGTTGAACTCGACAGCGGTGAACTCAAACTCGGGGGACATCCTGTCGACCCTTCGCAATTGCTTTCGGCACTCGATTCAGCGCTGGACTGAGGCGGCACAGCTTGCGGCGCGCCGCCTCACCACGGGTTAGCGCTGAATGACGTATTTCATCACTGTCACCGGCAAATCGTCGTAGACCAGTTCTTCAACCACTTCCCAACCCAGCCGTGCATACAGCGACTGCGATGTGTCGGTGTACAGATACAACTCAGGCACACCCAGCGCCGCCGCTTCTGCAACCACGCGATTGACCAGTTGCGAAGCGATCCCGCGACCGCGTTCTTCAGCCTTCACATAAACCCCGGCCAGCCATGGCGTCAGATTCGGGCGCAGCTTCAGATCACTTTCGATCAGCAGCGCGCCGCCCAGCAGTCGCGAACCCTCCAGCGCTACCACGACACTCGGCACTGCACCTTTGCCGCAGGATTCGCGCATGTGTTCGATACGGTCCTCGACGGTTTGCCCGGGACGAAACTCGCCCCACTCCTCGAAGTTGAGCGTGGCCAGTTCTTCGATCAATTCGGGGTGATCGCACAGGTAATCGATGTGCATGCGGGTGAACTCCATTTCATGGGCAGAACCACCACCCTAATGCGGTCATAAAAGGTAATCAAATCCGCGTTGCGATCACCTCGGATATGTTGCGCAATGTCGCGCCTGTCCTAAGCTTCTGACTAGGCGGAAGATATTTGCCGGGTTGTCCCGGAACAATCGCCACGATGCGCAATCATTAGAGCGTGGATATCAAAAGGAGATGCGCATGCTCATCAGGTCATTGACCCTGACACTCTTGCTGGCGATTGCCGGCCCCTTGTTCGCCGCTGACAACGATTCGCCCATCGCCGGGGATATGGGCCGCGCCCGACCGCTGATCGTGATCGCACAAAGCACCGTCGACCCCGTCTGGGTAGCCCTCAAGAAGTCGTTGGAGGATCCCGCCAACAAAAAGGGCGTCGCCGACCGCAACATCAAGGTCTACACCATCCTCAACATGGCCGGCCAGCTCGACGGCAAGGACATGGGCCAGCAAGACACCATGGCGCTGTTGCGTTCGCTGAAGCTGGGTGCCGGGGCGTATCCGAAAGTGTTCCTGGTGGGCAAGGACGGCGAGACCAAACTCTCGGCTTCGGGGGATGAGGCGAAAGCGCTGGACCTGAAGAAAATCTTCGACACCATCGACGCCATGCCGATGGCCGAAAAAGAAGCGGCCGCTGCGGCTCAAGCGCCGGTTGCTGCTACGCCGGAACCGGCAAAAGGCGCGAAGAACGCCAAACCCGCCAAGCCTGCAAAACCAACCAAGCCGCCGGAAATGCCGGATGATTGATTGTTGTTGTAGAGACGATTTCACGTCAAAGGGGCGAGAGGATTCAATCTTCTCGCCCCTTTTCTGTTTCTGAATGCTCCGACGCAAAGCCCTTCAACCTCGTCGGATTTTTCCTGCAAGTCGCGGCGGCGGGGGTGAACTGGTGGGTTTGGGGGAGGAGGGATAGTCTTCTTTGGCCGCTGCAAAACACAGTGGTCGGGTGTGGAAGTCCGGTGTTGGTCGTGAGCGCATGTGCGCCTGTGAACACATGTTGGCGGTTTTTATGCCAACATTGTTTGCTTATGGCAGCTATGCGCAGGAGCACTCTCGGGTGCACCGGGTTTCTCGGCCTCCCCGGACTTCCACCCCTGCGCAAAGCTGCCACCCTCTCGTGGAAGTGAGTTTGGCAGTTTTTTCTCCCATGCTTAGAGGTCATTTACTTATGAAAAAACACACGCCAAACCCTCCCGAATCCCCCATGGATTCAGGATCCTCCGACGCCAACAACCCCCGCTTACGCAACCCGCATCACCCCGATCCCATCAGCCATCTCTTCACCATCCTCCCCGATATCGATACGCCCACGCTGCTCTGCCACGCTTGTGAAACCCTCGCTTCACTGAACGTCTTGACCACCGACCTGGCCGCTGAACTGCAAGGTTCAGCGCG
This sequence comes from Pseudomonas sp. RU47, assembly GCF_004011755.1. Taxonomy (GTDB): domain Bacteria; phylum Pseudomonadota; class Gammaproteobacteria; order Pseudomonadales; family Pseudomonadaceae; genus Aquipseudomonas. The sequence continues at coordinate 4,367,329 of NZ_CP022411.1, read as the reverse complement.
CAGTCTCGCCTTGTCGATTCAGCAGTTGGCCGTGCTTGGCGAGTTGCTGGTCAACCGTGCGCTGGACAATCTCGATCCACCGGCGGCGACGCAACATTGAACAGGGAGGTTCAAACATGGCTCGATACATACCCATAACCGGCATCGACTGCACCATCCCCTGCCTGCTGATCGACCGCGAAGCACCGGTGGATGTGCTGCATGGCACGGCGGCTTACCGTTTGCGCTGTGTGACGCAATTGATGGAAACCCTGGCGCTGGGGGACGACAAGGGCCACGACGCTTTGCTGCTGCAGGATTTCGCCCGGGTGATGGCGATTCCATTGCGTGACAGCTGTGACTTGATGGATGTCATTGGCTGGAAACTGCAGGCGCAGCTTTAAAAGACAAAAGATCGCAGCCTGCGGCAGCTCCTGCATCGACCGAGTGAAAACCCGATCCTGTAGGAGCTGCCGCAGGCTGCGATCTTTTGATTTTCAGTCAGCGACAGCGCTGAGGATTTTGTGGGCGATTTTCACCCGCTCAGGAATCGGGAAGTTCTTGTTGGCCATGATCACGATGCCCACGTCCTTGCTCGGCACAAACGCTACGTAAGTCCCGAAGCCACCCGTCGAGCCGGTCTTGTTGATCAGCACGTCATGCGGTTGAGGTTGCGGCGGATTCAGCCACTGCACCTTGTGCGGCTGCATGGCCATTTCCGTCGAGTTGCCCGCCAGCAAGCGATCAAGGCTGATCGGGTAGCGGTACATTTCCCAACCCAAACCCTGAGTCATATCGCCGACCGTGTAGTAACCGGTGTGGGTGTTGGCGATGGTTTTTTGCAGGGAGGCTTCCAGCGTTTCAGGCTTTAGATTGGCTTGCACGTAACGCAGCATGTCCACCGCGCTGGTTTTCACGCCATAGGCCTGCGCGTCCAGCGCACCGGGGGTGACGCGCGCCGGTTTGCCGTTCTTGTCATAGCCCTGCGCATACAGGCCCATTTGCGCGGCAGGCACGCTGAGGTAGGTGTGCTGCAAACCGAGTTTCGGCAGCAGGGTTTGCGTCATTGCCTGATCGAAAGGCTGAGAGAGGCTTTTGGCGGCCAGATAACCGAACAAACCCAGACTCGGGTTGGAGTACTGGCGATGGCTGCCGGCGGGATACACCGGTTTCCACTGTTGGAAATAGCCGAGCATCTTGTCAGACGAATCCGCGTCGTCCGGGAACTGCAGCGGCAAACCGCCGGCACTGTATGTACCAAGTTGCACCACGCTGATGTCGTCGAAGGCGCTGCCTTTCAATTCAGGCCAGAGCTGACTGGCCTTGGTCGACAGATCGAGTTTGCCGGTCGCCTGGGCGTAGCCGGCGAGGGTGGCGGTGAAGGTTTTGCTCACCGAACCGATTTCGAACAGTGTGTTTTCGCTGACTTTCTTACCGGTGTCTTTGCTGGCGACGCCGTAGTTAAAGTAATGCGCCTTGCCGTTGATAGTCAGCGCAACGCTCAGGCCGGGAATATTCTGCTGCTGCATCACGGGCGTTACCGCGTCGCTGACCAATGCTTGCAGCTGCGCAGCGTCGGGCGCGGCGGCGAGGCAGGATGTGGCGCCGAAAAACAAGCCGAAAGCGGCGCAGGAAATGACTTTTCTCGATTGAATGGATGGCATGAATAAACCACTCTCCATGAGTGTTGATGACGTTATCCCGCTACACTGCGGGCGATTTCTTCTTTGGGCGACTGATCAGCGCCGCCAATCTAGTCAGCGCGACACCAATCGACAAACGACGAAAACTCGCACGAGCCATTAGAAAAATTTGGGACTGGGCATGATTCGACCGCAATTGCCGCTCAACGCACTGCGCGCCTTTGAAGCCTCCGCGCGTCATCTGAGCTTCACTCGCGCCGCTGTGGAACTATGCGTCACGCAAGCGGCGGTTAGCCATCAGGTGAAAAGCCTTGAGGCGCAACTCAACGTTACCCTGTTCAAACGCCTGCCCCGTGGGCTGATGCTGACCAGCGAGGGCGAAACTTTGCTGCCGGTGCTGAGCACCTCGTTTGATCACATCGCACAGATCCTCGAACGCCTTGCCGGAGGACAGTATCGCGAAATGTTGACCGTCGGCGCGGTGGGTACGTTCGCCGTGGGTTGGCTATTGCCGAGGCTGGCGGACTTCCGGGCGAAACATCCGCTCATAGATTTGCGGCTGTCGACCAACAACAACCGCGTGGATGTCGCCGCTGAAGGGCTGGATTACGCGATCCGCTTTGGCGCCGGGGCGTGGCATGGCATTGAGGCGACGCGTTTGCTGGAGGCTCCGCTGTCGGTGTTGTGCGTGCCGGAAATCGCTCGGCAATTGCATTCGCCGGGGGACTTGCTGCAGCAGACCTTGCTGCGTTCCTATCGTACGGATGAATGGCCGGAGTGGTTTCAGGCTGCCGGGTTGGCGACTCAAGCGGCACCGCCGCAAAGCATCGTTTTCGACTCGTCGCTGGCGATGATGGAGGCGGCTTTGCAGGGCGGTGGGGTGGCATTGGCGCCGCCGCTGATGTTCGCCCGGCAACTGGCGGCGGAGGCGATTTGTCAGCCTTTTGCGATCGAGATTACGACGGGGAGTTACTGGTTGACGCGGTTGCAGTCGCGGCCGGAAACGGCGGCGATGACAGCGTTCAAAACCTGGCTGCTGCAAATCTCTGGTTAGTGCAAAACCCTTGTAGGAGTGAGCCTGCTCGCGATAGCGGTGTGTCAGTCGACATTTACATCAACTGACACACCGCTATCGCGAGCAGGCTCACTCCTACAGGGACCGTGGTGGATTGGAGATCAGGTTCAGCGCACCAGACACGGCCGCTTGTTATCGAACTTCCACCCCGGAATCAAAAACTGCATCGCCACGCTGTCATCGCGTGCGCCGAGGCCCATGCCTTTATATAGCTCATGAGCCTTGGCCACCTGATCCATATCCAACTCGACACCCAGTCCCGGCTTCTTCGGCACCTGCACCAGACCATCGACAATTTGCAGCGGGGCCTTGGTCAAACGCTGGCCATCCTGCCAGATCCAATGGGTGTCGATCGCGGTGATCTCGCCCGGCGCAGCAGCGGCGACATGGGTGAACATCGCCAGCGAGATATCGAAGTGGTTGTTGGAATGCGAGCCCCAGGTCAGCCCCCATTCATGGCACATCTGCGCCACGCGCACCGAACCCTGCATGGTCCAGAAGTGCGGGTCGGCGAGTGGAATGTCCACCGACTGCAACTGGATCGCATGACCCATTTCGCGCCAGTCAGTGGCGATCATGTTGGTGGCGGTTTTCAGCCCGGTGGTACGACGGAATTCGGCCATCACTTCGCGGCCGGAATAACCGTTTTCCGCGCCGCACGGGTCTTCGGCATAGGCGAGCACCTGATGCTGGTCGCGGCACAAGCGAATGGCTTCTTTCAGTGACCACGCGCCGTTCGGATCGAGGGTGATGCGCGCATCAGGAAAGCGTTCGGCCAGCGCTGTGACCGCTTCGATTTCGGCATCGCCGCTGAGCACACCGCCCTTGAGCTTGAAGTCCTTGAAACCGTATTTCGCGTGGGCTGCTTCGGCGAGGCGCACCACGGCTTCGGCGGTCATGGCCTTCTCGTGACGCACGCGGAACCAGTCATTGTCGGCGTCCGGTTCGCTGCGATAGGCGAGGTCGGTTTCGCGTTGATCACCGACATAAAACAGATAGCCGAGCATCTTCACTTCATCGCGTTGCTGGCCTTCGCCAAGCAGCGCCGCCACCGGTACATCAAGATGCTGACCGAGCAGATCGAGCAGGGCGGCTTCGAGGCCAGTCACCGCGTGAATGGTGATGCGCAGATCGAACGTCTGCAGGCCACGACCGCCGGCATCGCGGTCGGCGAAGGTCTGGCGCACCTGATTGAGGATCTTCTGCCAGGTGCCGATCGGGCTGCCGACTACCAGACTGCGTGCATCTTCGAGGGTCTGGCGAATGCGCTCGCCACCGGGCACCTCGCCGACGCCGGTGTGGCCGGCGTTGTCCTTGAGGATGACGATGTTGCGGGTGAAAAACGGCCCGTGGGCGCCGCTCAGATTGAGCAGCATGCCATCGTGGCCGGCCACCGGGATGACTTGCATGTCGGTGATGATCGGGGCTTTGGCGGTGTCGTGTGCGGTCATGTTCTTATCCTTTTGATACGCAATCTTTAAAAATGGACGTCAGGCGTGCTTTGGCGCGGCATCGGCCACGGCTATGTCAGCAGCAGGTTTCGGGGTGGTGCGTGCGAAGAAGACAATGATCGCGGCAATGATCGAGGTCGCGGCCAAGCCATAGAGGCCGCCCTGAATCGAGCCGGTGTGTTCTTCGAGCAGGCCGAACGTGGTCGGCGCAACGAAGCCGCCAAGGTTGCCGACCGAGTTGATCAACGCGATCACCGCTGCCGCGATGCGTGCATCCAGATAGGCCTGCGGGATCGGCCAGAACAGCGACGAAGCGGATTTGAAACCCAGCGCGGCAAAGCAGATCGCGACGAAGGCGAAGATCGGCCCGCCGGTGGTGGACATGAACATCCCCGCAGCGGCGATCAACAGTGCGGTGGCGACCCACGCCTGCTGGTGTTTCCACTTGGCCGAGAACGAAGCGAAGGCGTACATGCCGATGATCGACAGCAACCACGGAATCGAGTTGAACAGGCCGACCTGGAAGTCGCTCATCTCGCCCATTTTCTTGATGATGCTCGGCAGCCAGAAGGTTGCCGCGTAGATGGTCAGTTGAATGAAGAAGTAGATCAGACAGAACAGGATGATCTGGCGATCCTTGAGCAATTTGCCCATCGATGGCCGGATCGGTGTCGCGGCTTCGCGGGCCTTCTGTTCCGCGTCGATGGCGTTGACCAGTGCGTCCTGTTCGGCGCGGCTCAGCCATTTCGCGTCGTGAGGTTTGGCGTCGAGCCAGAACCAGACAAATACGCAAAGGCACACCGAGAACATCCCTTCAATGAAGTACATCCATTGCCAGCCGTGCATGCCCAGCCCGTTGATTTGCAGGAGCAGGCCGGACAACGGTCCGGAGATCAACGAAGCCACGGCGGAGCCGCTGAGGAAGATCGCAATCGCCTTGCCGCGTTCGGCGCCGGGCAGCCAACGGGTGAAGTAGTAGATCACCCCGGGAAAGAACCCGGCCTCGGCCACGCCGAGCAAAAAGCGCAACACGTAGAAGTGGGTTTCGTTCTGGATGAACGCCATGCCGGCGGCGACCAGGCCCCAGGTAAACATGATGCGGGTCAGCCAGATGCGTGCGCCGACTTTCTGCAGCAGCATGTTGGACGGGACTTCGAACAGCGCGTAACCGATGAAGAACAGACCGGCGCCGAAGCCGTACGCGGCGGCACCAATACCGAGGTCATGTTCCATGTGAGTGCGGACGAAACCGATGTTCACCCGGTCAATGTAATTGACGATGAACATGATCACGAAAAGCGGCAGGACGTGGCGTTTCACTTTCGAGATGGCGGACGCGAGTGTCGAATCGACGCCCTCGTTCATCCCGGAGACGGAGGTTTTCACTTGGTTTTCTCCCACTGATTATTTTTATGCGGGGTAGGGCAGGTGTGGCGTTGTTGCTAGACATCATACAACTTAGAATTTTTGTCCTACAAGTGGGGAGGAGTGATTAATTTTCTCTGAGAGGTCGTGTTTTTATGCTTTTTAGTATTTTTATCCAGTGTTTGCTAGGGTTTGTGGCTGGCGGTGCGTGATTTGTTTTTACGGTATACCGGTTCAGATCGCCAGAAAGGTATGAAACTATCGTGCTCTAATTTGAATGTTGTCATACAAGTTGTGGCGCTAGAATCAATCTCGTCCGCTCTCGCACAGTGCTACGATCCGCAAGCCCCGATCACCGGAACCGACCATGCAAGAAGACCTCGACGCTCCTGCTCGCAAACGTGCGCACAACCTCGCCCATGACCTGGTCGAGAAGCTCACCCAGAGCATCCTGCTCGGCCAGTTGTCGCCCGGCGACAAGCTGCCGTCGGAGAATTCCATCGTTCAGGAACACGGCGTCAGCCGCACCGTGGTGCGCGAGGCGATTTCCAAGTTGCAGGCTTCGGGACTGGTGGAGACGCGCCACGGCATCGGTACGTTCGTCATCGAGCGCGCGCCTGAGCAGGGCTTGCGCCTGAATGTCGACACAGCGCTCGGGGTGCGCAGCATTCTTGAACTGCGCCTGGGCCTGGAAACCCAGGCAGCGGCACTGGCGGCACAGCGGCGGAGCGAGCAGCAATTGCTGCAAATGCGTCAGGCGCTGGATGACTACCAGCGGTTACTGGACAACAACGACAGTTGCGTCGAAGCCGATCGACGTTTTCATCTGCTCATCGCCGAGGCCACCGGCAACGTCTGCTTCAGTGAAATCATGCAGCACCTGGGCAGTGCGATGATTCCGCGTAACCGGCTCAATGCTGCTGAACGTGGTGCGGCGGATCTGAGCAAGCTCGGGCAACTGGCTCATCTGGAGCACGAGGCGATCTTGAACGCGATCAAGCGTCAGGATGCGGATGCCGCGCGGGCGGCCATGTGGCTGCACCTGACCAACAGCCGCGACCGCTTTTCCGCGCAGGGTTGAACGCCGTTGGTCTGTTCGATAGCACGCCGTACACAGGGCTGATTCCAAGTTGTACGGCCCGGGTATTCCGGACCTCCTGAGTGAGGTGCGTCATGGCTAACGATTTGCTGTTTCAGGGCGGTGTGCTGCCGACCGATCCAACCCGGCCGATGCCTGGTACCGATGAACCGACACTTGCCGATCATGATGCACCGCCGGGGATGAACCCGGGGCGTGATCCGTTGAGCGATGCTGATCGGCCGGAGGACTGGCAGGATCCGCCGGCGGATGATGAGGACGTGCTGCCCGCGGATGAGCCGACGCCGTTGTCGGATGATCGGCGCTGATCGGTGATTGGCATTTGATTAATGCGTTGTCTGTGCTGGCCCCTTCGCGAGCAGGCTCGCTCCCACATTGGAACGCATTTCCCTGTGGGAGCGAGCCTGCTCGCGAAGACGGCATACGCTTCAAAACAGATTTCAGATCAGATCCGGGCTGTCCTGACCAGACCAACCCGCCGCTCCAGATTCAACGCCAACACACTGATCAACACCACCACCGACCCCGCCAGCACCAGCAACGTCGGCCGCTCGCCCAAACCAAACGAAGCAATCTCCATCGCTGTCGGCGGTATCAAATACAACGTCATCGTCGCCCGGCTCAAATCCACATGCTTGAGCACAAAGCCCCACGCCAGATAGGCCAGTGCACTGGGAAAAACGCCCAAGGCCAACACCGCCCACTGCACCCGCAACGGCGCATTCAGCACAGCTTGACCCAGCCCCGGCAGATAAATCAGCAGCATCAACGTCCCCGACCACACCGCGTAACACGCCAGACTGAAACCGTCGTAACGCCGCGCATGGTGTTTTTGCAGGGCGAAGTAAACGCTCCATGAAACCGCCGCCAACAGGATCAGCAGTGCGTGCGCATCGATATCGCCCAAGCCCTTATCGCCGCTGACCACGATCACCACGCCGACAAACCCGAGCAACACACAACTCCAGCGCCAGGCGCTGACCTGATCCTTGAACACAAACCGCGCCAGCAACGTGCTGAACAACGGGCTCGATTGCGCCAACACGCTGGAAGCCCCGGCACTGACGCTTTGCTGGCCGATGTTCAGTGCGACGTGGTGCAGGCTGACGGCGAAAAAACCCAAGGCAAACAACAGCGGCACATCGCGCCAATGCGGCAGGCAAATGCCCTTGAACGCGGCGATCAATGCCATGAACAACGACGCCAACAGAAACCGCAGCAACGCCAGATGCCCGGGCTCGTAGGCTTGCAGTCCGATGTGAATGCCGGTCGGCGAATACGCCCAGCAAGCAACGACGAAGGCCATCGCCAAGAGGATTTTCAACGGGGAAGGGGGCGGCATGATCAGGCGCTCGTTGCTGTCGATGCGCCGAGTATCCGGGTCCCCAATCATTCGCCACAACTGACTTATACTGCGCGTAATGTTCACTCAGAGTGATGGATATGGAGCTGGCGCAAATCCGTATGTTCAAGACCGTGGCCGAGCTCGGCAGCATCGCGCGGGCGGCAGAAAAGCTCTGCTGTGTGCCGTCGAACATCACCGCGCGGATCAAGGCGCTGGAGGCAGAGTTGGGTGTTGCGCTGTTTCTGCGTGAGGGCCGCGGGTTGCGCATCAGCCCGGCGGGGCAGACGTTTCTCGCCTATGCCGAAAAGATTCTGGCACTGACCGCCGAGGCCAAACGCGCGGTTGATCCTTCGTCCGAACCGTCCGGGCCGTTGCGCATTGGCGCGATCGAATCTTCGGCGACCGGGCGCTTGCCGCGCTTGCTGGCAAAGTTTCACCAGCGTTATCCGCAAGTGGCGCTGGAACTCACCACGGGCACTTGGGCGCAGTTGCTCGACGACACCGTCAGCCATCGCCTCGACGGGGCGATTGTCGCGGTGGATGTCGAACGTTCGCAGCTCAAGCGCACGCCGATGTATCGCGAAGAGTTGTTGTTGATCGCATCTACCTCGTTCGGGCCGGTGCGCGGCATTGATGATCTGCAGGACAAAACCGTGTTCATGTGGCCGCAAGGTTGCCCGTATCGGGCGGCGCTGGAGCATTGGCTGTTGCGTCAGGGGTTGTCGCTGCCGATCGTCAGTCTCGCCAGTTATGGGGCGATTGTCGGTTGTGTGAGTGCCGGGGCAGGGGTGGCGTTGGTGCCCAAGGGCGTGTTTGAGCAGTACGCGAAAGGAGCTGGGTGTGTGGGGTATGAGTTCGCTGAACTGACGGCCGTCGACAACTTGTTCTACTGGCATGAAAACGCCGGGGTGCATCCGGCGCGGGAGGCGTTTGTGGCGATGTTGCGGGAGGAGTTTGTTGCGTAGGAAAAGCTTTCCCTCACCCCAGCCCTCTCCCGGAGGGAGAGGGGGCCGACCGAGGTGTCTCGGGTTATACGCCGACCTGAACAATCGAGTCGATTATGGATTCAGCCAAGTCTGATTTTCTTGATCAGAAGAGTCGATTGTGGATTCACCGACGAATTTTCAGGTCGGTGGATCTCTCCAATATCCCCCAATCAGTCCCCTCTCCCTCTGGGAGAGGGCTAGGGTGAGGGGCTTTTCAGACGCTACCGATATCCCGCATCAACAACCCAAACCGCAAATCCACCCCCTCCGGAATCGGCACATAAACCGTGTGCCCATCCCCCGGTGCCAAGTCGATCGCCTCACCCTTAACACTCTGCAACTCATGCAAATCAAAATGAAAATTACCCGTGGGCGTCATCAACTCCAGATGATCACCAAGACCAAAACGATTCTTCACCTTGACCTCGGCCAGCCCCTCACGCCGCTCGCCGGTCAACTCACCCACAAACTGCTGACGCTCCGACACCGAGCTGCCGTGCTGATAATTCTGATACTCGTCATGCACATGCCGACGCAGAAAACCTTCGGTGTAGCCACGTTGCGCCAGTGACTCCAGATCGGTCATCAGGCTGCGATCAAATTCGCGCCCGGCCACCGCGTCATCAATCGCCCGGCGATAAACCTGGGTAGTGCGCGCGCAATAGAAGTGCGATTTGGTCCGGCCCTCGATCTTCAGAGAATGCACGCCCATGCGCGTCAGACGCTCGACATGCTGCACCGCGCGCAGGTCCTTGGCGTTCATGATGTAAGTGCCGTGCTCGTCCTCGAACGCCGGCATCAACTCGTCGGGGCGGTTGGCTTCCTGCAGCAGGAACACCTGATCGGTGGGCGCGCCGAGGCCCAGGGTCGGCTCGGGCTGGAAGGTCTGGACGATGTCGCCGAGCTGGTTTTCCGTGGCCTCTTGCGCCGAGTATTTCCAGCGACAGGCGTTGGTGCAGGTGCCCTGATTGGCATCGCGCTTGTTCATGTAGCCGGAGAGCAGGCAGCGCCCGGAATAGGCCATGCACAGTGCGCCGTGGACGAATACTTCCAGCTCCATGCCCGGCACCTGTTCGCGGATTTCGCCGATTTCCTCCAGCGACAATTCCCGCGACAGAATGATCCGGCTCAAGCCCTGTTGCTGCCAGAACTCGACGCTCGCCCAATTCACCGTGTTGGCCTGCACCGACAGGTGAATCGGCATCTGCGGGAAATGCTGGCGCACCAGCATGATCAGCCCCGGGTCGGACATGATCAGTGCATCCGGCGCCATCTCGATCACCGGAGCCAGATCCTTGAGGAAAGTCTTCAGCTTGGCATTGTGCGGCGCGATGTTGACCACCACGTAGAAGCGCTTGCCCTGCGCCTGGGCTTCACCAATGCCCAACGCGAGATTGGCGTGATCGAACTCGTTGTTGCGCACCCGCAGGCTATAACGCGGCTGGCCGGCATAGACCGCATCGGCGCCGTAGGCGAAGGCGTAACGCATGTTTTTCAGGGTGCCGGCGGGGGCGAGCAGTTCGGGAGCGGCGAGGGTCGGGGTCATGGCGGTGTCGGTCGCAAAAGCGCGGCAGGGTAAGTCAGGTGCGGTGAGGGTTTGTTGATCTGGATCTATGCTCCATGAATAAAGATGGCACTCGTGCGCGCCGCGGCTGACTAAGGAGCGGGGCGTGCATGACGCCTGACTGACATGGACCGGACATGAACGAAAAAAGCCTTCAATTCAAATCCCTGACGGTGCTGCTGGTGCTGGTCACGGTGGCCTTCATCTGGATTCTGTTGCCGTTCTACGGTGCGGTGTTCTGGGCGGTCATCCTCGGCATTCTGTTTGCGCCGATGCAACGCAAATTGCAGGCGAAATTCGGCTGGCAACGTAACCTGACATCGCTGTGCACATTGAGCATCTGTCTGGTCATCGCGATTTTGCCGGTGATCATCGTCAGCGTGTTGCTGGTGCAGGAGGGGGCGACGGTTTACAAGAATATCGAAAGCGGTGAGCTGGACATTGCCGCGTATCTGGCGCAGTTCAAGCACAGCTTGCCGCCATACTTTCAGCACTTGCTCGACCGTTTCGGCATGGGCGAACTCAATGGCCTGCGCGAGAAAATCGTCAAATCGGCGATGCAGGGCAGTCAGGTCCTGGCCACTCAAGCGTTCAGTTTTGGTCAGGGTACGTTCGAGTTCGTGGTGAGTTTTTTCATCATGCTGTATCTGCTGTTTTTCTTTCTGCGTGACGGCGCCGAACTGGCGCGCAAGGTGCGGACCGCCGTGCCACTGGAGGAAGGCCACAAGCGGCGCTTGCAGTTGAAGTTCAACCGCGTGGTACGGGCGACGGTGAAGGGCAATCTCGTAGTCGCGGTGACTCAAGGCGCGCTGGGCGGAGCGATTTTCTGGTTTCTCGACATCCCCAGCGCATTGCTGTGGGCGGTGTTGATGGGGTTTTTGTCGTTGCTGCCAGCAGTCGGCGCGGGGATTGTCTGGGCGCCGGTGGCGGTGTATTTCCTGCTCAGCGGGATGATCTGGCAGGGCGTGGTGCTGGGCTTGTTCGGGGTTTTCGTGATCGGTCTGGTGGACAACGTGCTGCGACCGATTCTGGTCGGCAAGGACACCAAAATGCCCGATTACCTGATTCTGATCTCGACCCTTGGCGGTCTGGCAGTGTTCGGCCTCAACGGTTTTGTGATTGGGCCGCTGATCGCGGCGTTGTTCATGTCGAGCTGGGCGTTGTTCGCCGAGACCAAGCCCAAGGTGCAACTGCCTTAAGCGTGGAACGGCTCGCTGACGATTTTTTGTGACAGTGCCTGCGCGGCGGGCAGCGAAGTGAGCGGGCCGCTGATCGCTTCGCCGTCGCGCATCAGATACCAGCAGGCGAGCAAGCCCGAGGCCCTGAGCGAAGCGGGAACGGCGCTGCCGATAACGGACATGATTTGAACCTGAGCCATGACGAGTACCTCCATCTATCAATGGAGCTACCTTAGAGATTCGCCGGTTCTACGGACAATCAACGCTTTCGATAGTGGTCATTGACGCCGTTGAGGGCTGGCTCAGTCGACCACTTGATCAAGCATGTGCATGACTTCGCGCTCATTGAGCAAACCCTTGTGCACCAGGTTTTCCGCCAGCAGCGAGAGAAATTTCGCGCAGCGATGGCCTTCCAGGTGCTTGAGTTCTGTCAGCGCGCTGTACACCTTGCTGGAGGTGCACAGGCCGACGATGCGGTGCGGGTTTTGTGTTGGCATACAGTCGTCCTTGTTGTTATCAACCTGTTGTTTACGGACGGATTCAGATTGCAGCTCCGTCATGACAAAAAAGTGACCGTTTTGTGGAAATCTACATAGCGGTCATTCAATCATGCCGACTTTAGCCGGTGAAACTGTCCTCACAGCGACCTTGGCGAGATTTTTTCAGACGTTTGCCGACCAACGGTCATAAAAAAGCCCCGCTATAAAAGCAGGGCTCAGTGTTGCGATTACCAGCGTGGGCCGCCGTAGTAGCCATGTGGCCGGCCGTAATAACCGCGAGGCGGGCCGTAGTAGACGGGGGCCTGTTGGATGTACACCGGTTGTTGTACATACACCGGTGCCGGCTGGTAGTAGACCGGTGGTGGCGGCTGCTGCACGTAGACCGGTTGTGGCTGCACATAAACCGGCTGTTGTTGCACGTACACCGGCCGATCCTGATTGATCAGTGCCGAGCCGATGATGGCCGAGCCGACGATCGCGCCAAACACCGCAGGGCCTTGCCAGCCGTGGCCACCGCCGGCTTCTGCCTGACCTGTGACCGCAAGTGTGCCAATCAACAAGGCCAGAATGGGGAGTTTACGAATCATGATAAGTCCTCGGTTCTTCGACCCGGCGGCAGGGCCTGCACCAGGCCCACAGTTGTCGCGGGGATACTTCTAAGACAGCGAAATTCTGAAAATCAGCACAGCCGCTGGGTAAATTTTGTGTAAGGTCTGTACCGGCTTCTTTACCGGGCCAGGCAAGGGCCAAAAGACACCTTTAAAACAGGCCTCAATGATCGTTCAGAACCCGATGGGCTGGCTAATCCCGTCTATCCGAAAGTGCGTTTGAAGGAGAAGTTTCATGCAGATGAACCCGAACAAAGACACTCAGCTGTGCATGTCCCTGTCAGGGCGCCCAGGCAATTTCGGTCTGCGTTTTCATAACCATTTGTATGAGCAGTTGGGCCTGAATTTCTATTACAAGGCGTTCAGCAGTCAGGATCTGACGGGTGCCGTGGGCGGCATTCGCGCTTTGGGCATTCGCGGTTGCGGCGTGTCGATGCCGTTCAAGGAAGCGTGCATTGCGCTGGTCGATGAGCTGGATGCGTCGGCGGCAGCGATCCAGTCGATCAATACCATCGTCAATACCGCCGGCCATCTGAAGGCTTACAACACCGATTACATTGCCGTCGCGCAGTTGCTGGAAACCCACGCGGTGCCCAAGGATTCGACCTTCGCCCTGCGTGGCAGCGGCGGCATGGCCAAAGCGGTGGCCAGTGCCTTGCGTGATGGCGGTTACAAAAACGGTTTGATCGTCGCCCGTAACGAGCGCGCCGGGCGTGCATTGGCGGATTCGCTGGGTTATCGCTGGCAGGCCGATCTGGGCGATGAGCGTCCACAGATGCTGATCAATGTGACGCCAGTGGGCATGGATGGTGGGCCGGAGGCGGGGCAGTTGGCGTTCGAGCCTCAAGTTATTGCTGCGGCTGAGACGGTATTTGATGTGGTCGCGATTCCGTCGGAGACGCCGCTGATCGTGCGTGCTCGGGCCGAAGGCAAAAAGGTGATTACCGGGCTTGAGGTGATTGCGATTCAGGCGCTGGAGCAGTTTGTCCTGTACACCGGCGTGCGCCCGAATGAAGCTCAGTTTGCGGCGGCGGTGGCGTTTGCCCGGAGCTGATGGGTTGTGGTGGCTGGGCGGGCCTCTTTGCGAGCAGGCTCGCTCCCACAGTTGAATTTTTGTCATACACAGATTGTGTGCTCGCTGTAGATCCCCTGTGGGAGCGAGCCTGCTCGCGAATGCGGTGTGTCATTCAAAAATGATGTAGCTGACAGAACCTCTTCGCGAGCAGGCTCGCTCCCACAATAAAACGGTGGTGGTTATTCGAGGCGGGCCAGGCGCTCTTCCAGCGCTGCGATCCGCGCTTCGAGTTCTTCGATACGCTCAACCGAAACACCGCTGCTCGCACCGCGATCCGACGGATTCTGCCGTGCCGCCATGATCGCCTCGATATCCGCTGGATCACCCAGCGCATGGGTATAACGATCTTCGCGTTGCCCGGCCTGGCGCGGAATCAACACGGCCAACCCTCGCGCAATCAAGCGCTCAAGCTGATGCACCACTTGCTCGGTGTCTTCAAATTCATGCATGCGGCCACTGCGGGTCAGCAGCTCATTGACGGTCTGCGGGCCACGCAAAAACATCAAACCGCTGAGAATCACCTGCGCCGGCACCAGTTCCAGTGCCTTGTCGACCTTGTGCTCCCAGCGGTCGGCGCGACTGCCCATCACCAGTTTGGCGAAACCGCGACCTTCCAGTGCGCGCAAGCTCTGCCCGACCTGACCCTGAGTCAGGTTCATCACCGGTTCGCGGCTGGTTTTCTGATTGCACGCCGTGACCAGCGCATTAAGGGTCAGCGGATAGGTTTCCGGACTGGTTGCCTGTTTCTCGATCAACGAGCCGAGGATGCGGATTTCCGTGGCATTGAGCCGTGGCTCGTCGAAGGTGGATTCTGGTTCAGTGGTCATCGCGCGTTCCCTTTGCAGTCGAAGGCGCCTAGCCTAATCCTTGCCAAACAAAAGGCAAGCCGTGTGGTCATCAAGCATGGCTATAATCGCCTCCTTGTTCCACCCAGCCACTACTCGAGACTGCCATGACCATTTCCCTGTACGCCGCATCCGTCCCGGTTTTTCAACAGATGCTCAACGCCCTGAGCGATGTACTGAAAAAGGCTGAAGCCCACGCCACCGAGAAAAACATCGACCCGAACGCCTTCCTGCAGGCACGTCTGTACCCGGACATGTTCCCGCTGACCCGCCAGGTGCAGATCGCTGTCGACTTCGCCAAGGGCGTTTCCTCACGTCTGGCTGAAGTCGAAGTGCCGAAGTACGACGATACCGAAACCACCTTCGCCGAGCTGCAAGCCTTGATCTCCAAGGTGCTGGCCTACATTGGTGAGATCAAGCCAGAGCAGATCGACGGCAAGGAAGGCATCGAAATCGTTACTCGTCCGGGCACGCCGAAAGAGAAGCGCTTCAGTGGCCAGTCGTACTTGCTGACTTATGGCTTGCCGCAGTTCTTCTTCCACGTCACCACCACTTATGCGTTGCTGCGTCATAACGGTGTTGAAGTGGGCAAGCGTGATTACATGGGCGCGTTCTGATTTTTCAAGAGCCCCTCACCCTAACCCTCTCCCGGAGGGAGAGGGGACTGATCGCGTTGTTTGTTCGGGATACGCCGACCTGAAATATCAAGTCGAACTCAGGTTTTGAACAGCACTCGGTCTGCCCCCTTTCCCCCTCGCCCCCTTGGGGGAGAGGGTTGGGGTGAGGGGGAAAAGATCTCAGTCACAAAAAAGCCCGCCAAGGTTCACACCATGGCGGGCTTTTGATTACAGCGAATATCAAGCCGTGCGTTGGGCTTTCGCTTCTTCACCCAGGCAAGCCGCAGCGGTAAATAGCACATCAGTCGACGAGTTCAGCGCGGTCTCTGCCGAATCCTGCAACACGCCAATAATGAAACCGACCGCCACCACCTGCATGGCAATCTCGCTCGGAATCCCGAACAAGCTGCACGCCAACGGAATCAGCAACAGCGATCCACCCGCCACACCCGACGCGCCACAGGCGCAAATGGCGGCGACAACGCTGAGCAAAATCGCCGTAGGAATATCCACGGCAATACCCAATGTATGCACGGCCGCCAGGGTCAGCACGGTAATGGTGATCGCCGCGCCGGCCATGTTGATGGTCGCGCCCAGCGGAATCGACACCGAGTAAGTGTCTTCATGCAGGCCAAGGCGCTTGCTCAACTCCAGATTCACCGGAATGTTCGCCGCCGAGCTGCGGGCGAAGAACGCGGTGATGCCACTTTCACGCAGGCATTTGAGGGTCAGCGGGTACGGGTTGCGACGCAGCTTCCAGAACACGATCAGCGGGTTCATCACCAGCGCCACGAACAGCATGCAACCGAGCAGCACGGCCAGCAGGTGCGCATAACCGATCAGAGCGCCGAAACCGGAGGTGGCCAGTGTCGAAGCGACCAGACCGAAAATGCCCAGCGGTGCAAAGCGAATCACCACACGCACGATCAAGGTCACGCCGTTGGACAGATCGCCCAGCACTTCGCGGGTGGTGTCACCGGCATGGCGAATCGCGACGCCCATGCCGATCGCCCAGGCCAGAATGCCGATGAAGTTGGCTTCGATCAGCGCCTTCACCGGATTGTCGACCACGCTCAGCAACAGACTTTGCAACACTTCACCAATGCCGCCGGGCGCAGTGACCGCAACGTTCTCGGTGGACAGCACCAGGTGCGACGGGAACGCCATGCTGGCAACGACGGCCACCACTGCTGCGGCGAAGGTACCCAGCAGATAGAGGAACAGAATCGGGCGGATGTGGGTTTCCTGGCCGTGCTTGTGGTTGGCAATAGAGGCCATTACCAGCACGAACACCAGAATCGGCGCGACGGCTTTCAACGCCGACACGAACACTTTGCCAATGAACGCGGTATCTTTTGCCACTTGCGGGGCGAACATCGCCAGAGCGATACCGGCAATCAGGCCGATCAGGATCTGGGCGACCAGGCTCAGGTTCTTCAGGCGCTGCAATAGAGAAGGGGACGAAGCAGTCATAACGGCATCTCTGATTTTTTATAGGGTGCAAGGTGGCGTGAGGGCGGTGGACATCGGGGGCAGACCACCGTCACGCACCGAAAGGGCTGACGCGAGATCAACGCCAATAAACCGGTCGTTGAATAAGCTGTACGTTTTTCAGGGCGCGGACTTTATCACAGCGTGGGCCTTATCCTTCAGGCCTGTGACGATCTGCCACCGGATCAGGCAACAAAGTCGACAGGTTTGTGCAAGTCAGCCCGGACACACTCTGTTAAGATTGCGCATCCTTATTTTCAAACTCTGCCAGCGGGCCTCCGGGTCAACGCTGGTGTCGTCGTTTTGCTGGAGTTGCGCATGCTGTTGCCCATTCTTCTGTTGTCCGCCGCCGGGTTCACGGTGCTGACCACGGAATTCGTCATCGTCGGCCTGTTGCCGGCGATTGCCCGAGACCTCGCAGTCACCATCCCGCAGGCCGGGCTGCTGGTGACGCTGTTCGCTTTTACCGTGGCGATGTTCGGGCCTTTCCTGACCGCATATTTCGCCCGCTTCGAGCGGCGCAAACTGTTTATCAGCATCCTGATCATGTTTGGCCTGGCCAATACCGTGGCGGCGCTGGCGCCGAACATCTGGGTGATGGCGATTGCCCGATTGATTCCGGCGCTCGGTCTGCCGGTGTTTTGGGCCTTGGCCAGTGAGACGGCAGTGGACATCGTCGGCCCGGATTTCGCCGGTCGTGCGATCGCCAAAATCGGTTTCGGCATTGTCTGTGCCACGGTGTTCGGCATCCCGGTCGGCACGCTGATTTCTGACGCCTTCGGCTGGCGCAGTGCCTTCGGCATTCTGGCGGTGATCGCCTTTGCCAAGGCTTTGTTGCTGTTTGTCTACTTGCCGAAAACCAGCCTGCACCAGCATCAGGTCAGCTTCCGCTCGCAGTTCAAGATCCTGCGCAGCCCGTTGATGATCGGCCATATCCTGCTGTCGATTCTGGTGTTCAGCGGCATGTTTACTGCTTACACGTATCTGGCCGACATTCTTGAGCGCCTCGCCGGCTTCAACGGCACCGTGGTCGGTTGGTGCCTGATGGCCTTCGGCGCGGTCGGGTTGATCGGCAACTCGCTGGGTGGTCGTGCGGTCGACCGCCATCCGTTGGGGGCATCGGTGTTGTTCTGTGCGTTCATGATTGCCGGCATGGTCTCGCTGGTGCCGAACATTCATTCGCCGCTGGGGCTGGCGGTGGCGATGGGGATCTGGGGTATCACCCAGGCCGCGTTGTTCCTGGTCAGCCATGTGCGCCTGATGAAAGCCGCGCCGGAAGCGCCGGCCTTTGCTGCTTCGCTGAACATCGCCGGGGCCAATCTGGGGATCGGTCTGGGCGCCATTGTCGGTGGCCGGGTCATCGACAGTGCGGGTCTGGGCTTCCTCGGCTTTGCCGCCGCCGGCTTCATTCTGCTGTCGGTGTTCCTCGCCATGGTGTTGATGACGCTCAAGCCGCGCGAAATGTGCGCCGAGGCCTCATAACGCAGTAAACAGCTCGCGTCGGGCACCTTCGGTAATCGCAACGATGCCGGGGTGCTTGACCTTGCGCTCCACCGAAATGGCATAGAACGACTCGGTCACCGCGTCGGTCTGGCCAATCAGCTCGACGCCGTACTGGCGCTTCACTTCATCGGCAATCACGCTCGGGCCGATAAAAATCCCGCTGCCGGATTGGCCGAACGCCTGCATCAAGGCACTGTCATCAAACTCGCCGACGATTTGCGGCTGGATCTGCTGCTCGGCAAACCAGCGCTGCAAGCGGCTGCGCACCACGGTTTCCGGTCCGGGAATCAACAGCGGCGCGCCATGCAGGCTGCGCGGAAAGTCCTGACCGTATCTGGCTGCCAGTTCCGGGGTGGCGAAGAAACTGATCCCGCACTCGCCGAGCTTCTGGCTGTAGCCCTTGATATCGAGGTGCGAGGGCATCGGGCTGTCGGAAATCACCAGGTCCAGACGCTGAATGGCCAGATCGGCCAGCAAGCGTTCGAGTTTGTCTTCGCGGCAGGTGATGCGCAGCGGCTCGTTCAGCTCCATGGTCGGCGCAATCAGGCGGTAGACGATGGATTTCGGCACCACATCCGCCACGCCAACGCGGAACAGAATCTGCTGTTCGTTGGGCTGGGCGCGCAGCATCAGTTCCAGTTCGCCGCCGAGCTGGAACATCTGCTCGGCGTAGGGCAGGGCTTGTCGCCCGGCTTCGGTCAACTCCAGTTGCCGGCCTACGCGTCTGAATAATTCGATGCCATAAGTCTGTTCGAGCAGGGAAATCTGCCCGCTGATGGTCTGTGGTGTCAGGTTCAGTTGCTCGCAGGCGCGCACGATGCTGCCGGTCTTGGCCACGACCCAGAAGTAATGCAGTTGTCGGTAGTTGAGCATGACGGTCTACAGTTCGTGAAAACCGAAGTATAGCCGCTAAAAATACGAATTTTCCTGAAGTGTTTGTCTCCCTAGAATGCCCAGCCATCGACGGCCGGTCTGTGACCCTGTCTGTTCATTCGAAGGAAGCCCCATGAAATACACCCTCCCAGCATTGATGTTTACGTCTTTACTGCTTCTGGCCGGTTGTGACCAGGCCGAGAAAAGCGCCCAGCAATTGATGGGCAAAGCGGCCGAAAGCGCCAAGCAAGCGATCGACGACACGCACAAGGCCGCCGAACAAGCCCTGAGTGATGCCACCGGCGGGTTGATCGAGAAGAAAGAAACACCGGAAAAAGACGCGGAAAACTCCGAATCTTCCTCCAAGACCATCTAATTCGTCTTACACAGAGTCAGGACTGACCCATGGAATATCTGTTACAGCTCGCCGCCAGCCCCACCGCTTGGGTTGCTTTGGCCACATTGGTGGTGATGGAAATCGTGCTCGGCATCGATAACCTGATCTTTATCTCGATCCTGACCAACAAATTGCCCAAGCAGTACCAGCAGAAGGCGCGCCGGATCGGTATCGGCATGGCGTTGATCCTGCGTCTGGCGCTGTTGAGCACCATCGCCTTCATCGTGCAGTTGACCGCGCCGGTGATCGAGATTCTTGGCCAGGCCTTCTCCTGGAAAGACATGATCCTGATCGCCGGTGGTCTGTTCCTGGTCTGGAAAGCCACGACCGAGATCCATCACAGCATGGACCCGGCACCGGAAGATCCGAAGTCGGCGACCTCGACGGTTACCCTGGGTTTCGCTGCCGCTATTGGCCAGATCCTGATGCTCGACATGGTGTTCTCGATCGACAGCATCATTACTGCCGTCGGCATGACCGAACACTTGCCGATCATGATTATCGCGGTGGTGGTGTCGGTGCTGGTGATGCTGTTTGCCGCTGAACCGCTGGCGAAGTTCATCAACGACAACCCGACGGTGGTGATGCTGGCTCTGGGCTTCCTGATCATGATCGGTATGACCCTGATCGCCGAAGGCTTTGGCGCCCATGTACCGAAAGGTTATGTGTATGCAGCGATGGCGTTCTCGGCAGCGATTGAAGTGCTGAACATGATGTCTCGCAGGGCTAGGCAGAAGAAGTTGGCTGAGCAGGTGTAACTGCTGAAAGTACAAAAACCGCCTGAACTCTTAGGGATCAGGCGGTTTTTTTTGATTCGAGATTTGCCGTGTCGAATAGAACCAGCCCCTCACCCCAGCCCTCTCCCGAGGGAGAGGGAGCCGATCTGCGTGGTTTTTAAACCTGAGTTCGGCTCGATATCTCAGGTCGATGTACTTCTCAATAGCGACTCGGTCAGTCCCCTCTCCCTCGGGGAGAGGGCTAGGGTGAGGGGCTTTTCGCTTTTGATGTTGAACCTCAGTGCGCAGTAGCATGCCTCACGCGGTGT
This sequence comes from Pseudomonas sp. RU47, assembly GCF_004011755.1. Lineage (GTDB taxonomy): Bacteria > Pseudomonadota > Gammaproteobacteria > Pseudomonadales > Pseudomonadaceae > Aquipseudomonas. Next base: position 4,346,690 of record NZ_CP022411.1, on the reverse strand, counting down.
TCCTCGGCTTTCTCAGCCGCAGCAGGCTGAACCGGATGGTGATGATGGCGCCGCGAAATCCGTAGCACCCCCCACAACATGGCGGCAGCCACGGCCAGCCAGCCGGCAATCAACATTACGATAGTCATGGTCAGGCTCATCAGTGCCTCCTCTTCGCCCTGCATCGGGCGCACACTTTTTTCAATTCGCTCTGTTTCAATGACAGTCTAGACAATGGGGTGTTTCAGGCTATTGACCAAAGGTCGGTGGTGACCAATCAGTTTGCTCTATGCAATCTAAGTGTCTGCCGCTTAAGGCTATACCGCAGCCTGGCGCGGCCCTATGATCGCAGGCGTTGCCGGAACACGATGACCGGCGTCTGAACAGAGAGTGACGATGGTGCAGGTATTTTCTCGAATTCGTGCGGCGCTGCTGGTGGCCGGTTGCGCGGCGGTGTTGGCCGGATGTGCAGGCAGTGTGGCGCCCGAGGTCAAGCGTCTGCCGGAGCGAGTTGAACTGAGCGGTACGTTCTATCGCGGCGAAGCCAATCAGAGCGGGCCGCAAGTGCTGGCCAGTCTCCTGTCGCAGCAAGGCATCGTGATCACCCCGGGCTTGCTGGAAAAACCACTGCACCTGCCGGGCGCCGAAGACAAACTGCAGCAGAATATCCAGAACCTTGCCCGCGACTACGGCATGGTGGTTTATCCCCTGGACAGCAATCTTCCTGCGCTGTTGACGCAAGTGGCGGCGGGTTATCCGGTGATGGTGCGCTTCAGCGAGGGCTCGGCATTCTGGGCCGAGCCGCGTTACGCGATCCTGTCCGGCTACGATCGCAATAAACAGAAGGTCCTGCTGCGCGCTGGCATGAACCGCCGCGAGCTGATGAGTTTCAGCTCCTTTGAGTCGGCGCTGGAAAAGTCCGGTGGCTGGGCGATCCTGATTCAAAAACCGTCGCAGATCCCGGCCGCCGTCGACCGTCAGCGCTGGCTCAAAGCGGTCGACGAGCTGGCTCAGGCTGGTCAGGAAAATGAAGCCGCGCAGGCGCGCAAGGCCCTGACGGCGCACTGAGTTCCCGTTCGTCATCTGCCGGGCACCACGGCGCCCGGCACGCCTCCTATCTATAGAGCCCGTTGTTTGCGGGTGAATCAGGAGGCGAACATGGCAGATTCCCCATCCCCGAAAGGGCCGCATTCGACCGAACATTCTTCGGGTCATGATCTGGGCTTTGACCCGGATTCGCCGGATGTTGACGATCCGCAAGTCGACCCGGTGGGCCCAGCCAAAGCGCCGAAAGACGTGAAGCCTGGTGAGGACGACAAGAAACCGGCCAAACCTTATGACCCGTTAGCCAATCTGAAACCTTGATGTGAGGTGCGTATGAGTACCGATTCAAGCTTCGATGACCAAAAACCGGACAGCGTACCTACGACGCCGGAGCCAGAGATTGATCCGGTGCTGGACCCGGACAGCCCGATGCGTGACCCGATGGCTCGGCCTAATGTGCTGACACCCGAGCCTGCACGGGATCCGAGTGCAGGCGATGGCATTCCCGATGACGACAAGATGCCGCTGCCGAATGACTGATTTACAGGTGAAAAAAAGCCCCGAGGATTCGGGGCTTTTTCTTGTGCGACGGATTACTTGGAAGCTTCAACCACACCGCTCTGGCGCGACTTGAGGTTTTTCTCGGCCTTGTATTGCTGAGCCACTGCAGGAACGTTGGCGCTCCTGCCAGTTTCCACCCAACTGCGAATACGGCTGGCATCGGCAAAGTGGGTGTACTTGCCGAACGCGTCGAGAATTACCAACGCGACCGGGCGATTGCCCATTTTCGTCACCAGCACCAGGCAATGACCGGCGGGGTTGGTGAAGCCGGTTTTGGTGATCTTGATGTCCCAGTCGGCTTTATTGACCAAGTGATCGGTATTGCGGAAACCCAGGGTGTAATTGGGTTTGCGGAACGACACGGTCTTTTCCTTGGTAGTGCTGAGTTCGCTGAGTAGCGGGTACTTATGCGCGGCCACCAGCAGCTTGCTCAGGTCGCGGGCGGTGGAAACGTTACGCTCCGACAGGCCTGTCGGCTCGACGAAGTGCGTACTGGTCATGCCCAGTGCCTTGGCCTTGGCATTCATCGCCGCGATAAAGGCGGCGTAACCGCCCGGATAGTGGTGCGCAAGGCTGGCAGCCGCGCGGTTCTCCGAAGACATCAAGGCGATCAGCAACATCTCGCGACGCGGCAGTTCACTCTTGAGTTTGACTCGGGAGAACACACCCCTCATTTCCGGTGTGTTGCTGATATCGACATTGATCCATTCGTCCATGTTCTGCCGGGCTTCAACCACAACCAGTCCGGTCATCAGCTTGCTGACAGAGGCGATCGGCACGATCACGTCAGGGTTGCTGGAGTAGATGACTTTATTGGTCTGCATATCCATGAGCAGTGCGCTGCCGGAGGCGATCTTCAGGGTCGAAGCGTCACGTGGGGCAGCGGTGGTTTCCGCAGCGTTGATCGTTGGCGTGATGAAAGTGCCTGAAACTGCAAAAAACAGGCTCAGAATCGAGAGACGAATTTTCACGCGGGCGAACTCACAAAGGTTGGATATTCCGTTAGTTTGTAACGGGTTATTTCTTCAAAGCGTCGCATTCTAGGAGTATGGCTGAAGATCTGTCGATGGTTGTTTGAGTGACCTGAAAATCTCGTGAAAAGGCCTGTAAAAAGAGGGGTTTCCGGCGAACGGTTACAGTTTTTTCTCAGGCATGAAAAAACCCGCACAAGGCGGGTTTTTCTTATTGCTGAAAGTACCGATCAGGCGTGCAGGGTTTCCGCCGCATAAAGGGTGTTTTCCAGCAGGCAGGCACGGGTCATCGGACCGACGCCACCCGGCACCGGAGTGATCCAGCCAGCGCGGGGCAGGGCGGTTTCGTAAACAACGTCACCGACCAGTTTGCCGTCGTCCTGACGGTTGATGCCGACGTCGATCACGATCGCGCCTTCCTTGATCCACTCGCCTTTGACCAGGCCCGGCTTGCCGGCGGCCACTACCACCAGATCGGCACGACCGACGTGGCCGGCCAGATCCTTGGTGAAGCGGTGAGTCACGGTCACGGTGCAGCCGGCCAGCAGCAATTCCATCGCCATCGGGCGACCGACGATGTTGGAAGCGCCGACAACCACTGCGTCCATGCCATACAGATCGGCGCCGGTGCTTTCCAGCAGCGTCATGATGCCTTTAGGCGTGCATGGGCGCAGCAGCGGAATGCGCTGGGCCAAGCGGCCGACGTTATAAGGATGGAAGCCGTCGACGTCTTTGTCCGGGCGGATACGCTCCAGCAGTTTGGAGGCGTCCAGGTGCTCGGGCAGCGGCAACTGAAGCAGGATGCCGTCGATTGCAGGGTCGTCATTGAGGCGATCGATCAGATCGGTCAGCGCGTCTTGCGTTGTGTCGGAGGGCAGGTCGTAGGCTTGAGAGAGGAAGCCAACCTCTTCACAGTCTTTACGCTTGTGCGAGACATAAACCTGAGAGGCAGGATCGCTGCCGACCAGGATCACCGCGAGGCCGGGAGTGCGCAGGCCTTGCTGGCGACGCTCGGCAACTCGTTGGGCGATCTGCTGGCGCAGGCTGGCGGCGATCGATTTGCCGTCGATTAGTTGTGCAGTCATTGCGCGTGATTAACCATCGAGAGGGGAAAAAATGAGAACGCATTCTCGCATGTCGAGCGGTGAGGGCAAAGGCGCTTGGTCAGCAAATTCCTCTAACTCCTTTAATTAAATGAATTTTTTTCAAAAAGGATTTGACGACCTTCGGAGCGCTCTATACTATTCGTCGCACTTGTCGGGCACAGCCTAGCACTGGTTAAGAAGGTGAAGCGGAATCAAGGTTCTGCGACACTGGAAAGCACTTAGTTTGTAGTCCTTTAAGAGTACAGATTAATAAGGCGCCCGTAGCTCAGCTGGATAGAGCATCCGCCTTCTAAGCGGATGGTCGCAGGTTCGAGTCCTGCCGGGTGCGCCATTAGGCAGCTTTGGCACAAGTAACGCGATATGGTGGGCGTAGCTCAGTTGGTAGAGCACGGGATTGTGACTCCCGTTGTCGTGGGTTCGATCCCCATCGTCCACCCCATATTTCGAAAGGCGCCAGATGTAACAGTCTGGCGCCTTTGCTTTAAAGCTTCACCTGCGGATGTGGTGGAATTGGTAGACACACTGGATTTAGGTTCCAGCGCCGCGAGGCGTAAGAGTTCGAGTCTCTTCATCCGCACCAATTAAAGCTTCATTCATGTCTTCGGGCTGGTGAGGTTTCAACAAAGAAGTTGTTTGGCTTTTTTGTTACGCAATATGGTGGGCGTAGCTCAGTTGGTAGAGCACGGGATTGTGACTCCCGTTGTCGTGGGTTCGATCCCCATCGTCCACCCCATATTTCGAAAGGCGCCAGATTTAACAGTCTGGCGCCTTTTTTGTTTTAGCGGTTCTGAAAACCGGCGATTGTCGGTTTCCAGGCGCAAGGGCAGGGCGCTTCGTCGTATTTATGTTGCTCGATGATGCAGCGCTGCTCGCCGGGCTTGCTTGCAAGAACGGCCGTCAGGGAGTGATTGGCAGTCTCTTCTATATATAGAAGCGGTTGGCGCAGAGCCCTGGCGAGATTGGTTGTATTCGCCTGTGGGGCGCGCTGCACTAGTGTGGCGGTCCCGATAAAATGCCTGCTGTTTTTTTACCCGTTTTCAGTAGGGTGACTTCTTGAGTTTGACCCACTAGAATGCATGCCCTTGATTCTGGGGTCGGAAACGGCCGGCTAACGTCTGTGCAACGAGGAATATCCATGCAAGTTTCTGTTGAAAATACTACTGCTCTCGAGCGCCGCATGAGCGTCACCGTGCCGGCTGAGCGCATCGAGACTCAGGTCAACAAGCGTCTGCAGCAGACTGCCCAAAAGGCCAAGATTGCTGGCTTCCGTCCAGGCAAAGTGCCAATGAGCGAAATCAAGCGCCGTTTCGGTGCTGATGCTCGCCAGGAAGCTGTAGGCGACGTGATCCAGTCCTCCTTCTACGAAGCTGTGGTTGAGCAGAAGCTGAACCCTGCTGGTTCGCCATCGATCGAGCCTAAGTCGCTCGAAGCTGGCAAGGATCTGGAATACGTTGCTGTATTCGAAGTGTTCCCTGAGTTCACCGTTGCCGGTTTCGAAGGCATCACCGTTGAGCGCCTGAGCGCTGACGTGGCTGACGCTGACCTGGACAAAATGCTCGACATCCTGCGCAAGCAGAACACTCGTTTTGAAGTGGCCGATCGCGCTGCCCAGAACGAAGACCAGCTGAATATCGATTTCGTGGGCAAGGTTGACGGCGAAGTCTTCGCTGGCGGCTCCGCCAAAGGCACTCAGCTGGTACTGGGTTCCGGCCGCATGATCCCGGGCTTCGAAGAAGGCCTGGTTGGCGCCAAAGCCGGCGAAGAGCGCGTTCTGAACCTGACCTTCCCTGAGGACTATCAGAACCTGGACCTGGCTGGCAAAACCGCCGAGTTCACCGTGACCGTCAACACTGTGTCCGAGCCTAAGCTGCCAGAGCTGAACGAAGAGTTCTTCGCTCAATTCGGCATCAAGGAAAGCGGCATCGACGGTTTCCGCACCGAAGTTCGCAAGAACATGGAGCGTGAACTGCGTCAGGCGATCAAATCCAAGGTCAAGAATCAGGTAATGGACGGTCTGCTGGCCACCAACCCGATCGAAGTGCCTAAGGCTCTGCTGTCCAACGAAGTTGACCGTCTGCGCGTGCAGGCTGTTCAGCAGTTCGGCGGCAACATCAAGCCTGATCAGCTGCCGGCCGAGCTGTTCGAAGAGCAAGCCAAGCGCCGCGTCGTGCTGGGTCTGATCGTGGCCGAAGTGGTCAAGCAGTTCGACCTGAAGCCTGACGAAGCTCGCGTTCGCGAAATGATTCAGGAAATGGCTTCGGCTTACCAGGAGCCTGAGCAGGTTGTGTCGTGGTACTACAAGAACGAGCAGCAACTGAACGAAGTGCGTTCGGTTGTGCTGGAAGAACAAGTTGTGGATACTGTTCTGCAGAAAGCTAGTGTGACCGACAAAGCGGTCTCTTACGAAGAAGCAGTCAAGCCGGTAGAAGCTCCAAAAGCCGACTGATTGATTCCGCGTTAAGAAGTACACACCATAAGCCAGCTCTCGAGCTGGCTTATGCGTATTCAAGACATAACTATTTGGGAGCGACTGCAGAGCATGTTCCGTAATTCTTATATTCAGCAGAACTCTGATATCCAGGCCGCCGGCGGCCTGGTCCCGATGGTTGTCGAGCAATCTGCTCGTGGCGAACGCGCCTATGACATCTATTCGCGCCTGCTCAAGGAGCGAGTGATCTTTCTGGTTGGTCCGGTAGAGGACTACATGGCCAACCTGATCTGCGCGCAACTGCTGTTCCTTGAAGCGGAAAACCCGGACAAGGACATCCATCTCTACATCAACTCTCCGGGCGGTTCGGTGACAGCGGGCATGTCGATCTACGACACCATGCAGTTCATCAAGCCGAACGTATCGACCACCTGCATCGGTCAGGCTTGCAGCATGGGCGCGTTCCTGCTGACTGCAGGTGCCCCGGGCAAGCGTTTCTGCCTGCCGAACTCGCGCGTGATGATTCACCAGCCACTGGGCGGTTTCCAGGGCCAGGCGTCGGACATCGAAATCCACGCCAAGGAAATCCTCTTCATTCGCGAGCGTCTGAACACGCTGATGGCCAAGCACAGCGGGCGTACTCTGGAAGAAATCGAGCGCGATACCAATCGCGACAACTTCATGAGTGCAGAAGCTGCGAAGGAATATGGCCTGATCGACGAAGTGATCAACCAGCGCCCAGCTTAAAATAAGCAGCTCAAAATAGGCTTGGTCGGCTTGTCTGATCAGCGGCGGGCTTGAAAAAGCCCGCAATAGCCTTCATCTTGTGTTGCAAGCCTATCGGATTTGGATCGAACGAATGACTGACACCCGCAACGGCGAGGACAACGGCAAGCTGCTCTATTGCTCCTTCTGTGGCAAAAGCCAGCATGAAGTGCGCAAATTGATTGCCGGCCCCTCGGTCTTTATCTGCGACGAGTGCGTCGACCTGTGCAATGACATCATCCGTGAGGAGGTGCAGGAAGCCCAGGCCGAAAGCAGCGCGCATAAATTGCCTTCGCCTAAAGAAATCAGCGGCATCCTTGACCAGTACGTCATTGGTCAGGAGCGTGCGAAAAAGGTTTTGGCCGTAGCGGTGTACAACCACTACAAGCGCCTGAACCAGCGTGACAAAAAGGCTGACGACGTCGAACTCGGCAAGAGCAACATCCTGCTGATCGGCCCGACAGGCTCCGGTAAAACCCTGCTGGCCGAAACACTGGCCCGCTTGCTGAACGTTCCGTTCACCATCGCCGACGCAACCACCCTCACCGAGGCGGGTTATGTAGGTGAAGATGTCGAGAACATCATTCAGAAGCTGCTGCAGAAGTGCGATTACGACGTAGAAAAGGCCCAGATGGGTATTGTCTACATCGATGAAATCGACAAGATTTCCCGCAAGTCCGACAACCCGTCGATCACCCGGGACGTTTCCGGTGAGGGCGTGCAGCAGGCCTTGCTCAAGTTGATCGAAGGCACGGTCGCTTCCGTACCGCCGCAAGGTGGCCGCAAGCATCCGCAGCAGGAATTCCTGCAGGTCGACACCCGTAACATCCTGTTCATCTGTGGTGGTGCGTTCTCCGGTCTGGAAAAGGTTATTCAAAACCGTTCCACCAAGGGCGGCATCGGCTTCAACGCAGAAGTGCGCAGCAAGGAAGAAGGCAAGAAAGTCGGTGAATCCCTGCGTGAAGTCGAGCCTGACGATCTGGTCAAGTTCGGTCTGATCCCGGAATTCGTCGGTCGTCTGCCGGTCCTCGCCACGCTGGACGAACTCGACGAGGCTGCGTTGATGCAGATCCTCACCGAGCCGAAAAATGCTCTGACCAAACAGTATGCCAAGCTGTTCGAGATGGAAGGCGTGGATCTGGAGTTCCGCACAGACGCGCTGAAATCGGTCGCCAAGCGTGCCCTGGAGCGTAAAACCGGTGCCCGTGGCCTGCGTTCGATTCTCGAAGGTGTACTGCTCGACACGATGTATGAAATCCCCTCGCAGTCCGAGGTGAGCAAAGTCGTGATCGATGAAAGCGTGATCGAAGGCAAGTCCAAGCCACTGTATATCTACGAAAACAGTGAGCCGACGGCCAAGGCAGCGCCGGACGCGTAAGCGTCCAGTCTGCTGGAATAAAGAAGGGGCCTTCGGGCCTCTTTTTTTTTATGTCGTTTTTTACATCCGCTTTGCGCTTGTTTTTTTTCAAGGCAGCCCCCATCTTGGTTTCAAGCTCAATTCCATCTGATTACGGCCATATGGCCGCCGTAGAGGCGAAATCATGAAGACAACCATCGAATTGCCTCTCCTGCCATTGCGTGATGTCGTGGTTTATCCGCACATGGTTATCCCGCTGTTCGTGGGGCGCGAGAAATCCATCGAAGCCCTCGAGGCTGCGATGACGGGCGACAAGCAGATCCTGTTGCTGGCCCAGAGAAACCCGGCGGACGACGATCCCGGTGAAGACGCTCTCTATCGCGTAGGTACCATCGCTACCGTTCTGCAACTGCTCAAGCTGCCTGACGGCACCGTCAAGGTGCTGGTTGAGGGTGAGCAGCGCGGCACCGTCGAGCGGTTCAGCGAAATTGACGGCCACTGCCGTGCCGAAGTCTCGTTGATCGAAGAAGTCGACGCCGCCGAGCGCGAATCTGAAGTGTTCGTGCGCACACTGCTGTCGCAGTTCGAACAATATGTACAGTTGGGCAAGAAAGTCCCGGCTGAAGTCCTGTCGTCGCTCAACAGCATCGATGAGCCAGGTCGCCTGGTCGACACCATGGCGGCGCACATGGCGCTGAAAATCGAGCAGAAGCAGGAAATCCTCGAAATCATCGATTTGTCGGCCCGGGTCGAGCACGTTCTGGCGCTGCTGGATGCCGAGATCGATCTGCTGCAAGTCGAAAAACGCATTCGTGGCCGCGTCAAAAAGCAAATGGAGCGCAGTCAGCGCGAGTACTACCTGAATGAGCAGATGAAGGCCATTCAGAAAGAGCTCGGTGACAGCGACGAAGGCCACAACGAAATCGAAGACCTGAAAAAGCGTATCGACGCTGCCGGTCTGCCGAAAGACGCGTTGGCCAAAGCCACTGCCGAGCTGAACAAGCTCAAGCAAATGTCGCCGATGTCCGCTGAGGCCACCGTGGTGCGCTCGTACATCGACTGGCTGGTGCAGGTGCCGTGGAAGGCTCAGAGCAAGGTACGCCTGGACCTGGCGCGCGCAGAAGACATTCTCGATGCCGATCACTACGGTCTCGAAGAGGTCAAGGAACGTATCCTTGAATACCTCGCCGTGCAAAAACGCGTGAAGAAAATCCGTGGTCCGGTGTTGTGCCTGGTCGGTCCTCCAGGCGTGGGTAAAACCTCGCTGGCCGAGTCGATCGCCCACGCTACCAACCGTAAATTCGTGCGCATGGCCCTCGGTGGCGTGCGTGATGAAGCGGAAATTCGTGGTCACCGCCGGACTTACATCGGTTCGATGCCGGGAAGATTGATTCAAAAGATGACAAAGGTGGGCGTTCGCAACCCGCTGTTCCTGCTCGATGAAATCGACAAAATGGGCAGCGACATGCGTGGCGATCCGGCGTCGGCGTTGCTGGAAGTGCTCGACCCAGAGCAAAACCACAACTTCAACGACCACTATCTGGAAGTCGATTACGACCTCTCCGATGTGATGTTCCTGTGCACCTCCAACTCGATGAACATCCCGCCGGCGCTGCTCGACCGCATGGAAGTCATCCGTCTGCCGGGCTACACCGAAGACGAGAAGATCAACATTGCCGTCAAATACCTCTCGCCAAAACAGATCGCCGCCAATGGTCTGAAGAAAGGCGAGCTGGAATTCGATGCAGAAGCGATCCGCGACATCATCCGTTATTACACCCGTGAAGCGGGTGTGCGTGGCCTCGAGCGTCAGATCGCCAAGGTCTGCCGCAAAGCGGTCAAAGAGCACGCGATGGAAAAACGCTTCTCGGTGAAAGTGACAGCTGACCTGCTGGAACATTTCCTCGGTGTGCGCAAATTCCGTTACGGTCTGGCCGAGCAACAGGATCAGATCGGTCAGGTGACCGGCCTTGCCTGGACTCAGGTGGGCGGCGAATTGCTGACTATCGAAGCCGCTGTTGTGCCGGGTAAAGGTCAGTTGATCAAGACCGGTTCGCTGGGCGACGTGATGGTCGAATCGATCACTGCCGCGCTCACCGTGGTGCGCAGCCGCGCCAAGAGCCTGGGCATTCCTCTGGACTTCCACGAGAAGCGCGACACGCACATCCACATGCCGGAAGGGGCGACGCCGAAAGACGGCCCTAGCGCCGGTGTAGGCATGTGCACGGCGCTGGTGTCGGCATTGACCGGCATTCCGGTGCGCGCTGATGTCGCCATGACGGGCGAGATTACGCTGCGTGGTCAAGTGCTGGCGATTGGTGGTCTGAAGGAAAAACTGCTGGCGGCTCACCGCGGCGGAATCAAGATCGTGATTATTCCGGAAGAGAACGTGCGTGATCTGAAGGAGATTCCTGACAATATCAAGCAGGATCTGCAGATTAAACCGGTTAAATGGATTGACGAGGTCCTGCAAATTGCGCTGCAATACGCGCCGGAGCCCTTGCCGGATGTGGCTCCGGAGATAGTTGCCAAGGACGAAAAACGTGAGTCTGACTCTAAGGAAAGAATTAGCACGCATTAATATGCTTTTGCCTGGGGGGCTTCCTTGACAGTTTTTTAGAGCCCTTGTTATAAAGCGGCTCTTAAGTGTCTGTAGGCCATTCAGCACTCGTTTTTGCTTTCACCAAAAAACTTAGAATCATCTCAAAATAGATATAAGGGGACTTAGAGTGAACAAGTCGGAACTGATTGATGCTATCGCTGCATCCGCTGATATCCCGAAAGCTGCTGCTGGCCGTGCGCTGGACGCTGTAATCGAATCCGTCACTGGCGCTCTCAAGGCTGGCGACTCCGTTGTTCTGGTTGGTTTCGGTACTTTCTCCGTGACGGACCGTCCGGCTCGTACCGGTCGTAACCCTCAGACCGGCAAGACTCTGGAAATCCCGGCTGCCAAGAAGCCAGGTTTCAAAGCCGGTAAAGCACTGAAAGAAGCTGTTAACTAAGTTTTCAGGTTTTTACCCATCCGGGTCGGGGTCATGCCTGACTTGGCAGCGGAGCGGTAGAGCAGGTCGCTGAAACAGTGGCCTGTAACGCCGGGATCGAGGGTTCGAGCCCTGTCCGCTCCGCCAGTTACGAGAAGGCGCATCCTCGGATGCGCCTTTCTTCTATCCGGATTCTACCCACGCTCCACGGTTGCCTAATTTTGAAGTTCAACCGTTTCTGGGGGACGCATGCTGCAGAATATCAGGGACAATTCACAAGGCTGGATTGCCAAGACCATTATCGGGGTCATCGTTGCACTGATGGCTCTGACCGGTTTCGACGCCATTTTCCAGGCCACGACTCACAAGAATGAGGCGGCCAAGGTCAACGGTGAAGAAATCAGCCAAAACGAGCTGAGCCAGGCCGTTGATATGCAACGCCGTCAGTTGATGCAACAGCTGGGCAAAGACTTCGATGCTTCTTTGCTCGACGAAAAAATGCTGCGCGAATCGGCCCTCAAAGGTCTGATCGATCGCAAGTTGCTGCTGCAAGGTGCCGAACAGGCGAAGTTCGCGTTCTCCGAAGGCGCACTGGATCAAGTGATCCTGCAGACCCCTGAGTTTCAGGTGGACGGCAAGTTCAGCTCCGAGCGTTTCGACCAGGTAATCCGTCAACTGGGTTACAGCCGTATGCAATTCCGCCAGATGCTGGCTCAGGAAATGCTGATCGGCCAACTGCGCGCCGGTGTGGCGGGCAGCGGTTTCGTCACCGACGCCGAAGTGCTGGCATTTGCCCGTCTGGAAAAACAGACCCGCGATTTCGCCACCCTGAACGTCAAGGCTGACCCGGCTGCGGTCAAGCTGACCGACGACGAGGTCAAGGCCTACTACGACGAGCACGCCAAGGAGTTCATGACTCCGGATCAAGTGATCATCGATTACGTGGAACTGAAGAAGTCTTCGTTCTTCGATCAGGTCGCGGTCAAGGACGAAGACCTGCAGGCGGCGTATCAGAAAGAGATTGCCAACCTGTCGGAACAGCGTCGTGCCGCGCACATTCTGATCGAAGTGAACGACAAGACCACTGAAGCTCAGGCCAAGGCGAAGATTGACGACGTCCAGGCGCGTCTGGCCAAGGGCGAGAAGTTCGAAGCGCTGGCTAAAGAGTTCTCGCAGGATCCGGGTTCGGCCAACAATGGCGGTGACCTCGGTTACGCAGGTCCTGGCGTTTATGATCCAGCGTTCGAAAAAGCCCTGTACTCGCTGTCGAAAGACCAGGTGTCCGAGCCGATTCGTACCGACTTCGGTTACCACCTGATCAAGCTGTTGGGTGTGGAAGCGCCGGAAGTGCCAACCCTGGCCAGCCTGAAAGACAAGCTGACCCGCGAGCTGAAAGCCGCGCAGGTCGAGCAGCGTTTTGTCGAGGCGACCAAGCAACTGGAAGACTCGGCGTTTGAAGCGTCTGACCTGGCTCAGCCAGCGGCGGATCTGAAGCTGACCGTGCACACCTCCAAGCCGTTCGGCCGTGAAGGTGGCGAAGGTGTTGCAGCCAACCGTGCTGTGGTCACCGCGGCATTCAGCACCGAAGTGATCGACGAAGGTGCCAACAGCACCGCCATCGAGCTGGATCCGGAAACCGTGATCGTGCTGCGTTCCAAGGAGCACCTGAAGCCTGCGCAACTGCCATTGGAAAGCGTGAATGCGGCGATCCGCACTCAGTTGACCAAAGAGCATGCCAGTGCTGCCGCCAAGACCAAGGCCGAGAAGCTGATTGCTGATCTGCGTGACGGCAAGGCTCCTCTGGACAAGGCGGTTGACGGGCAGAGCTGGAAAGCTACCGAAGCGGCCACTCGTGGTCAGGAAGGTGTTGATCCGGCGGTGCTGCAAGCGTTGTTCCGTATGCCGAAGCCGGCTGCCAAGGACAAGCCGACGTTCACCAGCGTGACCCTGCCGGACGGTAGTTTGATGATCGTGCGTCTGAACGGCGTTAACGAAGCGGCTGCGCCGACGGATGAAGAGAAGGTTCAGTACCGTCGCTTCCTTGCTTCGCGTGAGGGGCAGCAGGACTTTGCGGCGTATCGCAAGCAGTTGGAAGCTCAGGCTGAGATCAAGCGGTTTTGATGGTTGATTGAGTTGTAATGTGGAAGCCCCGGCCTGTGTAGGTCGGGGCTTTTTTTTGGGCGTTGCGTAGTGGCGGCCTTTGGGCCGACCATGTTCTTGGGGTTTTGGGGGGATATCCGTTGCTGTGGGTGTTGCCGCTGGCGGTTCCGCCCTTACGGCGGGTCACTTTGGCAAACGCCCCAAAGTAACCAAAGGTCTGTGCCCTGACGTTCGGCCCGCTCGCTGGGGCTCGGGGTTCCTTCGCTCCGGGATCGATCCGGGGGCATCGCCTACGGTTTGCTTCGCTGCACCTCCTCTCGATGTGTTCGACTTCGTCGAACGGTCGCTGCGCTCCCACCCCGGATCAATCCCTCCACTCAGCCTGCCGACGGGCCTTCAGATCAAGATCAAGAGCTGCAGCCGAGCTAACGCTCATCCTGTTGAGTGGGGCGGCTTTGCCGCGTGGGCCGCACACGAATTAAACCTGTGGGAGCGAGCCGGCTCGCGATGGCGGCCTGACAGCCGGCCAATTTTCTGTCTGCTGTACTCAATCCCATTGTAGGAGCGAGCCTGCTCGCGATGGCGGCCTGACAGCCGGCCAATCTTCTGTCTGCTGTACTCAATCCAATTGTGGGAGCGAGCCTGCTCGCGAAGACGGCCTGACAGCCGACCAATCTTCTGTCAGATGTACTCAGTTCCATTGTAGGAGCGAGCCTGCTCGCGAAGACGGCCTTCCAGCCGGCCAATCTTCTGTCTGCTGTACTCAATCCAATTGTAGGAGCGAGCCTGCTCGCGAAGGCTGCCTGACAGCCGACCAGTTTTCTGTCTGATGTACTCAGTTCCATTGTAGGAGTGAGCCTGCTCGCGATGGCGGCCTGTCAATCGACCGGTTTTCACCTGTCTGGCCTCAATCCAACAACTCATTCGGTCTCATTCGGCTGTTGGAAAACCGTGGCTCCGAGCTTTGATCGCTACTGACAGGGTCAGTACCAGCAATCCTGCAACAATCCACGGGAATGCCCCCACCCCAAGGTTCCCCAGCAACAAGCCTCCGACCAAACCACCCCCCGCAATCCCGACATTCCACAGCGTAACCAACATCGATTGCGCCGTATCGGCAGCCTCCTTTGCGGTTTTCGCCGAGGCGGTTTGCAGCAGCGATGGCATTGCCCCAAACGCCAGTCCCCAAACAGCAGTGGCGATGTACACCGCGCTCGGCGATTCGCGCCACAGGCCCAGCGCTATCGCGGACAGCATGAACAACCCGGCACTGGTCAACACCAGTTCGCGCAGCCAGCGGTCAATCAGGCTGCCGACGATCCATAGGCTCAGCACCGAGGCGAGGCCGAATACCAGCAATACGCGGTCGACATTGGCGTCCAGCCCGGACGGTTGCAGGAAGGGGGCGATGTAGGTGTACAGCAGGTTGTGCGCAACGACGTAGGTGAGCGTGACAAACAGGACGGGTCGCACGCCGGGCAGGGTAAATACCTCACGCAGTGGCAGGCGGCTTCCCGCGCGTTCGCCGGCGAAGTCCGGTACTTGCCAGTGCACCCAGATCACCAGCACAACGGTCAGTCCGCTCATGATGGCGAAGCTCAGGCGCCAGCCGACCAAGGTGCCGAGCAGGGTGCCTGCGGGTATTCCCAGCGACAGCGCCAGTGGCGCGCCGAGCATCGCTACCGTTATGGCGCGGCCTTGCAAGTGCGGGGCGACCATGCGGCTCGCGTAACCCGCCAGCAGCGCCCACAGCAATCCGGCAAATACGCCGGCAATAAGCCGTGCAATCAGCGTCAGCCAGTACCATTCCGACAGGGTTGTGATGCTGTTAGCGATGGCAAAGCCTGCGATGGCGGCCAGTAGCAGAGGTTTTCTTCGCCAGCCGCGGGTGGCGATCGTCAGCGGTATCGCTGCCAGGATCGAGCCGATCGCGTACAGCGTGACCAATTGCCCGATCAGCGCCTGGGAAACATTCAGTCCGCTGCTCATCTGTGGTAACAGGCCGGCGGGCATGGCTTCGGTCATGACCGTAATGAATCCGGCGGTGGCCAGTGCGAGGAGCGCGGCGAGGGGTAATCGCTCACGGCGATCTGCGGGTTGTTCAAGTGCGGGGCAACCGAGTTGGGCATCGTTCATGAGCCGGCATCCTTGTGCAGTGTTGACGAGGAGCACAGGGTAGGGCGCTGCACATCGGCGAAAAACGGGTTAAGGTTCCGAACATATCGGACACGGATGTCAGCAATGGGAGGGTGGTATGGATAGCCTGGGCAGTATTTCGGTGTTTGTTCAGGTCGCCGAGACGCGCAGTTTCACTGAGGCCGGCCGGCTGCAAGGGGTGTCATCGTCGGCGGTGGGCAAAAGCATTGCGCGGCTGGAAGCGCGACTGGGCGTGCGTTTGTTTCAGCGCACCACGCGCAGTGTCACGCTGACCAGTGAAGGGGCGCTTTTTCTCGAACGCTGTCGCAAGATCCTCGCGGAAGTCGAGGCGGCGGAGTTCGAACTGTGCGATGCCGCTGCCAAACCCCACGGCAAATTACGCATCAGCCTGCCGCAGGTGCATGGTTTGGTGATGCCGGTCATGACTGAGTTTCTGGCCTTGTACCCGCAGATCGAGCTGGATCTGGATTTGACCGATCGCATGGTCGATGTGGTTGAAGAAGGTTTCGACGCCGTGATCCGCACCGGCAAGCCGCGGGATTCACGACTGATGGCGCGACCGTTGGGCGAGTTTCACATGGTGCTGGTGGCCAGCCCGGCGTATCTGGCGCAACGCGGTGTGCCGCAGACGCCTGCCGATCTGGCGGCTCACGCGTGCCTTCGGCATACGTTTCATGCCACCGGCAAACTGGAAACCTGGCCATTGATCCGCGAAGAGGGCGCCGTTGAGCCGACGTTGCCGACCCGCTTGGTCAGCACGTCGATCGAAGCGGTGAGTCATGCGGCGCTGGCCGGCATGGGCATTGCCTGTCTGCCTGATTTCATGACGCGTGAGGCCGAGGCGCAAGGCCGCTTGCATCGGGTGCTCGACGCGCATCTGGAGCACACCGGGCAGTTCTGGGTGCTATGGCCATCGAGTCGCCACGCCACGGCGAAGTTGCGCGTGTTTATCGATCATCTGGCGTTGCGACTTTTTCCCGCAACCGAGGGTCGATAGAGTTGTAACTGCTTTAAGACACTAATCCATGCGCAGCGCGGCAGCGATCTGTTGCACAATACGCCCCGGACTGTTTTCTCTCAGGATGTTCAATGTTGATTTCCACTCCCATGCGTGTAGTCGGGTTGGCGCTGTTGTTGACCGCTGTAGCCGGCTGTTCGAAAGACAAGCCGATGTATGAGCATGAGAACTTCGATGACTCCGGTACGTTTTCGCGCAATTACCCGGTGACCGACTCGGTCAGTTGCGAAGCGGCCCGTCGTGCGTTGCTCAGCCAGGGCTACATCATTACCAGCAGCGACCCGAAACTGGTCAGCGGCCACAAGAGTTTTCAGCAAACCGGCGACACCCACATGGAGATCAGCTTCAACGTGGTCTGCGCCGATGACGGCAGCGCCGGGCACCATGCGACGATGTTCGCCAACGCCTTGCAGGATCGTTACGCACTGAAGAAGACCAACAACTCGGCCAGTCTCGGCGTGGGTGTGCTGGGCTCGGTGTCGATGCCGATCGGCTCGTCCGACGATTCGATGGTCAAGGTTGCCAGCGAGACGGTGACGTCGCAGAAGTTCTATGAGCGCTTCTTCACGTTGGTGGAATTGTTCCTGCCGGCGGATGCGAAGAAAGCGGCGCATATCGAAGAGAAGCCTAAGGCTGATCTGGGTGTCCCTGAGGTGAAGGCTGCTCCGGCAGCGCTGGCGCCAACACCGACGCCAGCACCTGCGCCCGCCGCAACGCCTGCACCTGCTACCGAGCCGGCTCCGGCGCCTGCTGAAGTCGCTCCAGTGACGTCGGAACCGGTCGCGCCACCCGCAGAGGCGGCGCCGATCACTCCGGCACCAAGCGCTGAGCCGGCACCGGCCACCGAAACCATCACGTCACCGGCCAACCCGGACATCCCGCCGCCATCCGAGCCGATTCCGGCGATGCCTGCGTCCGGCCAATAACCAGCCTGACCCCAAATCCCTGTGGGAGCGAGCCTGCTCGCGAAGACGGACTTTCAGTCACCTGTGTGCTGAAGGGTCCGACGCCTTCGCGAGCAGGCTCGCTTGTATGGTAGGACTTGAAGGGAGGAGGAGGGACAAGGCTCGATTCTGACTGTTGACGCAGCACAGACCGTGGGAGATTTCGCCCCTCCTCCTTTCACCCAAGCGCCGATAAAGAATGCATCTGGCTAGACCGACGATAGGAACAAGCCTGCGCCTCTGGGTGAGCCCTTCAAGTGCTCAAACCTTATCCCGGAGGAAATCCTGTGGCAATGCCAGTCGCTCTATCAAATCCGATCGTTGGCGTGGATGTCGCCAAAAATGAACTGGTGATTTATCAGGCCGATAGCGATCTGCTTGAAGCGATTCCCAACACCAAAACATCCATCAAGCAGTGGCTGAAGGCCTTGCTCGGCCCCGTGTCTATTGCCATTGAGGCAACCAACATCTACCACCTGGAATTCGCTGACTTGGCCTATGCGGCCGGTTGCACGATTTACATGGTGGGCGGCTATGAACTCAAACATTACCGCGAAGGAGTGAAGATCCGCGCCAAAACCGACGCCTTGGACGCCAAGCTGCTGGCCCGTTACCTGAAGAACGAAGCCGAGGAGTTGCGCCCCTGGACCCCGCCATCACCGCTGTACCGCCAGCTCCTGAGCCTTTTCCGCCGCCGCGCGGCTTTGGTCCAGGCAAGGGTCGGCCTGGTGCAGAGCTGGTCGAATGAGCCGCTGTTGAAGGCAGCTTTTGCTGAACAAATAAAATCCATGCAGCGGCTTGAAACGATGATCGAAAAGACGATCAACGATCAGCTCAAACAAGCCGGTTTGCTCGGCCAATTGAAGCGTTGCCTGAAAGTCGAGGGCATTGGATTTCTGACCGGAGCGCGCCTGCTCACGGCGTTTCAGCGGGGGGAATTTAGCAACGCGGATGCGTTTATCGCCTTCCTGGGCATGGATTTACGGGTATCGAAATCAGGGCAAAAGGACGGTCGCCGCAGCTTGACCAAGCGCGGGGACCCCGAGGCCCGCCGACTTTTGCACAACGCAGCGATGTCGGCTAGCCGTACGATAGCCTGGAAAGGGTTTTACGAAGCCCAAAGAGCACGGGGTTTCAGCACCACGCAGGCGTTGGTGATGCTGGCTCGCAAACTTGCTCGGGTGGTATTCGCCTTGCTGAAAGGGCAAAGCGAATATCAGACAAAAGTCAGTTGAGGGCTTCCCCTCAACCATAGAATCTCCCACAGTGGTTTTTGGGTCGCCTTAAATTTCGTTACATTCCCCGGACAAAAGTCCCGCGATAAATTCCTGACCGTCTGCTACGTTTTATTCATGAAGGCCGGGTTTCACTTTTCCTTCACACGAGCACGTTAAGCTCGAGGCACTGGGCATTTGCCCAGGCCCATTCAAGAGAGCAGCAGGGGGATTACACGATGGATGAATATCAAGAAGAGCTGCTCGAATACCAGGCCTTTGAACTGGATCCTCTGGAACCCGCTGAAGACGCCACCGAGCTTTGACTTGCAGCTTGAAGCTTGTAGCTGCTTTTAAGCCGTTTTGCGATGGCTGCGGCGGAATTCGCCGGGCGTCTGGCCGCTCCAGCGTTTGAAGGCTCGCTGGAACGCTTCGGCTGAAGCAAAACCCAGCAAGTAGGCGATTTCGCCGAAGGCCAGTTCAGTGTCGCGGATATACGTCATGGCCAGATCCCGGCGCGTGTCGTTGAGGATCGCGCGAAACTGTGTGCCTTCCTCGGCCAGTTTGCGCCGCAACGTCCATGTCGGCAGCTTCAGACGTGCCGCCACTTCTTCCAGGTCGGGTTCCCGGCCACCATTGAGCAACGGCCCGAGCAATTGCGTGATGCGTTCGCGCAGGCTGCGGGTTCGGGTCAATTGCTCCAGTTCCCGCTCACACAACTGCAGCAGATGCCGCCAGGTACTCGGGCAATGCTCGGGGTTTCGCAGTGCGAGGCTGTTGAGGTTCAGGCGCAGTTGATTGCGCTCGGCACCGAACTGGATCGGGCAATCCCCCAGTACGCTGTAAGCCTCGCGATAATCCGGCGCTTCGAATTCGATGTCGATGCGTTCAGCGCGTAGCGGTTCGCGGCTGACACTGGAGAGCTGGTGCAGCCATCCGGCGATGATCGAATCCACGACAAAACGGTTATAGGCGTTGTACGGGCTGATCGAA
The DNA here is from genome assembly GCF_004011755.1 of Pseudomonas sp. RU47. GTDB lineage: Bacteria > Pseudomonadota > Gammaproteobacteria > Pseudomonadales > Pseudomonadaceae > Aquipseudomonas. The sequence continues at coordinate 4,327,072 of NZ_CP022411.1, read as the reverse complement.
TAGAAACGCAGCCACGCGCCATTGGCATCTTCGTGAAAACTGGACTGACCACGGTAGTTGGAACCGTACAGCGCCTCGAAACGGATCAGACAGCGCGCGGCTTCGCGCACGGTTGGCGCCTGTGCGGCGGTAACGCCGGCCAGTCCGGCCTGGCTCAGGCGACTGAGCTGACCCATGCGCAAGCCCAGCGCCGGGTCACCGGTTAACTGAATCGCCGCGTGGCCCAGGCGCATGTAACGCGGAATCGACAAGCGCGCCCCGGCCTCGGCCAGTCGCGCGGCGTCGAGGCCATATTGTTCCAGCAGCGGCTGCGGGTCGGCGGCATGACTGCGCACCGCGTCGGCGAGGCTGTGCACAAAGCCCACCGACAGATCCCCGAGGCGCATCGGCAGGAGCTTCATGGCTTACAACCAGATGTTCAACAAACGCGCGCCACGGGCCTCGCCATCGGCGAACTGCTGGCCGTTGCTGCTGAGGAAACTCTGACCGGCACTGGCTTTGTCCCAGAACTGCCCGCGCAGGAACACGCTGATGCCGGCAATCGCCCGACTGCTCGGCGGTTGTGCGGTCAGCGTCAGACGATGCCAGGCCTGTCCTTCGGTGACTTCACCGGGCTTGAGACTGACCGATCCCGGTGTACTTGAACCTTTGTAGCCGCGCCAGGGTTGATTCCACGCACCCTGGCCGAACACTTGCGCCGGCACCGCGACCAATTGCGCGCCTTGCTCGTCGAGTTGGCGGTAGTTGTCCGGGTACCAACTGTCGCTGCCAATCAGCACGCCGAGGCGTCCGGCCGGGGTGTCGACCACGTTGATCTGGTGTTTGCCTGCGCTTTCGATCACTTCACGCTGATCGAACACCGGGTGCATCTGGCGCTGTGGCTGGCCAAGCGGCACGCCGTCGCGGCCGAACACCACGCTGCTGTTGAACAAGGCGCCGCTGCCGGGTTTCAGCCGGCCGTCACGGATGCTCGGTTCCGGCAGCACGATCGAACCGGCCACCAGTGTCACGTGAAACTCCTTGGCCAGGCCGCCGAAGAGGGCTTGGTAATCCTTGGCCATCGCTTTGGATTTCATGCGCAGGTACGCGTCGTTGCGGCGGTCGCTGCCGTTGGCGCTGAGCCAGGCGCGGGCGAACAACAACGGATTGCTTGCCGCCAGCCAGTTCATCGCCTCGGCGAGGGACGGCGCCTGATACAGCTCGTCTTTCTCGCCGCTGAGCAGCAACCAGGTGCCGACGTTCTCTGGCAACACCACCACGGTTTTATCGTTCAGCAGGCCTTGGTCTTGGGCTTGCTGCAAATACGCCGCGAGTTTGCGGTGCAAGCGTTCGGGGCTTTGATAGTCAGTGGGAAACAGTTCGGGCTGGATGCCCAGCAGATTGCCACGGTCGCCGGGCGTGCCCTGATCAACCGCCACTTTTATGCGCAGGTCCGACAGGTAATGCCCCGCCGGCCGGTCCGCCGCCCACATGGCGTAGGTAGTAAGGACAGCCACCAGGGCCATGGAAAACGTCAGGTACAAAAGTTTGCGCATGAAAACCAACAACAACCGGGTACAGGGTGTGGCGACTAGGGTAGGGCCCATGGCTCCGGTTGCCAAGGGGCGCTGCGCATTTGGATCAATAAGTTGTCAGTTACGGTCATTGAGTGACAGCGATGCGACTCTTAGTCTGTGGCACATGACTGACGGGGGCCGCAGAGCGCCCGCAACTTTTTCCGTGATCGCTCGTTGTGGAGTTACCGATGACCGCCGCTCATTACCCGCACCTGTTGGCCCCGCTGGACCTGGGATTCACCACGCTGCGCAACCGCACCCTGATGGGCTCGATGCACACCGGCCTGGAAGAGAAACCGGGTGGTTTCGAGCGCATGGCGGCGTACTTCGCTGAACGTGCGCGCGGCGGTGTCGGCCTGATGGTCACCGGCGGCATTGGCCCGAACGACGAGGGCGGCGTGTACTCCGGCGCGGCCAAACTGACCACCGAGGAAGAAGCGCTCAAGCACCGTATCGTCACCCGCGCGGTGCATGAGGCGGGCGGCAAGATCTGCATGCAAATTCTCCACGCCGGGCGTTATGCCTACAGCCCGAAGCAGGTCGCGCCGAGTGCGATCCAGGCGCCGATCAACCCGTTCAAGCCTAAAGAGCTGGACGAAGAAGGCATCGAGAAGCAGATCAGCGATTTCGTCACCTGCTCGGTACTGGCGCAAACCGCCGAATATGACGGCGTCGAGATCATGGGTTCGGAAGGTTATTTCATTAACCAGTTCCTCGCCGCGCACACCAACCACCGCACCGACCGTTGGGGCGGCAGCTACGAAAACCGTATGCGCCTGCCGGTGGAAATCGTTCGTCGCGTTCGCGAAGCGGTCGGCCCGAACTTCATCATCATTTTCCGTCTGTCGATGCTCGATCTGGTCGAGGGCGGCAGCACCTGGGACGAGATCGTCACCCTGGCCAAGGCCATCGAGCAGGCCGGCGCGACCATCATCAACACCGGTATCGGCTGGCACGAAGCGCGGATTCCGACCATCGCCACCAAAGTGCCGCGCGCGGCGTTCAGCAAGGTCACGGCCAAGTTGCGTGGCTCGGTGAAGATCCCGTTGATCACCACCAACCGCATCAACACCCCGGAAATCGCCGAGCAGATTCTGGCTGAAGGTGATGCCGACATGGTTTCGATGGCGCGGCCGTTCCTCGCCGATCCGGATTTCGTTAACAAGGCCGCCGAAGGCCGCGCCGATGAAATCAACACCTGCATCGGCTGCAATCAGGCGTGCCTCGACCACACCTTTGGCGGCAAGCTCACGAGTTGCCTGGTCAACCCGCGTGCCTGCCACGAAACCGAACTCAACTACTTGCCGGTGCAACAGATCAAGAAGATTGCCGTGGTGGGCGCTGGCCCTGCGGGTCTGTCTGCCGCAACCGTGGCGGCCGAGCGTGGCCATCAGGTGACCTTGTTCGATTCGGCCAGCGAAATCGGCGGCCAGTTCAACATCGCCAAACGCGTGCCGGGCAAGGAAGAGTTCTTCGAAACCTTGCGTTACTTCAAACGCAAGTTGCAGACCACGCATGTTGAGGTATGCCTGAACACCCGCGTCGATGTGGCGAAACTGGTTGAAGGCGGTTACGACGAAATCATCCTCGCCACCGGCATTGCGCCGCGTCTGCCAGCGATTCCGGGTGTCGACAATGCCAAGGTGCTGAGCTATCTGGACGTGATCCTCGAGCGCAAACCGGTTGGCAAACGCGTGGCGGTGATCGGCGCCGGCGGCATCGGTTTCGACGTCTCGGAGTTCCTTGTTCACGAAGGCGTAGCGACCAGTCAGGATCGTGCCGCGTTCTGGAAAGAGTGGGGCATCGATACGCAACTGGAGGCTCGTGGTGGCGTGGCCGGGATCAAAGCCGCACCGCATGCGCCGGCCCGCGAAGTGTTCCTGTTGCAGCGCAAGAAAACCAAGGTCGGAGATGGTCTGGGCAAAACCACCGGCTGGATTCACCGTACCGGTCTGAAGAACAAGCAGGTGCAGATGCTCAACAGCGTCGAATACCTGAGCATTGATGACCAGGGCCTGCACATTCGTATTGGCGAAACCGGCGAGCCGCAAGTGCTGGCGGTGGACAACATTGTGATTTGCGCGGGGCAGGATCCGTTGCGCGAACTGCACGATGGCTTGGTTGAAGCGGGGCAGAACGTGCACCTGATCGGTGGTGCCGATGTTGCGGCGGAGCTGGATGCCAAGCGTGCGATCAACCAGGGTTCGCGCCTGGCCGCGGAGCTCTGATTTAGCAGGTCTAGCGTGCCAATGGCCATCGCGAGCAGGCTCACTCCTACAGGGAACGCATTTCAAATGTAGGAGTGAGCCTGCTCGCGATGGCGGCTTGTGAGCGACTAGAATGCCGGCTCTGTCCAGATCGAATCGCCGCCCATGCTTTTGCCTCCCTCCGATTGGCTACCCCAAGCCCCCCTCGAACACTTTCATCTGGACTGGCTGAACGCTGCCGGCATTGAAGTCGCCATCCTGCGCCTCGACCAGATCGACCCGCTGATCAGCGGCAACAAATGGTTCAAACTCGTCGAGCACTTCAAAGCCGCGGATCGCGCGGGTGCCGAAGGCATCATCAGTCTCGGTGGTGCTCACTCCAATCATCTGCACGCGTTGGCGGCGGCGGGGAAACGGCTGGGCTTCCAAACCGTGGGGCTGCTGCGCGGGCATGCGCAGGAAACGTCGACCGTGCAGGATCTGCAAGCCTTCGGCATGCAACTGCATTGGTTGGGTTACGGCGGCTATCGCGCGCGCAATGAACCGGGGTTCTGGGCGCCTTGGCACGCGCAGTATCCGCAGTTGTATGCCGTGCCCGAGGGCGGTGGCGGCTTAACGGGGGCGCTTGGTTGTGCGGCCATCAAACAGCAGGCGCAGGCGCAATTGCACACACTGGGCTGGAGTGATTATCACGCTTGGTGGCTGGCCTGCGGCACCGGCACGACATTGGCGGGATTGGTGATCGCCGAAGCAGGGGCGCACCCGGTCTATGGTGCGCTGGCTGTGCCGGACGACCACGGCGTGGCGCCGCAAGTCGAGTCGATCCTGCAAACCGCAGGGCAGGGCAACGGGAGCTATGAACTGATCGACGCCAGCTGTGGCGGTTTCGCCAAGGTTGATCCGGCGTTGCTTGAGTTCATCGAACAAACCGAGCAGGCCAGCGGCGTTCCTCTGGAGCCGCTGTACACCGGCAAGGCATTGCTGGCGCTCAAGCAGCAAGTCGAGGCGGGCAGATTCGCAGCTGGCACGCGGCTGATCTTCATTCATACCGGTGGTTTGCAGGGGCGGCGCGGTTTTATCGGCAACCCCTGAAATTCAACCGCGCTTGGGCATCATCCGCAGCAGGGTGTTATCGCGCACCACATAATGGTGATAGATCCCCGCCAGGGCATGTAGCCCGATCAGCCAGTAGCCAATCGTGGCAATGAGCACATGCCAGTACTCGACCTGTTTGGCGAAATCCTTGTTCTCCGCAACCAGCAGCGGCAGATCAAAACCATAGAACATCACCTGATGCCCTTCGGCGCTGGTAATCAGCCAGCCGAGAATCGGCATGCTGATCATGAACAGGTACAACGCCCAGTGCATCAGCCGCGCCAGCACGGTTTGCCATTGCGGCGACGCGGGAAAGATTTTCGGCGCCGGGCCAATGCTGCGTGCGAGCAGGCGAAACCACACCAGCACGAACACGGTCAGGCCAAGCATGTAGTGCACTTCGCGGATCAGCGTGCGCCCGCCGCTGCCTTTGGGGAACAGGCCGCGTAACTCCATGCTGGCGTACACCAGCACCAACAACACCAGCATCAGCCAGTGCAACAGGACCGATACGGTGCTGTAACGCGATTCTGAGCTTGTCCACGGCATAAGAAATTCCTCGGGATCAGAGTGCAATCAGGCCGTCGTCACGGCACTTGTTTCACTGTAAACCTGCCGGGATGTTTTTGCCCGGAGCTCGTGAGGTTTTTTGCAAGAAAGAAAAGTATTCAATACCCGGTTTTGATTTGCTTGTTACTTGAAGTTAAGTTTTGTATGTGGTTTTGGCAGGTGTGACGTTGTGTTGTTTATATCTTGTGTTTACTTTTGGTTTGAATGGTTTGTTTTAAGTGGTTATTGTCAGGTCGAATCTTTATTGGGTTGTTAAAGATTAAAAATATATTTTTAAAGTTGAGTATTAATATGAAAAAACCGATTTCGAAACCTCGCCCTTCTACTACAGTGCCAAAGCCAGTAGTTCCAACCAGGCCGGTTGTGCCGACCAAACCGGTAGCACCGACTAAACCGGTGCCACCGACCAAGCCAGTGGCGCCGACTAAACCGGTGCCACCGACCAAGCCAGTGGCGCCGACCAAACCGGTGGTACCGACCAAGCCAGTGGCGCCGACCAAACCGGTGGTACCGACCAAACCGGTAGCACCGACCAAGCCAGTGCGTCCGACCAGTCCTGCCACGCCGACCGAGGCCAAGCGCCCGCCAATGCCATGGCCGACCATTAACGTCAACGTCGATCCGGTGGCATTGATAACGCTAATCCAGACACTCGGTGCGACAGTCAATGTCGATAGTTCGACCACACTGCCTGACGGTAGTGTGATTGACGCCGATAGAACTTCAATCAAGCGTCCCGATGGCATCATTCAATATGAAGATGGCCGGGTAGAGTATCCGGACGGGCGAATCATCTGGCCGGATAATACCGTTGAATATCCGGATGGACGTATTGTTTGGGAAGATGGAACTGAACAGTTGCCGGATGGAAGTATTAAACATCCCGATGGCCTGGCGTACGATGCAGAGGGCAATCTTGTTTCGGAGTAATTAATTGCCGAGCGTTGTCCTGGGTTTATACAGCGCAAAAAAAACACCGCTGATTGTCATGCATCAGCGGTGTTTTCGTTTTCTGCCTCAAGCGTTTTGCGGCATCTCGCCGTTGGCCAGGCGCTTGTTGATGTCAGCAATCACTTCTGGCAAATCGGTGATGGTGTCGATCATGTAGTGCGGGCGCGAGCCTTCGAACAGCGCGTGAATACGCTTGCGTTCGCTGGCCAGCTCATCGCTGCCCAAAGCACGGAAACCGGCGTAATCCAGGCCCAGCGCATTGCCCGAGCAAATCAGCGCAACCGTCCACATCCCGGCGCGGCGGCCTTCAAGGATGCCCGGCACGGTATCGTCGATCTTCACGCACGCCGCGACATCGTCGATGCCCAGCGCGATCACGTTGGCCAGCGCCTGAGCCGGCCACGGGCGACCGTTCGGTACTTCGTCAGTGGCAACCACGTGGTCAGCGACGTAGCCGTTGCTGGCGGCCAGTTCGACGACCTTGTCCATCACTTGCTTCGGGTAGCCGGAGCAGGAGCCGATCTTGATGCCTTGCTGGCGCAGGTTGGCGATGGTTTCCAGCGCGCCGGGAATCAGCGCCGAGTGTTCGGCGATCTTTTCGATCTGCAGCGGCATGAAGCGGTTGTAGATCGCGGTGACGTCGTCATCGGTCGGCGTGCGGCCGAACGCCTTGCGATAACGCTCGGCCACTTGCGGCTGATCGCAGAGCGTGCGGATGTGATCCCACTTGCCCATGCCCATCGGGCCACGGGCTTCTTCGATGGAGACCTGCACGTCGAACTCGGCGAAGGCTTCGACGAAGATTTGCGTTGGCGCGAACGAGCCGAAATCGACCACGGTGCCGGCCCAGTCGAGGATCGCGGCTTGCAGCTTGTTTGGGTTTTCGTAGTTCATGGCAATCAAATTCCTGTAATGGCAATGCAATTCAAAAATGTGGGAGCGAGCCTGCTCGCGAAGGCGTGGTGTCAGTCGACATCTATGTTGTATGTGCGACCGCTTTCGCGAGCAGGCTCGCTCCCACAGGGATCGTGGTGATTCAGATTTCGAGGACTTCCATCTCGCGCAGCACTTCGCCGACCGCCGCGACGGCCTGGCGCATTTCGTCCGGGCTGACATGGCCGATGCAACCGACGCGGAAGGTTTCGACCTGGGTCAGTTTGCCCGGATAGAGGATGTAACCCTTGGCCTTGACCCGCTCGTAGAAATCCTTGAACTGATAACGCGGATCTTGCGGCGCATGGAACGTGGCAATGATCGGCGCCTGAATCGCCGCCGGCAGGAAACTGCGCAAACCGAGTTTGCCCATCTCCTCCATCAACGCCTGACAGTTGGCGTCATAACGCGCATGCCGCGCCGGCAAGCCACCTTCTTCGTTGTATTGCAGCAGCGCTTCGTGCAGCGCCGCGACCACGTGGGTCGGCGGGGTGAAGCGCCATTGGCCGGTTTTCATCATGTAGGCGTGCTGGTCGTACAGGTCCATCGCCAGCGAATGCGAATTGCCAGCGGCAGCGGCCAGCGCCTCTTTACGTGCGAAGACAAAACCCATCCCCGGTACGCCTTCCAGACACTTGCCGGACGCGGCGATCAGCGCGTCGAACGGCACTTGTTGCGCATCCACCGGCAGTGCGCCGAAGGAACTCATGGCATCGATGATCAGGCGTTTACCGTGTTGCGCGACGACCTGGGCAATCTCCGGCAGCGGATTGAGAATCCCGGTGCTGGTTTCGCAATGGATCAGCGCGACGTGAGTGATGTCGCTGTCGGCGCGCAGCAGACGGTCGACGTCGGCGGCGGTGGTCGGTTCGTCTTCAGCGGTTTCGAAGGTGCTGAACGAGCGGCCGAGTACTTCGCAGATCTTCGCCAGACGCTTGCCGTAGGCGCCGTTGATCAGCACCAGCACTTTGCCGTCACGTGGCACCAAGGTGCCGATCGCCGCTTCAACGGCGAAGGTGCCGCTGCCCTGCAATGGCACGCAGTGGTGAGTGGCGGCGCCGTTGAGGATCGCCAGCAATTGTTCGCAAAGGCTGGCGGTCAGTTGATTGAAACGGTCATCCCATGACCCCCAGTCGACCATCATCGCCTGGCGGGTGCGGGCCGAAGTGGTCAACGGGCCGGGAGTGAGCAGGATGGGTTCGGCGATACTCATTCGTGTGTCCTCGGATTGCGCTGTGGGATGAAGCTACGGGGCATACGTTGCAATTCGCCGTTGCATCAATCAAATTGTTTGTTGTTATGCCAGCCATCAGCGAGAGTTATTCATGAATCTGTTCCAGCTTCGCGCGTTCGACGCCGTGGCCCGTGAAGGCAGCTTCACCCGCGCCGCCGCGCGCTTGTTTATCAGTCAGCCGGCGGTTACCGGGCACATCAAGGCGCTGGAAGAGCACTACCAGATCACCCTGTTGCGGCGCACCGCGCGACGGGTGGAACTGACCGAGGAGGGCACCAAACTCGCGGCGATCACCCGCGCGATGTTCGGCCTGGCGGAAGAGGCGCAGACGATGCTCGAGGCCAACCGGCAATTACTCACCGGGCGACTGGAAGTGGCGGCGGACGGGCCGCATATGGTCATGCCAATGTTGGCGAGCCTGCGCGCGCGGTATCCGGGAATTACGGTGAACCTGCGCTTGGGCAATGCCCAGGAAACCCTCGCTGCATTGTTGTCGGAACACGCCGATGTGGCGGTGTTGACCGAAGTGGAGCCGCGCAAAGGCCTGCACCTGCAGGCATTGAGCGAATCACGGATTTGCGCGTTGGTGCCGGCAGGGCACCCGTGGGCGATGCGCGCCGGGGAAGTGAAACTCAAGGATCTGGATCAGGTGATCATGGTGCTGCGCGAACCGAGTTCGATCACCCGGCGTACATTTGATGAGGCCTGTGCGCAGGCGTCGATCCATCCTCGCGTGTTGCTGGAACTGGACAGCCGTGAGGCGGTGACCGAAGCGGTGGCGGCCGAGTTGGGCGTTGGCGTGGTGTCATCGGTGGAGGTTAGTCATGACCCGCGGGTGGTGGCGATTCCGATTGTCGGGGCTGGGCTGGTGAATCGGCACATGATCGGCTGCATGGAACGGCGACGGGATTTGCGCCTGATTCAGGCGTTCTTTGGCCTCGCGCCCGCCTGATACACCGAGTATGGCCATTCGCGAGCAAGCTCGCTCCCACAGGGATATGCATTCCAAATGTGGGAGCGAGCTTGCTCGCGAAGGGGCCAGAACTGTTCACACAAGACTGTCGCGAACCATATCGAGGAAGGTCGACACCACCCGTCGATTGCTCTGCTCACGCAAACACACCAGCGTTTCCGTCAGCCGTCGCGTGCAGTCGATAATCGGCAACGCACACACCCGCGAATCCGCGCCAAACTCCGCCGCTGAAACCACGCCGACACCAATCCCGACCACCACCGCCTCGCGCGCCGCTTCCCGTCCTTCGACCTGAATCGCCGGGCGAATGCGAAACCCGGCCCGGGCCATTTCCTCTTCCAGCGTCTGCCGCGTGACCGAACCGTGTTCACGCAGCACCAGCGGCGTGTCATCCAGATCTTGCAGGCAGATCGATTCGCGCTCGGCCCACGGATGATTGCGCGAAACGAACGCCACCATCGGATCGTTACGCAATGGAACGCACAGCAAGCGTTCATCGCTGACATCACGCCCGAGCAACGCTAGATCGGCCTGATAGTTGAACAGGCGAAACAGCGATTCGTCGGTATTGCCGGTCTCGATCTTCACGCTGATCCCCGGATAACGCTCACAGAACCGCGCGATCTGCGGCAGCACGTGCACCGGCGCATCCACCGCCAGAATCAGGCTGCCGGTCTGCAAGGCCTGAGATTCCTGCAGCAACTCCTGCGCTTCGGCTTCAATTACGAACAGGCGCTGGGTGATCGCCAGCAGGCGCTCGCCCAGATCAGTCAGGCGCACGGAACGTTTATTGCGGTGGAACAGCAAAACGCCGAAACGCTCTTCGAGATTGCGCACTTGGTCGGATATCGCCGGTTGCGTGAGAAAAAGGCGCTCGGCGGCTTTGGTGAAGCTTCCATGCACGGCCACGGCGTGGAAGGCTTTGAGTTGGGCGTGGGACACCGACATGAAGTCACCTGATCGTTAAGTCAGTAACAAGCTGAGCTTATGTGTGAAATACGATAAATCGATTTTATTTATTAAACAGTAATTGCTTTGATCGGCTCACGCCATCGCTGACTGCCCGCTCGGGCAGCACGGTGGCCATGAGCCTGTGCGTGCAACAGCAGGACTCATCTGACCGATATCGCCGTAGGGACGGGGTGATATCGCAGTGCTCAACAATAAAAACACAGGCGTTTTTCTTAACGATTCTGCCGGCACACTCACACCCTGAGGTCAGAACCACCATGAACAAGCACATCGGCACCATTGCGCGTTGGCGCGTGCAGATTTTCGCGATTACCTGGCTGGCGTACGCCGCTTTCTACTTCACCCGCAAAGCGTTTTCGGTGGCCAAACTGGGCATCGCCGAAGACCCGACCTTCATGCTCGACAAGATGGCCATGGCCAATCTCGATGCGATCTATCTGGCGGCTTATGCCCTCGGCCAATTCACCTGGGGCATGCTTGCCGACCGCTTTGGCCCGCGAGTTGTCGTGCTCGGTGGTTTGTTGATTTCCGCAGCCGCGGCGTTGGTGATGGGCAGTTTCGCCACGCTGCCGATCTTCGCTACGTGCATGTTGATTCAGGGCTTGGCGCAGTCCACCGGATGGTCGGGATTGTGCAAAAACCTCGGCAGTTTCTTCCCGTCCCAGCAGCGCGGGCGGGTGCTCGGGTTATGGAGTTCCTGCTACGCGTTTGGCGGTCTGGTGGCGTCGCCGTTCGCCGGCTGGTGGGCGTACACCTTGATGGGCACCTGGCACGCGGCGTTCATTTCCAGTGCGGTGGTGGTTGCCGTGATGGCGGTGTTGTTCTTTATCTTTCAGCGCAACAAGCCGGAAGACGTCGGTTTGCCGGCAGTCGAGCCGGAACCGGAACTGACGGCGGAAGAAACTGAAGCCAATAGCAAGCTCAGTGTCTGGGAGCCGTTAAAGGAAATCCTGCGTAACCGCACGGTGCTGGTGCTGGGCCTGGCATATTTCATGTTGAAACCGGCGCGTTACGCGATTCTGTTGTGGGGCCCGGTGATTGTCTTTGAACAGATGCCCAGTGTCGGCAAGGTCGGCGCGGCGATCATTCCCACTTCGTTCGAACTGGCCGGGTTGCTCGGGCCGATCCTGATCGGGCTGGCCTCGGACAAACTGTTCGGCGCCCGCCGTATGCCGGCCTGTGTGTTGAGCCTGTTGGCGCTGACCGTGACGCTGGCGCTGTTCATGGCTGCGTTGCAGACCGGCAGTGTGTTGCTGGTGGTCGCATTGTTGTTTGTCATGGGCCTGACCCTGTACGGCCCGGATTCGATGATCAGCGGCGCCGCTGCGATCGACTTCGGCAAGGCCAAGGCTGGCGCCACCGCTGCCGGTTTCGTCAACGGCTGTGGATCGGTGGGTGCGGTACTCGGTGGTTTGCTGCCGGGTTACTTCGACTCGGTGACAGTGTTCATCGTCTTCGCCGGTTGTGCGCTGTTCTCGGCGCTGGTGCTGATTCCGCACTGGAACAGCCGCCCGGTCGGCGTGATGGAACCGCGTGCCTCAATCCCCAATTGCCCGCTGACGATCAAACCCCTGCGTTCCTGAAACCCTGTGCCTCGCGGCTTGCTGCGACGCTCGCGGCAAGCTGTGACGTGGCCAACTGACTGGAGAAACCCCATGAGACCGTTTTGGCTGGAGCAGGCCTTGCAGGCCGATACGTCTGAACCCTGCCCGCCGTTGCAGGGCGAGGTCCGCACCGATGTGTGCATTGTCGGCGGCGGCTATACCGGGTTGTGGACGGCAATCATGCTCAAGCAGCAGAACCCCGAACTCGATGTGTTGTTGATCGAAGCGGACATTTGCGGCGCCGGCGCCAGTGGGCGTAATGGCGGTTGTGCGCTGTCATGGTCGGCAAAATATTTCACCCTTGAGCGCTTGTTTGGTGTTGAGGAGGCGGTGCGTCTGGTCAAGGAATCGGAACGCAGCATTCACGCGATCGGCGAGTTCTGTGAGCAGTACGGCGTCGATGCCGATTACCGGCTCGATGGCACGCTGTACACCGCGACCAATCGCGCGCAGGTCGGCTCGACCGACGCCGTCATCGCCGCACTGGAACGCAATGGCATCAACTCGTTCACCCAGCGTCCGCTCGCCGATGTGCAGCGCATGGCCGGTTCAGGCAAGCATCTGGAGGGCTGGTTTTCGCCGGCAGCGGCCAGTGTGCAACCCGGCAAACTGGTGCGCGGCTTGCGTCGGGTGGCGCTGCAGCTGGGCGTGAAGATCCACGAAAGCACCGCGATGACCGGGCTGGAGGAGGGCCGTCCTGCGCGCCTGCAGACGCCGAACGGCAGCATCGTTGCCGATCGAGTAGTGCTGGCGATGAATGCGTGGATGGCCCGTGCCTTCCCGCAGTTCGAACGCAGCGTGGCAATCGTTTCCAGCGACATGCTGATCACCGAGCCGCGCCCGGATCTGTTGCAGGAAATCGGCCTGACCAGCGGTGTCACCGTGCTCGATTCGCGGATTTTCGTGCACTACTACCACAACACCCCGGACGGTCGGATCATGCTCGGCAAGGGCGGCAATACCTTCGCGTTTGGTGGGCGCATGCTGCCGGTGTTCGATCAGCCGTCGCCGTACGCCGGCCTGCTCAAAAGCAGCCTGGCGGACTTCTTCCCGGCCTTTGCCGATGTGAAAGTCGATGCCACCTGGAATGGCCCGTCGGATCGCTCAGTCACCGGATTACCGTTCTTCGGCCAGATGAGCAGCGCGGGCAATGTGTTTTACGGTTTCGGTTATTCGGGCAGCGGCGTCGGCCCGTGCCACATGGGCGGGCAGATTCTTGCCGCCCTGGTGCAAGGTCTCGACAACCCGTGGACGCGCTCGCCGCTGGTCAACGGGCCGCTGGGGTATTTCCCGCCGGAGCCGATCCGCTACCTCGGCTCGTTGATGGTGCGCAACGCCATCCGCCGCAAGGAGCGCGCCGAGGATCATGGGCGGCGACCTCGGCACCTGGATGTGCGTCTGGCGAAATTCGCCGCAGCGGCGGGCAAGGCTGACAAAGCCTGAAGCACTGCTGACTGATGCAGGAGCAGCCGCAGGCTGGATCAGCGGGCGTCGCTATTGAACAGCCAGTCCAGCAATAAGCTGTTGTCGCGCGCGGGCGGTGGCTCGCGAGGCGTAGGGTTGCGTGAGTTGCCCAGGCACAGAATCGGTCGGTCTGGATCGCTGTCGAGGAAACTCACCCACACTTCGCTGCCGGTGCAGGGCAATTCGTCCTGTGCGATTCGGCGATGGGTCCGGGTCATGGCGATGGGCAGCCAGATCGCGTGGTGATCAAGCGTGTGCTCGGTATCCGACGGCCACAGGCGCACGGCGACTCGGCCCTGGTCATCGAGTTGCGCCGGTTGCCCGGCAGGCCCGAGCACCCGGGCCAGGTGATAGCCGGCGACGCTGGGCCGGGGTTGTCTGAGCGCCGGGCGAAAGTCGGATGACCAGGGCTGGGCGCTGAAGTCGTTGTGGTAACGATGGACGTTTGGGCCAGGGTCAAGAATCGACGGATGCTGCCCGTGATGGCGCAGGGCGGTGAGCCGCCATTGTTCATTGAAGTGGCTGACCGGATGCGCCGACACTTGTAGCAGGTGCCCACTGAGCAAACCGACCCGGTCACTGCGGCCGTTGATCGTCCGATGCTGACCGCGTTGCCTCTCCAGATGTCGACGGCTGCGTTGTTCGTGGTGACGTTGTTCGAGGGAGGGTATTGGCGGCAGGGCGGTCGCCGTGCCGTGGTTGGCGGCATCGTCACGGCTTGTCTGCTGCCCTCGATTGCGCACGGTATGCAGCGTGGCGATGGGCGCGGCGTGATGGTGCTGAAACAGCGCACTGACGCAGGGTGACGGTGTTTGCTCGCACACTTTGAACGGCAGCAGCGCCGGCATTTGCGGCAGGCTCAGGCTGTCATCGGCAAACACGACAACGTGACCGTCGACCCGGTGTTCGAAGTGATAGTGAATGCCTTCTTCTTCACAAAGCCTGTCCAGCAGCGCCAGATCGCTTTCTTCGTACTGGATGCAAAACGGCCGGGCCGGGTATTGACCGACGGTCATTTCAATCCGGTAACCATTAATGGGCAGGGCATTTTCCGTGAGCAATTGTTGGAGAATCTGCGGCACGCTCAGGTGCACAAACACCCGCCGCTTGCCCGGTTGGGCCAGCCTTTGCAGACGAGGCACCAAGGTCAGTCGATAGCCGATCCGGTGCGTGCCGCGATGTTCGCAACTGGCACTGTCGATCATGCCGTGAACCCCATGATGATCGTCCAGACGCAAAAAGGCCGGTTGGTGCAGGAATGTACCCGGCGCCATGGCGGGCGCGAGGCCGATCAGTTCGATGTCGAAACGGTAAGGCTGGTTGAGCGCTTCTTCGCCTTGAAAACGCAGCACCGGCAGGCTCAGGCCGCTGTCGGTCAGGGTCAGGGTAAAAGGACTTTCCTTGTCATTGAGCATTCGAACAGGCTCTGTCAGGCAATACGGGCCTGAGAGGGTACGAAACCACAGCGCTGAATGGTCATGTCAAAGCCGTTTTTCAGAATCCCCCTACAAGCTCTAGTGAAGATGTCGATTCTGCATTGCATTTTTTTGGTCGATTGCCGACTTTAGGCCGTATAAACTTGGCGCCACGCGTCGGCCAATAGATGTCTCGGCGCCACAGATCAAGAGAGTGAGTAATGGGCGCACAGTGGAAGGTTAAACACAAAGAAGCGGCAGCTAACGCCAAGGGCAAGATCTTCGGCAAACTGGTGAAGGAAATCACCATCGCTGCCCGCAACGGTGCCGATACCACCACCAACGCACACCTGCGTCTGGTGGTCGAACAGGCCAAGAAAGCCTCGATGCCAAAAGAAACCCTGGATCGCGCGATCAAGAAAGGCGCCGGTCTGCTGGGTGAAACCGTGCAATACCATCGCGTCACCTACGAAGGGTTCGCCCCGCACCAGGTGCCGCTGATCGTCGAGTGCGTGACCGACAACATCAACCGTACCGTCGCCGAAATCCGCGTAGCGTTCCGTAAAGGCCAACTGGGTGCCTCAGGCTCCGTGGCCTGGGACTTCAACCACGTCGGCATGATCGAAGCCTCGCCGGACTCCCCGGACGCCGATCCGGAAATGGCCGCGATTGAAGCCGGTGCTCAGGATTTCGAGCCGGGCGAAGACGGCGCGACGCTGTTTCTGACCGATCCTACCGATCTGGATTCGGTGCAGAAGGCGCTGCCAGAGCAAGGCTTCACCGTGCTGTCGGCCAAGCTGGGTTACCAGCCGAAGAACCCGGTCAGCGGTTTGAGCGATGAGCAGATGGCTGAAGTTGAAGCGTTCCTCGAAGGCCTCGACAACCATGATGACGTGCAGGACATGTTTGTCGGCCTGGCGGGCTGATCTGTTTCTTCAGTGATGGCCTCATCGCTAGGAGGCTAGCTCCCACAGGGGATTTGTGAACGCCACAGATCCAGTGTGGGAGCTAGCCTGCCAGCGATTGACCGCGCAGCGGTCACAGATCTTCAAGTTGCTTCATGACCTCAGCAAACCCCGGCCGCGCCAGCACATCCGCCTGACAGCAACGTCGCTCCAGTTCCTCAAGAGCCCGACGCCGCTCATCACTCAACCCCGAGTCGATGCGCGCCAGCAATTCCCCGAGCAAAATCCCGAACGCACGCACTTCGATGCGTTGCAACGCGCGCGTTTCTACTGTGTCGGCGACTGCATGGAACGACGCCCCGCCAAAATCCCCAAGCAGGCAATCGCCGCGCTCGTTCAGCAGAATGTTGTGCCCGTAGAGGTCGCCATGGGTGATGCCTTGCTGGTGCAAGTGATCGGCTGCCGAAGCGATGCCTTTGGCAATGTTCAGCGCAACATCGGCGCCGAATCGGCAATCATCGGCATACACATCTCGCGAGCAGGATGCCAGGCTTGGCAGATCGGCGAGGTTGCTGAACGACGGATCGATCAGTTGCATCACCAATCCCTGCTGGCCCTGGGGATGGTCACTGATGCGCCCTTCGATGCGGATCAGATTGGGATGAAGACCTGCGGTGATGCAGGCATTCATTTCGTGCAGCGGCGAGCCGTCGCTGGTCATTTCACCCTTGTACAGTTTCACCGCGACCGGCGTCACTGAGCCATCGTCGCGCTGCCAGCTCGCCCGGGAAATCACCCCCGAGGCGCCTTCACCCAAGCGTTGCTCCAGACGTAGCGCCGACCAGGGGATTTGCGCCGTCGCCTGCAGCGCGGCGGCGTCCGCCTCGGTTTCCAGCGGGTTACCGGCGTAGGCCAGCCAGCTCAGGCTCGGCAGCGCGAGCAGCCACTGCGGCAGTTCGGTCAGGCGGTTGGCGGAAATGCGCAGCAGCTCCAGCCTATGGCTGTTGCTCAGGGAGGATGGCAGCGTTTGCAGACGGTTGCCGGACAGCATGAGTTTCTGCAGGGCAGGACGTTCACCCAGTTCGTTCGGCAGGTGTTCGATGCAGTTGTCGGTCAGGATCAGCCAGCGCAGCTGTGGCGGCAAGGCAGCACCGGGTACGTTGACGATGCGATTGGCCCTGAAACCGATCATCGTCAACGCCGCGCATTGGCCGAGGCAGGCCGGCAGTTCAGTGAACGGGTTGTCGGAACAGAACAGCACGCGCAGGCGCGTCAGACGGTGCAAGTCATCCGGCAGACTGCTCAGGGCGTTGCCGCTGAGGTTGAGGATTTCCAGCGTGTCGGCCAGGTCGAAAATCTCGCGCGGGAATTCGGTCAGGCCACAAGACAGGTCCAGTCGCGTGATGCCCGACAACTCGCCGGCGCGTAATTGAGCAAGGGTGTGCATGTTGGTGTTCGCTATTGATCAGTGGAGCGACGCTGGGGCGCTGAGGATGGGCGACATGATAACGGCAATACCCGGATTTGAAATTGGGTAGGTGGCGAAACTTCAGATGCCTTTTGTGGGAGCGAGCCTGCTCGCGAAAGCGGAATGTCGGCCTCTTATGTATTGACTGACACCCCGTCTTCGCGAGCAGGCTCGCTCCCACATGAGCTGTGTGGTCAGTCGTTATCGTGTATCTCTTGCAATTGCCCCAACCGGCTGCGTGTGCGCGCCAGGTCAATGGCATGGCCGTCGAGGCTTTCACGCAACGGCAGTCGACCGAGCAGCGTCAGGTGTTTGTCCTGGTCGTACAGCACGTCGATCAGGTTGATGAAGCGTTGTTGCGCAGCGATCGAGCACTCTCCCAGCTCGGGTAGATCATCAATGATCCAGCGGTCGAAACGTCGACACAATTCCAGATAATCCATGACCGCCGTCGGCTGTTCGCACAGATCGCTGAAGGTAAAACCGACACGCCGTGCGTCACACAGCCGCGCCTGAAACTGTCGGGTGCCAACCGCTAACCTGATGGCTGGCGCATCTGCAGGCGGCAGCTCCAGCGCGGCGCGTTGTGCGGGCGTGGCGGGCCACACGTAATGCCCCTGAGTGAATATCTGCTGCGCAGAGTGGCGTGTGTGACTGCGGTAATCATGCGGGCCGCCGACTTCCATCACTTGCATGTGCGCGTTGATCAGCTCGATCACCGGTTTGAAACGGGCGTGATAGAGCGGATTGGGTAGCAGGCCCTCGGGCGCATAGTTGGAGGTCACCAGCAGCAGAATCCGCCGTTTGAACAATGCCTTGAACAGCCGGGTGATGAGCATGGCATCGCCGATGTCATGCACATGAAACTCGTCAAAACACAGCACCCGACAATCCTCCAGCAGTTCGTCGAGGGTCACTTCGAGGGCATCGTCCTGCGCGCGATGGCTGAACATGCCTTGATGCAATTGCGCGAAGAACTGATGGAAATGCAGGCGTCGTTTCTGGGTGATCGGCAAGGCATGAAAAAAACCGTCGAGCAGCCAGCTCTTGCCACGTCCGACGGCACCGAACAGATACAGGCTCGGCGCGGTTCGGCTACTGGCGCCAAACAGCAGACTGGCCTGTTGCGCCATGCAATCGATGACGTGCTGCTGGCTGTGGCTGAGGGTGTAGCCCTGAGCGCTGGCTTTGTGCCGGAAGTAATCGCGGATCGACTGGGCACTGGCGTCATGCCCGGCGCTGGCTGGTAAACCCTTGCCGAACCAGCGGCGCAACGCCGGCCAGCGCTGGGTCAGTCGCGATCGTTTCGGCGGTTGGGCAGGCACTGTGGGCGTCTCCGTATTCGTAGAACCGGCTCCCGGAAGCGCGGCGACGTAGTGTAACCAGACGCCGAGTTCGCCAGCCACCGCGACGAATCGAGAGTGGGCGGTTATTGGACGATTTTGTCTGGTGCGTACAGCTATTTTTAGCGAGTTGGCCCGACCACTTGCCAACCTTTCGAAACATATCCCGGGCGATCCATGGATCCAATCGACTGGCGGAATCGTCGACCGTTGCTAACCTCAATCACAGAAACGACGTCGCAAGCGATCGCTGACAAGGAACGGCGCAGTGAAAGTACAGGTGGTCATGGGATTGCTGGGTGTGCTCGTTGCGCCCGTCTATGCGGCGGATCTTCAGGTCGAAGTGCGCGTTGACGTGCAGCGTGGCTGCCAGTTGATCGGCCAGCAGCGTGGCGCCGGCATCGAGCAACTGGGTGTGCTCGACTTCGGCAGCACTGCGCGCCTTGACGACCCGTCCGGGCCATTGGGCGCGGCGTTGACCAATCAGCGCCTGCCACGGCTGGAGTGCAACCCGGACACGCCGTACCAGATGCGCGTCGACGGTGGTTTGCATGGCGGGGTCGGTGAAGTCCGCTACATGGCTGGTTCGACGGGCAGCAAGCCGATTCCGTACCGCTTGTATCAGGACGCGGCCAGGCGGGTGCCGCTGGTGGTGGATGTGCCGGTCAGCGGGCGGGTGCCGGACAGCGGCACCGTGGAATTACCGTTGTACGCGCGGATCGAGCCGCTGGCCGAAGTGCCACAGGTCAGCCGTTACTCGGATCTGGTCAAGGTGACGGTCACCTGGTGATCACGGTTTCAACAGGCACCCGGTGGACGCGGGGCGTGCAAGGAAGGCGTTCGATGACGAGCGCGGTGGATGAGTCACCATCAAGGAGCAGGGACGGACGCAATGACAGGCAAGCTTTGGATGGTGGTCGTAGCAGGGACGCTGGTATTGCTCGCCGACGACGCGCAAGCGGCGATGAGCGGGCAGATCAATGCGCGGCTGATCCTGATTGCCGGTTGCGAAGTCACCAACAACGCCAGTCCCGCCAGCCCGGTCAGCAATCTTGGTACCCTCGATTTCGGCCTGCAGGGGCCCACCTGGAACGCGCCGATCAAGGCCAGCCTCGATGGCGACAGCAGCGGCAAGCTCAACGTCGCCTGCAATCCGTCGGTCACCGGTTTCACCGTCACCATCGATGGCGGTACCCACGGTGACGGCAACACCCGGCGCCTGAGCAACGGCCGCCAGACCATTCCCTATCAGCTGTTCGTCGATCCCTCCGGCGCCCGGAGCTACAGCATCGGCCAGCAACACAATTTCGCTGTCACCAGCGCTGCGCAGATACCCATTCCGGTATTTGGCTCGGTGGTGGCGAATACCCGCGCGGTGCCGGCAGGGGTCTATACCGACACCCTGACGGTGACGCTCGACTGGTAACCCCGTAGAGGATGGACACCATGCGTACGTTTGCATCAAGGATAGGTTTGTCACTGTTCGGCCTGGCGCTGGTTTCCAGTGTCAACGCCGCCACCACGGTCACCGGCCAGATCACCTCCAGCCTGATTCTGATCAGCAGTTGTCAGGTTAACGGTGCCGGCGGTTCGACCGGGCTGAACTTCGGTGCGTTGAACTTCGGCACCGCCAACAGCCTGTTCACCACCGCCACCGGGCAAGTGCTGGGCGGTGGCGGCGGAGCGCTGTCGATTCTCTGCTCCAGCGGCACTACGCCGACGGTCAAGGTGCGCGCCGGTTCCCATGATGGCATGTCGCCGGGCGGCACCCGAGCGTTGTACGACGGGGTGGCCAATTACGTGCCGTACGACTTGTACACCGACGCCGGGCACTCGCAACTGCTGGCGATTGACGGGACGATCAACCTCGCCGCCAGCACCGGCGTTGCGCAGACGGTGAACCTCTACGGTCAGGCGGTGGGCAAGGCCGGTTTGCCAGCGGGGACTTACACCGACACCGTCGCTGTTGAACTGACGTTCTGATGCCATGCGTCGTCATGGCTGTGCCGCGCTGCTCCTGCTCTGTGCGGGGAGTGCGCCGCTGCCGCTGACCGCCGCGACCAGCCAGAGCTTTCAGGTCAGCGCCACGGTCACCGCGGGATGTCTGGTGGTGGGCGGGGTGTCGAACTACGGCGGGCTGAATTTCGGTTCACGTTCAGCGTTGGCCACCGGCACGGTGCAGGTCGCGCTGACGGGGGGCGTGCAATTGCAATGTACGCCGGGCGTGACCTTGAACATGAGCGTCGATGGCGGCCAGTACAACAACAGCGGCCGGCACATGCAGGTCAACAGCGGCAGTGCGCGGGTGGCGTATGCGCTGTTTCGCGATGCGGCCTACAGCCAGAGCCTGGGCATTGGCCAGAGTGTGGCGGTGGCTTACAGCGATGCGAACAATATCAGCCTGCCAATCTACGGTCAGGTGCAGTTGCCGGGCAATCAGCCTGGGGGGACGTACAGCGATGTGTTGCAGGTGCAACTGTCGTGGTGAGGCGAAGTCAGGATTGCCGACAAGGAGCAGGTTTATGCAGTGTTACACGTCAGGGCGTTCGCTCGGGGTTTGCGCGATAGCGGCCTTGCTCATGCTGGGGATGAATTCTGTAAACGCTGCAAGTTCGGTGCTGATCTGGCCGATCGATCCGGTGCTGGAGGCCGATCAACAGGCCAGTGCGCTGTGGCTGGAGAACCGCGGCAGCGAAACCGCCAATCTGCAGATCCGCGTATTCGGCTGGAGCCAGAGCGGTTTCGCGGAGCAGTACCAGAATCAGCGCGACGTGATCGGCAGCCCGCCAGTGGCGAAGATCGAACCGGGGCAGAAACAATTGGTGCGTCTGACCCGGACCAAAGAGGTGCCGCCGGGGCAGGAACTGGCCTACCGGATCATCATCGATGAAATTCCTTCCGCACAACCAGCGAGCGCTGACGGTGGCAAAACCGCTGCGGCGATCCGTTTCCAGATGCGTTACTCGGTGCCGCTGTTTGCCTATGGCGCCGGGCTGTGGAGCAAAGAAGACAGCACTCGCGCACGAGATCCCAAAGGCGTGGGCCTGCCGCAGTTGAGCTGGCGCACGGTGGCCGTGGACGGCAAGCCTTATGTCGAGGTGCGCAATCAGGGCGCGGTGCATGCGCGACTGACCGACGTGGCCATCAAACAGGCCGGGCAGAGCAAACCGTTGGCCGAAGGGCTGTTGGGCTACGTGCTGCCGGGCGCAGTGATGCGCTGGCCGGCACCGGCGGCGCTGTCGAATGAGTCGGCGTTGCAGGTGCGGGTCAATGGTGCGGCGCAGGTGCAGAGCATTACGCCGGCCAAGTGAGTGAGTCGTCGCGCCAACATCTGGCGGCGGCTAAAGCGGTATCAGGAGGATTCAGTCCATTGACGGACGTAAAACGTGTATGAGCCCGGGATTGGCTCGCCGTATTCAGCGTCCGTTGTGGTTCATCACCGGCGCGTGTTGCCTGATGTTCGTTCAACCATCCGGGGCCGGCGATCTGCCGCCGCCGCCCAGCGGCATGGAGGCCGTGAGTGATGCACAGTTGTTTCTGGAACTGGTGGTCAACCAGATGAATACCGGACGCGTCGTGGCGGTGCAGCAGCGCGACGGGCGCTTGTTTGTACCGGCGACGGCGTTGCGCGAAACCGGCATGAAACTGCCCGACAACCTCGCCGTCGAGGTCGATCTCGACAGCCTGTCGGGGCTGCACAGCGACTATGACAGTGTCGGTCAGCGCCTGCTGCTGGACGTGCCGCCGGACTGGCTGCCGGAACAGTTCATCGGTAATCGCCAGGCTTACCCGCGCACTCCGGCATTGAGCAGTTTCGGCGCGCTGTTCAACTATGACTTGTACCTCAACGACACCGACGATGCCGGCACTTATCTGGCGGCGTGGAACGAAGTGCGGCTGTTCGACAGTTGGGGCACGTTGTCCAATACCGGGCAATACCGGCGCACCTTGTCCGGTGATTCACTCAACACGCTGAACAATGGCTACCTGCGTTACGACACCACCTGGCGTTACTCCGATGACGAGCGAATGCTCACCTACGAGGCCGGTGACGTGATCAGCGGTGCGTTGCCGTGGAGCAGTTCGGTGCGTTTGGGCGGCGTGCAGTTCTCTCGGGATTTTGCGGTGCGCCCGGATCTGGTGACCTATCCGCTGCCACAATTTGCCGGTGAAGCAGCAGTGCCGTCCTCGGTGGATCTGTTCATCAATGGCTACAAGTCCAGCAGCGCAGATTTGCAACCCGGGCCATACACGCTGACCAACATTCCGTTCATCAACGGCGCGGGCGAAGCGGTGGTGGTGACCACCGATGCATTGGGCCGGCAGGTGTCGACCACGGTGCCGTTCTATGTCACCAGCACCTTGCTGCAAAAGGGCTTGAGCGATTTTTCCGTGGCCGCCGGTACGTTGCGCCGCGACTACGGCTTGAAGGATTTCAACTATGGCCCGGGTGTCACGTCCGGCAGCCTGCGTTATGGCGTCAGCGACAGTTTTACTCTGGAAAGCCATGCCGAAGCAGCCGACTCGCTGACCCTCGGTGGCCTCGGTGGCAACCTGCAACTGGGCAATTTTGGCGTGCTTAACAGTGCGTTGAGCCAGAGCCGTTTCGACGGTGAGGGCGGTCAGCAAATCAGTTTGGGCTATCAGTACAGCAACCAGCGTTTCAGTTTTTCTTATCAGCGCCTGCAACGGCATGATCAATACGCCGACCTGACCGTGGTCGACAGCCCTTATATCAGCCTGAGCCGGCGCAGCGAACAGGCGACCTTGAGCCTCAATCTCGACCGCTGGGGCAGCCTCGGCGCCGGCTATTTCGATGTGCGTGCGGCGGACGATTCACGCACGCGTCTGCTCAACCTGAGCTGGAGCAAACCGCTGTGGCGCAACAGCAGTTTCTACCTCTCGGCCAACCGCGAGATCGGCGACAGCAACTGGGCTGTGCAGGCGCAACTGGTGGTCCCGTTCGATCTGCGCGGCAGTCTGGCGATCAGCACCGAGCGCAGTAAAACCGGGCAGAGCCAGCAGCGGGTCAACTACAGTCGTGCGGTGCCGACTGAGGGGGGCGTAGGTTTCAATCTGGGTTACGCCAAGGGTGATGGCGCCGATTATCGTCAGGCTGACGTGACCTGGCGCCTGCAGTCGGTGCAATTGCAGGCCGGGGTCTATGGCACTTCCGACGCCGAAACCCGTTGGGCCGACGCCAGTGGTTCGCTGGTGTGGATGGATCGCCAGGTGTTCGCCGCCAACCGCATCGACGATGCGTTTGTGGTGGTCAGCACCGAGGGTTTCGCCGACATTCCGGTGCGCTACGAAAACCAGCAGGTCGGTCAGACCGACAAGAACGGTCATTTGCTGGTGCCGTGGAGCAGCGCGTATTACCGCGGCAAGTATGAAATCGATCCACTGAATCTGCCGGCCAACGTGCGCAGCCCCAACGTCGAACAGCGCATTGCCGTGCGCCGAGGCAGCGGTTATCTGCTGGAGTTTCCGCTGAGCCGGGTGATCGCCGCGAGCATCGTGCTGGTCGATGCGCAGCAGCGTGAGCTGCCGCTGGGCGCGGGCGTGCTGCATGAGCAGAGCGGCACGCGGACGGTGGTCGGTTGGGATGGGCTGGTTTATCTGGAAAACCTGCAGGCGCAGAATTCGCTGCTGGTCACGCTGGGCGACGGCAAGACCTGTCGGGCACAGTTCAGCGTCGACCTGAATCAGGATCAGGTGCCATTGCTCGGGCCGTTGGTGTGTCAATGATGTTCAGGCGATGGCTATTGATGCTGGCGCTGATGCTGCCGGGGCCGGTGCAGGCCGCGTGCTCGGTGGTCAGCACCACACCGGCGGCGTTCGGTACGCTCAGTTCGATTGCCGTGCGCACGACTTCGCAGCCCAGTTCCACACTGAATGCGGGTTTGAGTTGCACCGGTTCGCTGCTGTCCTTGCTGACCAGTAACGACCACTTCTGGGGCACTGTGTCTTCGACTCAAGGGGGGCTGGTCGGGCCGACCGGCGATGTCATCAGCTACACGATCTACGCCAACAACAGCACCAGTTACCCGCTGACCCGCGGCACGGCCTATGACTTTGCGCGCAACGGCATCATCGATGCCCTTGGCCTGCTCAATGGTACGACGCCGAAAACGGTGCCGCTCTACCTCGGTACAACCATTGGCAGCAACGTTGCCGCCGGGGTGTATACCGAGACGCTGAGCATTTTCTGGAACTGGAATTACTGCTCTGGGATCGGCATTGGCGCTATCTGTCTCGGGCGCGATATCGCCAACGGCACGACTTCGCTGACGGTGAATCTGACGGTGTCCAATGACTGCACGATTACTGCGCCGAACATCGCGTTCGGCAGCGCGCCGGTGGTCAGCGCGTTCACGCCGGTGACCGGACAGACCATCAATCTGGCCTGCACCAAGGGCAGTGCTTATACAGTGGGATTGAGCGACGGGCAGAACGCGGTGAGTGTCGGCGGCCGGCGACGGATGATTTCCGGGAGCAATTATCTGGCCTACGACATTTTCAAAAGCGCCGGCACTACGCGCTGGGGCAGTGTCGGCGCGGCGCGGCGGGCGAGTACCGATGCCGAGGTCAATCCGGGTAACGGGTTGGGCACGGGCAGCCAGATCTTCAACTACAACGCGAAGATCTACACCGACCAGACCACACCGCCGGCGGGAACCTATCTGGACAATGTGGTGCTCGACGTAGGTTTCTGAGCCTGACGCTGAACCCTTGTGGGAGCGAGCCTGCTCGCGAATGGGGATGTCAGTCGACAACAGTGTTGCTGATCCACCGCATTCGCGAGCAGGCTCGCTCCCACATTGGAGTCCTCACTGGATTCAGAATTGCAGTGATTGCTTGAGCTGTTGCGCCGCCGGCGTATCAACCGGGCTGACCATCGCATAGTTGTACCCGTCGCCCGACCAGTACTGCGCCTGCAAGTCTCCGTCACTGCGGCTGCCACGGGGCAAAAAGGTGTTCTTTGGCCCCGGCGGGCGCACGTAGAAACTCACCTTATGCCCGCTGCCATCCTCATACATGACCATCGCCGCCGGGCCTTCGTCAGTGCTGAGCAAGCGTCCGCTGACCGGTTCGAACCCGGCCGCCTTCAGGTCCGGTAAACGACTGGCCCGGTTGAAATAACGATCGAGCCAGCGTTGCATGTCGCCGTCATTGTCGACCTTGTAATCGGCCGGCAGCATCCCTTGCTGGGCGATCAAGCGATAGGCTTGCAAGGCGTCGGTCATCGGTAACATGGATGGGCGCACGAGAGTCATTTCGCGAGCCTGCCAGCCACTGAAGCCTCCGATGCTCACTGCGATCAGCAACACCGCGGCGCTGGCCAGATGACGCCGTGACTGACGCTGGCGGCGCTGACGGATCATGGCAGGGTCAAGGGCCGGATTGGCAGGTTGCTGCAACGCACCGCTGAGTGCCGCGCGCAATTGTTGGGCATCCTGTTGCCAGGCGCGAACCTGCGCCGCTTCGTCCGGATGGTTGGCCAGCCAGGTCTCCAGCACGCGCCGGTCGGCGTCGCTGAGCTGGTGGTCGACATAGGCGTGCAAGTCACGCTCGTTGGGAGGCAGGCTGATCATTTGAGTATCCGCAAAGAAGGGCTGCTGATTTCGCCGTCGCTGAGCTGGCGTAATGCCTGGCGGGCGCGGGACAGGCGCGACATCACGGTGCCGATCGGGGCGTCGAGAATCTCGGCGACCTCTTTATAGGAAAGGCCTTCCACCGAGACCATCAGCAGCAGGGCGCGCTGTTCGGTGGGTAGACGGTCGAAGGCTTGCAGGGTCGATTGGGCGATGACTGTGCGCTCCGCCGAGGGTTCGGCATCGTCGCGACCGGTAAAGAACTCGAGCATCCGCGCGTAGCGTCGCGAGCGGCGATGGGCATCGAGAAACTGCCGATAGAGGATCGCAAACAGCCAGGCACGCAAGTCACCTTCAGCGCGTTTGTCGCCCCAACTCGACAGCGCCCGCTCAAGGCACGCCTGCACCAGATCGTCGGCGCTGCTGCTGTTGCGTGTCAGTGACACGGCAAAGCGGCGCAATCTGGGAATGATTTCTCTCAACTGTTCGTCGAATTCGCTCATGAAATTCTGCTAGTCACTACGCTGTGGACTAGGGAGACGTCCGTCGTTGGAGGTTATTCCACGTTCGGAAAAATAAATACCGAGGCGGGGAATAAATCCACACGAGGTGCGTCTTGCTGATTCTTCCTACTTGTGGCCGATGGCCCTGGAGTCTTTCATGGTTGATCGTTCATCACCCGATTCTGCACCGCCCGGCGACCCACAGCGCCCGCCACTGAGTGCGGCGAGCCTGGTTCTGCGTCTGGGCGGCATTGCCGTGGTAGTCGCTGCAGTGGCCGGGGCGTTTGCCTACGTTCACGGTAACTTCGACCCACAACGCCTGACGCCAAAAGCGCTGGTCGATGTGCTGGAGAAGAACAACGGCGTACACCCCGGGTTTCGCCGTAACCATGCCAAAGGCGTGTGCGTGATCGGGCATTTCGAGAGCAGTGGCGAGGCGCGGGTGTTTTCCACTGCGCAAGTGTTCAACGAGCCGCAGACTCCGGTGGTTGGGCGATTCGCGCTGCCGGCGGGCAATCCGTACGCACCGGACAGCAGCGTGCCGATTCGCAGTCTGGCGCTGCGGTTCACCCAGGCCAACGGGCAGCAGTGGCGCACCGGGATGAACAGCATGCCGGTGTTCCCGGTCGGTACGCCTGAGGCGTTTTATCAATTGCAGCAGGCACAGTCGCCGGATCCAGCCACGGGTAAACCTGATCCGAGCAAGGTCCCGGCATTCTTTGCCTCGCACCCGGAAGCCGTGCCGTTTCTGACTTGGGTGAAAACCGCCAAGCCGTCGGCCAGTTATGCCACCGAAACTTACAACAGCGTCAACGCGTTTTATCTGGTCGACGCCAGCGGTAAAAAGCAGGCCGTACGCTGGAGCATGACACCGTTGGCACGGGACGCTGCGGGCGCCACTGCGCCTGAGGGGGGCGATTTTCTCGAGAAGGATCTGGTGCAACGTTTGGCCTCAGCGCCGCTGCGCTTTCAGTTGAACATCACCCTGGCCAATCCTGAGGATCCGGTGAGCGATGCCAGCAAGACCTGGCCCGAAGGACGAAAGGTGTTGAATGCCGGCACGCTGGTGCTGGAAAAGACCCAGCCACAACTGAGCGGCGAATGCCGTGATATCAACTACGACCCGCTGGTGTTGCCGGCCGGGATTCAAGGTTCCGACGACCCGTTGCTCGCGGCCCGTTCCGCCGGTTACGCCAATTCCTACCTGCGTCGCACCAGCGAAGTCAGTCAGTTGCCCGCCGCTAAACAGGAGGCTCGTCCATGAGAACTCAACCGACGCATTTCGCCCTGTTGGCGCGACTGCTGCATTGGCTGATGGCGCTGATGATCATTGCCATGCTGTTTATCGGTGCGGGTATGGTCACCTCGGTTTCCGAGCGGCATGAATGGCTGATCCATCTGCACAAACCGCTGGGCATCGCGATTCTGGCGTTGGTGATTGTGCGTTTGCTGGTGCGGCTCACCACGCGCCAGCCACCGTTGCCCGCGGATCTGCCAGGCTGGCAAGTGCTGGCGGCCAAGGCTTCACATCTGTTGTTGTACGCGTTGATGCTGGTGTTGCCGTTGCTGGGCTGGGCGATGATCAGCGCCTCGGGTGAGCCGGTCATGCTCAGCACAACGTTGCAGTTGCCATCGATCGTCCCGGCCGATGCGCAGTTGTTCGCGTTTTTGCGCAAGGCTCATGGCTATCTGGCCTATTTGCTGTTCCTGACGGTGCTGCTGCATCTGGCGGCGGCGTTGTTCCATGGCTGGGTACGCCGTGACGAAGTGCTCGACAGCATGTTGCGTGGTCGCGATCGCAGTTAACTCGTCGGAGTGGCGCATCCTGCCGGTGCGCCGCTTTTCAGGGTCAACCACCAGTAAGCCAGCGCCACGGCGTTGATGCCCGCGCCGAGCAGGCACACGCCGATCCAGCCGGCCCACGCGTACATCGCGGTCGAACCGATGGAGCCGAGCGCGCTGCCGATCGAGTAGAACAGCATGTAACCGGCAGTGAGGCGGCTTTGCGCTTCGGGGCGCACAGCGTAAATCATGCTTTGGCTGGTGACGTGCACGGCTTGCAGAGCCAAATCGAGGGTGATCACACCCAGCAGTAATGCCCACAACGAGGATTGGGTGAGGGCGATCGGCAGCCAGGAGGCGAGCATCAGCAACAGCGAAAGTCCGCTGACCCATTGGCCGAGGCCGCGATCAGCCAAGTGTCCGGCCCGTGCGGCGGCCAGCGCACCTGCTGCGCCGGCCAGACCGAACAGACCGATTTCACTGTGCGACAGGGACAGTGGCGGCGCGGCCAGTGGCAACACCATCGGCGTCCACAGCACCATCGCGCTGGCGAAGGTCAGCAGGGCGAGGAATGCGCGTTGGCGCAGCACCGGTTCTTCTTTGAACAGACTGAATACCGAGGCGATCAGTGCGATGTAGCCAGTCGCCGGTTGTGGAGATTCGCGCTTGGGCAGGACGCGAAACAGCAGCAACGCCATCAACAGTGTCAGCCCTGCTGACAGAAAGTAGATTGCACGCCAGCCGGCCAGATCGGCCATGCCGCCGGCGACCGTGCGTGCCAGCAAGATGCCGACGACGATACCGCTGGTGACCACACCGACCACGCGCCCGCGTTGTGTAGGGATCGCCAGTGTGGCGGCGTAAGCCACCAGCACCTGCGTCACCACGGCGAGCAGCCCCGTCAACGTCATGCCGAGCAGCAGCCAGACACTGCTGGGCGCCAGCGCGATCATCAACAACGCCGCTGCCGACAGCAGGGTTTGAGTGACGATCAATCGGCGTCGATTGAGCAGATCGCCGAGGGGCACCAGTAACACCAGGCCGATGCCGTAACCGATTTGCGTCAGGGTGATGACGATGCCGATAGTCGCCGGCGACATCGCAAACGCTTCAGCCATGGCGTCCAGCAATGGCTGGGCGTAATACACGTTGCCCACGGCCAGACCGCAGGCCACAGAGAAAAGCAAAACGGCGCTGCTGTTGAGAGGTTTCATATCCCGCATCCTTTTAGGTTTCAAAATAAAACCTTGGTCACGGTATTGATTCAGGTTTTATTTTGCAACCTGTTTGCGCGAAAGTACGAATGGCAGAAAGCAAAAGATCGCAGACAAGCTGCGATCTTTTGAGGGACGGAGGAGGGGATCAGCGCAAGGTATCAACCATGTCGGCGATGGTGGTCAGCACGTCTTTGCCTAGTTGTTTCGAGCGTTTGCCCGACCAGCCGGTGACTTTGTCGGGATGGTCGTCGTGATCCTTGAACGGCATCTCCAGGGTCAGTGACAGGCAGTCGTATTTCTGTCCGACGCTGTTGCACGCCAGGGTCATGTTGGCTTGGCCCGGTTCGTCGCGGGTGTAGCCGTACTTGGTCTGGAAGTCTTTGGTGGTGTGTTTCAGGTGGCTGCGGAAATGCTCTTCGAGCTTTTCGATGCGCGGCGTGTAACCCGGATTGCCTTCACAACCGGCGGTGAATACGTGGGGGATTTCTTCGTCGCCATGTACGTCGAGGAACAGATCGACGCCATACTTTTCCATTTGCTGCTGTACGAAAAGTACCTCGGGGCTGACGTCCTGACTGGCGTTCTGCCAGGCGCGGTTCAAGTCCTGGCCCATCGCATTGGTGCGCAGGTGACCGTGGAAGGCACCGTCCGGATTCATGTTCGGCACCAGGTACAAATCAGCGCTGGCCAGCAGTTTGTTCAGCACGGGATCGTCGTGTCTTTCCAGGCGTTCGATGACGCCTTCCATGAACCACTCGGCCATGTGCTCACCCGGATGCTGTTGAGCAATGATCCAGATTTTGCGCTGGCCTTCGGCGCCGGTGCCTTTGCGCAGCAGTTGAATATCGCGACCTTCGACGCTCTTGCCGGTGGCCAGCAGTTCGGTGCCGGCCTTGCTCAGGGCCTGGTCGATCAGCCAGTCGTGACGGCCACGGCTGTAGGGTTCGAAATACGCAAACCATGCATGGGTTTGCTCCGCCTCAAGGCAAAAACGCAGGCTGTCACCTTCAAAACTGGTTGGAATGCGGAACCAGTTGACGTGGTCGTAGGAGGCGACTGCCTGATAGCCGGTCCAGGCTTTGTTATAGGAGGACTGGCTGGCGTTGACCAGGCGAAACCAGTGTTCCTGATGAACATGCAGGCCGCTGGCCTTGAAGTGGAACCACTGAAAATGGGCGCTGCGGGTATCCGGGCGAATGGCCAGAACCGGATTGAGCGGATTGCTGATGTCGATGACTTGGATGTTGCCGCTGTCGAAGTTGGCACTGATGTCGAACGAGGATTTGGCCACGGTCATAATCGATTCCTGAATATGATTTTTATGGCCGTTACTTTACACGCAGGCAGGTCTGAAACCGAGGGGAATTGCGGGGTGTGGCGGGGGGCGTCCTCCATGACGCGGATGCAGCTTAGAGACTGTGCGATTGATTCTCAAGTGCTAATTGTCATTAGTTTGCCCCAATGTGGCCGGGCTCGGCTTGCCAAGCGATATTCTTTTGATATTATCCGCGCCATCGAATTTGCAACACCTAAAGACTTCATTAGCCTGAAGCCACAAGCCCGAAAAACGGGCAAAAAAAGACCCGGCAAAAAGCCGGGTCAAAAACCGTGATTAGCCTGATGAGGAGATAGTCCAGAAGACCGACCTAAGGTCTCTGGTCCATCGACTGATCTCGCGACCAGCTGCATGCAATAATAATCATTATCATTTGCAAGTCAAATGTTTTTATCTGCGCGATTGGAAAATTCTTTCCTGTCCGTCCGCTGTCCCGTTGCTCAAGCTTCATCGCCATCGAGCGAATGGTCGACCATTGCCCGCGCCATATCCACCATGTGCACCACTGAAAACGCCAGATCGCGACTCGCGCCTTGCAGGTTTTCGGCTGCCTTGAACGCCGTGGCTGCGGCACAGCGCAACAGATCCGAGGCGTGCACCAGGGCTTCTTCGCCGCTCAGATGGCGCCTGACATCGAAAAAGCGTTCGTCTACCTCGGGTTCTGACACAGCTGGTTTCAAGTAATAGTCCAACGCTCGCTGCGCCGCTGCATTGCCCTGAGGCGAGGTGAAGGTGGTGTCCATTTGCAGATCGGGCAAGTCTTTGCTGCTGATATTCATGATGAAGAGGCACTCCTTGGTCGATTGAAAATCCGTGCCTTCAGAATAGTACTATGTGTAGTTGTGACCAGAATTTAAATACTACAATATGTGTTTTGCTGGCCGAAGGCGTCGACGTAAGGTGCTGCACATGGATAAATGGATTGAGTTGGTCAAGGCCAAGATGAGTGAACTCAAAATCACTCAAACAGAGCTCGGAGAGCGCGTCGGCATGTCCCAGGGCGGGATCGGCCATTGGCTGAACAAGCGTCGCGAACCCGGCATCACGCAAATGAATCGCGTGCTGCAAGCGCTGGGCATGGATTTTCTGGAAGTGGTGCTGGTGATCCGGGAACCGCAAATAACACCTGACGACGACATGCCGCTGGCGCAGAAGTACAACCCGTATTTCCGTTACCCGGTCAGCGATTGGCAGACAACGTGCGAGGTGCGCGAGAGCGACGCCACGTCCTACGCCAAGCCTTCAGGCAAACAGCGCTTCGAACTGACGGATTACCACGCGCGTGGTCCGGCGTTCTGGTTGACGGTGACGGGGGATTCAATGACCGCCCCCAGTGGCCAGAGCATTGCCGAAGGCATGCTGATTCTGGTCGACCCGGCGGCCGAGGCGGTGCCCGGTAAACTGGTAATCGCCCAATGGCCCGACAGCCCTGAAGCGATCTTCCGCAAGCTGGACGAAGAGGGCGGCCAGCGTTACCTGGTACCGCTCAATCCGACGTGGCCAAAGGCGCTGCTGACCGATGAGTGTCGAATCATCGGCGTTGTGGTTCAGGCAACGGCGCGTTACTAGTCAGATCGATCCTCGCCAGGCGTAGGATCGATCCTCATATTCACACTGCTTCCAGTTCAACCAAAGCGCTGCCTTCGCCGACCATTTCACCTTCCTGGCAATACAGCGCTTTGATCACCCCGGCATGCGGCGCACGGATGCTGTGTTCCATCTTCATCGCTTCCAGCACCACCAGTTGCGCACCGGCCTCTACCGATTGCCCAGCCTCGACCAGCACACGGACAATGCTGCCGTTCATTGGCGCGGTCAGTCCGCCCTGATGGCTGTGGCTGGCTTCGACGGCACTGATCGGGTCGTACGTCTCGATGCGCCGCAACTCGCCTTCCCATTGCAGATAGAGCGCATCGCCCTGGCGAATGGCGCGCAACGTACGACGGACGCCGTCGTGCTCGACGATGAGTGTTTCACCCGACAGTCTGGCGTGATCAGCGGCATTCAGCGTCAAGGCGCGATCCTGGCCCTCGCAACTCAAATGCAGGGTGATTTCCAGTGGCAGACCTGCACGTAAACCACTATTGAATGACCACGGCGAAGCAGGGTCATCCTGACGCACAAGCTGGGGCAGGCTTTGCGCCACCGCTTGAGCCGC
This sequence comes from Pseudomonas sp. RU47, assembly GCF_004011755.1. Classification (GTDB taxonomy): domain Bacteria; phylum Pseudomonadota; class Gammaproteobacteria; order Pseudomonadales; family Pseudomonadaceae; genus Aquipseudomonas. The sequence continues at coordinate 4,293,791 of NZ_CP022411.1, read as the reverse complement.
CGCTTTCCAGAATTCATCGCTCAACGTGCCGGGGGCAGGCAGCAATTGCTCCTGATAGCGCGGAATAAACCCGGTATCCAGCTCCGCCGCCGCAAACGCGGGATGGGCGATGATCCGCCGCAAAAAGTTGATGTTGGTCTTCAATCCGCCAATCGCGAATTCGTCGAGCATGCTCAACAGACGCAGGCGCGCCTGCTCACGATCCTCGCCCCAGGCAATCAGTTTGCCGAGCATCGGGTCGTAAAACGGCGAAATTTCATCGCCTTCTTCAACTCCGCTATCGACCCGGCGCCCAGGCCCTTCAGCCGATTCGCGATACAACGCCAGACGCCCGGTCGACGGCAGGAAGTCATTCGCAGGGTCTTCAGCGTACAAGCGCACTTCAATCGCATGACCGTTCAACGGCACTTGCGCCTGGGTGATCGGCAGCGCTTCACCACGGGCTACGCGGATCTGCCACGCGACCAGGTCCAGACCGGTGATGGCCTCGGTCACTGGATGCTCCACTTGCAGGCGCGTATTCATCTCCATAAAGAAGAACTCACCGCGCGCATCCAGCAAAAATTCCACAGTACCGGCGCCGACATATCCGATCGCCTGCGCCGAGCGCACAGCCGCCTCGCCCATCGCCCGACGCAGATCCGGGGACAAGCCCGGGGCCGGAGCTTCTTCGACGACTTTCTGATGGCGCCGTTGAATCGAGCAATCACGCTCGTTGAGGTACAGGCAGTTGCCATGTTGATCGGCGAACACCTGGATTTCCACGTGACGCGGCTTGAGCAGATATTTTTCCACCAGCATCCGCGAATCGCCAAACGATGACTGCGCTTCACGCTGTGCCGAGGCGAGGGCTTCGGCGAGTTGGCTGACGTCCTCGACCACTTTCATGCCTTTGCCGCCACCGCCGGCCGTGGCCTTGAGCAGCACCGGATAACCGATACGCTCGCAAGCATCGCGGAAGGTCTCGAGATCCTGCGCTTCACCGTGATAACCCGGCACCAGTGGCACGCCAGCGGTTTCCATCAGCGCTTTGGCGGCGGATTTGCTGCCCATGGCATCGATGGCCGAAGCGGGCGGGCCGAGGAAAATCAAACCGGCCGCTTCGATAGCTCGGGCGAAACCGGCGTTTTCCGAGAGAAACCCGTAACCCGGATGAATCGCCTGCGCGCCGCTGGCCTTGGCCGCCGCGATCAGTTTGTCGATTTGCAGATAACTGTCGGCGGCTTTGCTGCCACCGAGATCGACGCGAATGTCGGCTTCACGGCTGTGCCGCGCTTCACGGTCGGTGGCGCTGTGCACGGCGACCGTGGTCAGGCCCAGCGCTTTGGCGGTGCGCATTACGCGACAGGCAATTTCGCCACGGTTGGCCACCAGCAGGGTGGTGAGAACAGGTGCGCTCATCAACGCGGCTCCTTGGTGGTGGTTGCGGCTTGCCAGCTCGGCGGACGTTTTTGCAGAAAAGCGCGCAGACCTTCCTGGCCTTCGGGGCTGACGCGGATACGGGCGATGGCGTTTTCGGTATAACGGCGCAGTGCCGGGGTCAGCGCGCCGTTGCCGACTTCACGCAGCAAATCCTTGCTGGCACGCATCGCGGCGGGGCTGTTGAGCAGCAGGTTGTTGATCCACTGTTCGACTTGTTGTTCCAGTTCAGCGGCTGGATAGCTGTCGGACAACAAGCCGATTTCCCGAGCGCGTTGGCCGCCGAAACGTTCGGCGGTCAGCGCATAGCGCCGCGCAGCACGTTCGCCGATGGCCTGCACCACGAACGGGCTGATTACCGCAGGGGCCAGACCAATGCGCACTTCCGACAGGCAGAATTGCGCATCATCGGCGCCAATCGCCATGTCGCAGCAACTGATCAACCCCAGTGCACCACCGAACGCCGCGCCTTGGACCACGGCGACTGTGGGAATTTTCAGCTTGGCGAGGTTGTACATCAGCTCCGCGAGTTCGCGGGCGTCGTCGAGGTTGGTGTGGTAATCGAGCTCGGCCGATTGCTGCATCCACGCCAGATCGGCGCCGGCGCTGAAATGCTTGCCACGGCCACGCACCAGCAAGAAACGCAGGCTGGCGTCGCTGGCGACTTTGTCGAGGGCAAGGATCAACTCGCGGATCATTTCGGCGTTGAACGCGTTGTTCTTTTCGGCGCGGTTAAGCCACAGCGTCGCGAAACCCCGTGGGTCGGTTTGCAGTTCGAGGGTATTGAAGTCGCTCATGAGATTCTCCCGATCACATCCGGAACACGCCGAAGCGGCTCGGTTCGATTGGCGCGTTCAACGACGCGGACAAGGCCAGGGCCAGCACATCGCGGGTCTGCGCCGGGTCGATGACGCCGTCGTCCCACAGCCGTGCGCTGGAATAGTAGGGGTGACCCTGCTCTTCGTACTGGTCGAGAATCGGTTGCTTGATCTCGGCTTCCTGCTCGGCACTGAACGCCTGACCGCTGCGCTCAGCCTGTTCGCGCTTGACCTGCACCAACACGCCAGCGGCCTGTTCGGCACCCATCACGCCGATCCGCGCGTTCGGCCACATCCACAGGAAGCGTGGATCATAGGCGCGCCCGCACATGCCGTAGTTGCCGGCGCCAAAGCTGCCGCCGATGATCACGGTGAATTTCGGCACTTTTGCGCAAGCAACGGCGGTTACCAGTTTTGCGCCGTGCTTGGCGATGCCGCCGGCCTCGTATTTCTGGCCGACCATGAAACCGGTGATGTTCTGCAAAAACAGCAGCGGAATGCCGCGCTGGCAAGCCAGTTCGATGAAGTGCGCGCCTTTCTGCGCGGCTTCGGCGAAGAGGATGCCGTTGTTGGCCAGAATCGCGATCGGGTAACCGTGCAGATGCGCGAAACCGCAGACCAGCGTGGTGCCGAACAGCGCTTTGAATTCATCGAACACCGAACCGTCGACCAGTCGCGCAATCACTTCGCGCACGTCGAACGGTTGCTTGGCATCAGCCGAAACCACACCGTATAACTCGTCGCCAGCGTACAGCGGCGCAATCGGTGCGCGCTGTTGCACTTCGCCGAGCTTGCGCCAGTTGAGATTGGCAACACTGCGGCGGGCGAGAGCGAGGGCATGTTCGTCGCTCTCGGCGTAATGGTCGGCGACCCCGGAAATCTTGCAGTGCACATCGGCACCGCCCAAGTCTTCGGCGCTGACCACTTCACCGGTCGCAGCTTTCACCAGTGGCGGGCCGGCGAGGAAAATCGTCGCCTGATTGCGCACCATGATTGCTTCGTCGGCCATCGCCGGCACATAAGCACCACCCGCAGTGCAGGAGCCCATGACCACAGCGATTTGCGGAATGCCCATCGCGCTCATGTTGGCCTGGTTGAAGAAGATCCGCCCGAAGTGCTCGCGGTCCGGGAACACTTCGTCCTGACGCGGCAGGTTGGCGCCACCGGAGTCCACCAGATAGATGCACGGCAGGCGATTCTGTTGAGCGATGGTCTGCGCGCGCAGGTGTTTTTTCACGGTCAGCGGGTAGTACGAACCGCCCTTAACTGTTGCGTCGTTGGCGACGATCATGCACTCGACGCCTTCGACACGACCGATCCCGGCGATCACACCAGCGGCGGGTACGTCTTCGCCGTAAACCGCGTGGGCGGCCAATTGGCTGATTTCCAGAAACGGCGAACCCGGATCAAGCAAGCGGTTGATGCGCTCCCGCGGCAGCAATTTGCCGCGCGAGGTGTGGCGCTCCTGAGCTTTCGCGCCGCCGCCTTGCGCCACTTGGGCGAGCAGGGTGTGCAGCGCGTCGACCTGTTTGAGCATCGCCGCGCTGTTGGTGGCGAATTCCGCCGAACGAGGATTGAGCTGAGTGTGCAGAATCATGGCTTACTCCGTAAGCAGCTACGAGTTGCAAGCTTGGAGCGGCAAGTTAAAGCGGTTCTCTTGCAGCTTGAAACTTGCGGCTCGCAGCTGACGAAATTCATTTCGTTTCGTTGAACAGTTCGCGACCGATCAGCATGCGCCGGATCTCACTGGTGCCGGCGCCGATTTCGTACAGCTTGGCGTCGCGCAGCAGGCGACCCGCCGGGAATTCGTTGATGTAACCGTTACCGCCGAGAATCTGGATCGCATCGAGGGCCATTTGTGTGGCGCGTTCGGCGGTGTAGAGGATCACGCCGGCGGCGTCCTTACGGGTGGTTTCGCCGCGTTCGCAGGCCTGGGCGACTGCATAGAGGTAGGCGCGGCTGGCGTTGAGTTGGGTGTACATGTCGGCGACTTTGCCCTGGATCAGCTGGAATTCGCCGATGCTCTGGCCGAACTGTTTGCGATCGTGGATGTACGGCACGATCAGATCCATGCACGACTGCATGATCCCTGTCGGGCCGCCGGAGAGAACCACGCGCTCATAATCGAGGCCGCTCATCAGCACTTTCACGCCGCCGTTGAGGACGCCGAGGATGTTTTCTTCCGGCACTTCGACGTCATCGAAGAACAGCTCGCAGGTGTTGGAGCCGCGCATGCCGAGCTTGTCGAATTTGTTGCTGCGGCTGAAGCCTTTCCAGTCGCGCTCGACGATGAAGGCGGTGATGCCGTGCGGGCCTTTTTCCAGGTCGGTCTTGGCGTAGATCACGTAAGTGTTGGCGTCAGGGCCGTTGGTGATCCAGGTTTTGCTGCCGTTGAGGACGAAGCGGTCGCCGCGTTTGTCGGCGCGCAGTTTCATCGAGACCACGTCGGAGCCGGCGTTTGGCTCGCTCATCGCCAGCGCGCCGACGTGTTCGCCGCTGATCAGTTTCGGCAGGTATTTGGTTTTTTGTTCATGGTTGCCGTTGCGGTTGATCTGGTTGACGCAGAGGTTGGAGTGCGCACCGTAGGACAGCGCTACAGAGGCCGAACCGCGGCTGATTTCCTCCATCGCCACCACGTGTGCCAGGTAACCCAGCCCAGCGCCGCCGTACTCTTCCGGCACAGTGATACCGAGCAGGCCCATGTCACCGAACTTGCGCCACATGTCGGCGGGGAACAGGTTGTCGCTGTCGATCTGCGCCGCGCGCGGGGCGATCTCCTTGGCGACAAAGGACTGAACCTGATCGCGCAGCATGTCGATGGTTTCACCGAGGGCGAAGTTCAGGGATGGATAGCTCATGGGTCACCTTTTGGCTTTTTTGTAGGGTGGGGAGGGCGGTCACTCGGCTCTCACCTTTACGTTAACGTAAGCCTGTGACGGATGGCTGTCAATCACCCTTTACGTTAACGTCAACTTGAGCGAGAGTAGGGGCAGTTCAAGATTGAAAGCTGATTGGTTTTTGTAGGAGTGAGCCTGCTCGCGATCGCGTTGTGTCAGTCGATGTAAATGTTGACTGATGGATCGAGATCGCGAGCAGGCTCACTCCTACAAGTGATCGTCGGCAACCCATAAATAAAGACAATAGGGGTCGTCATGGATCAACCCAGTGCAAACCCGCGGCGCAGCTACACCCGTGGTTCTCAGGACAAAGCCTTGCTGGCGATGACCATCGGGCAAAAGTTCGATCAGACTGTTGCGCAATACCCGGACGGTGAAGCGCTGGTGGTGCGCCATCAGCAGTTGCGCTACTCATGGCGGCAACTGGCCGATGCGGTAGACCTGCATGCCAGAGCGTTGCTCGCTTTGGGTTTGCAGGCCGGTGACCGCCTCGGTATCTGGGCACCGAATTGCGCGCAATGGTGCATCAGCCAATTCGCTACGGCGAAAATCGGCGTGATCCTGGTCAACATCAACCCGGCCTATCGCAGTTCCGAACTCGAATACGTGCTCAAGCAATCCGGCTGCCAATGGCTGGTCTGCGCCGGGGCATTCAAGTCCTCGAACTACCACGGCATGTTGCAAGGCCTGGTGCCGGAACTGGCCGAACAATCCATCGGCCAATTGCGCAGCGAGCGGTTGCCAGAGTTGCGCGGGGTGATCAGCCTCGACGCGCAGCCACCGTCAGGTTTCCTGCCGTGGTCGCAATTGTCCGACATGGCAACCAGTGTCTCTGAAGAACAACTACAAGAACGCAGTGACAGCCTGCACTTCGATCAAGCGGTCAACATTCAGTACACCTCCGGCACCACCGGTTTCCCCAAGGGCGCGACCCTCAGTCACTACAACATCCTCAACAACGGTTACATGGTCGGCGAAAGCATCGGCCTGACCCCGCGCGATCGCCTGGTGATCCCGGTGCCGCTGTATCACTGCTTCGGCATGGTCATGGGCAACCTCGGCTGCATCACCCACGGCAGCACGATGATTTACCCCAACGATGCCTTCGATCCATTGCTGACCCTGCAAACCGTCGCCGAAGAAAAGGCCACCGGCCTCTACGGCGTACCGACCATGTTCATCGCCATGCTCGACCAGCCGCAACGCGGCGAATTCGATCTGTCGAGCCTGCGCACCGGGATCATGGCCGGCGCGACCTGTCCGATCGAAGTGATGCGCCGGGTCATCAGCGAGATGCACATGAGCGAAGTGCAGATTGCGTATGGCATGACCGAAACCAGCCCGGTGTCGCTGCAAACCGGGCCGAACGATGAACTGGAGCTGCGCGTGACCACTGTCGGCCGCACCCAGCCACAACTGGAAAGCAAGATCATCGACGAGGTCGGCAACCTCGTGTCGCGCGGCACCATCGGCGAACTCTGCACCCGTGGTTACAGCGTGATGCTCGGCTACTGGAACAATCCGCAGGCCACCGCCGAAGCCATCGATGAGGCGGGCTGGATGCACACCGGCGACCTGGCGAGCATGAACGAGGAGGGTTACGTCAACATCGCCGGGCGTAACAAGGACATGATCATCCGTGGTGGCGAGAACGTTTATCCGCGTGAGCTGGAAGAGTTTTTCTTCACCCATCCGGCGGTGGCGGACGTGCAGGTGATCGGCATTCCGTGCTCGCGTTACGGCGAGGAGATTGTTGCCTGGATCAAGTTCCACTCCGGCCACAGCGCTTCCGAACTGGAACTGCAAACCTGGTGCAAGGAGCGCATCGCGCACTTCAAGACGCCACGGCACTTCAAGTTCGTTGAAGAGTTTCCGATGACGGTCACGGGCAAGATTCAGAAATTCCGCATGCGTGAAATAAGCATCGAAGAGCTACGCGAAAAGCACGCCTGACGAGGATTCAATGTGGGAGCGAGCCTGCTCGCGAATGCAGTGTGTCATTCAGGGCAGATGTGTCTGATACAACGCTTTCGCGAGCAGGCTCGCTCCCACAGGGGATACGCAGTGAAAACACAAATCACAGAAAGCACAAAGGGGAGCCGAAGCTCCCCTTTAATTTTGTCGTCGCGTGCTCTTTTTTATTATTGAGGGTCGGTCTGTTGTTGTTTTTGGCAACCGTGGCCCTTTACCGCTGTTTTTGGCGACCCCCATCCGGGGTCAAGAGCAAACGTATTTTTTTGAGCGCTGATCTGCTTTCTCGTTAAACGATCCAACCGATTCGGGAGCTACCTGAAGGTAGTTTTATTGTTCTCTGCCCGGTTGCGGGTCACTCCTGAGAGCACCCTGAAAAGCACACCTTCTCCAAAAAAATCTGTTAGCTGCGTCTCTGCCGTGTTGTTTTTGTTATGTCAGAGTCGGTACGTCTTGTTTTTATTGGTTTGCTGCTTTTTATTCTTGTTATGCCATAGAGATAGCAGAAGCCGTGCCAACTTTTAAAAATCCTTATAAATCAATGATTTGAGGATTTCAGCAAATTTTCACTCCAGCGAAACCAGACAATTTGTTTCCGTGTTACTCGCTTGAGCCCCACATTCCAGACTCAGCGGTAACACCTTTCCCCTTCACTGTGCGCTACGAGCCTTGGCCACGCGCGAACCGCTCGGGCGACCGAGCACCGCGCTGATCTGCTGACCCGCGGCAATCAAGGCGTCCAGATCGATTCCGGTCTTGATATCCAAGCCATTGAGCAGGTACACCACGTCTTCGGTGGCAACGTTACCGCTCGCGCCTTTGGCGTACGGGCAGCCGCCGAGGCCCGCGATAGAGCTATCGAATACCGAAATGCCTTCGAGCAGGCTGGCGTAGATATTGGCCATGGCCTGGCCGTAGGTGTCGTGGAAGTGCCCGGCGAGCTTGTCCCGTGGCACTTGCGCCGACACCACTTCGAACAAGCGGCGAGTTGCGCCAGCGGTGCCAGTGCCTATGGTGTCGCCCAGCGAAACCTCATAGCAGCCCATCGCATACAACTCGCGCGCGACCATCGCCACTTGTTCCGGCGCGACCGGGCCTTCATATGGGCAACCGAGCACGCAGGACACGTAACCGCGCACGGTAACGCCGTGCTGCTGCGCGGCTTCCATGATCGGCGCAAACCGCGCCAGGCTTTCGCTGATCGAGCAGTTGATGTTGCGTTGCGAGAAGGCTTCGGAGGCAGCGGCGAACACCGCGACTTCCTTGACCCCGGCAGCTATGGCGTCTTCGAAGCCGCGCAGGTTCGGCGCCAGTGCACCGTAGGTCACGCCGGGTTTGCGCTGGATCTGCGCGAACACCTCGGCAGAGCCGGCCATCTGCGGTACCCATTTGGGCGAAACGAAACTGCCGACTTCTATATAGCCAAGGCCGGCGGCGCTGAGCGCATCGACCAGTTGCACCTTGTCGGCGACGCTGATCGGTTGGGCTTCGTTCTGCAGGCCATCGCGCGGGCCGACTTCGATCAGGCGTACTTGGGAGGGGAGGGACATGGCGGTTGACCTGCTCTTTTGAATTCGTGGAGAACCCCTGTAGGAGTGAGCCTGCTCGCGATAGCGCAGTGTCAGTCAGCATTTATTTCGACTGACACACCGCTATCGCGAGCAGGCTCACTCCTACAAGGGGATTTGTGTTGTTGGCTAAATGGCCTGCTGGCTCTTGAGCGTCTGCTCCAACGCCTGCACGCAGCGCTCTTCAGCGGTATCAAGTTCCAGTTTCATCTGTTCGATATCCAGCAACTGCTGCTCCAGCTGCTCGCGGCGCTCAGTGATTTTCGCCAGCATGCTGTTGAGCTGTTTGGTGTTACCGCTGGAGGGGTCGTAAAGCTCGATCAGTTCGCGGCATTCGGCCAGCGAAAAACCGATGCGCTTGCCGCGCAGGATCAGCTTCAGGCTGACTTTGTCGCGCGGCGAATAGATGCGTTCCTGGCCTCGGCGCTCAGGACTGAGCAGGCCTTGCTCTTCATAAAAGCGGATCGCCCGGGTGGTGATGTCCAGCTCGCGGGCGAGGTCGGAGATGCTGTAAGTCTGGCTGCTCATGGAAGCGCTCGGAAAAAGGTCTTGGCGCTAAGCTAATGGCAGGTTGACGTTTACGTCAAGCGGGATGATTTGTGTTGTATTTGATGGCCCCTTCGCGAGCAGGCTCGCTCCCACAGTGGATCTGTGTTGAATACGGATTTGTGTTCGACCGAGAACCTGTGGGAGCGAGCCTGCTCGCGAAGAACGAAGACGCGGTAAAAAGCCCTACACCTTATCGAGCTTCTTCTCCTGCGCCGTCACCTGCTGGCACAACTCGATCATCTGCTCACGCATCCAGCGATTCGCCGGGTCCTGGTCAGTACTCTCATGCCAATACAGATGCGTCTCCACCGGCGGCACATCATTGACCGGCAGATTAAACGCCTGCAGTTCATGCCGACGGGCAAAGCGCTCCGGCACGGTCATGACCATGTCGGTCTGCTGCATCACTTGCGAGGCCATCAAATAATGCTGCGAACGCAGGGCGATCTTGCGCTGAATGCCCATTTTGCCCAGCGCCAGATCAACATAACCCAAACCACTGCGGCGGCTGGAAATGTGGATATGGGTCAGCGACAGATAGTCATCCAGCGATAGCTTTTCTTTGCCCGCCATCGGATGACCCTTGCGCATCGCGCAGACGTAACGGTCTTCCATCAGCTTGACGTGGCGCACCTGCGGGTCGGTGTTAAGCGGCGCATCGACGGCAAAATCCAGACGCCCGGCGGCCAGTTCCTTGGTGGTTTCCCGGCGTTTGGACAGAAAACTTTCGATGATCACCGTCGGCGCCAGACGGCGCAGGCGCTGGAACAGCGGCGGCAGAATCACCGCCTCGGTGAGGTCGGTCATGCTGATGCGGTAAGTCTTGACTGCTTGTGCCGGGTTGAAAATGCGGCTTTCCTGAACCGACACGCGCAGCAGCGACAGGGCGTTGCGCACCGGGCCGATGATGTTCTGCGCCATCGGCGTCGGCACCATGCCCTGCGCGGTGCGCACGAACAGCGGATCGTTAAAGGTCTCGCGCAACCGTGCCAATGCGTTGGATACCGCCGGCTGAGTGATGCCGACAATCTGCCCGGCGCGGGTCAGGTTGGCTTCGGTGTAGATCGCGTCGAAGACGATGAAAAGGTTGAGGTCGACCTTGCTCAGATTCATAACGCGGCTTCTCTTGTTTTTAAGGGCTGGCGATCACTGGATCATATATCGGTGATGAATGTTTATACACGCCGAGAATAGGCTAGGTAAATTATCAGCGCTGTTCTAGCATCGATTGCATGACTTAAACAACCTCTGCCCAAGAAGGTAATTGATCATGGATTTCGCTTATTCGCCCAAGGTGCAAGAACTGCGTGAGCGCGTGACCGCGTTCATGGACACTTACGTTTACCCGGCCGAGGCCGTGTTCGAGCGCCAGGTCTCCGAAGGCGATCGCTGGCAGCCGACGGCGATCATGGAAGAGCTCAAAGCCAAGGCCAAGGCCGAAGGCCTGTGGAATCTGTTTCTGCCGGAATCGGAGCTCGGTGCCGGTCTGACCAACCTCGAATACGCGCCACTGGCGGAAATCATGGGCCGCTCGCTGCTCGGGCCGGAGCCGTTCAACTGCTCGGCGCCAGACACCGGCAACATGGAAGTGCTGGTGCGCTACGCCAACGAAGAACAGAAACAACGCTGGCTCGAACCGTTGCTACGAGGCGAGATCCGCTCGGCGTTCGCCATGACCGAACCGGATGTGGCTTCCTCCGACGCTACCAACATGGCGGCCCGCGCCGTGCGTGATGGCGACGAGTGGGTGATCAACGGCAAAAAATGGTGGACCTCCGGCGCCTGCGATCCGCGCTGCAAGATCCTGATCTTCATGGGCCTGAGCAACCCCGATGCACCACGCCATGCCCAGCACTCGATGATCCTCGTGCCGGTCGACACTCCCGGCGTGAAGATCGTCCGTCCGTTGCCGGTATTCGGTTACGACGACGCGCCACACGGCCACGCCGAGGTGCTCTTCGACAATGTGCGCGTGCCGTACGAAAACGTTCTGCTCGGTGAAGGCCGCGGTTTCGAAATCGCTCAGGGTCGTCTTGGCCCAGGCCGGATTCACCACTGCATGCGCTCGATCGGCATGGCCGAGCGTGCATTGGAATTGATGTGCAAACGCGCGGTGAGCCGCACTGCCTTCGGTAAACCGCTGGCGCGTCTGGGCGGTAACGTCGACAAGATCGCCGACTCGCGGATGGAAATCGACATGGCACGTCTACTGACGTTGAAAGCCGCGTACATGATGGACACCGTCGGCAACAAAGTGGCGAAGAGCGAAATTGCGCAGATCAAAGTCGTCGCACCGAACGTCGCATTGCGGGTGATCGACCGGGCGATCCAGATGCATGGTGGAGCCGGTGTGTCGAACGATTTCCCGCTGGCCTACATGTACGCCATGCAACGTACTTTGCGCCTGGCCGACGGCCCGGACGAAGTGCACCGCGCGGCGATCGGCAAGTTCGAGATCGGCAAGTATGTGCCGAAGGAGATGCTGCGTAGCGAACGCTGATCCACCTGATCGTTCCCACGCTCTGCGTGGGAATGCATCCCGTGACGCTCTGCGTCACAGTGGACGCGGAGCGTCCATGGCGGCGTTACCACGCAGAGCGTGGGAACGATCGGGTAGGGCTAATACACCCAAACCTCAACCCGCCGATTCTTGATCCTGCCCTCATCCGCATTGTTCGCCGCCACCGGCATCAACGCACCAAAGCCGCGAACCTCGCGCAACACCACGCCGTTCTTCACCAACTCACGCCGCACCGCCATCGCCCGCAGCTTCGACAGCAGATCCGCCCGCGCCGGGTCATCCTTGGCATCACCAAACCCAACCAATGTCACCGCGCGCTCGGTCTTGTCGTGGCGCTTTATATAGTCGAACACTCGCGCCAGATCCTGACGCGCCTTGTTGTCGAGGTTCGCGCTGCCTTCTTCAAAACGGAAGTTCACCGTCAGACGCTGGGCGTGGCGGCTGAGGGATTGATAACCCTCGGGCATCAGCGCATTCGGCGCGACGCTCATGGCGTGCACGGTCTGACTGATGAACCCATTGGCGGCGACAATTGCCTGGCCCTGACGACTTTGCGCAAACGTCACCAAGGCCTGCGCCCATGGATTCTTGCTGTCGGGTGGCAGATAGAAGAACAAACGCCGCGACAGCGGATAGTCTTCTGTGGCAATCAGGCTGTTCAGCGGCAACATCGATTGCGACGCACCATCGGCAATGGCCACCGCTTTGGCCTGACGCACGTAAGGCAAACCGATGAAGCCGATGCCCTGAGGATCCGTACTGACTGCGTCGGACAATTGCTCGCTGGACTCAAACCTTTTCGCGTTGCTGCTCAGACTTTTCCCACGACGACTGAGGACCAACTCCTTAAACGTGTCGAACGTGCCGGACTGATCATCGCGTGCATATAAATGAATCGCACCGCCACGCCCGCCGAGGTCTTCCCAGGTTTTCACTTCGCCACTGAAGATCCGCGCCAGTTGCTCGGTGTCCAGTTGCTGGAGGGGATTATCGGGATGAAGGATGATCGCCAGGCCATCGATAGCGATGACTTGTTCGGCGGCAGGACTTTTCAGATCGCCCAGTGATTGCAAGGTCTGCAGCTCGCTGTCCTTGATCTCGCGGGAAGACGCGGCCAGATCGGCGCTGGCGTTTTTCAACGCAGTGAAACCGGTGCTGGAACCGTGGGCGGCGACTTCGACGACCACGCGTTTGCCTTGAGCGGTCTGGCCGACGATGCGCAGTTCGTTGGCGGTGTCCGGGGTTTCGCGGTGGATTTTCAGCAGACCCTGTTCTTGCAACAGGCCTTCGACCAGTGCCGGGCCGAGTTCGGCGCCGATGGTGTTGGAGCCTTGAATGCGCAGCGCCGGGCCGTTTTCAGGCAGGGGCAGGGCGGTGGCAGAAACCGACAGCCACGCACTCAAGAGAAAAACGCACAGAACACGCAGGGTCATGCCGGCACCGAATCAAGCCAAGGGGATTGCCGGGGAGATTAAGTCAGAAAAGTTACTTGGAGATGACAGCGATCTAAATGTGGGAGCGAGCCTGCTCGCGAAAGCGGTGTGTCAGTTACAAAAATGTTTCTGATACACCGCTTTCGCGAGCAGGCTCGCTCCCACAGGGGGGATTTCAGGCGATTCGAAGATCAGGCCAGTTCAAGCCAGATCGGCGCATGATCGGACGGTTTTTCCATCCCGCGCAATTCATAGTCGACACCCGCAGCCTTCACCCGCGGCAACAAACCATGCGACGCCAGAATCACATCGATGCGCAGCCCGCGCTTCGGTTCATCTTCAAAACCACGGCTGCGGTAGTCGAACCAGCTGAACATGTCGGTCACGTCCGGGTTCAAGTGGCGATAGCTGTCGGTCAGGCCCCAGTTCTTCAGGCGTGCCATCCACTCGCGCTCTTCCGGCAGGAAGCTGCATTTACCGGTTTTCAACCAGCGCTTCATGTTGTCCGGGCCGATGCCGATGTCGCAGTCTTCCGGGGAAATGTTCACATCGCCCATCACCACTACGGGCTGTTCATTGTGGAACTGGCTTTCCAGCAGCGCTTGCAGATCGCTGTAGAAACGCTGCTTGGCCGGGAATTTGGTCGGGTGGTCGCGGCTTTCGCCCTGTGGAAAGTAGCCGTTCATGATCGTTACCGGCACGCCATTGGCATCGGCGAAGGTGCCCCAGATAAAGCGGCGCTGGGCGTCTTCTTCATCGGTGGCGAAACCTTTGTGGATCGCAATCGGTTCCTGACGCGAAAGCATCGCTACGCCGTAGTGACCTTTCTGGCCGTGGAAATACACGTGGTAACCGAGGGCGCGGACTTCTTCGAGCGGGAACTGGTCGTCGTGGACTTTGGTTTCCTGCAGGCCGATGACGTCCGGCTGGTGTTTTTCGATCAGCGCTGCCAGCTGATGCGGACGGGCGCGCAGTCCGTTGATGTTGAAGGAAACGATCTTCATGGTCGGCAGTCCTAGCAAAAGGGCGATGCTAGCTGACATGTGGGATGGGGGCCAGTGTGGGGTGGGAGAAATCAATTTTGTCTGTGGGATTTGTGTTGTCAGCAATGGCGCCATCGCGAGCAGGCTCACTCCTACAGGGGGAACGCATTCCAAAATGTGGGAGCGAGCCTGCTCGCGAAGAGGCCAGCAAAATCGATGAAGATCCCGACTTGGTCTATACCTGTGGGGAACCACGCCACCCGCAAAAGGTTCGTACCACCAAGAGCGCCGCCATTTGAACGCGCCCCGGGGAGAATTACCGTCATGCCTGAAACCCAGACCGCCATCGCCGACATTCATATGCTCGACCGCGGCTATTCCCGCGAAGCCCGCTCGCTGCTTTATCAGGCGTATCGCCACGAGCCGACCTTCGGCTACCTGTTTGAAGCCGAACGCCCCGGTTACGAGCAACGTGTGCGGGCGACGGTGCGCGAACTGGTCAAGCAACACTTTCTGCAGGATCTGCCGGCCATCGGCCTGCTGGTCAACGATCGCCTGATCGGCATCGCCCTGATCGCGCCGCCACAACGCCGTTTGGGCATCACCGAAAGTTGGGCGTGGCGTTTGCGCATGGTGCTCAGCACCGGTTTCCGCTGCACCCGCCGCTATCTCGATTACCACGACGCCGTCGCCGCGTGTGTGCCCAGTGATTCGGTACACATGCTGCCGCTGCTGGGCATCCACCCACAATTTCAGGGCAAGCACTTTGGCGAGCAACTGCTGACCGCCGTACACAACTGGTGCGCGGTGGACGAAACCTCGCAGGGCGTGGTGCTCGACACCGGCAACCCACGCTATCTGGAATTCTATAAAAGGCAGGGTTACGAAGAGATCGGCGAAGTTGCCGTCGGCCCGGTGCGCGAACACGTGTTTTTCCACGCCAATCCGCAGGTGTTACAAACTGCAACAGCATGACAATCGAACTTCTTGGGAAATTTCCTGTTCTATCACGCTCCCAAGCCCGTGATAGCATCCGCGCCTATGAAGTTTCCAGGAAGATTTACCAGTGGCGTGCTCCTGCTGTTAACCAGCTGCGCGGCGCTGGCGCAAAGTGAATTGGATGTGCGGATCAAACCGTCCAACGATGAACTCAAGGCCAATATAGAAGGCTATATCGGCAGCCTCGGCGATCGTGACGAAGAAGCCCTGCAGCGCTTCAGTCGCGGTGCCGAAGAGCAGGCGCGCAAAGCGGCTCAGGCGTTGGGCTACTACCAGCCGCAGATCGAAAGTGACGTCAAGGGCGGCAAAAAACCGCGTCTGGTGCTGAACATCGATCCCGGCGAGCCGATTCGCCTGCGCAACGTCACCATTCGTGTCGACGGCCCGGCTGCCTCCCTCAAATCCTTTCGTGTACCGAAAAGTGACGTGCTCAAGTCCGGCGCGGTGCTCAATCATGGGCGTTACGAAGACGCCAAAAGACTTATTCAGAATCAGGCCTCGCGCTTCGGTTTCTTCAGTGGCCATTTCACCAGTCAGAAACTCCTGGTCGACCCGCGCGCCGGTGTCGCCGACGTCGAACTGATCTACGAAAGCGGCCCGCGTTATGCGCTGGGCAGAGTCAAATTCGAAGGCGACACGCCGTTCGACGAAGACCTGCTGCAACGCATGGTGCCGTTCAAGGAAGGCGAACCGTATGACTCCGAGCTGATCGCCGAGCTCAATCGCGATCTGCAATCGAGCGGTTATTTCGAAGGCATACGCGTCGATGCCGCACCGACCACCGCGAAGAACGACGTGATCCCGGTGGACGTCAAACTCGACACGCGCAAGCCCCGCACCATGGGTCTGGGCCTCGGTTATTCGACCGACGTCGGCCCGCGCATCAAAGCCAACTGGACCCGCCACTGGGTCAACCCGCAAGGCGACAGCTATGGCTGGGAAGCCGAACTCTCGGCGCCCCGACAAAACGTCGGGCTGTTCTACGACATCCCGCTCGACCCACCACTGACCGACAAACTACGTTGGGCCGGCGGTTATCAATTCGAAGACATCGACGGTTCCGACACGCTGAGCAAACTGCTGACCTTCGGCCCGGAATGGCACAGCAAGTTACCGAGTGGCTGGCAGCGGGTGATCTCGCTGAAATGGCAGCGCGAAGAATATGAACTCGGCGATGACTCCGGCCTGAGCACCTTGCTGATGCCCGGCATCAGTTACTCGTACCTGAAAAGCGACAACCGTATCGACCCGCACAATGGCTATCGCCTGAGCTTTGAAAGCAAAGTGGCGAAGGAAGGCTTGGGTTCTGACAACAACCTTCTATATGGCACGGCGTTGGTCAAAGGCCTGACCACGGTATTCGACAAACACCGCTTCCTCGGTCGCGTGCAGGTCGGCGGTAGCGCCACCAATGGCTACAACTCGATTCCGCCATCGCTGCGGTTCTTCGCAGGTGGCGATCAGAGCGTGCGCGGTTACGACTACCAGAGTCTGTCGCCGAAAAACTCCGATGGCGACCGAATCGGCGGCCGTTACATGGTCGCTGGCAGCGTCGAGTATCAATACTCGATCGCCGAAAAATGGCGCGTCGCGACTTTCGTCGATCAGGGCAACTCCTTCAACAAACTCGAACTGCCGAACCTCAAGACCGGGGTCGGTATTGGTGTGCGCTGGGTCTCGCCGGTCGGGCCGATCCGCCTCGATCTGGCCCACGCACTCGACGACGATGGCGGCATCCGGCTGCACTTTTCCATGGGGCCTGAGCTGTGAAGCGTGGTTTGAAAATTACGGCGCTGGCGTTGTTGGCGCTGGTGTTGTTGGTTGTATTGAGTGTCACCGCTGTGCTCGGCACGGCGGCCGGCAGCCGCTGGGTGCTGGGCCTCGTGCCGGGCTTGAGCGTGGAAAATTTCCAGGGTCGCCTAGGCGGGCAGTGGAGCGCCGATCATCTGCTGTGGCAGCAGGACAGCAGCCGCGTCGAACTGAACAAGGCAATCTTCGCCTGGTCGCCGCTGTGCCTGACGCGCATGACCCTGTGCATCGAACAGCTCAAGGCAGATCAGGTCATTCTGCAATTCCCGCCGAGTGAAGAAACCACTGAGAGCGGCCCGATCAAACTGCCGGATCTGCAATTGCCGGTGGCCATCGAGCTGGGCGACGTTCAGGTTGGCAGTCTGCTGTTCAACGGCAGCGAACAACTCAAGGGCTTGCAACTGGCGGCGCACTGGACCGCTCAGGGCATGCAGATCGACAGCGTGAAATTGCAGCGCGACGACCTCAGCCTGAACCTGTCTGGCACACTCACGCCGACCGGCAACTGGCCGCTGAACATCGCCGGAGACCTGACGTTGCCATCGCCGGGAACGGGGCCGTGGACACTGGCGTTGAAGATCGACGGCGACCTGTTGAAAACCCTCAACCTGCACGCCGACAGCGGGGGTTACCTTGACGGCCAGTTGAGCGGCGAACTGCAACCGCTGGCGGAAAACCTGCCGGCGAAAGTGCGCATCACCTCCGAGGCGTTCAAACCGAGCGCTGATTTACCGGACACCCTGCAACTCAATCAACTGGTGTTGACCGGCGAAGGCGACCTGAAAAACGGCTACCAGCTCAACGGCAACGCCACGCTGCCCGCCGACAAAGGCCCGGTGGCGCTGTTGCTCAAAGGTAAAGTCGACGCCAGCGGCGCGCAGATCGCCGGCCTTGATCTGACAGCCAACGACAAGCAAAGCCTGAAACTCACTGGCAGTGTCGATTGGAGCAAAGGCCTCACCGCGCAAGCCAATATCAACTGGCAGGATTTCCCGTGGCATCGGCTCTATAACGAAATCGACGAGCCACAAGTCGCCTTGCGTACGTTTACTGGCGAAGTCTCCTACACCGACGGCCAATACCTCGGCAACTTCGCCGCCGCAATGGATGGCCCGGCGGGTGCGTTTACCCTGAGCAGTCCGTTCAGCGGCAGCCTTAAACAGATCGCTTTGCCGCAATTGAAAATGGAAGCCGGGCAGGGCAAGGCGGAAGGTCACGTCAATGTGCAGTTCGCCGATGGCATCGCCTGGGACACGGCGCTGGAGCTGTCGGCACTGAACCCGGCGTACTGGGTCGCCGAGTTGCCGGGCACGTTAGCTGGACCGCTGAAAAGCCAAGGCGAAATGAAGAACGAGCGCCTGAGCCTCACCGCCGACCTCGACTTGAAAGGCAAACTGCGCGGGCAACCGGCAATCCTCCAGGCCAAGGCTGACGGCGCTGGCGAGCAGTGGAATCTCAACGCCCTGCAAATCCGTCTCGGCGACAACAGCATCAGTGGCAAGGGCAGCCTGCAACAGAAACTCACAGGGCAGATCGACATCAAACTGTCGCGTCTGGCCCAGCTCTGGCCGCAACTGCGCGGGCAGGTCACCGGTCAGGTCAATGTGGCCGGTACGCTGCAAGCGCCGCAGGGCAAACTCGGCCTGCAAGGTTCGCAATTGGCGTTTCAGGGCAATCGCCTGCAAAGCCTCAACCTCGACGCCACACTCGACAGCGCGCAACGGGCGAAGATCGATCTGAAAGGCGCTGGCATTCAGGCCGGTGACACCAACTTGGGCGTGTTGACCGCCAGCGCTCAGGGCGACATCAAGAGCCAGAAACTCAACCTCGACCTGATCGGGCCGAAGTTGAAATTGGCCCTTGGTCTGGACGGCAATCTGGACAAAGGCAACTGGCGCGGTCGTCTGGCCAGTGGCGACATTCAGGCCGGTGGCCAGGACTGGAAACTGCAAAACCCGGCCAGACTCGAACGTCTGGCCGACGGTAAAATCAACTTCGGTGCGCATTGCTGGATGTCCGGCAATGCCAGCCTGTGCGGTGAAGATCAGCGCCTGATGCCAGAGCCGAAACTGCGCTACCACCTCAAGCAATTCCCGATCGAAAGCCTCGCGCAATGGATGCCCAAAGACTTTGCCTGGCAAGGCAAGCTCAACGCCGATCTGCAACTGGATCTGCCGGCCAGCGGCCCCAATGGTGTGGTCAGTGTGGACGCCAGCGGCGGCACCTTGCGCATGAAGGAAAAGGATCAGTGGCTGGATTTCCCCTACCAGACGCTGAAACTCACCAGCAAACTCACGCCCAAGCGCGTCGACACCGAACTGAATTTCGTCGGCGGCAAACTCGGCGAACTGATGGTGCAGGCGCAGCTCAATCCACTGCCGAAAAACAAACCGCTGAGCGGCTCGTTCCGTCTCAGTGGGCTGGATTTGTCGGTGGCGCGGCCGTTTGTGCCGATGGTCGAGAAACTCACCGGGCGTCTGAACGGCAGCGGCACCATTTCCGGCGGATTGCTGGCGCCGCTGGTCAACGGCACCGTGCAACTCAGCGACGGCGAAGTGTCCGGCGCCGAGTTGCCGATGGAGCTGCAGAACCTGCAACTCACCGCCCTGATTGCCGGCGAATCGGTACGCCTCGACGGCGGCTGGAAAAGCGGCAAGAGCGGGCAGGGCAGCCTCAACGGTAACGTTGCCTGGGGTCAGGCGCTGGTGGTCGATCTGGCTTTGAAAGGCACACAATTGCCGGTCACCGTCGAGCCGTACGCGAAACTTGAAGTGGCGCCGGATCTGAAGATTTCCATGGCCGGCGACGAGCTGAAAATCGCCGGCAAAGTGCAGGTGCCCAAAGGTGAAATCACCGTGCGTGAGCTGCCGCCGTCAACGGTGAAAGTCTCCGATGACACGATCATCGTCGGTGCGCAGACCGAAGAGGGCAAACCGCCGATGGCGATGAAAATGGACATCGACGTGGTGGTCGGTGAAGACAAACTGGCCTTCGCCGGTTTTGGTCTGACCGCCAACGTGCAAGGTCATGTGCACATCGGCGACAACATGGATACCCGTGGCGAGCTGTGGCTCAACGACGGCCGCTACAGTGCCTACGGCCAGCGCCTGCAAGTGCGCCGTGCGCGTCTGTTGTTCGCCGGTCCCCTCGATCAGCCATATCTGGACATCGAAGCGATTCGCCAGACCGACGACGTGATCGCCGGTATTCGCCTGAGCGGCAGCGCCGAGCAGCCGACCACGCAGATCTTCTCGGAACCGGCGATGAGTCAGGAACAGGCGTTGTCCTATCTGGTCCTCGGTCGACCGCTGAGCACCAATGGCGAAGACAACAACATGCTCGCGCAAGCAGCGTTGGGTCTGGGCTTGATGGGCAGCTCCGGGGTCACCAGCAGTCTGGCCAAGGATCTGGGGATTCAGGATTTCCAGCTTGACACTGCAGGCAGCGGCGATGCCACCAGTGTTGTGGCCAGCGGCAATATTACCGAGAAGCTCAGTTTGCGTTATGGCGTTGGCGTGTTTGAACCGGCCAGCACCATCGCGCTGCGCTACAAGCTGAGCAAGAAGGTCTATGTCGAGGCGGCCAGTGGCGTCGCGAGTTCGCTGGATATTTTCTACAAGCGCGATTTCTAATGCGCGTTCCCCATAGCCGGGTCGCGTCGCTGCGATCCGGCTTTTGCAGAATGGATTAGACTCACCGCAACTTGAAAGCAGCGCGGTTGGCGGCTGCCCGAAGATAACGGGGGCGCAAATGGTCCGCTTGAGTATGGTCTTGCTCGGTCACGACTTTGTCCGCAAACGCTGGTCTGCGCTGGCGCTGACGGGCATTGTCTGGGGCGCGGCCGGTGTGGGCATCTTCATTGATGCGCTGGACGGCGTGCTGTATTTCCCGCTGCATCTCTTCGGCTATCTGTTGTTGCTCGAAGCGCTGATCCTGCTGCTGGTGCCGGCACCGCAAGCCGGGACCGCTGCGGCCCTGCGCAAAGCGCGAGGGTTGGCGTTTCTCTTGTTGGGACTGCTGATCGTCGACCGGCAACATGCTGCCGGGCTGATTCTGGCGGTGCTGTTTGGCGGGGCTTTTTTGCTCGATGGCGGTTTTCGGCTGGCGGCGGCGCTGGTGGTGCGCTTTGTCGGTTGGCAAGTGTCGCTGCTGGCGGGATTGTTCGAAATCGGCTTTGGCGTATTTATCCTTGAGCCGTATCCGACGCTGTACAAGGGCACGGTGCCGTTCTGCATTGGCATGAGCCTGTTTCTCTCGGGCTGTGCCTTGTTGCGCCAAGCGGTGCGCTTCAAAAACCAGCCGCCGCTGACAAGCCCTTTGTCGGTCAGTGCGCCGGCCAGCAGCGATGCGTTGGTGATTCACGTCTGGACCCCCAGCGGCACCGTCGACGACACCCTGGTGCGCAATCGCCTGCTCAACCGCTACATCGCGGCGGTCGATATCAACGGCGTTATCTCCGCCGGTCACGCGGCACTGGAATGTGGCCCGGACATTTACATCAGCCATTACCCGCAGGACGACATCGATCGCTCGGCGGGGGATTTTGTGCGCTTGCTGCGGGCTACGCCGAACAACGATGTTGCCGGCAGGTTTCTGCCTGACTATGCCGGCGAGGTGGCGGACTGGTGTCCGTCTTCGGTGCAGGTCAGTTTTGCCCGCTACGATGCCCGGCGACTCAGTGCGTTCTGGGCGGGCTATCGCCAGAGCAGCACGTACAACCTGACCAGTCGCAATTGTTCCAGCGCTGTTGCCCATAGTCTCGAAGCGGCCCTTGAAGGGGCGATGAACCGGGGGCATTCGAGCATGCTGGATTTTGCCCGGATCATCTTCAGCCCCGAGTTCTGGGTTGCCGCGCAAGTGCGCAAACGCGCCGAGGCGATGGCCTGGACGCCCGGACTGGTGCTCGATTATGCGCGAGCGTTGCATGCCGCCATCGAACCGGCACCGCCGGGCTGGCATAGCATTTATGCGGTGAGCAAGCGTGCGTTTGGGTATGTGGCCACTGCCTTGCGGGGGCGTGAGGTGCATCCTGTGCAGCCGCCACCCGTGCATCCTTCCGACGATTCCTGACCGAACTTACACCGAGTCGCGCCCTTCGCGAGCAAGCTCGCTCCCACAGGTTTTGTGTCGTTGCCAATATTTTCTGGCTGACGCAAGACCCTGTGGGAGCGAGCTTGCTCGCGAAGGCGTCAGCGCGGGCGCCACAAAAACCCAGTCCATTGGTCAACTAATTGCAAAGCAACCTAACTATTGCGTTGACATTCGCTGCCTAGGCAGTAACATCTCGACATACATTCACTGCCTAGGCAGTTATTAGGTGAGCAAATGAAGCATTTCACCCCGGACGAATTCAAACACTGCCATCTCGGCCTGTTGCTTGGCCGTGCTGCGCTGCTCAAGGACCGGATCATCGATACCCACATGGAACCCCACGGCATCACGGCCGCGCAGTTCAAGGTGTTGATCATCATGGCTCAGTTCGGCGTCGATACCCCGGCCGAGCTGTGCCGGCATCTGTCGCTCGACAGCGGTTCGATGACGCGCATGCTCGATCGTCTGGAGCAGAAAGGCTTTCTGGCTCGCCACCGCAGCGAAGGCGATCGCCGTCAGGTGCAGCTCAAGCTGACCGAACAAGGCCAGCAACTGGCCGATCGCCTGCCGCACATCGGCGCCGACGCGATGAATGAACTGGCCGGCGCCGTCACCCCGGACGAGTTGAAGACCCTGGAATACATCCTCAAGAAAATTCTGCTGGCAGCCGGTGACCCGATCACCATCCAGCGCTTAGGTGAACACAATGAGCGGTAAAACCTTGCGCAGCAGCCTGACCTTGGTGCTGTCCGCGATGATCCTCGCTGGCTGCGCCAACTACAGCGGCCTCGACACTTCGGGCGCGAGCCTTGATGCAAAAAGCCTCAACGCCAGCCAATCCCTCACCGGCGTGACCCTGTCGCCGGCCGCCTGGCCGAAGAGCGACTGGTGGACCAGCCTCGGCGATCCGCAACTCGACGGTTTGATTCGCGAAGCGCTGCACGACAGCCCGGACATGCAAATCGCCGAAGCCCGCGCGCATCAGGCCAGTGCCGCCGCGTATGCCGCCGATGCCGAACGTTATCCGACCCTCGACGCCAGCGCCGGCATCAGCCGTTCGCGTCTGGCCAAGGATCAGGACCCGCGAGGGCAGGGCGATGCCTACGCCACCGTGCGTAACGTCAGCGCCGGGTTCAATTACAACTTCGACCTCTGGGGCGGCCAGCGTGACGCCTGGGAAGCAGCACTCGGTCAGGCCCGCGCCGCTGAAGTTGATCGTCAGGCTGCACAACTGACCCTCGCCGCCGACGTCGCTCGCGCTTACAGCGATCTCGGTCAGGCACACATCGTTTATGACCTGGCGAACGAAGACCTCAAACGCACCAGACAAATGCTCGACCTGAGCCAGCGTCGCCTGAGTTCCGGGATCGACAGTCAGTACCAGTTCCAGCAAACGCAAAGTCTGGAAGCCAGTTCCGAAGCCAGCCTGATTGACGCAGAAAAACGCTTGAACAGCGCCAAGATCGCCTTGGCCGTACTGCTCGGCAAAGGCCCGGATCGCGGCAACGAAATCGCCCGACCGAAAGTCCTGCAAGCCAGCGCTGTCGCCGTGCCGTCGGTATTGCCGGCGGAACTGCTCGGTCGTCGCCCGGATCTGGTCGCCGCCCGTTGGCGCGTCGAAGCGGCGAGCAAAGACATCGACTCGGCGAAAACCCGCTTCTATCCCAACTTGAACCTGTCGGCCTCGGCCGGTGCCGAGTCTTTGTTGGGTGACGCGATGTTCGGTTCGGCCAGTCGCTTCTTCAACATTGCCCCGACCATTTCGGTGCCGATCTTCGACGGCGGACGCCTGCGCGCCAACCTCGATGCGCGCGACGCCGATTACGACCTGGCGGTGGCGCAGTACAACAAAAGTCTGGTGAAAGCACTGGGCGATGTCAGCGACACGATCAACCAGTTGCGTGACATCGGCCGGCAGATCGGTGCGCAGCAACACGCCACCGACATCGCTCAGGACTCTTACAACACCGTCGTCCAGCGTTACGGTTCCGGCATCGGCAACTACCTGGACGTGCTCAGCATCGAGCAGCAATTGCTGCAGGCCCAGCGTCAATTGGCCACCCTCAATGCCGAGCAGATCGACCTGTCGATTCAACTGATGCAAGCGCTGGGCGGCGGCTTCCAGGGGCAAACCCTGACCGCAGCCAACGCCAGCCCAGCCACGCCGCACAACTAATTCAAGGTAATTGTCATGGCCACTGCCGAAAACACCCAAGCTCAAGGCAACACCCCGGACACCGGCAACCCGCGCAAGCGCAAAGTCATGCTGCTGGTGCTCGCCGTTGTGGTTGCACTCGCCTGCGCCGGCGTCTGGGCGTATCACGAATTCATCGGGCGCTTTAACGAAAGCACCGACGACGCCTACGTCAACGGTAACGTCGTGGAAATCACCCCACTGGTGACCGGCACCGTGGTCAGCATCGGTGCGGACGATGGCGATCTGGTTCACGAAGGTCAGGTGCTGATCAACTTCGACCCGAACGACGCTGAAGTCGGCCTGCAAAGTGCGCAGGCGAAACTGGCGCGAACTGTGCGTCAGGTGCGCGGCTTGTACAGCAATGTTGATGGCATGAAAGCCCAGGTCAACGCGCAACAGGCCGAAGTGCAGAAAGCCCAGGACAACTACAACCGCCGGAAAAACCTGGCGCAGGGCGGGGCGATTTCCCAGGAAGAACTGTCCCACGCTCGCGACGACCTGACCTCGGCGCAAAACGCCCTGGCCAACGCCAAACAGCAGTTGAAAACCACCAGCGCGCTGGTCGATGACACCGTGGTCTCGTCGCATCCGGATGTGATGTCCGCCGCCGCCGACCTGCGTCAGGCTTACCTGACCAATGCCCGCAGCACCTTGATCGCGCCGGTCACCGGTTACGTGGCCAAACGCACCGTGCAGCTCGGTCAGCGCGTGCAGCCGGGCACGGCGTTGATGGCAGTGATTCCGCTGGATCAGCTGTGGATCGACGCCAACTTCAAGGAAACCCAGTTGCGTGACATGCGCATCGGTCAGCCGGTCGACATCGAATCCGATATCTACGGCAGCGATGTGAAGTACAGCGGCACCGTCGACAGCCTCGGCGCCGGTACCGGCAGCGCGTTTGCTCTGCTGCCTGCGCAGAACGCTACCGGTAACTGGATCAAGATTGTGCAGCGTGTACCGGTGCGGATTCACATCAACGCCGAAGAACTGGCCAAGCACCCGCTGCGCGTCGGTCTGTCGACCAATGTTGAAGTGAACCTGCACGACCAGAGCGGTCCGGTGCTGGCGCAGCAGCCGCCGCAAAAAGCCTCGTTCAGCACCAACGTCTACGACCGTCAACTGGCCGAAGCCGACGCGATGATTGCGCAGCTGATCCACGACAACAGCGCTGCGGTCAGCAAAACCGCGCAACGCTGATCCCTCACCCTGTGGGAGCGAGCCTGCTCGCGAAAGCGGTGTGTCATTCAGCATTTATTTGTCTGAAAGGCCGCCTTCGCGAGCAGGCTCGCTCCCACAAAGGGCCCGGCGCTAATCAGGTTTCATAGGATTCACAATGAGCAATAACGCCTCTTTCACGCCGCCCAGCCTGTTGCTCAGCACCATCGGCCTGTCGCTGGCGACGTTCATGCAAGTGCTCGACACGACCATCGCCAACGTGGCGCTGCCGACGATTTCCGGCAACCTCGGGGTGAGCTCGGAGCAGGGCACCTGGGTGATCACTTCGTTCGCCGTGAGCAACGCCATTGCGCTGCCACTGACCGGTTGGCTTAGCCGTCGGTTCGGCGAGGTGAAGCTGTTTCTCTGGGCCACGATTCTGTTCGTGCTGGCCTCGTTTCTCTGCGGTATCTCGACGTCGATGCCGGAACTGATTGGCTTCCGCGTCCTGCAAGGTCTGGTGGCCGGGCCGTTGTATCCGATGACGCAAACACTGCTGATCGCGGTCTATCCGCCCGCCAGGCGAGGCATGGCCCTGGCGTTGCTGGCGATGGTCACGGTGGTCGCGCCGATTGCCGGGCCGATTCTTGGCGGCTGGATTACTGACAGTTACAGCTGGCCGTGGATCTTCTTCATCAACGTGCCGATCGGCATCTTTGCGGTGATGGTGGTGCGTTCGCAACTGGCCAAGCGTCCGGTGGAAACCAGCCGTCAACCGATGGATTACGTCGGTCTGATCACGCTGATCATTGGTGTCGGCGCGTTGCAGGTGATCCTCGACAAGGGCAATGATCTGGATTGGTTCGAGTCGAACTTCATCATCATCGGCGCGGCGATTTCGGTGATTGCGCTGGCGGTATTCGTTATCTGGGAAATGACCGACCAGCATCCGGTGGTCAACCTGCGATTGTTTGCGCACCGTAACTTCCGCATCGGCACGTTGGTGTTGGTGCTGGGTTACGCCGGGTTCTTTGGCATCAACCTGATCCTGCCGCAGTGGTTGCAGACGCAGATGGGTTACACCGCGACCTGGGCCGGTCTGGCCGTGGCGCCGATCGGCATTCTGCCGGTGCTGCTGTCGCCGTTTGTCGGCAAGTACGCGAACAAGTTCGACCTGCGTTTACTGGCCGGGCTGGCGTTTCTGGCGATTGGTCTGAGTTGCTTCATGCGGGCCGGATTCACCAATGAGGTGGACTTCCAGCACATCGCGTTGGTGCAGTTGTTCATGGGCATTGGTGTGGCGCTGTTCTTTATGCCGACCTTGAGCATTCTGATGTCCGACTTGCCGCCGAGTCAGATTGCCGATGGCGCGGGTCTGGCGACTTTTCTGCGGACGCTGGGCGGTAGCTTTGCGGCATCGCTGACCACGTGGATCTGGATTCGTCGGGCGGATCAGCATCATGCGTATATGAGTGAGAGCATCAGTACCTTCGAGCCGGCGACTCGCGAGACCTTGCATTCTTTGGGTGGGGCGAGCCAGTCGGCGTATGCGCAGATGGATCAGATTCTCACCAGCCAGGCGTACATGCTTTCCACCGTGGATTACTTCACGTTGCTGGGCTGGGGGTTTATGGGGTTGATTCTGATTGTGTGGCTGGCGAAGCCGCCGTTTGCTGCCAAGGCGGGGCCTGCGGCTTCAGGACATTAAGGTCAAAAGCCCCCTCACCCTAACCCTCTCCCGGAGGGAGAGGGGACTGACCGTGGTGGATGTTCGAGGTACACCGACTTGCAATACCGAGCCGAACTCAGGTTTTGAAAAGCACAGAGATCGGCTCCCTTTCCCCCTCGCCCCCCTGGGGGATAGGGCTGGGGTGAGGGGGGAGCGATCTTCAGCCGTGCGGCAAAGCCAGTGGCGGGGCGAAGTCGAACGGCGCCAGGGCATACCCGCTCTCATCCACCTGCAACGCCCAACCCTGCCGATCCCAATCCCCGAGCACAATGCGCTTCGTCGCTTGCTCACCGAGCTGCAGCTTATGGATCGCCGGGCGATGAGTGTGCCCGTGAATCAGGGTTTTCACCCCATATTCCTGCATGATCCGCGGAATCTCCTCCGGCGTGACATCGACAATGTCATTGGCCTTCATCCGCGTTTGTGCCTTGCTTTCGCTGCGCAGTTTGCGCGCCAGTTTATGGCGGCTGCTCAAAGGCAGATTGCGCAGGATAAACAGGGTGATCGGATTACGCAGATAACGCCGCAGCTTCATATAGCCGACGTCGCGGGTACAGAGGCTGTCGCCGTGCATCAACAGCACCGGCTCGCCATAGAACTGCACGACACTCGGGTCCTTCAACAACGTACAGCCGGCCTGCTTGCAGAAGGCCTTGCCGAGCATGAAGTCGCGATTGCCGTGCATCAGAAAAATCGCCGTGCCGCTGTCGCTGAGTTCGCGCAGGGCCTGGCAGATGGAACGCTGGAAGGGCGTCATGGCGTCGTCGCCAATCCACGCTTCGAAGAAGTCGCCGAGAATGTACAACGCACTCGCCGAGCGGGCGCGTCCGGCGAGCAAATCCAGAAACGCCCGGGTAATGTCCGGGCGCTCCTCTTCCAGATGCAAGTCTGAAATCAGCAATATCACGCTTCGATGATCTCGGCTTTCTCGATGATCACGTCGTCTGCGGGTACGTCCTGGTGGCCGGCCTTGGAAGTGGTCGAAACACCTTTGATCTTGTCGACAACGTCGGTGCCGGCGGTCACTTTACCGAATACCGCGTAGCCCCAGCCTTGCACGTTCTTGCCGCTGTGGTTGAGGAAGGTGTTGTCGGCAACGTTGATGAAGAATTGCGCGGATGCCGAATGCGGCTCCATGGTGCGGGCCATGGCAACGGTGTATTTCTCGTTGGAAAGACCGTTGTCAGCTTCGTTCTGGATGCTTGGACGCTTGTCTTTCTTTTCTTTCATGCCTGGCTCGAAACCGCCGCCCTGGATCATGAAGTTACCGATGACGCGGTGGAAAACGGTGTTTTCGTAGTGACCGGCGTTGACGTATTCGATGAAGTTGGCGACGGTGATCGGCGCCTTTTCAGCGTTCAGTTCGATGACGATGTCGCCATGATTGGTGGTCAATTTAACTTGAGTCATGATCGCTACTCTTTATAAGGAATTCGTGGGTAATGGGACATTTCGGCCCGTTACCGGTTCAGCCCGTGGGCCAAGGTGCGCAGTTTAGCGTGACAGGCGCGAATTTCGAGGCTGTTTTTTGAAATCAGGTGCATTAAACGCACCTGATTTAAGGCCGTGCTCTGTCAGCCCCTTGACAGCATCGGCTATGATAGCGGCTTTGTTTTGTCTGGCCCCCTCTGCGGCCGCGCACATGTAAGTCAAGGATCCTATGAGCAAGCCCACTGTCGACCCTACCTCGAATGCCAAGTCCGGCCCTGCCGTGCCGGTCAATTTCCTGCGGCCGATCATCCAGGCAGACCTGGACTCGGGCAAGCACACCCAGATCGTTACCCGTTTCCCGCCTGAGCCCAACGGCTACCTGCACATCGGCCACGCCAAGTCGATCTGCGTGAACTTCGGCCTGGCCCAGGAGTTCGGCGGCGTCACGCACTTGCGTTTCGACGACACCAACCCGGCCAAGGAAGACCAGGAATACATCGACGCGATCGAAAGCGACGTCAAATGGTTGGGCTTCGAGTGGTCCGGCGAAGTGCGCTACGCCTCGCAGTATTTCGACCAGTTGCACGACTGGGCCGTCGAGCTGATCAAGGCCGGCAAAGCCTACGTTGACGACCTGACCCCGGAGCAGGCCAAGGAATACCGTGGCAGCCTGACCGAGCCTGGCAAGAACAGCCCGTTCCGCGACCGTTCGGTAGAAGAAAACCTCGACTGGTTCGCCCGCATGCGCGCCGGTGAGTTCCCGGACGGCGCCCGCGTGCTGCGCGCGAAGATCGACATGGCCTCGCCGAACATGAACCTGCGCGACCCGATCATGTATCGCATCCGCCACGCGCATCACCACCAGACCGGTGACAAGTGGTGCATCTACCCGAACTACGACTTCACCCACGGTCAGTCGGACGCCATCGAAGGCATCACCCACTCGATCTGCACCCTCGAGTTCGAAAGCCATCGTCCGCTGTACGAGTGGTTCCTCGACGCGTTGCCAGTGCCGGCGCACCCGCGTCAGTACGAGTTCAGCCGTCTGAACCTCAACTACACCATCACCAGCAAGCGCAAGCTCAAGCAACTGGTCGATGAAAAGCACGTCAACGGCTGGGACGATCCGCGCATGTCCACGCTGTCGGGCTTCCGCCGTCGTGGCTACACGCCGAAATCGATCCGCAACTTCTGCGAAATGATCGGCACCAACCGTTCCGACGGCGTGGTCGACTTCGGCATGCTCGAATTCAGCATCCGTGACGACCTGGACCACACCGCACCGCGCGCCATGTGCGTGCTGCGTCCGCTGAAAGTCGTCATCACCAACTACCCGGAAGGCCAGGTCGAGAACCTCGAACTGCCGCGCCACCCGAAAGAAGACATGGGCGTACGCGCACTGCCATTCGCTCGGGAAATCTACATCGACCGTGACGACTTCATGGAAGAGCCGCCAAAGGGCTACAAGCGCCTGGAACCGGCCGGTGAAGTGCGTCTGCGCGGCAGCTACGTGATCCGTGCCGACGAAGCGATCAAGGACGCCGATGGCAACATCGTCGAACTGCGTTGCTCGTACGACCCGGAAACCCTTGGCAAGAACCCTGAAGGCCGCAAGGTCAAAGGCGTGATCCACTGGGTGCCGGCCGCGGCCAGCGTCGAGTGCGAAGTGCGTCTGTACGATCGTCTGTTCCGTTCGGCCAACCCTGAGAAGGCTGAAGACAGCGCGAGTTTCCTCGACAACATCAACCCTGATTCGCTGCAGGTACTCACCGGTTGTCGTGCTGAGCCATCGCTTGGCAATGCACAGCCGGAAGACCGTTTCCAGTTCGAGCGCGAAGGCTACTTCGTTGCCGATTTGAAGGACTCGAAACCAGGTCAGCCGGTATTCAACCGTACCGTGACCCTGCGTGATTCGTGGGGCCAGTGATTCAAGGGATTTAACGTGCTAACGATCTACAACACGCTCACCAAGAGCAAAGAAGTTTTCAAGCCGCTGGATGGCAATAAGGTGCGCATGTACGTCTGCGGGATGACCGTGTACGACTACTGCCACCTCGGCCACGGCCGCAGCATGGTCGCGTTCGACCTGGTGACCCGCTGGTTGCGGTTCAGCGGTTACGACCTGACCTACGTGCGCAACATCACCGACATCGACGACAAGATCATCAACCGCGCCAACGAGAACGGTGAATCGTTCGAAGCGTTGACCGAGCGCATGATCGCCGCGATGCACGAAGACGAAGCGCGCTTGAACATCAAGAAGCCGGACATGGAACCGCGCGCCACGGATCACATTCCGGACATGCACGCGATGATCCAGACCTTGATCGACAAGGGTTACGCCTACGCCCCGGGCAATGGCGACGTGTACTACCGCGTCGCTAAATTCATGGGCTACGGCAAGCTGTCGCGCAAGAAAATCGAAGACCTGCGCATCGGCGCGCGCATCGAAGTCGACGAGTCGAAACAGGACCCGCTGGACTTCGTGCTGTGGAAAGCCGCCAAACCGGGCGAGCCAAGCTGGGAATCGCCATGGGGCGCCGGGCGTCCGGGCTGGCACATCGAATGCTCGGTGATGTCCACCTGCTGCCTCGGCGAGACCTTCGACATTCATGGCGGCGGCAGCGACCTCGAGTTCCCGCACCACGAAAACGAAATCGCCCAGAGCGAAGCGGCCACCGGCAAGACCTACGCCAACGCGTGGATGCATTGCGGCATGATTCGCATCAATGGCGAGAAGATGTCCAAGTCCTTGAACAACTTCTTCACCATTCGCGACGTGCTGGAAAAGTACCACCCGGAAGTCGTGCGTTACCTGCTGGTGTCGAGCCACTACCGCAGCGCGATCAACTACTCGGAAGACAACCTCAAGGACGCCAAAGGCGCTCTGGAGCGTTTCTACCACGCGCTCAAAGGCCTGCCGACCGTGGCGCCGGCGGGCGGCGAAGCCTTCGTCGAGCGTTTCACCACGGTGATGAACGACGACTTCGGCACGCCGGAAGCTTGTGCCGTGCTGTTTGAGATGGTGCGTGAGATCAACCGTCTGCGTGAGAGCGATCTTGATGCGGCGGCGGGTCTGGCGGCACGTCTGAAAGAGCTGGCGAGTGTGTTGGGTGTGTTGCAGCTCGAAGCCGATGACTTTTTGCAGGCGGGCGCTGAAGGGCGTGTCGATGCGGCAGAGGTTGATGCGCTGATTGCGGCGCGTCTGGCGGCACGTGCGGGTAAGGATTGGGCTGAGTCCGATCGTATCCGTGATCAGCTGACGGCGATGGGCGTTGTGTTGGAAGACGGTAAGGGTGGGACTACCTGGCGTTTGGCTGACTGACCGAACCTGCTCGGCGTGATGATCGTTCCCACGCTCTGCGTGGGAACGCCTCCTCGGACGCTCCGCGTTCGGTTTTGCAGGGACGCAGAGCGTCCCGGGCTGCATTCCCACGCGGAGCGTGGGAACGATCAACAAAACCCGCCTTGTGCGGGTTTTTGTTTGGCCGCGAGAAAAGCCCCTCACCCTAGCCCTCTCCCAGAGGGAGAGGGGACTGATTGGGGGATATTCAAGTAATACGCCGACTTGAAGGTGCTGCACCGAATCCATAATCGACTGGTTCTTTCAGGTCGATGCATCACGTCAGACACCTCGGTCAGCTCCCTCTCCCCCTGGGAGAGGGCTGGGGTGAGGGTTGCTTTTGGCGTTCGCGTAGGTCTTGATGTCGGCAACGCGTTCAGCAGGATGCTGAGCGGCGACGAATATCGAATGGAGACACCATGGCTAATCACTATCGCGAGCTGCTGGCGACCCCCGGTGCCACCGGGCTAGTATTCGCGAGCTCTATCGCCCGCTTGCCGCAGGCAATGATCGGCATCGGCATCATCACCATGCTGGTCCAGCAAACCGGTGTGTACTGGCTGGCCGGCGCCGTCGCCGGGACGTTCACCCTGGCCAATGCGCTGCTCGGCCCGCACATCTCGAAACTGGTCGATCAACATGGCCAGAGCCGCGTGCTGCCCGTCGTCACGGCGTTCAGCATTGTCATGTTGCTGGCGCTGATCATCGCCGTCTACTTGCGCGCTCCAGCCGCATTGCTGTTTGTGCTGGCGGCACTGGCGGGAACGATGCCGAGCATGCCGTCGATGATTCGCGCGCGATGGACGCAGTTGTTCCGGGGTAAGCCTCAACTGCACACGGCTTTCTCGCTGGACACCGTCCTCACCGAAATGGCCTACATCGTCGGCCCGCCACTGGCGATCGGTTTGAGTGTGAGTTTTTTCGCTGAAGCCGGGCCACTGGTCGCGGTCGGATTGCTGGCCGTCGGGGTAACGGCGTTCCTCCTGCAACGCCAGACTGAACCTAAAGTTGTCGTGGGCCACGCCAGTCATGGCGGCTCAACCCTGCTGATTCCCGGTGTACGCACCATTGTGCTGGCGCTGTTGGCGATGGGGGTCATTGGCGGAGCAATCGATGTCGCCGTCGTCGCGTTCGCCAATGCGCAGGGCTGGCCAGCGTCGGCGACCTTTATCCTCGCCGCCTATGCGTTCGGTTCACTGGTGGCGGGTTTGACGTTCGGTGCAATGAGGGTTTCGCTGGCGATAGAAAAACAGTTCCTGATCGGGATCCTGGTCACGGCGTTGACCGGGGTGTTGCCGATTTTTGCAGCCGACGTGTATGTCCTGTCAGCGACGCTGTTCATCGCCGGGATCTCGTTTGCGCCAACGATGGTCATCGTAATGAAGCTGGGGACAATCATCATCCCGCCGTCGCGGATCACCGAAGGGCTGACGTGGATGACCACGGGCATCAGCATCGGCGTCGCGCTGGGCGGCATGCTGGCGGGGCTGGTCATTGATGCCTGGGGCGCGCGGGCGGGTTTTGGCGTGGCCATTGGCGCTGGGATCATGATGGTGGTTGTTGTGCTGGTCGGGTTGCGCACATTGGAGGCGGCTTCGGTTGCGCATGTTGAGCCGGAATTTTCGCCCTCACCCTAGCCCTCTCCCCCAGGAGAGGGGACTGATTGGGGGATGTTCACGAGATACAGCGACCTGAACGGGATGCTTTGAATCCATAATCGACTGGTTTTTTCAGGTCGATGTACAACGCCAGACACCTCGGTCGGCTCCCTCTCCCTCCAGGAGAGGGGACTGAATGGGGGATGTTCGAGAGATACGCCGACCTGAACGTGCTGCTTTGAATCCATAATCGACTGGTTTTTTCAGGTCGATGTACAACGTCAGACACCTCGGTCGGCTCCCTCTCCTGGGGGAGAGGGCTGGGGTGAGGGGCATGGGGTTCACTCAACCCTCAATCTGCCGCAACCGCTTGTAAAGCGTATTCCGACTCACCCCCAAACGTCGCGCCAAGTGCGAAATATTGCCCCCGGAAGCCTTCAGCTCCCGGTTCAACGCTTCAACATCATTCAGATCCAGCCCCAACGGCGCCGCGCTCTCAACCGGCTCCATCTCCAGATCCACAAAAAAATCATCCGGCAAATGTTCAGGCCTGACCGGTTGCTCCTCAGCCATCGCCAGCGCCACCTGCATCACGCTACTGACCTGACGCAAATTCCCCGGCCACGGATGACGACTGAACAGCTCCAACACCTCCTGACTCAACCCCGCCCACTGCGTCGGCTCACGATGCTGCTCCCACAGTCGTTTAAACAACGCCTCTTTATCACTGCGCTCCCGCAGCGGCGGCAGTTCCAGGGTCAAGCCACCAATGCGGTAATACAAATCCTCACGAAACCGCCCCAGTTGCACTTGTTCACGCAGCGAGCGGTTAGTCGCCGAGATAATCCGCAGATCCACCGCAAACAACTCGCTGCTGCCCACCGGCTGCACACAGCGCTCCTGCAATACCCGCAGCAACCGCGCCTGAGTCGGCAGCGGCATGTCGCCGATTTCATCAAGAAAAAGCGTGCCTTTATCAGCCTTGCGAATCAGCCCGATACTGCCTTTCTGATTGGCACCAGTGAACGCGCCTTTCTCGTATCCGAACAATTCCGACTCGACCAGTTCGGCGGGGATCGCCGCGCAATTAACGGCAATGAACGCCTGTTTGCTACGCGAGCTGGCCTGGTGCAGGGCTTTGACGAAGACTTCCTTGCCGACCCCGGTTTCGCCATGGATCAGCAGCGGAATGTCTTTCTCCAGCAAACGCTCAGCCTGCCGCACGGCTTTTTCCACGCGAGCGTCGCCGAAGTGCAAGGTGTTGAGGCTGATCGCGGTGGGCGCGGCAGTTTTGGCTTCAACAGCAAAAACGCGCGGTTGAACCGACGCCTGCTTCGGCCGCTTCAACAAACACTGAAAACGGTTACGCCCGGAGGTCTGCAAGGCAAACGGCAAGCCGTCCGGCTGATTGATCAACTCCAATAACGACACTTTGAACAGGCTCTCAACGCTGACCCGCGACAAACGCACGCCCAGCAGATTATCGGCACGGCGATTGGCCGACAGCACTTGTCCGCTCTCATCAAAGATCAACAACCCCGCCCACTGACTGTCGAGGTTGTTCAACCCGGTGTTGAAGGTCAGTTGAAAATGCTGGCCATGGAACAGGTTGAGAATCAGCCGGTTCTCCACGGTCTGGCTCATCATCTTGACCATGCCCAGCGTGTGCGAGGGCGGCAGGTAGCTGTCGCTGGACACATCAAGCACCGCGATGACTTTGCGCTCGGCGTCGAAAATCGGCGCGGCGGAACCGGTCATGAAGCGGTTGGCTTTCAGAAAGTGTTCATCGTGTTCGATATGCACCGCTTGTTCACACGCCAGTGCGGTGCCGATCGCATTAGTGCCGCTGGTGCGTTCCACCCAACTTGCACCAGCCTGAAAACCCCGGGCCAGATTCGGTTCGATAAAGCGCTGCGTGCCCCACGAGGTCAGCACCTGGCCTTGATTGTCGGCGAGCATGATCAGGCAGTTGGAATTGCTGAGGATGTTTTCGTAATAGGGCAGGACTTCCTGGTGCGTGGTCTGCACCAGCGAGTGATGGCTGTCGAGCAACTGCGCGATGCCAGCGGCGGGCAGTTGATCGAAGGCCGGCGTGCTTTGGTGGTCGAGACCGAACGCGCGGCAACGTTGCCAGGAAGTCTGGACGATCGCGTCGTGGGACAGCGGCGGGGCAGGTGCGGCCATGGCAGTGGGCCTCTGATGCAGCGATTTTTATTGTTGTTATGAACCCAAATCCTGAGCAAAACACAGATCCCCATGTGGGAGCGAGCCTGCTCGCGAAAGCGGTCTATCAGACACAATTGCATCGACTGACACACCGCTTTCGCGAGCAGGCTCGCTCCCACAGGGGATCTCTATCGCATTCAAGATCGGGCAAAAAGCGTTCATAGAGTGTTGTTCACTATTGTTCATTGTCAATCGCCCAACTGTTCAAATGTGTTCAGCAATGAACGCCAAATCCCTGCGCTTTCAACGATTTTCACGACAAATCAACCACTTGCCATTTCTGGCACGAAACTCGCTCCCGTGCACAGGTCGCTTGACTCCAATAATAAAAAGGCCGAGCCATGTCACTCACCCTGGAGCACGTCAGCCGTACCGTCGAGGGCCAGACCTGGATCGACGATGCGTGCCTGAAATTCGAACCCGGTTCGTTCAACGTTTTGCTCGGCCGTACGCTGTCCGGCAAAACCAGCCTCATGCGTTTAATGGCTGGTCTGGACAAACCTGACAGCGGTCGCATCCTGATGAACGGCGTCGACGTCACCCAACGCCCGGTGCGTCTGCGCAACGTGTCGATGGTCTATCAGCAGTTCATCAACTACCCGACCATGACCGTGTTCGAGAACATCGCCTCGCCGCTGCGTCAGGCCGGGGTCTCGAAAGAAATCATTCAGAGCAAAGTGCAAGAAACCGCGAAGATGCTGCGCATCGAAAAGTTTCTGCAACGCTATCCGCTGGAGCTCTCTGGCGGCCAGCAGCAGCGCACCGCCATGGCCCGCGCACTGGTCAAGGATGCCGAGCTGATTCTGTTCGATGAGCCGCTGGTCAACCTCGACTACAAACTGCGCGAAGAACTGCGTCAGGAAATGCGCGAGCTGTTCAAGGCGCGCCACACCATCGCCATTTACGCCACCACCGAGCCCAACGAAGCGCTGGCACTCGGCGGCACCACGACCATTCTTCACGAAGGCCGGGTGATCCAGAGCGGCCCGTCGACTTCGGTCTATCACCAGCCGCAAACCGTGCTCGCCGCCGAACTGTTCTCCGAGCCGCCGATCAACCTGATGCCCGGGCGCATTGCCGGTAACGAAGTCAGTTTCGCCAACTTCGTGCACTTTCCGTTAAACGTCGATCTGCGTCCGGTGGGCGAGGGCGAGTTCCGTTTTGGCGTGCGCCCCAGCCATATCTCGCTGGTGCCGAGCAACGATGACGATCTGGAATTGGCAGTGACCGTCGAAGTCGCCGAGATCAGCGGTTCGGAAACCTTCCTGCACGTGCGCAACGAGCATTTCCTGCTGGTGCTGCACCTGCCCGGCGTTCACGAATACGACGTCGATGCGCCGATCCGCATTTACATCCCGACCCACAAACTGTTCGTTTTCGATGCGCAGGGCCATCTGGTGCAAGCACCGGGCCGGCGTGTCGCGAGGGTTGCCTGATGGCCGAAATCCGTTTGCAGCACCTCGCCCACAGCTACAGCAAAACCCCGAGCGGCGCGGAAGATTACGCAATCCGCGAGATGGATCACGTCTGGGAACAGGGCGGCGCTTACGCCTTGCTCGGGCCGTCGGGTTGCGGCAAGTCGACCTTGCTCAACATCATTTCCGGTTTGCTCAGCCCTTCGCAGGGCCATGTGTTGTTCGACGGCAAAGCGGTCAACGACCTGACGCCGGAGAAGCGCAACATCGCCCAGGTTTTCCAGTTCCCGGTGGTCTACGACACCATGACTGTGTTCGATAACCTGGCTTTCCCCCTGCGCAATCAGGGTATGGCCGAGGCGAAAGTACACAGCAAGGTGCAGGAAATTGCCGAAGTTCTCGACCTGCAAAACCTCCTGAGCAAGAAGGCGCGCAACCTCACCGCCGACGAAAAACAGAAAGTCTCGATGGGCCGTGGTCTGGTGCGCGACGACGTTTCCGCAATCCTGTTCGACGAGCCGCTGACGGTGATCGATCCGCACCTGAAGTGGAAGCTGCGACGCAAGCTCAAACAGATTCACGAGCAGTTCAACATCACCATGGTCTACGTCACCCACGATCAACTCGAGGCCTCGACCTTCGCCGACAAGATCGCGGTGATGTACGGCGGCCAGATCGTCCAGTTCGGCACGCCACGGGAATTGTTCGAGCGGCCGAGCCATACCTTTGTCGGCTATTTCATCGGCAGCCCCGGGATGAACCTGATCGATGTGCAGCCACAGCCCGGCGGTGTTGGTTTCGCCTCGACGCACCTGCCGTTGTCCGACGCCATGCAGCGCCATATCGAACACGGCCAGTGGAAAAATCTGAAGGTCGGCATCCGTCCGGAGTTTATTCACGTCTGGGATGAGCCGTTTGATGACGCAATGCAGGCCAGGGTCGTACACGTCGAAGACCTCGGCACCTACAAAATCATGACCCTCGACCTCGACGGCGCACCGCTGAAAGTGCGGCTGGCCGAAGACAAACCGGTGCCAGAAGGCACGGCGTATATCAGTTTTCCGGCGCAGTGGCTGATGGTGTATGCCGATGAGTTTCTGCTTGAAGCCGACGACGAGGTGCAGCCATGAACAAGGTGCAGAACAACAAGGCCTGGTGGCTGGTGTTGCCGGTGTTCCTGCTGGTGGCATTCAGTGCGGTGATCCCGATGATGACCGTGGTCAACTATTCGGTGCAGGACATCTTCGACCAGTCCAGCCGCTACTTCGTCGGCGCCGACTGGTACAAACAAGTGCTGCTCGATCCGCGTTTGCACGACTCGCTGCTGCGTCAGTTCATCTATTCGGCGTGTGTGTTGCTGATCGAAATTCCGCTGGGCATTGCCGTTGCGCTGACCATGCCGACCAAGGGCCGTTGGTCGTCGGTGGTGCTGATCATTCTGGCGATTCCGCTGCTGATTCCGTGGAACGTGGTCGGTACGATCTGGCAGATTTTCGGCCGCGCGGACATTGGTTTGCTGGGGTCGAGCCTCAACGCCATGGGCATCAGTTACAACTACGCGGCCAACACCATGGACGCCTGGGTGACGGTGCTGGTGATGGACGTCTGGCACTGGACTTCATTGGTGGCGCTGCTGTGTTTCTCCGGATTGCGCGCAATTCCCGACGTGTATTACCAGGCCGCGCGCATCGATCGCGCCTCGGCCTGGGCGGTGTTCAGGCACATTCAGTTGCCCAAGCTGAAGAGCGTGCTGCTGATCGCGGTGATGCTGCGCTTCATGGACAGTTTCATGATCTACACCGAGCCGTTCGTGCTCACCGGCGGCGGGCCGGGTAACGCCACGACCTTCCTGAGTCAGACGTTGACCCAGATGGCCGTAGGGCAATTCGACCTCGGTCCGGCAGCGGCGTTTTCGCTGGTGTACTTTCTGATCATCCTGTTGGTGTCCTGGCTGTTCTACACCGCCATGACGCACTCCGACGCCAACCGCTGAGGCCCGGCCATGAGCAAACGGCTTACCCCTATGAAAAAAGTTATTCCACTGCTGGTGTACATCCTGTTCCTGCTGGTGCCGATCTACTGGCTGCTGAACATGTCCTTCAAGAGCAACACCGAAATCCTCGGTGGCCTGACGCTTTTCCCACAGGCCTTCACGCTGGCGAACTACAAGGTGATCTTCACCGATCCGAGCTGGTACACCGGTTATCTGAACTCGCTGTATTACGTGAGTTTGAACACGGTGATTTCCCTCAGCGTGGCGTTGCCGGCGGCCTATGCGTTTTCGCGCTACCGCTTTCTCGGCGACAAGCACCTGTTCTTCTGGCTGCTGACCAACCGCATGGCGCCGCCGGCGGTGTTTCTGCTGCCGTTCTTCCAGCTGTATTCGTCGATTGGCCTGTTCGATACGCACATCGCCGTGGCGTTGGCGCATTGCTTGTTTAACGTGCCGTTGGCGGTGTGGATTCTCGAAGGGTTCATGTCTGGGGTTCCGAAGGAAATTGACGAAACCGC
The DNA here is from genome assembly GCF_004011755.1 of Pseudomonas sp. RU47. Lineage (GTDB taxonomy): Bacteria > Pseudomonadota > Gammaproteobacteria > Pseudomonadales > Pseudomonadaceae > Aquipseudomonas. The sequence continues at coordinate 4,254,128 of NZ_CP022411.1, read as the reverse complement.
CTACATCGACGGCTATAGTTTCCCCAAGTTCTTCGTGAAGATTTTCATCCCGCTAATCGGCTCCGGCATCGGTGTCACGGCGTTTTTCTGCTTCATGTTTTCCTGGGTCGAACTGCTGCTCGCGCGCACGTTGACCTCGGTGAACGCCAAGCCGATCGCCGCCGTGATGACGCGCACGGTGTCCGCTTCGGGCATTGATTGGGGCGTGCTGGCAGCGGCGGGGGTGTTGACCATTCTGCCGGGCATGCTGGTGATCTGGTTTGTTCGCAACCACGTGGCCAAGGGCTTTGCCCTCGGTCGGGTCTGAGGAGGTGATGATGGAATGGATGAGCTGGACCACGCCTACCGCAGCATTCTTCATCGTCATCGGCCTGATTCTGGTCGGCATGACCACTTGGGAATTGCGTTCGCCGAGCATCCTGCGGCGAGGTTTTCTGCCGATTGCCACCACCCGTGGCGATCGCTTGTTTATCGGTCTTCTCGGCAGCGCCTACCTGCATTTGCTGGTGATCGGCGCCACCGACTGGAGCATCTGGGTGGCGTCCGCGTTGTCCCTGGTGTGGCTGTTGGCTGTGATGCGTTGGGGCTAGTCGAGTCGTTCGGCAACGCGGCTCCACAACTTAAACAGGAGGTCTCTATGTTCGACAAAAACAATAAGCTGCGACATAGCATTTCATTGGCAGCCATGCTGGCACTCAGCGGTTTGAGCGCCGCCGCGTGGGCCGATGCCTACGAGGACGCGGCGAAAAAATGGATCGGCAGTGAATTCAAACCGTCGACCCTGACGGCCGAGCAGCAACTCGAAGAACTGAAGTGGTTCATCAAGGCCGCCGAGCCGTTTCGCGGCATGGACATCAAGGTCGTTTCCGAGACCCTGACCACCCACGAATACGAGTCGAAAGTGCTGGCCAAGGCGTTCAGCGAAATCACCGGGATCAAACTCACCCACGACCTGCTGCAAGAAGGCGATGTGGTCGAGAAAATGCAGACGGTGATGCAGTCGGACAAGAACATCTATGACGGCTGGGTCAACGACTCGGACTTGATCGGTACGCACTTTCGCTACGGCAAGACCGAATCGATCACCGACCTGATGGCCAACGAAGGCAAGAACTTCACCTCGCCAACCCTCGATATCAAGGACTTCATCGGCATCTCATTCACCACCGCGCCGGACGGCAAGATCTATCAATTGCCCGACCAGCAATTCGCCAACCTGTACTGGTTCCGCGCCGACTGGTTCGAGCGCGCCGATCTGAAAGCCAAGTTCAAGGAAAAGTACGGCTACGAATTGGGCGTGCCGGTGAACTGGTCAGCCTATGAGGACATCGCCAAATTCTTCAGCGAAGACGTCAAGGAAATCGACGGCAAACGCGTTTATGGGCACATGGACTACGGCAAAAAAGACCCGTCGCTGGGCTGGCGCTTCACCGATGCCTGGTTCTCCATGGCTGGTGGTGGTGACAAGGGCATCCCGAATGGTTTGCCGGTGGACGAGTGGGGGATTCGCGTCGAGGACTGCCACCCGGTCGGCTCGAGTGTGACTCGCGGCGGCGACACCAATGGCCCGGCGGCGGTGTTCGCCACCACCAAGTATGTCGACTGGTTGAAGAAGTACGCGCCACCGGAAGCGGCGGGCATGACCTTCTCCGAGTCCGGGCCGGTGCCGTCGCAGGGCAACATTGCTCAGCAGATCTTCTGGTACACCGCGTTCACCGCCGACATGACCAAACCGGGCCTGCCGGTGGTCAACGCCGACGGCACGCCGAAATGGCGCATGGCGCCGTCGCCGCGCGGGCCGTATTGGGAGGAGGGCATGAAGCTCGGTTATCAGGACGTGGGTTCGTGGACGTTCATGAAATCCACGCCTGAAAAGCAGAAACTCGCGGCTTGGCTGTACGCGCAGTTTGTGACCTCGAAAACCGTGTCGCTGAAGAAAACCATCGTCGGCCTGACGCCGATTCGCGAGTCGGACATCAACTCGCAGGCGATGACCGATCTGGCGCCGAAACTCGGTGGTCTGGTCGAGTTCTACCGCAGCCCGGCCCGCGTGCAATGGACCCCGACCGGGACCAACGTGCCGGACTACCCGCGTCTGGCGCAACTGTGGTGGAGCCACATCGCCGAAGCAGCGAGCGGCGAGAAGACCCCGCAACAGGCGCTGGATGGTTTGGCCAAGGATCAGGACGCGATCATGACGCGCCTCGAACGCTCCAAAGCCCAGGCCGTTTGCGCACCGAAGATGAATCCGGAGCGCGACGCGCAGTACTGGTTCGATCAACCGGGCGCACCGAAACCTAAACTGGCCAACGAGAAGCCGAAGGGCGAGACCGTGAGCTATAACGAACTGCTGAAATCCTGGGCGGATGCGCGTAAGTAACAGCTGAAATGTGAAAGGCGAACGGCACCGGAAGGTGCCGTTTTTTTTGGCGTCTGATCTACCGCAATCGCGAGCAGGCTCACTCCTACAGGGGATTGAGGCGTACGCATCGCTTGTGAACGACACAAAAACCTGTAGGAGTGAGCCTGCTCGCGATAGCGGTGTGTCAGACGAAAAAGATATCGACTGACCCGCCGCCAGCATTGATGTGTGCCGGTACTGGATGTGTCTTGATCAGACCAGAACAGCCAGATCCGTGTAACGAGCAACCAAAGCATCAGCCGTGAGTAACTTCATCGGTTCGGTCATTGCTGTGGCCACGATAATGCGGTCAAACGGATCGCGATGATGGTGCTCAAGATCCTTCACGGCGATGGCGTGCTCTGCAGTCACTGGCAGTTCGATAAAGCCACTGTCGAGACAATATTGGCGGACTTCTTCCAGATCAACATTCAGCTTGCCGAGCCCGACCTTGATTGCCATTTCCCAGAAAGTGGCGGCGCTGATGTAGATTTCGGCGGCGTTCTCAATCAATTTTCTGGCTTTGCCGGACAATCTGGCGTCATCACTGAGCGTCCAGAGCAAAATATGCGTGTCGAGCAGAAGCCTCATGCTTGAGTGCCCTCAAATGTATCAAGCATGTCATCGGGCAATGGTGAGTCGAAATCGTCGGGCAACACCAGTTTGCCTTTCATTGCGCCAATACGCTGAGCGCTGGGTTTTCCTACGGGAACGAGGCGAGCCATCGCCCGCCCATGCTTGGCAATCGTGATGACTTGGCCAGCAGCGGCATCATCGACGAGTTTGGATAAATTGTTTTTGGCTTCAGCCAGCGGAACGATGATCATCAGCTCACCCCTGTATTCTGGACAAATATAGCCAGAATATTTCAACGCTGCCAAACCATAGACTTCCTCAGCCCATTCGCAAACGATATCCCTGTTCATTTTTAGCCTCTCGTCGGTATTCCATCTGCCAAGGCCTCCACCATAGAGCTATCTACTCAAAACTGGCTGTAGGACAAAACGGAGGTTGCGGCGAGAGCTTTCGGCGTTTGTGTGGGGACGGGAGCAAATCGGTAAAAAATCGTACAAAAATATCGACCGACACGATGTCCGAAAATCTATGTAGGAGCTGCCGTAGGCTGCGATCTTTTGATCTTGATTTAAAAACAAGAGCAAAAGATCGCAGCCTACGGCAGCTCCTACACGGATGATTCGGGGGTGGGGAAGCCCAGCCGGAACACGGTCATCGCCCCCGGCAAGCTCTTTACCTCCGCCACACCCTGATGCAGGCTCATGATCGAGCGTACGATTGCCAAGCCCAACCCGGTGCTGCCCTGCGACCTGGAGCGGCTGCTGTCGACGCGGTAGAAGCGGTCGAACAGATACGGCAGATGCTGCGCCTCAATCCCGGCACCGGGGTTGCTGACCAGCAGCGACGCCTGCGCTGCACTCTGCTCAATCAGCAACGTCACGGTTTTTCCGTTCGGGCAATGACGCAACGCGTTGGACAGCAGATTGGAAATCGCTCGCTGAATCATCAACCGGTCGCCCAGCACCGAGGCACTGCCAAGCACATTCAAATGAATATCCTTGTCCTGCGCCGACAACGAAAACATCTCCGCGACCTTCGCCACTTCAACCTCCAGCGCCACCGTTTCAAACGGCGCCAGCGCCGACGGATGACTCACCTGCGCGAGAAACAACATGTCCGAGACAATCCGCGCCACGCGCTCCAGTTCCTCGGTGCATGACACCAACACATCTTTGTACTCATCCACCGAGCGCTCGCGCGAAAGGGTCACCTGCGCCTTGCCCATCAGGTTATTGATCGGCGTACGCAGCTCATGCGCCAGGTCATCGGAAAATTGCGACAACTGCTGCACCCCGGCATCCAGCCGATGCAGCATGAAGTTGATGCCCTGCGCCAGTTCGCTCAGTTCCTGCGGCATGTTCACCACGGACAATCGATGTTCCAGATCCTGGGTCGAGACCATTGCCGCCACTTTGCGAAACTCGCGCAGCGGCGCCAAACCACGCTGCACCGCGCCCCAAGCGGTCAGGCCGATGAACACCAGCAACAACGGCAAGGCAATCAGCGTCGAGCGCAGATACGCGCTGAGCAAAGCCTGATCATGGGCGTTGTCCATTGACAGCAGCACCGGCACGCTGTTGCCGTCCTTGAGACGAATCAGCTTGGACACGGTGAGGAATTTCGCCCCTTCGGCATCGATGCTGTCGGAGTAAGTCAATTGATCAGTGGTCGCCCGCACCGCTTTCAATTCAACCCGTGGATCGGTCAAACCGCTGCCGGATTTGAGCAGCGGCGCGCGCAGCTTCGAGCGGTCATAAATCGTCAGCGTCAGGTTGTCATGGCCCATGACCTGATCGAGCAGGATGTGCGGTTTACCGCTGATCTCATTGGCATCGACGTACAGCGACAAGCTGTGTTCGACCTGCGCCATCTTCTTCTCGAGACTGTCGCGGGACAGCGCATTGAGCTCATGGGTCAACGCGAAATAGGCGAGGATCGCCAGAAACACCACCAGCAGCGCGCCGAGAATACTCACTGTCAAACCAAGGCGCATCGACAGGCTGGAGGGCTTCATTCCCGTGCCTCCAGCACATAGCCGACACCGCGCAGGGTGTGAATCAATTTGCTGTCGAACGGGTCGTCGATCTTCGCCCGCAAACGGCGGATCGACACTTCGACCACATTGGTGTCGCAGTCGAAATTCATGTCCCACACCAGCGAGATAATTTGTGTGCGCGTCAGCACTTCACCGGACTGGCGCATCAGCAAATGCAGCAGGGCGAATTCCTTGGTGGTCAGGTCAATACGCTGCGCGCCACGAAACGCACGATGGCGGCCCGGATCGAGTTCCAGATCAGCGACTTTCAACACCTGCGGCACCGGGATGTTTTCGCTGCGGCGCATCAATGTGCGCACCCGCGCCAGCAGTTCGGGGAACTCGAACGGCTTGACCAGATAATCGTCGGCGCCCAGATCGAGGCCGCGAATCTTGTCGGCCAGACGCCCGCGCGCGGTGAGCATCATCACCCGCGTGGAATGAGTGCGACGCAACTGTTCCAGCACACCCCAGCCGTCGAGTTCCGGCAGGTTCACGTCGAGAATGATCAGGTCATAGGCCTGCTGTTGCGCCAGATGCAAACCATCGGCGCCAGTGGCGGCGTGGTCAACGACATAACCACTTTCGGTCAAACCCTGATGCAAGTATTCGGCAGCTTTAAGCTCGTCCTCGACGACAAGGATTCGCATGATCTTTCACCACTTTTATTTAATGGGTATTTAATTAAGAAGGCCCTCACCCTAGCCCTCTCCCAGAGGGAGAGGGTACTGAGCGCGGGATATTTCGGAACTACGCCGACGTGAAACAAATTTGCTGAATCCATAATCGACTTGATTTAACAGGTCGATGGAAAGTGTCATACACTTCGGTCAGCTCCCTCTCCCCCCGGGAGAGGGCTGGGGTGAGGGGAAGTCCGGACGATAAAGGTTGTAGTGGCTACAGGGTCAACCACCAAGCGCTTTAAAACGGTGCTCTGCGACAGCCGGTCGCAGCACAAGCCACAAAATCCCCATGACTTTTATTCCGGCAAGTGCAATTCAGCAGATAACTAGCGCGTTTTTGTTTCGATGTATTTCGATAACGCCGCCAGCACTTCGCATCCTAGAGCAAAACAACTTCGGCAAACCGTGGATAACGGATTTGTAATGTTCCAGTCACCTTGTCGATAAGTTCAAAACCCTACCGTGGCGGCATCCGAGATTCTTTAATAAAGGAAGTCTTCCATTGCCCGGTTTAATAAAACTGACGGCGCAATCACGCCTGAAAAAAACCGCCAGCGGCATCCTGTTGCTGGCCTGTACCAGCCTTGCAAACGCGGCGCCCCTGACTCTGGAGCAAGCCCTGCAAAGTGCCTTCGCCGGCAACCCGGACCTGGCCGCTGCGCAGTGGGAAATCGGCATCGCCCAGGGCGAGCGTCAGCAAGCCGGGCTGATCCCCAATCCCGAAGTGTCGTGGGAGGCTGAAGACACTCGCCGCGATTCGCGCACAACCACGGTGATGCTCAGTCAGCCGATCGAACTGGGCGGCAAACGCGGTGCGCGCATTGATGTCGCCAGCCGCGCGCAGGACGCCGCCGGGATTGAACTGGAGCGCAAACGCAATGCCTTGCGTGCCGATGTGATTCAGGCGTTCAACAGCGCGCAGACTGCGCAGCAACGCTTGCAGCTATCCCGGCAGTCGCTGCAATTGGCCGAGCACGGTTTGCGTGTGGCGCAGGGGCGCATTGAGGCGGGTAAATCATCGCCGGTTGAGGGCACGCGGGCGCAAGTGCAGCTCTCGGAAGTGCGCCTGGAGCTGAGCCGCGCCGAACGCGATCAGGCCAATGCATATCAGCAGTTGGCGCAAGTTATGGGCGCGCCGTTGCCGACGTCGACCAAGGTGCAGGCACCCACGCAAAGCATGCCGGCCGTTCCTCCACCGACAAGATTGCTCGAGCGTCTGAACGAGACCGCCGAGCTGCGTCTGGCCAAGTTGCAGATCGATCAGCGCGAAGCGTCATTGGGCCTGGAAAAATCCCAGCGCATTCCCGACCTGACCGTGAGCATCGGCAGCCAGTACAGCGAAACCGAGCGCGAGCGGGTCAACGTGGTCGGGCTGTCGATGCCGATTCCGCTGTTCAACCGCAATCAGGGCAACGTACTCGCCGCAGCGCGCCGAACCGATCAGGCGCGGGATCTGCGCAACGCCACCGAGCTGCGTTTGCGCACGGAAATCCAGACCAGCCTCGAGCAATGGCAGACCGCCAATGGCGAGGTAAAGGCATTCAACCAGACCATCCTGCCTGCGGCGCAAAGTGCGGTCGACAGCGCCACCCGTGGTTTCGAAATGGGTAAGTTCGGCTTCCTCGATGTGCTCGATGCGCAACGCACTTTGATCAGCGCCCGTAGCCAGTACATCCAGGCAGTCAGCGAAGCGACCGATGCCCGCGTACGCATTGAACGGATCTTCGGCGACCTCAGCGTCAGCCCTTGAATTTCACTTTTCACAGCACTGCGCGCAGGTATGACGCAGAGGAGTTTCCATGGATCAAAAACTGATGGTGGTCGCGGTGGCGACGTTGGCGCTGGGCATTGGTATCGGCTCGATGTGGGCGGGCGATGCAAGCATCGATGCCCATGCCGATGAAGCAGCCGAACATGCCGATCACGCCGAAGAAGGTGCCGCCGCCGAAGGCGAGCATGGCGAAGAAGGGCACATTGAGTTGAGCGCCGAACAAATCACCGCTGCCGGTATTCAACTCGCCGAAGCAAAGCCGCAAAACATCAGCCGCGGTCTGCCATTCCCCGGCGAAGTGCGCTTCGACGAAGACCGCACCGCCCACGTCGTGCCGCGCGTGCCGGGCGTGGTCGAGGCGGTGGCGGTCAACCTCGGGCAAACGGTGAAGAAGGGCCAGTTGCTGGCGGTGATCGCCAGTCAGCAGATCTCCGATCAACGCAGCGAGCAGGCCGCCGCGCAGCGCCGTTTGGCCTTGGCGCGCACCACCTACGAGCGCGAGAAAAAACTCTGGCAGGACAAAATCTCGGCCGAGCAGGATTTCCTCCAGGCGCGCCAGGCACTGCAAGAGGCAGAAATTGCCGTGAGCAATGCGCAGCAAAAGATCAGCGTACTCAGCGGCAGCGTGGTCGCCACCGGCGGCAACCGCTACGAATTGCGCGCGCCGTTCGACGGCGTGGTGGTGGAAAAACACCTGACGCCGGGCGAGGTGGTTGATGAAAGTACAGCGGCGTTCACCCTCTCGGATCTGTCGCGAGTGTGGGTGACGTTCGGCGTGTCACCGAAGGATCTGAACAAGGTTCAAGTAGGCAAAGCGGTCACCGTCAGCGCCCCGGAGTTGAACGCAGAAGTGGTCGGCAGCGTGGCTTACGTCGGCAGCCTGCTCGGCGAACAAACCCGCACCGCGACCGTCCGCGTCACCCTGGAAAATCCGCAAGGCTCGTGGCGCCCCGGTCTGTTCGTCACCGCGTTGGTCGCCACTGACAGCCGCGAAGCGAAAGTCGCCGTACCGGAATCTGCGATCCAGACCGTCGAGGACAAATCCACGGTGTTCGTGCGTACCGACGATGGCTTCGAAGCGAGAGCAGTAGAGCTGGGCAGTCGCGCAGGCGGCCATGTGGAAATCACTCAAGGCCTGGAACCGGGCGCGCAAGTCGCCAGCGCCGGCAGCTTCGTCCTCAAGTCGGAGCTGGGCAAAGCCTCAGCCGAGCACAGTCATTAATTCTGGAAGGTCCTCATGTTCGAACGCCTGATCCAGTTTGCCATCGAGCAGCGCATCATCGTCCTGCTCGCCGTTCTGCTCATGGCCGGCCTCGGCATCGCCAGTTATCAAAAACTGCCGATCGACGCCGTGCCCGACATCACCAACGTCCAGGTGCAGATCAACACCGGCGCCGCCGGGTTCTCGCCGCTGGAAACCGAGCAACGCATCACTTTCCCGATTGAAACCGCGATGGCCGGTCTGCCGGCGCTGGAGCAGACCCGTTCGCTGTCGCGCTCGGGGCTGTCGCAGGTCACGGTGATCTTCAAGGACGGCACTGACCTGTTCTTCGCCCGCCAATTGGTCAACGAACGTTTGCAGATCGCCAAGGAGCAATTGCCCGAAGGCGCGGAAGCGGTGATGGGGCCGATTTCCACCGGCCTCGGCGAGATTTTTCTGTGGACGGTTGAGGCGAAGGAGGGCGCGCTCAAGGACGACGGCACCGCGTACACGCCGACCGATCTGCGGGTGATTCAGGACTGGATCATCAAGCCGCAATTGCGCAACGTGCCGGGTGTCGCCGAGATCAACACCATCGGCGGTTTCGCCAAGGAATACCAGATTGCGCCGGACCCGAAACGCCTGGCCGCTTATAAGCTGACGCTGACCGATCTGGTCACCGCGCTGGAACGCAACAACGCCAATGTCGGCGCCGGTTACATCGAGCGCAGCGGCGAGCAGTTGCTGATCCGCGCGCCGGGGCAAGTGGCGAGTACCGAGGACATCGCCAACATCGTCATGGCCAATGTCGATGGCACACCGATCCGGGTGAAAAACGTAGCAACAGTCGAAATCGGCCGCGAACTGCGCAGCGGCGCGGCCACGGAAAACGGGCGGGAAGTGGTGCTCGGCACGGTGTTCATGCTGATCGGCGAGAACAGCCGCACGGTCTCGCAAGCGGTCGCCAGCAAGCTTGAACAGATCAACAAATCCTTGCCGCAAGGCGTGATCGCCGTGCCGGTGTACGACCGCACGCACCTGGTCGACAAAGCCATCGCCACAGTGAAAAAGAACCTTATCGAAGGCGCGATTCTGGTCATCGCGATTCTGTTCCTGTTCCTCGGCAACATCCGCGCGGCGCTGATTACCGCGATGGTGATTCCGCTGTCGATGCTGTTCACCTTCACCGGGATGTTCAGCAATAAAGTCAGCGCCAACCTGATGAGCCTCGGCGCGCTCGACTTCGGCATTATCGTCGACGGCGCGGTGGTGATCGTCGAAAACACCCTGCGTCGACTCGCCCATGCGCAGCAGCATCACGGGCGATTGTTGACCCGCGCCGAGCGTTTCAAGGAGGTGTTCGCGGCGGCGAAAGAAGCGCGGCGACCGCTGATTTTCGGGCAGTTGATCATCATGGTCGTGTACCTGCCGATCTTCGCGCTCAGCGGCGTCGAAGGGAAAATGTTCCACCCGATGGCGTTCACGGTGGTCATCGCTTTGCTTGGCGCGATGTTGCTTTCCGTGACCTTCGTGCCGGCGGCGATTGCGTTGTTCGTAACCGGCAAGGTCAAGGAAGAAGAGGGCGCGGTGATGCGCGGCGCACGTCGCGTTTATGCACCGGCGCTGGCGTGGGTGATGAGTCATCGTGCTGTCGCGGTGGGCGCTGCTTTGGGTGTGATTGTGCTCAGCGGTGTGCTCACCAGCCGCATGGGCAGCGAATTTGTGCCGAGCCTCAGCGAAGGCGATTTTGCCTTGCAGGCGCTGCGCGTGCCGGGCACCAGCCTGACGCAATCGGTGGACATGCAGCAGCGCCTGGAGACATTGATTCTGGCGAAGGTGCCGGAAGTCGAGCGCGTCTTTGCCCGTACCGGCACCGCTGAAATCGCGTCCGATCCGATGCCGCCGAATATCTCCGACAGTTACGTGATGCTCAAACCGAAAGATCAGTGGCCAGACCCGGGCAAGTCCCGCGAAACCCTGATGGCGGAACTGCAAGCCGCCGCCGCGACGTTGCCGGGCAGCAACTATGAACTGTCGCAGCCGATTCAACTGCGCTTCAACGAACTGATCTCCGGGGTGCGCAGTGATGTCGCGGTGAAGGTGTTCGGTGATGACATGGACGTACTCAACGCCACCGCTGCGAAAATTGCCGCCGCGATGCAGAAGGTCAACGGTGCCTCTGAAGTGAAGGTCGAACAAACCACCGGGCTGCCGGTGCTGACCATCAACATTGATCGCGACAAGGCTGCGCGATATGGGCTGAATGTCGGTGATGTGCAGGACACCATCGCGGTCGCGGTGGGCGGGCGGCAGGCCGGGACGTTGTATGAGGGCGATCGGCGTTTCGACATGGTTGTGCGTTTGTCCGATGCCATGCGCAAGGACATCGATGGGCTGTCGGCTTTGCTGATTCCGGTGCCTGCGGTCAATGGTTCGGCGAATCAGATCGGTTTCATTGCGCTGCAAGAAGTCGCCAGCCTCGACCTGGTGCTCGGGCCGAATCAGGTCAGCCGCGAGAACGGCAAGCGTCTGGTGATCGTCAGCGCCAACGTGCGCGGGCGTGATATCGGCTCGTTCGTCAGCGAGGCCGGCGAAGTGATCGAACGTGACGTGCAGGTTCCGGCCGGTTACTGGACCAGTTGGGGCGGCCAGTTCGAGCAACTGCAATCGGCGGCCAAGCGCTTGCAGATTGTCGTGCCGGTGGCGCTGCTGTTGGTGTTCGGATTGCTGTTCATGATGTTCAACAATCTCAAGGATGGCTTGCTGGTGTTTACCGGGATTCCGTTTGCCTTGACCGGTGGGGTCATGGCGCTGTGGCTGCGCGATATTCCGCTGTCGATTTCGGCGGGTGTCGGGTTTATCGCGTTGTCCGGTGTCGCGGTGTTGAACGGTTTGGTGATGATTGCCTTCATTCGCAATTTGCGCGAGGAGGGGCGTTCGCTGTCCGATGCCATTCACGAAGGTGCGCTGACGCGTTTGCGGCCGGTGTTGATGACGGCGTTGGTGGCGTCTCTGGGTTTCATTCCCATGGCGCTTGCGACCGGCACAGGCGCGGAGGTGCAGCGGCCACTGGCGACCGTGGTGATCGGCGGAATCCTGTCCTCGACGATCCTCACGCTGCTGATCTTGCCGGCGCTCTACCAACTCGCCCATCGCCGGGATGAGGACACCGTTCCAATTCAATAGTTAATCCCCCTGTGGGAGCGAGCCTGCTCGCGAAGACGATCTGTCAGTCAACAATGATGTGACTGAACCACCGCTTTCGCGAGCAGGCTCGCTCCCACAGGGGTTCCGTGCACTGATCCGGGAGATAACGGATATGTAATTTCCCCGCCACCGTGACGATAGGTTCGGATTGTTACCTTGATCCCGTCAGTTACTTAAACGAGGAATCAAAGATGAAAATCGTACAGATGGGTACTTTTGTTGTGGCGTTGGCGATCTCTTCCGTGGCCTTGGCCGAAGGCGGTGGCGACCGCACATTCGAGCGGATGATGACCAACAACGACCGTTCCATGGAGCTCTTCGTCGCCAAGGAAAAAGCCGCCGGCAACCCGGTGGTCGTCAACGACAAGAAAGATGACAAGACCCGCGATCTGTAAGCCTGCTGCATCTGAACAAGCCCGTTATCGCGCATCGATGCCGGGCTTTTTTTCAAGCCCGGACGGGAAGGAAATGGATATGAAAGTACTCAAGTTGATCGCATTCGCCGCTGTCATGGCGATGTCTGTGAATGTGCTGGCTGAAGGTGGCGGTGACCGGACCTTTGAACGCGCGCTCAGCGCCAACAGCAAAGCCATGGAACAGTACGCCGCCAACCAGGGCAAAGCGCCGCCGGTGGTGAAGGATTACGCGTATGGCATGAAGCTGGACGTGGTCAAAGTGGTGAGCGTGGTGAAGCCGCAGGCTGCGTGCAATGTCGTGCCCACCGCGATGACCTACGAGGATTCCAAAGGTCAGCTCAACACCATCAAGTACAACGTGATGGGCGTGTGTCGGAACGGCGGCAGCTGAATCTATGGGGGCCAATGTTCAATATCACGATGCGTATTTCAATTCGTGATGTTTAAAGGTTGTGTGGGAAGTGCGGAACCTTCCCACAATGTTTTCAGGTTGTCCGTCGGACGTCAGCTCTCTAGCCTGTACGGGTCGCTGCCAATTCAGCGATCGGGATTGGAACCCCGGAGAACGTGTCAGCGCCAAAGCGTCTTTCATGACGTATGCTTGCTCACCTTCATGGTGTGCAGTCTGTTATGGCGGCTGTGCGCGGGAGACTTTCGAGTCTGCCGGGTTTCTCCGTTCCCCGGGTTCCAACCTGCGTACAGCTGCCACCCCTTCGCGTGGAACCGAATGGATCAGCTTCAACGTTATGAAGGAGAAATATCATGAAAAAGCCAACACCCAATCCCCCCGAAACAGACGTCACCCCTGACGCCACCTCAACATCCCCCTACGTCTGCGTTGAGACCAGAAAACTCCACGAAGCCGCCGACCGCGCCCTCGACTTCTACCTCAAACCATCAGCCGCCATCATGTCCGCGCCGTACATCCCCAACCAGATGTTCCTGGTCAATCCCAAAGCCGATACCGAATCATTACTGGCCAACGCCAGCGAATCGCTGTCGTCGGCCACGGTGATGCTCGGTGACTTCGCGGCGATGCTGGAAGGCACCCACCGCAAGACACTGTTGGGGATCGCGCAGGTCGTCATGCTTGGCGAGCTGGCGGTAAACAAAGCGCTGGATAACGTGGAGGTCACGACGTAGGCGAAGGTCCTTTGGCGGGGGGCTTTTTCTCGCAATAGATAAACAAAACGACCGTGTATCTGAAAGCTATACGCGTATATGCATTGGCTACACGGTCGGTATAGAATCGACTCCGAAGCCGCTCTCATGGTTTCGCACCTCAAACGTTAGATCTCACGTTAAGAGCATGGCCTAAACCTCTCCGGGCCACTCAAGGAGTCAGAAAATGAAAAATAAACAAAAGCTGATGTGCTAACGCCATAAGGAGGCTCCAGTTCCAGCATCACCTACCCAGATGGGAAACAGAACAATGTCCACAACTGAAAGTGTTGAAAAATCCAAACCCGTTCCAATCAACATGAGAGCGGACGAAAAGAAACGTAATCTGATCGATCTGGCGGCTGCCATGTCTGGTCGTGATCGCACAAGTTTTATCCTGGAAGCTGCCTGCCAAAAAGCTGAAGAGGTGATTCTGGATAAACGACTGTTCCTTCTCGACGACGGCGCATTTGACGCATTCGAACAGGCTATTGAAGCCAATCCGGCTCGAGGTAACGAATGCCTGCACCAACTGCTCGCACGTCCAAAACGTTGGAGTTGACCGCCCCCGAGAAGCTGAACGACCGACACGAACTCGATGCCTTCGATTCTGGTGAGGTGACCATTGACCAATACCTGCTGAGGAAGGCGCGAAAAGCCCAATCCACCAAGCAGGCTGTTGTTTACGTCAGTTGCCTCAAAGGTACGTCGAATGTGATGGCCTATTACACGCTCTCCAGCGGATCAGTCGCCCGTGCCAGCGTCATGCCGAAAAGCAGTCAACGCAATTCGCCCAGTGTCCATCCGGTAACTCTATTGGGGCGTATGGGCGTGACACGGGAAGCTCAGGGCCAGGGCTTCGCCATCGATTTACTGCAAGATGCTATTGAAAGAGCTCTCAACGCGTCTCAGTCGATCGGATCCAGCGCAATAATTGTTCATCCCTTGAATGATCGGCTGTCGAGCTTTTATATCAAGTACGCAGGGTTCATTCCGTGCCCCGATATTTCCCCTATAACCCTGATGCTGCCTTTACGCTAAAGCCTGGTTTAATCAACTACCCGCTAGGTTGTCTCGATAGCGGGTTGATTATGTCGCGACCGCAGAGCAAAAAAAGGCGACCTGAAGGACGCCAAAAGATTCACCTCTTACCAAAGGAGCGCGGCCCTGTGCAGGGGCCGCGTTTCTGCCTGAGCGCTATTTGGCTGGCAACGGCGCCGCATCCACAACGGCCGGCACTGACGCGGCCTCATGGTTCAGTTTGCGTCGGGCAATCTCTGCGCCGCGCAGACGCAGCGGCGTTTCGATAAAGCGGTAATTGAGTTCACTCAAGATCACCAGCACAACCACCGACGTGACGATCAGCTCAAGGGTAAAACGCCCATCCAGCGGCACGCCCTGACTGGCGGCTACGCGCGTCCAGATTTCGGTGCTCAGGTGATTGGTAAACACGTGGATCACGTACAGGCCATACGACCGCGAGCCGAGCCACTGCATGAAACCGCGCATGAACTGCGGGCAATAGATGTAGCCTTTCTGGTAACTCGCCAGCCAGACAATCACGACCGCGATGATCGCGACCATGCCCACGGCAATCGGCAGGGCAATCAGTTGTATGGCCACGGCGCCGAGCATGTAGAGCAGAAACAGCGTGCACAGCAGCGGCTTGAATGGCCCCTTAGCCAATCCGAGCGGTTCTATCTGCTGATAGAGGCGGCTACGTGTGAACAGGCACAGCAGAATTCCCCAGAGCATGGCGTCGAGGCGGAAGTTGGTGAGCATGGTGCTGGCCGGGGTGCCGAACGGGTTGCGGTCCAGACCGAACTGCAAGGAAATCAGCGCGAACAGGGCAATGACCCGCCAGCGCGGCGCCGTGATAAACAACAGAAAAAACGGCAAGACGAAGTAGAACTGCTCCTCAAGCGCCAGACTCCAGTAGTGCGGGCTGGAAGCCAATAGTGAGCCGTAACCATGTGCCAGGTTTGCGCTGAAGGTCGCAACAGCGGTGAAGCTGCGCAGGTTGTCGAACCACGAACCGAAGGCGTTCGACTGGTTGAACACGAGAGAGAAGCACAGCGGTATAAGCATCCACAGCCAGGCTGTGGGCAAGAGACGGTAGGCGCGCCGCAACCAGAAACACGCGGCGGCCAGACCAAACTGACCCTGCGCGCGGTGCTTGTCGAAGTAGTCCAGATAAGCCTTGCTCACCACGAAACCGGAAATGCAGAAGAACAGGTCCACCCCGGTCCACGGCATGAAAATCGAGAACATCCTCAGCAGCGTGTCGGTATGGAACGGCAGCATCATGGTGACATGGCTGAAAAAGGTCAGGCCGACGGCCGCGCCTCGCAGGTACTCGATTTCCAGGTTCTTGCGGCTACTCATCGGTCCCTCGTTATTCTTGTTGTTCAGCGCAGGTGAAGATGGCAGGTGGCCGGCGCTGCGGTCAAGCCAACGATGGCTTTGTGCAGAGCAAAAAAAAGCGCCCCGAAGGACGCCAAAAGATTCACCTCTTACCAAAGGAGCAAGGAGCTTCTAAAGGTGAATTTGCATCGACCATGCAGTCAGAGAATGGCCAGTGGGTACTCGACAATCACTCGCACTTCCTCCAGGTCCGACTCGAACGCCGTGGCGCGGGTGGTGGCCTGGCGCAGGCGCAGCGAGAGGTCTTTCAACGAACCGCTCTGCACCACGTATTTGACTTCCACATCGCGCTCCCAGCGCTTCTGGTCGGTCAGCGGATTACCCTCGGCATCGCGGCGCATGTACACGGCGTTGGCGTTGGAATAATCGGCGTCGGTGCCGCGCGCGTAACGGGTCATGAACGACAAACCCGGCACGCCGTAAGTGCTCATGTCGAGGTCATAACGCACCATCCACGAACGTTCTTTCGGCGAGTTGAAGTCGCTGTACTGGATGGAGTTGTCGAGGAAGATCGAGTCGGACTGGCGCAGGTAATCGAAGTCGTCATTACCGTTGTTGCGCTGGTGGGAGAGGGCGACGGAGTGGGCACCAAGCTTGACGCCAACGCGGCCGCTCCAGATGTTGTTGTCGAACTCGCCGAGCAGTTGTTTGCCCTCATCGACGGCTTTGTAATAGTTCAAACCACCGAACAGCGACAGGTCTTCGGACAGCGGATAGGTCCAGGCGGTGCCTGCGTAGTACTGATTCCACGCATCCTTGAGACGGCTGGAATACAGGCTGAAACTGAGATTTTTGTTCAGCACGTAATCGCCGCCACCATAAGCGATCCACGGCGAGTTGACCGGGCCTGCGTAGAACGTCGCGAAGTTCTCGCGCATGTCGCTGGACACCGGTTGGCTCATCGCGTGCAATCGACCGCCCTGCACCGACAGACCTTCGATGCTGGTGTTGGTCGCCGTCACCCCGCGAAAGCTTTCCGGCAGCAAGCGCGAGTCGCCCGCCGCGACCATCGGGTTGGCCGGGAACACATCACCGACCTTGACCACCGTATCGAACGCCCGGATTTTCGCAGCGCCGCCGACCTTGGTGTATTCGTCCCGCGCCTCGCCGTCGCTGTTGACCGGCATCACATCAAACGAACTGCGCCCACCGTTGCGGCCGTCACCGGTGTCGAGTTTCAGCCCGATCATCGCAAACGCATCGACACCGACCCCGACGGTGCCTTGGGTGAAACCGGATTCGAACTTGCTGATCACTGCATGCGCCCAAGCCTCGGAGTAACCGTTGCCGGTTGGGCTGGACTGGCCGTTGCGATGATCACGATTGAAGTAGAAGTTGCGGTTGAGCACTGTCAGGCTGCTGCCTTCGACAAAGCCTTCAGGCTTGTCTTCAGCAAACACCGTGGACGGCCCGGCGCCGACCACCACCGCTAAAGCGGCCATCGATATTTTTGTAGGGTTAACCATCAAACACTCCTTGGGTTCGGCAGAACGGGAACGTGCTTCGGCGTGGGTTTTATTGTTCGACGGGGCAGGGCCCGCCGGCATTGGTCGCCGGGTGACATCGTTGCAAGCTGCGGATAACGCCAAGGTGATGAGGGAATTACAATTTCGTCATGTGGTTATATGAATTGAGTGAACGCCACACAAACCTGTGGGAGCGAGCTTGCTCCGGGCGGCGTTCCGACGAAAGCGGAGTGTCAGCCAATCAAGATGTTAAAAGTGCCTACGCCTTCGCGAGCAGGCTCGCTCCCACAATGGTTTTTGGGTGTGCCCGGAGTTTGTGAGCGACGCACAAACCTGGGGAGGCGGGCGCGCCTGCGATGAGGCCAGCGCAAGTGTTCAAGATGTTAAATCCCGCAAAAACAAAAACGGCACCCGAAGGTGCCGTTTTCATTTCTAGCCAGCCAAGCAATCAGCCCGCCAGACCCGCCTGCTGAACCAGAGTCAGCAATGGCTGCGGATACACACCCAGGAAGAACGCGACCAGGGCGATGGCCAGCAGCATCACGCCGCCTGCCTTCTGTTCCCAGTGCAGCTGGGCGTCGTGGCGACGCAGGTTTGGTTCGATCAGGTACAGGGTGACCATCACGCGCAGGTAGTAGAAGACGCCGATGGCGCTGCCCAGTACCAAGGAGCCGACCAGCCACCATTGGTGCGATTCAACACCGGTAGCGATGATGTAGAACTTGCCGATGAAGCCTGCGGTCAGCGGGATACCCGCCAGCGACAGCATCATCACGGTCAGCACGGCGGTCAGGTACGGACGGCGCCAGAACAGGCCGCGGTATTCGTACAGGGCATCCGCGTCACGGCCGTTGTACGGCGAGGAC
This sequence comes from Pseudomonas sp. RU47, assembly GCF_004011755.1. Classification (GTDB taxonomy): domain Bacteria; phylum Pseudomonadota; class Gammaproteobacteria; order Pseudomonadales; family Pseudomonadaceae; genus Aquipseudomonas. The sequence goes on along the minus strand of NZ_CP022411.1, from coordinate 4,235,921 downwards.
ATCAGGGTGATCACGCCGAAGGCGCCGAGGCTGGTGATCACATAAGTCACCAGGTACACGCCGATGGCTTCCACCGCGAGCCCCTTGCTCGCCACCAGTGCGATCAGCAGGTAGCCGAAGTGCGCGATGGACGAGTAACCGAGCAGACGCTTGAGGTTGCTCTGGGTCAGGGCCAGCAGGTTACCGAACAGGATCGAAGCGATGGCGATGACGGTCAGCACGTCGCTCAGCACGCCACTGCTCGCAGCAGGGGAGATCTGGAACAGACGCACCATCACCGCAAACACCGCAACCTTGGAAGCGGTCGCGAGGAACGCCGCCACCGGTGCCGGAGCACCTTCGTAGACGTCCGGCGTCCACAGGTGGAACGGTACCAGCGACAGCTTGAACGCCAGACCGATCAGCATCATGCCCAGGCCCAGTTGTGCCAGCGAGCTAGGCAGGCCGGTTGCAGCCAGTGCCTGACCGATACCGACGAAGCTCAGCGAACCCGAGTCGGCGTAGAGCAGCGCCATACCGAACAACAGGAACGCGGAACCGGCGGCCGACAGCACCATGTACTTGATGCCGGCTTCCAGCGAACGCTTGTTGAAGAAGGCGTAAGCCACCAGACCGTAGACCGGTACCGAGAGCAGTTCCAGACCGATGAACAAACCGGCCAGGTGCTGCGCGCTGACCAGAACCAGACCACCGGCGGCGGCCATCAGGATCAGCAGGTAGAGTTCTTCACGGTTGCCCGGGTAACCCGAACCGCCATCGCCCAGATAGGCGTGGGCGAGGGTGACGCAGGCGAGGGTGGCGACCAGGATCAGCGCCATGTACAGGCAAGCGAAGGTGTCGATCTGCAGCAATGGGGTCACGGCCAGAGGCGCGACTTTCAGGGCTGGGAGGATCGACAGCAAGGCCAGGTTCAGACCGGCGACCGAGATCAGGAAGGTCTGCGAGTGGTTGCGGCGCCAGGCGATTGCCAGCATCACCACGATAATGGTGAGGCTGGTGATCAACAGTGGCGCAAGCGCAATAAAGTGTTGAATCGTGAATTCCATAGCGCTCTTACCGGGCCGAAGCGAGTTGAGTGAAGGCGGTGCCGAGCCACTGCTGCACGCCATGCATCGTGGCGGCAGAAGTATCGAGGAACGGTTGCGGGTAGACGCCGAGGTAAACCAGCAGCACCGCAAGGCCCAGCACCATGATCAGTTCGCGAGCGTCCATACCGTGCAGGATCGAATCCGATTTCGACGGACCGAAGTAGGCACGGTGGATCATGATCAGCGAGTAGACCGAACCGAACACCAGACCGGAAGTGGCAATCGCAGTGATCCATGGCCAGCTTGCGAAGGAGCCGATCAGGATCAGGAACTCACCGACAAAGTTACCGGTACCCGGCAGACCCAAGGACGCGGCTGCAAAGAACAGGCTGATCGCCGGCAGGTAAGCGATACGCGACCACAGACCGCCCATCTCACGCATGTCACGAGTGTGCAGACGCTCGTACAACTGACCGCTGAGGATAAACAGTGCCGCCGCCGACACACCGTGCGCCAACATCTGGATCACTGCACCTTGCAGCGCCAGTTGGCTGCCGGAATAGATGCCGATCAACACGAAACCCATGTGGGAAACGGACGAGAAGGCAATCAGACGCTTGATGTCGGTTTGTGCGAAAGCGAGGAACGCACCGTAGAAGATCCCGATCAGACCGAGGGTCATGGCGATCGGCGCAAACTCGGCCGAAGCATTCGGGAACAGCGGCAGGGCGAAACGCAGCAGACCGTAGGCAGCGGTTTTCAGCAAGATACCGGCGAGGTCGACGGAGCCGGCAGTCGGCGCCTGGGCGTGGGCATCAGGCAACCACGAGTGGAACGGAACCACTGGCAGCTTGACCGCGAAGGCGATGAAGAAACCGAGCATCAGGATGTACTCGGTGGTCATCGACATCTTGGTTTTCAACAGGTCGGCGTAGTTGAAAGTAATCACGCCAGTGTTGTTGAAGTTGACCAGCACCAGACCGAGGATCGCCACCAGCATGATCAGGCCGGAAGCCTGAGTGAAGATGAAGAACTTGGTTGCCGCGTAGATCCGGGTTTTCTTGCCGTCCGAAGAACTGTGACCCCAGAGCGCGATGAGGAAGTACATCGGCACCAGCATCATTTCCCAGAAGAAGAAGAACATGAACAGGTCGAGGGCGAGGAACACGCCGACAACGCCGCCCAGGATCCACATCAGGTTCAGGTGGAAGAAGCCAACGTGACGTTGAATCTCTTTCCACGAGCAGAGCACCGAGAGGATACCCAGCAGACCGGTCAGCAGGATCATCAACAGCGACAGGCCGTCGAGGGCCAGGTGCACGTTGATGCCGAAGCGCTGGATCCAGACATGCTTGAACTCAAGCGCCCAGGTCGGATCGGCGCCAGGCGCCGGAGCAAATGAATAGTTGCCGGTAGCCCACAGCCAGAGGCCGATCGCGAGCAACAGGGACATGGTGATCAGCGCAATCCAGCGGGGCAGGGTAGCGCCGAAGCGCTCACCCATCCAGCACAGCAGGCCGCCGATGAAGGGGATCAGGATTAGCCAAGGCAGAATCATGACGGGCTCGTTTCCTTTCGCAAATTCGCAAGGTTCATATCAGACCGCTACCAGCACGATGGCGCCAATCACCAGCACGGCACCAGCAGCCATCGAAGCAGCGTACCAACGCAGTTGACCGGTCTCGGTGCGGCTCAGGGCGGTGTGACCCCCCTTGGCCATACGCGGGATCAGACCGATGGTCTGGTCGAGCGGGTCTTTGCGCAGTACGTGGCTGATCGCAAGGTAAGGCTTGACGAACAGTTTGTCGTAGATCCAGTCGAAGCCCCAGGCAGCGAACCACCAGGCCGAAAGGAAACGGCCGATGCCGCTGTTGGCGATCGCCGTGACGAAACGACGCTTGCCGAGGAACAGCAGCGCTGCCAGCAGGATACCGGCCAGGGCGATGGCGCCCGACGCGATTTCCAGACTGTGCTTGGCTTCGCCGCCAGCATGGCCAACGCTTTCTGGCAGTACGCCGTGCAGTGGCGGAACGATCATCGCGCCGATGGCGGTGGACAATACGATCAGCACCGACAATGGCAGCCAGTGAGCGATGCCGTGACCGGCGTGGGCTTCAGTCTTGGCTTCACCGTGGAACGTGATGAAGATCAGGCGGAAGGTGTACAGCGACGTCATGAACGCGCCGACCAGACCTGCGTAGAGCAGACCGTGGTTGCCGCTGGCGAACGCTTCCCAAAGGATTTCGTCCTTGGAGTAGAAGCCGGCGGTGACCAGTGGCAGAGCGGCCAGCGCAGCACCACCAACGATGAAGCTGGCATAGGCCAGTGGCAGTTTTTTCCACAGACCGCCCATCTTGAAGATGTTCTGCTCGTGGTGGCAGGCAACGATCACCGCACCGGAAGCAAGGAACAGCAGGGCCTTGAAGAAGGCGTGGGTCATCAGGTGGAAAATCGCGCCATCCCATGCACCAACGCCCAGCGCCAGGAACATGTAGCCGATCTGGCTCATGGTCGAGTAGGCGAGGATACGTTTGATGTCGGTCTGAACCAGAGCGGCGAAACCTGCGAGAACCAGAGTTACACCACCAACGATGCCGACCAGGTGGAGGATTTCCGGCGCCAGGGTGAACAGACCGTGGGTACGGGCGATCAGGTAAACACCGGCGGTCACCATGGTTGCGGCGTGGATCAGTGCCGAAACCGGGGTCGGGCCAGCCATCGCGTCCGCGAGCCAGGTTTGCAGCGGCAGTTGTGCCGATTTACCGACCGCGCCACCCAGCAGCATCAGAGTCGCCAGGGTGATCCAGAAGTCGCCGACCTGGAATTTCTGCGGTGCCAGCACCAGCAGTTCCTGGATGTTCAACGTGCCCACTTGCTGGAACAGGATGAACAGGCCGATGGCCATGAACACGTCGCCGATCCGGGTCACGATGAAGGCCTTGAGTGCGGCGTTACCGTTGTTGCGGTTGCTGTAGTAGAAACCGATCAACAGGTACGAGCACAGGCCCACGCCTTCCCAGCCGAAGTACAGGAACAACAGGTTATCGCCGAGCACCAGGAACAGCATGCTGGCGATAAACAGGTTGGTGTACGAGAAGAAGCGCGAGTAACCCGCTTCACCGCGCATGTACCAGGACGCGAACAGGTGGATCAGGAAACCCACGCCCACCACCACGCCGAGCATGGTGATCGACAGGCCGTCGACGTAGAGGGCGAAGTCAGGCTTGAAGCCTTCGACCGCCATCCACTTCCACAGCACCAGGGTGTAGTGACCGCCTTCGGGAGGTGCGACGTTGAATTGCCAGATGACGTAGGCGGCGACGATCGCCGACAAGCCAATGGAACCCACGCCGATCAGCGCCGAGAGGTTTTCCGACCAGCGTCCACGGGAGAACGACAGGAGCAGGAAACCGATCAGAGGGAATACGAAAGTCAGAAAGATAAGATTCATCCGCGCATCTCACTGGCAGCGTCGATATCGAGCGTGTGGAAGCGGCGATACAGTTGCAGCAGGATCGCCAGACCAATACTGGCCTCGGCGGCTGCAAGGCTGATCACCAGGATGAACATGATCTGTCCATCCGGCTGGCCCCAACGGGCGCCTGCAACAATGAACGCCAGTGCAGAGGCGTTCATCATCACTTCCAGACTCATCAACACGAACAAAATGTTGCGGCGGACCATCAGGCCGACCAGACCAAGGCAGAACAGGATCCCGGCAACCGCCAGACCATGTTCGAGAGGGATAGCAGGCATGTCTTACTCCTTCGCCTCGTTACGGCCCAAATGGAACGCCGTGACGGCTGCGGCGAGCAGCAGCATCGAGGCGAGTTCGACCACCAGCAGGTACGGACCGAACAGGCTGATGCCCACGGCTTTCGCGTCTACGGTGGTGTGGCCGATGGCCTGACCGCTCTGGTGAGCGAACAGCACATACAGCAGTTCGGCCAGCAGCAGCGCGGCGAGAATCACCGGGCCAGCCCAGATGCCGGGCTTGAGCCAGACGCGTTCTTGCTGAACCGAGGCCGGGCCGAGGTTCAGCATCATCACCACAAACACGAACAGCACCATGATGGCGCCGGCGTAGGCGATCACTTCCAGCACGCCGGCGAACGGTGCGCCGAGTGCGAAGAAGGTCATGGCCACAGCGATCAACGAGATGATCAGGTAGAGCAGGGCGTGCACAGGGTTGGTGTTGGTGACTACGCGAAGCGTGGACACAACAGCGATACCCGATGCGAAATAGAAAGCGAATTCCATCGTTCTTCCTTAAGGCAGCAAGCTCTTCACGTTGATCGGTTCGGCTTCGTTCTGCGCGGAGCCTTTCGGCTTGCCAGCGATTGCCATACCTGCAACACGATAGAAGTTGTAATCAGGGTTTTTGCCGGGGCCGGAGATCAACAGATCTTCTTTCTCGTACACCAGGTCCTGACGTTTGAACTCGGCCATCTCGAAATCCGGGGTCAGCTGGATTGCGGTGGTCGGACAGGCTTCCTCGCAGAGACCGCAGAAAATGCAGCGCGAGAAGTTGATACGGAAGAAGTCCGGGTACCAGCGACCGTCTTCGGTTTCAGCTTTCTGCAGCGAGATGCAACCCACCGGGCAAGCCACGGCGCACAGGTTGCAGGCTACGCAACGCTCTTCGCCATCGGGGTCGCGGGTCAGGACGATGCGACCACGGTAGCGTGGTGGCAGGTAGACCGCTTCTTCCGGGTATTGCAGGGTGTCGCGCTTGCGAAAGCCATGGCCGAAGACCATGACCAGGCTGCGCAACTGGGTACCAGTACCCTTAACGATGTCGCCAATATATTTGAACATGGGTCAAATCCTCACTGAACCGCGACTGCAGGCGTGTTCCACAACACGACCGCAGCGGTCACCAGCAAATTGATCAGGGTCAGTGGCAGGCAGAATTTCCAGCTGAAATCCATCACCTGGTCATAACGCGGACGCGGAATGGAAGCGCGCAGCAGGATGAACAGCATGATGAAGAACGCGGTCTTCAGTGCGAACCAGACGAACGCCAGTTGCGGCAAGATGCCGAACGGACCGTGCCAGCCACCGAAGAACAGGGTGACCAGCAGCGCCGAGATCAGGATGATGCCGATGTATTCACCGACGAAGAACATGCCCCATTTCATACCGGCGTATTCAATGTGGTAACCGTCGGCCAGTTCCTGTTCCGCTTCCGGCTGGTCGAACGGGTGACGGTGAGTCACGGCGACGCCAGCGATGAAGAAGGTACAGAAGCCGAAGAACTGCGGAATGATGAACCACAGGTTCTGCGCCTGGTACTCGACGATGTCGCGCATGTTGAACGAGCCGACCTGAACCACGATGCCCATCAGGGCCAGGCCCATGAACACTTCGTAGGACACGGTCTGCGCCGACGCACGCAAGCTGCCGAGCAGGGCGAACTTGTTGTTACTCGACCAGCCGGCGAACAGCACCGCGTAGACCGACAGACCGGCCATGGCGAAGAAGAACAGCAGGCCGATGTTCAGATCCGCGACGCCCCAGGTCGGGGTGATCGGGATGATCGCGAAGGCGATCAGCAGGGCCGACATCGCCACCACCGGTGCCAAAGTGAAGATCACCTTGTCGGCAAACGGCGGGGTCCAGTCTTCCTTGAAGAACATCTTCAGCATGTCGGCGGCGATCTGGAACATACCAAACGGGCCAACGCGGTTCGGACCGTAACGGTCCTGCCACCAGCCCAGCAGGCGACGTTCGACAAAGCTGAGCAACGCGCCCGCGACCACAACGGCCAGCAGAATCACGATGGCTTTGACGACCGAGAGGATCACATCGATCACTTCAGGGGTGAACCAGGTCATTGCGCTGCCTCCTGCAGACCGTCGACGGATACGCCGGCGAATGCCGGTGGAATGCCGGCGATGCCCGCAGGCAATGCCACCAGACCGGCGCCCAGTTCTTCATTGATGCGCAGCGGCAGACGCAGGGTCTGACCGGCCACGTTCAGGCTCAGCAGGGCACCGTCGTTGACGCCCAGACGATCCGCTTCCGACTTGGCCAGAGCCACGTATGGAGCCGGAATGCGCTCTTGAACCGGTGCGGCTTTCGAAGAGTTCTCTTCGCTGCCGAACAGGTGGAAGAACGGCACGGCTTGCCAGGTGCCCGGCGCCGGGTTGAATGCACGCGGTGCTGCAGCGAACCAGTTCAGCGAATCGCCAGTGCTTTCGATCAGGCGGGTGCCTGGGTCGCCAGCTCGGATGTGGCCACCGACTTCGTCCTGGAACTTGTTCCACGCTTGTGGCGAGTTCCAGCCCGGCGACCATGCAAATGGCACTTGCTGACGCGGTTCGGCAGAGCCCGAGTAACCTTCCATGGAGAAGGCAAACGCGGTGTCTTTGTCTTGCGGGGTGCGCGGTTCGTGAACGCTGATGTCGGCGCGCATCGCGGTGCGACCGGAATAACGCAGCGGCTCACGCGCCAGTTTCAGACCCTTGATGCGGAACGCCGCCGAAGGTGCAGCGTCGACGATACGCGCCAGTTGCTCGGTGCTCGAAGCAACGGCAGCGGTGACGTGGTCGAGTTGCGTCCAGTCGATCGGCTGGTTCAGCAGGGTCGCGCGCAGGGCGTGCAGCCAGCGCCAGCCTTCGTGAACCAGAATGCTCGCGTCCATGTATTGCGGGTCGAAAACCTGGAAGAAGCGCTGGGCGCGACCTTCCTGGCTGACCAGCGTACCGTCGCCTTCAGCGAAGCTGGCCGCTGGCAGAACCAGGTGCGCGCGGTCGCTGGTAGCGGTCTTCTGATGGTCAGCAACGATCACCACTTGCGCAGCGTTCAGTGCGGCATCGACTTTTTCTTTGGCAGTGCGGGTGTACAGATCGTTTTCCAGCACAACGATGGCGTCGGCTTTACCGTCGATGACAGCTTGCAGCGCAGCATCCACCGACTCGCCACCGAGCATGGCCAGACCGAGGCTGTTGGCTTCCGGCACGATCAGGCTGATCGAACCGTTCTTCTCGCGCAGCTTCAGCGCCTTGGCGATGTTCGCCGCGGCTTCGATCAAGGCTTTGGAGCCCAGCGAAGTACCGGCGATGATCAGCGGACGTTTTGCAGCGAGCAGGGCGTCAGCGATGCGCTGAGCCAGTTCCAGTGCTTCGGCGTCCAGACCTTCAACGGCCGGGGCGCTGGCGTCCAGAGCGTGAGCAACGGCGAACCCGATGCGCGCCAGATCGTCTGGAGCGGCGTGTACGCATTCTTCAGCGATGTCGTCGAGCTTGGTTTCGGCCAGGCTGGCGATGAACAGCGGGTTCAGCGCGTGCTGACCGATGTTCTTCACGGCGGCGTCGAGCCAAGGCTGAACACGCATGGCTTCGGCCATGTCTTCAGCCTTGCCTTTGACCGATTGACGCAGCGACAGCGCCACGCGGGCGGCGGTCTGGGTCAGGTCTTCGCCAAGTACGAAGATCGCATCGTGGTCTTCGATGTCGCGCATGTTCGGCACTGGCAGCGGGCTGTCTTTCAGCACTTGCAGGACCAGACGGATGCGCTCCAGTTCGGACGCTTCGATACCCGAGTAGAAGTGCTCGGCGCCCACCAGTTCACGCAAAGCGTAGTTGCTTTCAAGGCTGGCACGCGGCGAACCGATACCAACGATGTTGCGACCGCGCAGCAGATCAGCCGCTTTATCCAGTGCAGCATCCAGACCAAGCTTGGTGCCGTCGGCCAGCAGCGGCTGACGTGGACGGTCGGTGCGGTTGACGTAGCCATAACCGAAACGGCCACGGTCGCACAGGAAGTACTGGTTCACCGAACCGTTGAAACGGTTTTCGATGCGACGCAGTTCGCCGTAACGCTCGCCCGGGGAGATGTTGCAACCGCTCGAGCAGCCATGGCAGATGCTCGGCGCGAACTGCATGTCCCACTTGCGGTTGTAGCGCTCGGAGTGAGTCTTGTCGGTGAACACACCGGTCGGGCAGACCTCGGTGAGGTTGCCGGAGAACTCGCTTTCCAGCACGCCGTCTTCAACGCGACCGAAGTACACGTTGTCGTGGGCGCCGAACACACCGAGATCGGTGCCGCCAGCGTAATCCTTGTAGAAACGCACGCAGCGATAGCAAGCGATGCAGCGGTTCATTTCGTGGGAAATGAACGGGCCCAGTTGCTGGTTCTGGTGCGTGCGTTTGGTGAAGCGATAACGGCGCTCGTTGTGGCCGGTCATCACGGTCATGTCTTGCAGGTGGCAGTGACCGCCTTCTTCGCACACAGGGCAGTCGTGCGGGTGGTTGGTCATCAGCCATTCAACAACACTGGCGCGGAACGCCTTGGATTCTTCATCTTCGATGGAGATCCAGGTGTTGTCGGTGGCCGGGGTCATGCAGGACATGACGATGCGACCACGGGTGTCGTTCTCGTCGGTGTACTGCTTGACCGCGCACTGGCGGCAAGCCCCGACGCTACCAAGCGCGGGGTGCCAGCAGAAATAAGGGATGTCGAGGCCCAGCGACAGACATGCCTGTAACAGGTTGTCTGCCCCGTCGACTTCGAGCGCTTTGCCGTCTACGTGGATAGTGGCCATGGTTCAAAGGTCTTCGTTGGCCCGGTGTCAGCGGGCGTGGCTAATGGAATCTTGTTATCCGTGCGAATCAAACCAGCCTCGAAAGGCGTCATCGCAGGAGGAGAAGGGCCCAGGCCCTTCACCTGTTAAGCGTTTACGCGCCGATTACGATCGGCCTTGCCAGAGGCGGGACGGCGGCGCTGACTGGCGCGATACCGGCTTCGAACTCTGGACGGAAGTATTTGATGGCACTGCCCAACGGTTCCACGGCACCCGGTGCGTGAGCACAGAAGGTCTTGCCCGGGCCGAGGAAGTTGACCAGACCCAGCAGGGTCTCGATGTCGCCTGGCTGACCGCGACCTTGTTCGATGGCCATCAAGAGCTTGACGCTCCATGGCAAACCATCGCGGCACGGGGTGCAGAAACCGCACGACTCGCGAGCGAAGAACTGCTCCATGTTGCGCAGCAAGGACACCATGTTGACGCTGTCGTCCACCGCCATGGCCAGGCCGGTACCCATACGGGTGCCCACTTTGGCGATGCCGCCGGCGTACATTTGTGCGTCGAGGTGTTCAGGCAGGAGGAAACCGGTACCGGCGCCACCTGGCTGCCAGGCCTTGAGTTTGAAGCCGTCGCGCATGCCGCCGGCGTAGTCTTCAAACAACTCGCGACCGGTGACGCCGAATGGCAGTTCCCACAGGCCCGGGTTTTTGACTTTGCCGGAGAAGCCCATGAGCTTGGTGCCCATGTCTTCGCTGCCTTCACGCGCCAACGATTTGTACCAGTCAACGCCGTCGGCAATGATCGCCGGCACGTTGCACAGGGTTTCGACGTTGTTCACGCAGGTCGGCTTGCCCCACACGCCGACGGCGGCAGGGAAGGGCGGCTTGGAGCGCGGGTTGGCGCGGCGGCCTTCGAGGGAGTTGATCAGTGCGGTTTCTTCACCGCAGATGTAACGCCCGGCGCCGGTGTGGACGAACAGCTCGAAATCAAAACCCGAACCCAGAATGTTTTTACCCAGCAGGCCTGCAGCCTTGGCTTCTTCCACGGCACGGTTGAGGTGCTTGGCGGCGGTGGTGTATTCGCCACGCAGGAAGATGTAGCCACGGTAGGTTTTCAGCGCGCGAGCACTGATCAGCATGCCTTCGATCAGCAGATGGGGCAGTTGCTCCATCAGCATGCGGTCTTTCCAGGTGTTCGGCTCCATTTCATCCGCGTTGCACAGCAGGTAGCGGATGTTGATGGATTCGTCTTTGGGCATCAGGCCCCACTTCACGCCCGTGGGGAAGCCTGCACCGCCGCGACCTTTAAGGCCGGCGTCTTTCACGGTCTGGACGATGGCGTCCTGATCCATGTCGGCGAAGGCTTTGCGCGCAGCGGCGTAACCGTTCTTGGCCTGGTACTCGTCGAGCCACACGGCTTCGCCGTCGTCACGCAGACGCCAGGTCAGCGGGTGAGTCTCGGCCGAACGCTGAATGCGGTTGGCAGGACCGAAAGATGTCAGGGTCATACGTAGCCCTCGAGCAGTTTGGCGACGCCAGCAGGCTGCACATCACCAAAAGTGTCGTCGTCGATCATCAGCGCCGGTGCCTTGTCGCAGTTGCCGAGGCAGCAGACCGGCAGCAGGGTGAAACGACCGTCGGTGGTGGTCTGACCCAGGCCGATGCCCAGATTGTTCTGGATTTCGCTGACCACCGACTCGTGGCCGCCGATGTAGCAGACCATGCTGTCGCAGACGCGAATGATGTGACGGCCAACCGGCTGACGGAAAATCTGGCTATAGAACGTCGCCACACCTTCAACGTCGCTGGCCGGGATGCCGAGGATCTCGCCGATCGCGTACAGGGCGCCATCCGGCACCCAGCCGCGTTCTTTCTGAACGATCTTCAGGGCTTCGATCGACGCCGCGCGCGGGTCTTCGTAGTGGTGCAGCTCGTGCTCGATGGCCGAGCGCTCGGTTTCACTGAGGGTGAAACGGTCTGTCTGGATAAGCGTGCTGTTCATGCTTAGCGGTCCACGTCGGCCATAACGAAATCGATACTACCCAGGTACGCAATCATGTCCGCGACCATGCTGCCTTTGATCACCGAAGGGATCTGTTGCAGATGCGGGAAGCTTGGAGTGCGGATCCGGGTACGGTAGCTCATGGTGCCGCCGTCGCTCGTCAGGTAATAACTGTTGATGCCCTTGGTCGCTTCGATCATCTGGAAGGATTCGTTGGCCGGCATGACCGGGCCCCACGAAACTTGCAGGAAGTGCGTGATCAAGGTTTCGATGTGCTGCAGCGTGCGCTCTTTCGGCGGCGGCGTGGTCAGCGGATGATCCGCCTTGTACGGGCCTTCCGGCATGTTGCGCATGCACTGGTCGATGATCTTGATGCTCTGGCGCATTTCTTCGACGCGAACCATGCAGCGGTCGTAGGCATCGCCGTTGGCAGCCAGCGGCACTTCGAACTCGAAGTTCTCGTAGCCGGAGTACGGACGCGCTTTACGCAGGTCGAAATCGCAACCGGTCGAACGCAGGCCAGCACCGGTGACACCCCATTCCAGGGCTTCTTTGGTGTTGTACTGGGCGACGCCGATGGTACGGCCCTTGAGAATGCTGTTCTGCAGGGCAGCCTTGGTGTATTCGTCGAGGCGTTTTGGCAGCCATTCAACGAAGTCTTTCACCAGTTTTTCCCAGCCGCGCGGCAGGTCGTGGGCGACACCACCGATGCGGTACCAGGCCGGGTGCAGACGGAAACCGGTGATGGCTTCAATCACCGTGTACGCCTTCTGGCGGTCGGTGAAGGTGAAGAATACCGGAGTCATGGCGCCGACGTCCTGGATGTAAGTCCCGAGGAACAGCAGGTGGCTGGTGATCCGGAAGAACTCGGCCATCATGATGCGGATGACGTCAACCTTCTCAGGCACCTTGATGCCGGCCAGCTTTTCGACCGAGAGCACGTACGGCAGGTTGTTCATCACGCCGCCGAGGTAGTCGATACGGTCGGTGTACGGGATGAAACTGTGCCACGACTGACGCTCGGCCATCTTCTCGGCACCACGGTGGTGGTAACCGATGTCCGGCACGCAGTCGACGATTTCTTCACCGTCCAGTTGCAGAATGATGCGGAACGCACCGTGCGCCGAAGGGTGGTTCGGGCCGAGGTTGAGGAACATGTAGTCCTCGTTCGGGCCGGAACGCTTCATGCCCCAGTCTTCAGGGCGGAAACGCGCGGCTTCTTCCTCAAGCTGTTGCTTGGCCAGGTTCAGGCTGTACGGATCGAATTCGGTGGCGCGCGCCGGGAAGTCCTTGCGCAGCGGGTGACCTTCCCAGGTCGGCGGCATCATGATGCGCGACAGGTGCGGGTGACCTTTGAAGTCGATACCGAACATGTCCCAGACTTCACGCTCGTACCAGTTGGCGTTCGGCCAGATGCTGGTGACGGTCGGCAAGCTGAGGTCGCTCTCGGACAAGGCGACCTTGATCATCACGTCACTATTACGCTCCAGCGACATGAGGTGATAGAACACGGTGAACTCAGCGTCGCTCGGCAGCCCTTGGCGCTTGGTGCGCAGACGCTCGTCCACACCGTGCAGGTCATAGAGCATGACGTACGGCTTGGGCAGGTTGCGCAGGAAAGTCAGGACTTCAACGAGCCTGGCGCGCGCGACCCAGAGTACCGGCATGCCGGTACGGGTCGACTGAGCGGTGAACGCTTCGGCGCCAAAACGGTTGTTCAATTCAACGACCACATCCTGGTCGTCTGCCTTATAAGGCGGGATGTACAGAGCACTGCCTGTAGTCATGGTTATTTTTTCGCTTTCGGTCAACGTAAAGAATGAAGCCAGCTTCTCGTTTCTTTGTCAGAACAGATCTGGATCAGACTTCGTCAGGGCTGCGCAGGTTGGTGACTGCGATTCGCTGTTCGCGGCGCTCTTCCTTTTGCGAAGGCATGTCGGCGCGATAAACGCCTTGATCGCCAACGACCCAGGAAAGCGGACGACGCTCCTTGCCGATCGATTCCTGCAACAGCATCAAGCCTTGCAGAAATGCTTCCGGACGGGGAGGGCAGCCAGGTACGTAGACGTCCACGGGCAGGAACTTGTCCACCCCTTGAACCACAGAGTAGATGTCGTACATGCCACCGGAGTTAGCGCAAGAACCCATGGAGATAACCCACTTCGGTTCGAGCATCTGCTCGTAGAGACGCTGGATGATCGGCGCCATCTTGATGAAGCAGGTCCCGGCGATAACCATGAAGTCGGCCTGACGCGGCGATGCCCGGATAACTTCGGCGCCAAAGCGCGCGATGTCGTGGGGCGCCGTGAAGGCGGTGGTCATTTCCACGTAGCAGCACGACAGGCCGAAGTTGTACGGCCACAGGGAGTTCTTACGTCCCCAGTTGACCGCGCCACTCAGCACGTCTTCCAGCTTGCCCATGAAAATGTTTTTGTGGACTTGATCTTCTAACGGATCGGAAACGGTTTCCCGTTCGCCAATCGGATACTGCTCGTTAGGAGCATCGGGGTCGATCCTGGTGAGATTGTATTGCATTGCCAAAGCCTCATTGTTTCAGCTTCGCCTGCCGCTTGCGACGAGCTTCCGGAGCCCAGTCAAGGGCGCCCACTCGGAACAGGTAGACAAGACCTGCCAACAGAATTGCTATGAAAACGAGAGCTTCGACGAATCCGGTCCAGCCGCTTTCGCGGACGGACACAGACCATGCAAAGAGAAAGAGGGCTTCGATATCGAAGATCACGAAGAGCATCGCGACCAGATAGAATTTGGCTGAGAGCCGCAAGCGGGCTCCACCGGTAGGTAGCATGCCGGACTCGAACGGTTCGTTTTTGCTGCGACCCCAGGCTTTTGACCCAAGGAGGCTGGAGACGCCAAGCATGAAGGCACACAGGCCGACGACACCCAGAAGGAAAATGGCAAAGCCCCAGTTGTGGGCCATGAGTCCTGTCGCTTCGGGCATGCTGGTAATCCTTAACAGAGAGCAAAGGTCTCTGAGCTTGATAAAGAAATAGGCAGTGACGATATGTCGCAGCAATCAATCGCGCTGATTTTATGGCTAAACACCCTGCAAGTAAAATTCCTATAGCGAAATTATTTATTGGAATAAGGACATAGCGCATCTCCAATGCCCTGCAGCCCATGCGTTGCGGGCATTAGGCGGGTTTATGCAAATAATGTTTTGTAGGGAATGTAACGAACATAGTTGTGGCTAAATGATAATTAATATCGTTTGCGGGTGTTTTGTAACTGTTTAACGGGATGTCAGTTGGGAAGTTGTCTTACTTGCACGTTACTGCAAGTAGCGACGGCGCCCGTTTTAGCGGATTTTTCTGACGGATGTACCGCGCTGGATCAATGTTTTCTCTCGCGGCTGAGGCTTTCCTGTGGGAGCGAGCTTGCTCGCGAATGCGGTTCATCATTCGACATGGATAGTGACTGGCAGGACGCCTTCGCGAGCAAGCTCGCTCCCACAGGGGATTGGTGGTGTCTGGGAGATTATCTCGAGCAAAAAAAACGCCCCGAACCAGTCGGGGCGTCAGTTTTGCGGCTCTGCGGTTAGCTTTCTATACGATCCGCAAAGGCCGTTTGCTCAGCGAAGCCGAATCAGTGGAACTGTTCTTCTTCAGTCGAACCGGTCAGTGCGGTGACCGACGACGAGCCACCTTGAATCACAGTGGTCATGTCGTCGAAGTAGCCGGTGCCGACTTCCTGCTGGTGAGCCACGAAGGTGTAACCCTTGGCGGCGTCAGCGAATTCCTGCTCCTGCAGCTTCACGTAGGCAGTCATGTCGTTGCGGGCGTAGTCGTGCGCCAGGTTGAACATGCTGTGCCACATGTTGTGAATGCCGGCCAGGGTGATGAACTGGTGCTTGTAACCCATGGCGGACAGTTCGCGCTGGAACTTGGCGATGGTCGCGTCGTCCAGGTTTTTCTTCCAGTTGAAGGAAGGCGAGCAGTTGTACGACAGCAGTTGGTCCGGGTATTCCTTTTTGATCGCTTCGGCGAAGCGACGAGCTTCGTCCAGATCCGGCTTGGCGGTTTCGCACCAGATCAGGTCGGCGTATGGCGCGTACGCCAGACCACGGGCGATGGCTTGATCGAGGCCGGCGCGAACCTTGTAGAAACCTTCCTGAGTGCGCTCGCCAGTCACGAACGGCTGGTCGTACGGGTCGCAATCGGAGGTCAGCAGGTCAGCAGCGTTAGCATCGGTACGGGCCAGAATGATGGTCGGGGTACCGGCAACGTCAGCCGCCAGACGCGCAGCGGTCAGCTTCTGTACGGCTTCCTGAGTAGGAACCAGTACTTTGCCGCCCATGTGACCGCATTTTTTCACGGAAGCCAGTTGGTCTTCGAAGTGAACGCCGGCGGCGCCTGCTTCGATCATGCTCTTCATCAGCTCGTAGGCGTTCAGGACGCCGCCGAAACCGGCTTCAGCGTCAGCCACGATCGGCGCGAAGTAGTCGATGTAGCCGTCGTCGCCCGGGTTTTTGCCGGCTTTCCACTGGATCTGGTCAGCACGACGGAACGAGTTGTTGATGCGCTTGACCACGGTTGGCACCGAGTCCACCGGGTACAGCGACTGGTCCGGGTACATGGATTCTGCGGAGTTGTTGTCCGCAGCCACTTGCCAGCCCGACAGGTAGATCGCCTGGATACCGGCTTTAACCTGCTGAACAGCCTGGCCACCGGTCAGGGCGCCCATGCAGTTGACGAAATCTTTCTCAGGACGGAAGGACGGCTTGGCACCCTGGGTGACCAGGTTCCACAGCTTGTCGGCGCCCATTTTTGCAAAGGTGTGCTCAGGTTGAACCGAGCCACGCAGACGGACGACGTCAGCAGCGGAGTAAGTGCGTGTCACGCCTTTCCAGCGCGGGTTTTCAGCCCAGTCTTTTTCGAGGGCTGCAATTTGCTGTTCGCGTGTCAGTGCCATGGAGATAAACCTCGTCGCGTCTTTTATGAAAAGTTGTTCTGCGGTGGAAAATTCCTGCGCTCGCTGACCAGAAGCTTAGGTGGTCAAGACGGATTCGGCGGGGTAGGCGACGGGATGAACGATGGGCTCGAGGGGAAGTGAGCAGGTAGTGGCGGACTGCGGGCGCATTCGGGCGTCGTGGGCCTTTATACGGTCTACAGTGTGAAGCCGGGTTACCTAATTACGCTTCCGTCCCTCGGGACAACTTCGTTCCAGTCGGCAACCTCGTCAAACACACCTTGTGGGCGGTACAGACACGAAGCGGTTCGCGGGGTAGGTGCGAACATCGCTTCGAAGGCCCTTGCCAGGGCCTCTGATTAGCGGGAGCGAGGCCATCATGCCTTCGCTTTTTTACCCCGTCAAACGTTTTGTAGTGCTTTTTTTCAAGCACTACATCTTTCGTCTAATACGACTAATAAGTCAGTTTTCGGTGCTTTAGTCCAGAGCGTCGACTTTCACCCGCAAGGTCATGTCATCCCGGCCTTGAGTCGAGTAGCTGCGGGTCAGGCCCTGTTTGTCGGCCTGAGTCTGGCGATTGACACCGGCGAGGGTGATCCATTCACCGAGGCGCCCGCTGACAGTTGTGTCGGTGCTTTGCACGTTCACTACATCGGGACGTTCCTGGCTCATGCGGTCACGGTTGGTACTGATCGCCAGGTGAACGATGTCGCCGGTGACGCTGGCGGTGACATAGAAACCCTGGGTGACGTTGCGGTATTGCGTCTGGCTGTTGTAACCGCCGTAGGAATCGCTCTGAACATTGGTGAGCGGCACGCTTTGGCCGACTTGAATCAGCGCCGGCATGCCATCGGTGGCCTGAACCTGCTGGACGCCGCCTTCGCGGCTGGTGGTGCTGCGGCTGATGATGCGGGTCTGATTCGGCTGAGCGCCGTTGACCGAATAACCTTCGTCGCCACGGCCATTGTTTTCATTGGTGTCGACGGTGATCAGCAAGCGCTTGGGCGCAGTGTCCAGTTGGGTGATCAGCGCCTTGAGTTCCTGAATCTTGTCCGGCTCGGCCTTGATGATCAGCTGGTTGCCGTAGGCGCTGACCTGACCGTCCTTGCCGAGGAAGTCTTGCGCCATCGGCAGCATGTCGGTACTGGTGCGGTAATTGAGAGGCACGATTTCTGTGGCTGCCATCACCGAAAAACTGCAACCGAGCAGCAGGGTGGTGAGCAGGGTGCGTAGGGACATGTCCGTTATCTCCGCTTTCGAAAGGCTTGATATTGCCAGTTTGTCGGCCTGGGGTGGGGCAAGTTGAATCGTAGACAGCAAAACGCCCCGGCATCGGTTGATGTCGGGGCGTGATCGTTCCCACGCTCTGCGTGGGAATGCAGCCAGTGACGCTCTGCGTCACATGCCGCAAGGGATGCGGAGCGTCCCGAGAGGCATTCCCACGCAGAGCGTGGGAACGATCAGGGCGGGTCTCAGGCCGAATGGCGAACCATGTCGACATGCGGAATCCCGGCCTCGAGGAATTCCTCGCTGACCAAGCTGAAGCCCAAGCGCTCATAGAACGCGGTGGCCTGAACCTGCGCGCTGAGCATTTGCTGCTTCAATCCACGTTCTTCAGCTTCAGCAATCACCGCTTGCATCAGCGCATCACCGACTTTCATGCCGCGCCAGTCTTTCAGCACCGAAACCCGGCCAATGTGCCCGTCGGGCAACAAGCGCGCAGTGCCAATCGGAAAGTCGCCTTCAAACGCCAGAAAATGTACGGCGGTCGCGTCATCCGCGTCCCATTCCAGCTCAGGTGGCACCGATTGTTCGGCGATGAACACCGTTTCACGAATGCGCCGGATCTCGGCGATGTCCTTCTGCCAGTCTGCGACACGTACGCGAATCTTATTCATCGGCGAACCCCAGGCTCCCTTGCTTGACCAACTGGCACAGCAGGCCGCAAGCGTCTTCGTCGTTCAGCCACTCACCGAGGTTGTCAGTGTGCAGGGCGTCAGCGGCGCAGATCAGCTTCAACAGTTCGCGCAGCTTGCCCGGCAGGTAACGGCTCTGGCCGCTGGCGAACAGCAGCAGGTCGTCATCGACTTCCGACCAGGCCAGGCGCGCACTCGGGTTGCGGATCAGAATGGCGCCATCCTGCAGGGCGGCGAGGAAGTCTTCTTCTTCGATTTCTTCCGGGCCGGCCACCAGTTCCGGATAGCGTGGCTCGGTCATGTACTGGCCGAACCAGGTCAGCAGCAGGCGTTCGTCGCTCATGTGCTCGGCGAGCAGAGCTTTGAGGCGATCCAGTGCATCATGTTGAATCTGATGTGGATCGGCTGCTGGCTGCGCGTCGGCATCGGTGTAGCGCTCTTCGTCAGTCAGGAACTGGCTGAGGAAGTCGGTGAAGTGAGTCAGCACTTCGGAAGCGCTTGGTGCGCGGAAACCGACCGAGTAGGTCATGCAGTTGTCGACCGCGACACCGCAATGAGCCAGACGCGGTGGCAGGTAGAGCATGTCGCCCGGTTCCAGCACCCACTCTTCGGTCTCGTGGAATTCGGCGAGGATGCGCAGATCCGCGTGTTGCAGCAGTGGGCTCTCGGAATCGCACATCTGGCCGATTTTCCAGTTGCGCTTGCCGTGGCCTTGCAGCAGGAACACGTCGTAGTTGTCGAAGTGCGGACCAACGCTGCCACCCGGGGCGGCGAAGCTGATCATCACGTCGTCAACGCGCCAGCTCGGCAGGAAGCGGAAGTTTTCCAGCAGCTCGCTGACTTCCGGCACGAATTGGTCGACGGCCTGAACCAGCAGGGTCCACTCTTTTTCCGGCAATTTGCTGAACTCGTCTTCAGCGAACGGGCCGCGACGCAGTTCCCAAGGGCGCTCGCCGTGCTCGATCACCAGGCGCGATTCGACTTCTTCTTCCAGGGCCAGGCCGGCCAGTTCGTCGGCGTCGATCGGGCTTTCGAAATCAGGAATCGCCTGGCGGATCAGCAATGGCTTTTTCTGCCAGTAGTCACGCAGGAACTCGCGTGCCGTGATGCCGCCCAGAAGTTGAAGAGGAATATCGGGATTCATATGTAACCTATTGAAAAAAAGCACTTTTCAGACGGGAATAAAAACGCCCGGCGCGGCCGGGCGTCTCAAACGGATCAAGCGGTCGATCAGATGCGTTTGGCTTGCGCTACAGCGTTGCCGATGTAGTTGGCCGGAGTCAGTTGCTTGAGCTCGGCTTTCGCTTGCGCTGGCATGTCCAGGCCGTCGATGAAAGTCTGCAACGCTTCAGGGCTGATGCCCTTGCCGCGCGTCAGTTCTTTCAGCTTCTCGTACGGGTTTTCGATGTTGTAGCGGCGCATCACGGTCTGGATCGGCTCAGCCAATACTTCCCAGCAAGCGTCGAGGTCAGCGGCAATCTTCTGCTCGTTGAGCTCCAGTTTGCTGATGCCTTTGAGGCTGGCTTCGTAGGCGATCACGCTGTGGGCGAAGCCGACACCGAGGTTGCGCAGTACGGTGGAGTCGGTCAGGTCGCGCTGCCAGCGGGAAATCGGCAGTTTGCTCGCCAGGTGCTGGAACAATGCGTTGGCGATGCCCAGGTTGCCTTCGGAGTTTTCGAAGTCGATCGGGTTGACCTTGTGCGGCATGGTCGACGAACCGATTTCGCCAGCGATGGTGCGCTGCTTGAAATAACCCAGGGAGATGTAGCCCCAGATGTCACGGTCGAAGTCGATCAGGATGGTATTGAAGCGCGCAATTGCGTCGAACAGCTCGGCGATGTAGTCGTGCGGTTCGATCTGCGTGGTGTACGGGTTGAAGCCCAGGCCCAGCTCGTCTTCTATGAAGGCGCGGGCGTTGGCTTCCCAGTCGATCTGCGGGTAGGCCGACAGGTGCGCGTTGTAGTTGCCGACAGCGCCGTTGATCTTGCCCAGCAGCGGCACGGCAGCGACTTGAGCGATCTGACGCTCGAGACGGTAAACCACGTTCGCCAGCTCTTTACCCAGAGTGGTCGGGGAGGCTGGTTGGCCGTGAGTGCGCGACAGCATCGGCACGTCAGCAAAACGGATGGCCAGTTCGCGGATGGCGTTGGCGGTCTGGCGCATCAGCGGCAGCATCACGTCATCACGGCCTTCGCGCAGCATCAGGGCGTGGGACAGGTTGTTGATGTCTTCGCTGGTGCAGGCAAAGTGAATGAACTCGCTGACCTTGGCCAGCTCCGGCAGCTTGGCCGCCTGCTCTTTGAGCAGGTATTCGATCGCTTTGACGTCGTGGTTGGTGGTGCGCTCGATCTCTTTGACGCGCTCGGCGTGCTCCAGCGAGAAGTTTTCAGCCAGTTCATTGAGAACGGCGTTGGCCTCGGCGGAGAAGGCTGGCACTTCAGGGATACCCGCGTGGGCGGCCAGGCGCTGGAGCCAGCGCACTTCAACCAGAACACGGGCACGGATCAGACCGTACTCGCTGAAAATCGGGCGCAGGGCCTGGGTTTTGCCGGCGTAGCGGCCGTCAACAGGGGAAACCGCAGTGAGCGAAGAAAGCTGCATGGGGTGTTCTCGGACAGTCGGGCAACGAAATGGGGCGCGTATCATACATGAAAAAATCCGCCGGTCCGTTGCCAACTGACCGGCGTATTACGCGTTACAGACTACAAAGCTTTTATTGCAGGGCGAATTACTCGCTGCGCATCAACGGATACAGCTCTTTGAGCAGCTTGCGCCGGCTGATCACCAACTGCCAGCGATGGCCGCCGAGCTGCCGCCACAGGCGCGCTGAACGGATGCCGGCAAGCAGCAGGGCGCGGATCTTCGAGGCGTTGCTCGGTTGCTGCAGGTTGCGCATGTCGCCGTGCACCTGAATGCGTTGGCGCAGGGTGCTCAGGGTGTCCTGATACAGCGCGCCGCAAGCCGCGACCACGTTTTCGTGGGCCGGGCCGAAATGCTCGACCTGCGACTGGATCTGCGGCAAACGCTTGCCGATGATGTCGAGCATGTCGTTGCGCTTGGCCAGTTGACGCTCCAGGCCGAGCATCGACAGGGCGTAGCGCAGTGGCTCGCGTTGCAACGTGCTCGGGTCGCGTTCCAGTGCACCGATCAGCGCTCGATAGCCTTCGCGCAGATTGAGGTCATCGCCACCGTACACGTCCAGCGTGTCCTTCGGGTCGCGCACCAGCAGGCTGCCGAGCATGCAACTAAGGCCAGCTTCGCTGGTCTGGCCGGTCTTGGCGATCCGGTCGACCAGCACGGCGGCGAGAAACACGCCGCCCAGCGCCGTCAGTTGTTCCTGAGTCGGGCTCATGCCTGGCCGCTCCACGGCTCGGCGACTTCGATCACGCCGCCACCGAGGCAGATTTCACCGTCATAGAAAACCACCGATTGGCCCGGCGTGACCGCGCGTTGCGGTTCGTCGAACACGGCGCGGTAACCGCTGGCGGTTTTTTCCAGGGTGCAGGCCTGATCGCTCTGGCGATAACGCACTTTGGCGGTCAGGCGCAGCGGTTGGCTCAGGTCGATCGGGTTGACCCAATAGATTTCCGAAGCGAGCAGGGCGCCGGAGAACAGCCACGGATGGTTGTTGCCCTGGCCGACGATCAGCTCGTTGGTGTCGAGATCCTTGCGCAGCACGTACCAAGGCTCGTCGCCGGCGTCTTTCAAACCGCCGATACCGAGGCCCTGGCGCTGACCGATGGTGTGGTACATCAAACCGTGATGACGGCCGATGACTTCGCCTTCGGTGGTCTTGATCTCGCCCGGTTGCGCGGGCAGGTATTGCTTGAGGAAATCGCTGAAGCGACGCTCGCCGATAAAGCAGATCCCGGTGGAATCCTTCTTCTTGGCGGTCGCCAGCTCGTATTTCTCGGCAATTGCGCGCACTTCCGGCTTTTCCAGTTCGCCGACCGGGAACAGGGTCTTGGCGATCTGTTCACCGCCGACGGCGTGCAGGAAGTAGCTCTGATCCTTGTTCGGATCGAGGCCTTTGAGCAGTTCGGTACGACCATCGATGTCGCGGCGGCGCACGTAGTGGCCGGTGGCGATCAGGTCGGCGCCGAGCATCATGGCGTAGTCGAGGAACGCCTTGAACTTGATCTCGCGGTTGCAGAGGATGTCCGGGTTCGGCGTGCGTCCGGCCTTGTACTCGGCCAAAAAGTGCTCGAACACGTTGTCCCAGTACTCGGCGGCGAAGTTGGCGGTGTGCAGCTTGATGCCAATCTTGTCGCAGACAGCCTGGGCATCCGCCAGGTCGTCCATGGCGGTGCAGTATTCCGTTCCGTCGTCTTCTTCCCAGTTCTTCATGAACAGGCCTTCCACCTCGTAACCCTGCTCGATCAGCAGGAGAGCGGAAACGGAAGAGTCCACGCCGCCGGACATGCCGACAATGACGCGCTTCTTGGATGTGTCAGAAGGGGCTGGATCACGCATAGGGATTCAATGAGTGTCTTGAAAAAGGACGCGATTCTAGCAGGCTCGCGGCCTCAAGGCTAAAGAGAAGGGCGGATCAGTTCGAGGCTGAAGTGATGGCCGGCCAGATAATCGTCGATGCAACGGATGATCAGCTCACTGCGCCAGTTGTCGCGTTGGGCGATTAATTCGTCGCGGGTCAGCCACTTGGCACCGACGATGCCGTCGTCGAGTTGATAATCCGGGTGGTGTTTGACGGCTTTGGCGCTGAAGCACACGCGCTGGTAAGTCACGCCGTTGCTCGGCGCGGTGTACAGGTAAATGCCGATGACGCCGGTGGGTTCGACGTCCCAACCGGTTTCTTCGAGGGTCTCGCGCACGGCTGCATCGATCAGGGTTTCGTCCGGGTCGAGATGGCCGGCGGGCTGGTTGAGCACATTACGCCCGGCCTTGTGTTCTTCGACCATCAGGAAGCGACCGTTGTCCTCGACGATGGTGGCGACGGTGATGTGGGGGAGCCATTCCATGAGTTGTCCTCAAATGTTGAATTGAAACCCATTCCCCCTGTGGGAGCGAGCCTGCTCGCGAAAGCGGTGTGTCAGTCAATGCAGATGCTGAATGATAAACCGCTATCGCGAGCAGGCTCGCTCCCACAGGGGAATTGTGTGAGCTCTGGAAACACAAACCCCGGCACAGGGCCGGGGTTCGATTACAGCGCTACAACCTTAAACCAGCGCAGCAATCGCCGCGTTGAGGGTTGCGCTTGGGCGCATGGCCTTGCTGATCAGCTCGGCATTGGCGTGGTAGTAACCGCCGATGTCGACTGGCTTGCCCTGAACGGCGTTGAGCTCGGCAACGATGGTTGCTTCGTTCTCGGTCAGGGTTTTTGCCAGAGTGGCGAATTGCGCTTGCAGTGCAGCGTCTTCAGTCTGGGCGGCCAGGGCCTGAGCCCAGTACATCGCCAGGTAGAAGTGGCTGCCGCGGTTGTCGATGTTGCCGACTTTGCGCGATGGCGACTTGTTGTTGTCGAGGAACTGGCCAGTGGCCTGATCCAAGGTTTTCGACAGTACCAGTGCTTTCGGGTTGTTGTAGTTCACACCCAGATGCTCAAGGGACGCTGCCAGTGCGAGGAACTCGCCCAGCGAATCCCAGCGCAGGAAGTTCTCTTCAACCAGTTGCTGCACGTGCTTCGGAGCCGAACCGCCGGCGCCGGTTTCGAACAGGCCACCGCCGTTCATCAGCGGCACGATCGACAGCATCTTGGCGCTGGTGCCCAGTTCCATGATCGGGAACAGGTCGGTCAGGTAGTCGCGCAGTACGTTGCCGGTCACCGAAATGGTGTCCTTGCCTTCGCGGGTGCGCTGCAGGGTGTACTTCATCGCGTCGACCGGTGCCATGATCTGGATGTCCAGACCGGCCGTGTCGTGATCCTTCAGGTAAGCCTGAACTTTCTCGATCACTACGCCGTCGTGAGCGCGCATTGGGTCGAGCCAGAAGATCGCTGGCGTGCTGCTTGCGCGAGCACGGTTGACGGCCAGTTTGACCCAGTCCTGGATCGGCGCGTCTTTGGTCTGGCACATGCGGAAGATGTCGCCGGCTTCAACAGTCTGTTCCATCAGCAGGTTGCCCTTGCTGTCAGTGACGCGAACCACGCCGTCAGCCTTGATCTGGAAGGTTTTGTCGTGCGAGCCGTACTCTTCGGCTTTCTTCGCCATCAGGCCAACGTTTGGCACGCTGCCCATGGTGGTCGGGTCGAAAGCGCCATTGGCTTTGCAATCTTCGATCACAGCCTGGTAGATGGTCGCGTAGCAACGATCCGGGATCACCGCCTTGGTGTCGTGCAGCTGACCATCGGTGCCCCACATTTTGCCGGAGTCACGGATCATCGCTGGCATCGAGGCGTCGACGATCACGTCGCTCGGCACGTGCAGGTTGGTGATGCCTTTGTCGGAGTTGACCATCGCCAGCGATGGGCGAGCAGCGTAGACCGCGGCCATGTCAGCTTCGATCTGAGCTTGCTGCTCAGCCGGCAGGGCCTTGATGCGCGCGTACAGATCGCCGATGCCGTTGTTCAGGTTGAAGCCGATTTCGGCCAGCACGTCAGCGTGCTTGGTCAGGGCGTCTTTATAGAACTCGGCAACGATCTGGCCGAACATGATCGGGTCGGAGACCTTCATCATGGTCGCTTTCAGGTGCACCGAGAGCAGCACGCCTTGCGCCTTGGCGCTTTCGATTTCAGCAGCGATGAACGCGCGCAGGGCGTTTTTGCTCATCACGGCGCAGTCGAGGATCTCGCCGGCCTGAACGGTGGTTTTTTCTTTCAGGACGGTAGCGGTACCGTCCTTGGCGATCAGCTCGATCTTCACGGCGTCAGCGGCGTCGATCAGGGCAGCTTTTTCGCTGCCGTAGAAATCGCCGGTGCTCATGTGAGCGACGTGGGACTTGGAGTCTTTGGCCCAGGCGCCCATTTTGTGCGGGTGCTTGCGAGCGTAGTTCTTCACCGACAGCGGTGCGCGACGGTCGGAGTTGCCTTCGCGCAGAACCGGGTTCACGGCGCTGCCCTTGACCTTGTCGTAACGCGCCTTGGCGTCTTTGTCAGCGTCGCTGGTCACGGTTTCCGGGTAGTCCGGCAGGTTGTAACCCTGAGCTTGCAGCTCTTTGATCGCGGCTTGCAGCTGTGGCACCGAAGCGCTGATGTTCGGCAGCTTGATGATGTTGGCTTCAGGCGTAACGGCCAGGTCGCCCAGTTCGGCGAGGTGGTCGGCTACGGCTTTGTCGCCCAGTTGCTCGGGGAAGCTGGCCAGAATGCGCGCTGCAAGAGAGATATCGCGGGTTTCCACGGCGATATCGGCCGAGGCGGTGTAAGCCTCGATGATCGGCAGCAGGGAATAGGTGGCGAGGGCTGGAGCTTCGTCGGTGAAGGTATAGATGATCTTCGAGCGGGTGGGCATATTCGGATTAACTCTCTCTTCTTTGCTAAAGCGTGCGCAGAAACTCGAGGGGCGCCGGGTAAGCGCGTTCGTTCAAAGTCATCCATGAACCGAATGTCGAGATTCTTCGCGGTGATGTTGGGTGCATCAGTAGAGCGTCAAGCAGTCAGGCTGCGGTAACAACCCGACCAATCAGGCGGAAAGTCTCGTGCTAGAGAGGCCAGCCGTCGTGACCCTGTGGTCAGCGGGCGGCATTATACATAGGTAGCTGGCAATCTGCCGATGGTTCATATGCAACGATTCTCGTCCATTGGTCTAAAGGTCGCAGGGCGGGGTCGGGCGTAGAGTCGTCGCGAATGCTTGAGTTTGGCGCTTTTCCCTTTGCTTTCAGGCTTGTACGAAACGAGATGTAGCCGCGCCACGAACAGAGGGTTTGCGTGTTGATTTAACTGGGTTACGCTCGAACCAAGCCAGATGTTCAATCCAAACAATGGAGTTCAGCATGGGTTACAAGAAGATTCAGGTTCCAGCCGTCGGCGACAAAATCACCGTCAATGCAGACCATTCTCTCAATGTTCCTGATAACCCGATCATCCCCTTCATCGAAGGTGACGGCATTGGTGTCGACATCAGTCCGGTGATGATCAAGGTTGTCGATGCTGCAGTTCAAAAGGCATACGGCGGTAAGCGCAAGATTTCCTGGATGGAAGTCTACGCCGGGGAAAAAGCCACTCAGGTTTACGATCAGGACACCTGGCTGCCTCAGGAAACCCTCGATGCAGTCAAGGATTACGTGGTTTCCATCAAAGGCCCGCTGACCACCCCGGTCGGTGGCGGCATCCGCTCGCTGAACGTGGCCCTGCGTCAGCAACTCGACCTGTACGTCTGCCTGCGCCCGGTGCGCTGGTTCGAAGGCGTACCAAGCCCGGTGAAAAAGCCCGGCGATGTCGACATGACCATCTTCCGCGAGAACTCCGAAGACATCTATGCGGGCATTGAGTGGAAGGCCGGTTCGCCGGAAGCCACCAAAGTCATCAAATTCCTTAAAGAAGAAATGGGCGTCACCAAGATCCGTTTCGACGAAAACTGCGGCATCGGCGTCAAGCCGGTTTCGCTGGAAGGCACCAAGCGCCTGGCGCGCAAGGCTCTGCAGTATGTGGTCGATAACGACCGCGATTCGCTGACCATTGTGCACAAAGGCAACATCATGAAGTTCACCGAAGGTGCCTTCAAAGAGTGGGCCTACGAAGTGGCCGCTGAAGAATTCGGCGCGACCCTGCTCGACGGCGGCCCGTGGATGCAGTTCAAAAACCCGAAAACCGGCAAGAATGTTGTGGTCAAAGACGCCATCGCTGACGCCATGCTTCAGCAGATCCTGCTGCGCCCGGCCGAATACGATGTGATCGCGACCCTGAACCTGAACGGCGACTACCTCTCCGACGCTTTGGCGGCGGAAGTGGGTGGCATCGGTATTGCTCCGGGCGCCAACCTGTCCGACACCGTGGCGATGTTTGAAGCGACTCACGGTACTGCGCCGAAGTACGCCGGCAAGGATCAGGTCAACCCGGGTTCGCTGATTCTCTCGGCCGAGATGATGCTGCGCCACATGGGCTGGACCGAAGCGGCGGATCTGATCATCAAGGGCACCAACGGCGCCATTGGTGCCAAGACTGTGACCTATGACTTCGAACGTCTGATGGACGGGGCCAAGCTGGTTTCGTCTTCGGGCTTTGGGGATGCGTTGATTTCGCATATGTAAAACGCGGGCACATAAAAAACCGCCTGCCTCGATGAATTGAGGCAGGCGGTTTTTTTATGGCTGAAGGTTCTGAGGCGTCAGCTGGATACCGTTTGCGCTGCGGGGGCGGCCGGGGTCGCTTCGTTGACCACGTCTGCCGAGCAGATTTTCACCGCGTGAAGGCCTTTGGGGCCTTGCACGATCTCGAATTTCACTGCCTGACCCGCTTTCAGGGTTTTATACCCGTCCATCTCAATGGCGGAGTAGTGCGCAAAGAAATCAATATCTTTGCCATCCTCATCGCGGCCTTCGCGGGCTTCGGTATTGATAAAGCCGAATCCCTTGGCATTGTTGAACCATTTCACCTTGCCGACAGCCATGCTCAAATCCCTCTGCAACAGACTCCATCGCTGGAGTATCATCCAATTCATCCGCAATCTAATCCGTTAAAAGGATTGACTCCGCGGATCTTTTTTACCCACTGTGGGCTCTATTGGTTGTAACACCGTTTTCCCGATAGTCAAGGTGACCGGGCAGTCGGAGTTGAAAACGTGGACAACCGCCCCCACCACTGTATTTGCACAACTGACGAACCTTTCTTTCCATGCATGCAATCAGCCAGATTCGACTAACATTCAATCAGGATCGCCCGCTTCTCCAAAAGGATCTTCCAGAGGAGCACGACGACGATTCGGCAGGCGTTGCTGTTCAGGAAGCAAAGCCTGCGTTACAGGCGCCGCCGATGTACAAGGTGGTTTTGTTCAACGATGACTACACACCGATGGATTTCGTCGTCGAAGTGCTCGAGGTGTTTTTTAACCTGAATCGCGAGCTGGCGACCAAGGTCATGCTGGCCGTCCACACAGAAGGACGGGCAGTATGTGGAGTGTTTACCCGCGACATCGCCGAGACAAAGGCCATGCAGGTCAACCAGTACGCCAGGGAAAGCCAGCATCCGCTACTCTGTGAAATCGAGAAGGACGGTTAATCGCCGACCACTTGGGTATGAGGTGAAGCTATGTTAAACCGCGAGCTCGAAGTCACCCTCAATCTAGCCTTCAAGGAGGCTCGTTCGAAACGTCATGAATTCATGACCGTCGAACACCTTTTGCTGGCCCTATTGGACAATGAGGCTGCCGCCACCGTTTTGCGTGCCTGCGGCGCAAACCTCGACAAACTCAAGCATGACCTGCAGGAGTTCATCGACTCCACCACGCCATTGATCCCCGTTCATGACGAAGATCGCGAAACCCAGCCAACCCTGGGCTTCCAGCGTGTACTGCAACGTGCTGTTTTCCACGTACAGAGCTCGGGCAAACGCGAAGTAACCGGCGCTAACGTGCTGGTTGCCATCTTCAGTGAGCAAGAGAGTCAGGCAGTGTTCCTGCTGAAACAGCAGAGCGTTGCGCGCATCGATGTCGTCAATTACATCGCACACGGCATTTCCAAAGTGCCGGGGCATGGCGATCACTCTGAAGGTGAACAAGATATGCAGGACGACGAGGGCGGTGAGTCTTCTTCTTCAGGCAATCCTCTGGATGCTTATGCCAGCAACCTCAACGAACTCGCGCGTCAGGGTCGAATAGATCCGCTGGTCGGCCGTGAGTCGGAAGTCGAGCGTGTCGCGCAGATTCTCGCGCGTCGGCGCAAAAACAATCCGCTGCTGGTCGGTGAAGCAGGCGTGGGTAAAACCGCGATTGCCGAAGGCCTGGCCAAGCGCATTGTCGACAACCAGGTGCCGGATCTGTTGGCCAACAGCGTTGTTTACTCCCTCGACCTCGGTGCCCTGCTCGCGGGCACCAAGTATCGCGGTGATTTCGAGAAGCGCTTCAAGGCGTTGCTCAATGAATTGAAAAAACGTCCGCAGGCGATCCTGTTCATCGACGAGATCCACACCATCATTGGTGCCGGCGCTGCGTCGGGTGGCGTGATGGATGCCTCGAACCTGCTCAAACCGTTGCTGTCGTCTGGCGACATTCGCTGCATCGGCTCGACCACGTTCCAGGAATTCCGCGGCATCTTCGAGAAAGATCGTGCCTTGGCACGTCGATTCCAGAAGGTTGATGTTGTCGAACCGTCAGTGGAAGACACCATCGGTATTCTGCGCGGCCTGAAAGGGCGTTTCGAGCAGCACCACAACATCGAATACAGCGATGAGTCGTTGCGCGCCGCTGCTGAACTGGCCTCGCGCTACATCAATGATCGGCATATGCCGGACAAGGCCATCGACGTGATCGACGAGGCGGGCGCCTACCAGCGTCTGCAACCGGTAGAAAAACGTGTGAAGCGCATCGAAGTGCCACAGGTTGAAGACATCGTCGCGAAAATCGCGCGGATTCCGCCTAAGCACGTCACCAGTTCCGACAAGGAGCTGCTGCGTAATCTGGAGCGTGACCTGAAGTTGACGGTGTTTGGTCAGGACGCGGCCATCGATTCGCTGTCGACTGCGATCAAGCTGTCGCGTGCCGGCCTGAAGTCGCCTGACAAGCCCGTCGGTTCGTTCCTGTTCGCAGGCCCGACCGGTGTTGGTAAAACCGAGGCTGCGCGGCAACTGGCCAAGGCGTTGGGGATTGAGCTGGTTCGCTTCGACATGTCCGAATACATGGAGCGTCACACTGTATCGCGTCTGATCGGTGCGCCTCCGGGCTATGTCGGTTTCGACCAGGGCGGTCTGTTGACCGAAGCGATCACCAAGCAGCCGCACTGCGTATTGCTGCTCGATGAAATCGAGAAGGCGCATCCGGAAGTCTTCAACCTGCTGCTGCAGGTGATGGATCACGGCACGCTGACCGACAACAACGGGCGCAAGGCGGACTTCCGCAATGTGATCGTGATCATGACCACCAACGCTGGTGCCGAGACGGCTGCTCGCGCTTCGATCGGTTTCACCCATCAGGACCACTCGTCTGATGCGATGGAAGTGATCAAGAAGAGCTTCACGCCGGAGTTCCGTAACCGTCTGGACACCATTATCCAGTTTGGTCGCCTCAGTCATGAGGTTATCAAAAGTGTGGTGGACAAGTTCCTTACGGAGCTTCAGGCGCAGCTGGAAGACAAGCGTGTGCTGCTTGAGGTCACTGATGCCGCGCGTAGTTGGCTGGCGGCGGGTGGTTATGACTCGGCGATGGGCGCACGTCCGATGGCGCGCCTGATCCAGGACAAGATCAAGCGTCCGTTGGCGGAGGAGATTCTGTTTGGCGAGCTGGCCGAGCATGGCGGTGTGGTTCACATCGACATCAAGGATGGTGAGTTGACGTTTGACTTCGAGACTACCGCGGAAATGGCCTGACGGCCTTGGATCAAGAGGGCGCCTTCGGGCGCCTTTTTGTTGTCTGGTATTTTTGTGTGAATATCCGTTGCTGCGGTAACGGCGGCTTAGGGTTTCGCCCTTACGGCGACTCACTTTTTTTCAAACGCCAAAAAAAGTAAGCAAAAAACGCTTGCTCCTACGTGCGGCCCGCTCGCTGGGGCTCGGGGTTCCTTCGCTCCGGGATCGATCCGGGCGCAGCGTCTCCGGTTTGCTTCGCTGCACCTCCTCTCGCTGTGTTTGGCTTCGCCAAACGGTCGCTGCGCTCCCACCCCCGGATCAATCCTTCCACTCAGCCTTCGGACGTCGCCGGTGGATCAAGATCAAGAGCAGGCGAGCTGACACTCGGCCTATTGAGTGGTGAAGAGCGTGGGTGTTCGGCTTTTGATTTGCGTTGTTGCTGCCCCTCACCCCAGCCCTCTCCCGAGGGAGAGGGAGCCGATTTGTGAGCTTTTCAAAGTCTGAGTTCAACTCGGTATCGCACGTCGGCGTAGCTCTCCCAAACACCACGGTCAGTTCCCTCTCCCTCCGGGAGAGGGCTAGGGTGAGGGGCTCTTGATCTGGCTCTTGATCTGGCACTTGATCTTGCTTTGGCTTTTGATCTTTTGCCCCATCGGCAGGCCGAGCGTAGGTGTTCATCCGGGGGTAGGCGCGCAGCGCCGTGCGGCGAAGCCGCATTCATCGAGAGGAGGTGCAGCGAAGCAAACCGTAGGCGATGCCCCCGGATGGACACCGTAGCGAGGGAACACTGAGCCTAGGCGAAGTGCCGTACGCCAGGGGCAAAGCCTGTTGGTTCCTTTTTGGCGTTTGAAAAAGGGACTCGCTGTAAGAGCGAAACCGCCAGCGGCAACACCCGCAGAAACGGATATACACACAAAACCAACAAAGCGCAGACACAAAAACGCCCGGCATAAACCGGGCGTTCTGTATTGACTTGATTAACGAGCGCGGTAAGTAATGCGCCCTTTGCTCAAGTCATAGGGCGTCAGCTCGACGCGCACTTTGTCACCGGTAAGAATACGAATGTAGTTCTTGCGCATCTTGCCGGAAATATGCGCGGTTACGACGTGCCCATTTTCCAACTCCACACGAAACATGGTGTTGGGCAGGGTGTCGACGACAGTGCCTTCCATTTCGAAGCTGTCTTCTTTCGACATGCAGTAAAGCCCTCGGTATCCAATGAATGGCCCGGTGCAACTGCGCCAGGCAAAAGCGGCGTGCATTGTGCCCGAAAAATGGTGTTTACGCCAAGGGGTTTACGGCTTGGGTTTAGTTGAGGATGACCCAGCGCTGATTAATCAGCAATTCGATGGGTCGGTATTGCGTCTTGTAGTTCATCTTTTTGCAGTTCTTGATCCAGTACCCGAGGTACACCGCCTCAAGCCCGAGGCGCTGTGCCTCGGCGATTTGCCAGAGAATGGCAAATCGGCCAAGACTACGGCGCTCTTCGTCGGGTTCGTAGAAGGTGTATACCGCCGACAAACCGTTCGGCAGTAAATCGGTCACCGCCACGGCGAGCAACCGTCCGTCGAGTCGGAACTCGTAAAAGCGCGAGAAGGGCAGATCACGTACCAGAAAAGTCGAGAATTGATCACGGCTTGGCGGGTACATGTCGCCGTCAGCGTGGCGTTGTTCGATGTAGCGCTGGTACAGATCGAAATATTCTTCACTGAATTGCGGTTTGGCCGGGCGCACCTGCAAATCCGTATTGCGTTTGAAGATCCGCTTCTGCTGGCGATTGGGTGTGAACTGCGCTACCGGGATGCGCGCAGGCACGCACGCATTGCAGTTCTGGCAATGCGGGCGGTACAGATGATCGCCGCTGCGACGAAAGCCCATTTCCGACAGGTCTGCGTAGACATGCACATCCATGGGCTGACTCGGATCGAGAAACAGGGTCGTGGCCTGCTCCTCGGGCAGATAACTGCAAGAGTGAGGCTGAGTGGCATAGAACTTCAAACGCGCCAACTCGGTCATGATCAACCCTCGGGATAAGCTGGTGAATTAAGTGTAAGCCACGCGCGCAAAAGTCGCTCAGCAAACCCAGGTGGCACGATTGGGTTGATCCAGGTGATTTGCCAGAAAGTCGGCGAATTGCTGACGAGGAATCGCCCGCGCGCCGAGGCTGTGCAGATGATCGGTCGGCATCTGGCAATCGATCAGCACGAATCCCGAGTCTTGCAGATGGCGCACCAGGGTGGCAAAGCCGAATTTGGAGGCGTTGTCGGCGCGGCTGAACATCGATTCGCCGAAAAACAGTTGGCCCATCGCCAGGCCATACAGGCCGCCGACCAGCTCTCCCTGGTCCCAGACCTCCACCGAATGGGCGAAGCCGCGACGATGCAGTTCGACATAGGCGTCCTGCATCGCCTCGGTGATCCAGGTGCCGTCGGCATAATCCCGTGGTGCGGCGCAGGCGCGGATTACCGCAACGAAGTCCTGATCGAAGGTCACTTGATAGCGTTCCTGGCGCAGTAATTTGCCGAGGCTGCGCGAAACATGCAGTTCGTCGGGAAACAACACCGTGCGCGGATCCGGCGACCACCAGAGAATTGGCTGGCCCTCGGAAAACCACGGAAAGCAGCCATGGCGATACGCTTGAATCAGCCGGTCGGCCGACAGATCGCCACCAGCGGCGAGCAATCCGTTGGGGTCGCGCATGGCCTTTTCCAGCGGTGGAAAAGTCAGTGAATTACGTTGTAACCAAGTCAGCATGGCATCCAGGCTTGCAGAAGGGGAGGGCGGTGCGGGCTGTTCGGCCCGCAATAAAGTGTGCCGTTAAATGACAGGAATGTCGTCCAGATACTTCTCGGCATCGAGCGCGGCCATGCAGCCGGCGCCTGCCGACGTCACCGCCTGACGATAAACGTGGTCGGCCACGTCGCCGGCGGCAAACACCCCGGGAATCCCGGTGGAGGTCGCGTCGCCGTCACTGCCGCCCTTGACCTGCAAATAGCCGTCGCGCATCGACAACTGGCCTTGAAACAGGTCGGTGTTGGGTTTGTGGCCAATGGCGATGAAGACGCCGGCCAGTGCCAGTTCGCGGGTTTCGCCGGTATGGCTGTCACGCAGTCGCGCACCGGTGACGCCGCTGGCATCGCCCAGCACTTCGTCGAGATTCTGATTCCAGTGCAGGCGCACGTTGCCGTTGGCGGCTTTCTCGAACAGTTTGTCCTGGAGGATTTTCTCCGAACGCAGTTTGTCGCGGCGATGGATCAGGTGCACCTCCTTGGCGATGTTCGACAGGTACAGTGCTTCCTCAACCGCCGTATTGCCGCCGCCGACCACGGCGACCACCTGATTGCGATAGAAAAAGCCGTCACAGGTCGCGCAGGCAGAAACCCCTTTGCCGGCGAAGGCTTCTTCCGAAGGCAGCCCCAGGTATTGCGCCGAGGCGCCGGTGGCGATGATCAGCGCATCGCAGGTGTAAGTGCCGCTGTCACCGACAAGCTCGAACGGGCGCTGCTGCAACTTGGCGGTGTGGATGTGGTCGTAAACGATCTCTGTGGCAAAGCGTTCGGCGTGCTTCTGCATGCGCTCCATCAACACCGGGCCAGTGAGGCCTTCGACGTCGCCGGGCCAGTTGTCGACCTCGACGGTGGTGGTGAGCTGGCCACCGGCCTGCAGGCCGGTAATCACCACGGGTTTGAGGTTGGCGCGGGCGGCATACACGGCAGCGCTGTAACCGGCCGGGCCGGAGCCGAGGATGATCAGGCGTGAATGCTTCGCTACGTTCATCAAATACCCCTCATAAGCCTTTGTCACAAAAGGTAATGCATGCTCAAATTGGCTCACAGGTCTTGTGTGCTTGACTATGCTTGATCCTGGGGTTTGAAGCATGGCATCGGACGCACAAACCCGTACAATGCCGGGCTGTTACAGAATATTCGCGGTGCGCTGTATTCATGGCTGTGTTTATAAAACCGGCAGCACAGTGTTAAAAGTAGTCTCAGTTGCGCTCGTTCACTTTTTTACCTGCCTGGATTGGGCAGTTTTTTATCGTCATTCAATAGATGGACGCGCCTCGGGCGCAGGAAAAGAAGCGTTTTGAAGAAATCCACCGAAGCACCAAAAACAGTCGTTCCGCTCTGGCGCCAACAATTGCACTACCGGCTCAAGGAAGGTGCATTGATCGCCATTGGCGCCTTGTGCCTGTTCCTGATGATGGCTTTGCTGACCTACGGCAAGGACGATCCGGGCTGGAGCCACAACAGCAAGATCGACGACGTGCAAAATTTTGGCGGCCCGGCGGGCTCCTACAGCGCCGACATCCTGTTCATGGTGCTGGGTTATTTCGCTTATATCTTCCCGTTGCTGCTGGCGATCAAGGCCTACCAGATCTTTCGCCAGCGCCACGAGCCGTGGCAGTGGAGCGGCTGGCTGTTTTCCTGGCGCCTGATCGGTCTGGTGTTTCTGGTGCTGTCCGGCGCGGCGCTGGCACATCTGCATTTCCATGCAGCGTCGGGTCTGCCAGCGGGGGCCGGTGGCGCGTTGGGCGAAAGCCTCGGCAATCTGGCAAAGAACGCGCTGAACATTCAGGGCAGCACGCTGTTGTTCATCGCGCTATTCCTGTTCGGCCTGACGGTGTTCACCGACCTGTCGTGGTTCAAGGTGATGGACATCACCGGCAAGATCACCCTCGATCTGTTCGAGCTGTTCCAGGGCGCGCTCAATCGCTGGTGGTCGGCGCGTACCGAGCGCAAGCAACTGGTCGCGCAACTGCGTGAAGTCGACGATCGTGTGCATGACGTGGTAGCGCCGACGGTCACCGACAAACGTGAGCAGGCCAAAGTCAAAGAACGCCTGATCGAACGTGAGCAAGCCCTGAGCAAGCACATGTCCGATCGCGAGAAACAAGTTCCGCCGGTTATCGCACCGGCCCCGGCCAAGGCGCCCGAGCCAAGCAAGCGCGTGCAGAAAGAGAAACAGGTACCGTTGTTCGTCGACAGCGCCGTGGAAGGCACCTTGCCGCCGATCTCGATTCTCGATCCTGCGGAAAAGAAACAACTCAATTACTCACCGGAATCCCTGGCGGCGGTCGGCCACTTGCTGGAGATCAAGCTCAAAGAGTTCGGTGTCGAGGTCACGGTGGATTCGATCCACCCGGGCCCGGTGATTACCCGTTACGAAATTCAGCCTGCCGCCGGCGTAAAAGTCAGCCGCATCGCCAACCTGGCGAAAGACCTTGCACGCTCCCTGGCCGTGACCAGCGTGCGTGTGGTCGAGGTGATTCCGGGCAAGACCACCGTCGGTATCGAGATTCCCAACGAAGACCGGCAGATCGTGCGCTTCTCCGAGGTGCTGTCGACGCCTGAGTACGACAACTTCAAATCGCCGGTCACCCTGGCACTCGGTCACGATATCGGTGGTAAACCGGTAATCACTGACCTGGCGAAGATGCCGCACTTGCTGGTGGCCGGTACGACCGGTTCCGGTAAGTCGGTGGGTGTGAACGCGATGATCCTGTCGATCCTGTTCAAGTCCGGCCCGGAAGACGCCAAGCTGATCATGATCGACCCGAAGATGTTGGAACTGTCGATCTATGAAGGCATTCCGCACCTGCTGTGCCCGGTCGTGACCGACATGAAGGACGCTGCCAACGCCCTGCGCTGGAGCGTTGCCGAGATGGAGCGCCGTTACAAGCTGATGGCGAAGATGGGCGTGCGTAACCTGTCCGGCTTCAACGCCAAGGTCAAGGAGGCCCAGGACGCCGGCGAGCCGTTGAGCGATCCGCTGTACAAGCGTGAAAGCATTCACGACGAAGCACCATTGCTGCAAAAGCTGCCGACCATCGTTGTAGTGGTCGACGAATTCGCTGACATGATGATGATTGTCGGCAAGAAGGTTGAAGAACTGATCGCCCGTATCGCCCAGAAGGCCCGTGCGGCCGGTATTCACTTGATCCTCGCGACCCAGCGGCCTTCGGTGGACGTGATCACCGGTCTGATCAAGGCCAACATTCCGACGCGTATGGCGTTCCAGGTGTCGAGCAAGATCGACTCCCGCACCATCATCGATCAGGGTGGTGCTGAACAACTGCTCGGCCACGGTGACATGCTTTACATGCCACCGGGCACCAGCCTGCCGATCCGGGTTCACGGCGCGTTCGTATCCGACGATGAAGTACACCGTGTGGTCGAAGCGTGGAAACTGCGCGGCG
Organism: Pseudomonas sp. RU47; assembly: GCF_004011755.1. Taxonomy (GTDB): domain Bacteria; phylum Pseudomonadota; class Gammaproteobacteria; order Pseudomonadales; family Pseudomonadaceae; genus Aquipseudomonas. Next base: position 4,198,933 of record NZ_CP022411.1, on the reverse strand, counting down.
CGCCGGAATACAACGATGACATCCTCAACGGTGTCGAAGAAGCCGGCAGCGGTTTTGAGGGCAGCAGCGGTGGCGGCGATGGCGATGATCCGGAAGCCGACGCGCTGTATGACGAAGCCGTACAGTTCGTACTCGAAAGCCGTCGTGCCTCTATTTCCGCTGTACAGCGCAAGCTGAAGATCGGCTACAACCGTGCCGCACGGATGATCGAAGCCATGGAAATGGCCGGGGTCGTCACCTCGATGAACACCAACGGTTCCCGTGAAGTCCTGGCCCCGGGCCCGGTACGCGACTGATTGCAAACGCAAGAGGCGGGACAATGATGTGCCGCCGCTCTCCCAACGAGTATTCAAGAGGACTCCCATGCGTCTTATCCGCATGCTGCTGCCAGTACTGGCGCTGACCACTCTCACGGCCCACGCCGATGACAAGGACGTGGCGCGTCTGACCCAATTGCTGGAAACATCCAAGACCCTGAGCGCGAACTTCTCGCAGCTGACCCTCGACGGCAGCGGCACGCAGTTGCAGGAAACCACTGGCAACATGACCCTGCAGCGTCCGGGCCTGTTCTACTGGCACACCAACGCGCCGGCCGAGCAGACCATGGTCTCCGACGGCAAGAAAGTCACCCTGTGGGACCCGGATCTGGAACAGGCGACCATCAAGAAACTCGACGAGCGCCTGACCCAGACCCCGGCACTGCTGCTGTCCGGTGATGTGTCGAAGATCAGCCAGAGCTTCGACATCAGCGCGAAAGAGGCGGGCGGCGTGATCGACTTCACCCTCAAGCCGAAAACCAAGGACACCCTGTTCGACAACCTGCGTCTGTCGTTCCGCAACGGTCTGCTTAACGATATGCAGCTGATCGACAGCGTCGGCCAGCGCACCAACATCCTGTTTACCGGGGTCAAGGCCAACGAGCCGGTGTCGCCGTCCAAGTTCAAGTTCGACATCCCCAAGGGTGCTGACGTGATCCAGGAATAAACCCAAAACCCTTTGTAGGAGTGAGCCTGCTCGCGATTCGATTTGTCAGTCACATCTTCATCGTCTGACCCACCGCTATCGCGAGCAGGCTCACTCCTACAGGGTCAATGATCGGCAAAATAGAGGTTTCAACGCTACGTGATGGATCTGTTTCGCAGTGCACCGATTGCCCAGCCACTGGCCGCGCGTTTGCGTGCGACCAATCTGGATGAGTACGTCGGTCAGGAGCACGTGCTCGCTCGCGGCAAGCCTCTGCGTGAGGCGCTGGAGCAGGGTGCACTGCATTCGATGATCTTCTGGGGCCCGCCGGGCGTGGGTAAAACCACCCTTGCACGATTGCTCGCGGAAGTCTCCGATGCGCACTTCGAAACGGTCTCGGCGGTGCTCGCCGGGGTCAAGGAGATCCGTCAGGCCGTTGAAATCGCCAAGCAGCAGGCCGGCCAGTACGGCAAGCGCACGATTCTGTTCGTCGATGAAGTGCACCGTTTCAACAAATCCCAGCAGGACGCGTTCCTGCCGTACGTTGAAGACGGCACGCTGATCTTCATCGGCGCCACCACCGAAAACCCTTCGTTCGAGCTCAACAACGCTCTGTTGTCGCGGGCCCGCGTCTACGTGCTGAAAAGCCTCGACGAAGCGGCGCTGCGCAAACTGGTGCATCGTGCACTCACTGAAGAGCGTGGGCTGGGCAAGCGCAACCTGACGCTTAACGACGAAGGCTTCCAAATGCTGCTGTCCGCCGCCGATGGCGATGGCCGACGTCTGCTCAATCTGCTGGAAAACGCCTCCGATCTGGCTGAAGACAACAGCGAAATCGGCACCGAGCTGCTGCAAAGCCTGCTCGGCGATACTCGTCGACGTTTCGACAAGGGTGGCGAAGCGTTCTACGACCAGATCTCGGCGCTGCACAAATCGGTACGCGGCTCCAACCCCGACGGCGCGCTGTACTGGTTTGCGCGGATGATCGACGGTGGTTGCGATCCGCTGTACCTGGCCCGCCGTGTGGTGCGCATGGCCAGTGAAGACATCGGCAACGCCGACCCGCGCGCCCTCAGCCTGTGCCTCGCGGCGTGGGAGGTGCAGGAGCGCCTCGGCAGTCCGGAAGGCGAGTTGGCCGTGGCCCAGGCCATCACTTATCTGGCCTGCGCGCCGAAGAGCAATGCGGTGTACATGGGCTTCAAAACCGCTCTGCGTGCCGCTGCTGAAAACGGCTCGCTGGAAGTACCCCTGCACCTGCGCAACGCGCCGACCAAACTGATGAAGCAATTGGGCTACGGTGACGAATACCGCTACGCCCATGATGAGCCGGACGCTTACGCCGCCGGCGAAGACTATTTCCCGGAAGAGCTCGAACCGATTCCGTTCTACCAACCGGTGCCGCGCGGCCTGGAATTGAAGATCGGCGAGAAGCTCAACCACCTCGCCCAACTCGACCGTTTAAGCCCTCGGCAGCGGAGAAAATAGTGCTTCCATTGATTGTTGCGGTCTCCGTCGGCGGTGTCGCCGGCACCTTGTTGCGCTTCGCCACCGGCAATTGGGTCAACGCCAATTGGCCGCGGCACTTCTATACCGCGACGCTGGCCGTTAATATCGTGGGCTGTCTGTTGATTGGCGTGTTGTACGGCCTGTTTTTGATACGCCCGGAGGTGCCGATCGAGGTGCGTGCCGGGTTGATGGTCGGCTTCCTCGGGGGGCTGACGACTTTTTCATCCTTTTCACTGGATACGGTGCGCCTGCTGGAAAGCGGGCAAGTGCCGCTGGCCCTGGGCTATGCGGCACTCAGCGTATTCGGCGGGCTGCTCGCGACGTGGGCTGGCCTGTCTTTGACCAAACTTTGATAACGAGAAACCGACATGCTCGATTCCAAACTGTTACGTAGCAACCTTCAGGACGTAGCGGACCGCCTGGCTTCCCGTGGCTTTGCCCTGGATACCGCGCGCATCGAAGCGCTGGAAGAACAGCGCAAGACCGTCCAGACCCGCACCGAAGCACTGCAGGCTGAGCGTAACGCGCGTTCCAAGTCCATCGGTCAGGCCAAGCAGCGCGGCGAAGACATCGCGCCGTTGATGGCGGACGTCGAGCGCATGGCGGGCGAACTGAGCGCCGGTAAAGTCGAACTGGACGCGATCCAGACCGAACTGGATTCGATCCTGCTCGGCATCCCGAACCTGCCACACGAATCCGTGCCGGTCGGCAAAGACGAAGACGACAACGTCGAAGTGCGCCGTTGGGGCACGCCGACTGCATTCGATTTCGAAGTGAAAGACCACGTGGCGCTGGGCGAGAAGTTCGGCTGGCTGGACTTTGAAGCCGCCGCCAAACTGTCCGGCGCGCGTTTCGCCCTGTTGCGTGGCCCGATCGCCCGTCTGCACCGCGCACTGGCACAGTTCATGATCAACCTGCACGTCAACGAGCACGGCTACGAAGAGGCCTACACGCCTTATCTGGTTCAGGCCCCGGCGCTGCAAGGCACCGGTCAACTGCCGAAGTTCGAAGAAGACCTGTTCAAGATCGCTCGCGAAGGCGAAGCCGATCTGTACTTGATCCCGACTGCCGAAGTGTCGCTGACCAACATCGTTGCCGGCGAAATCGTCGACTCGAAACTGCTGCCGATCAAGTTCGTTGCCCATACTCCGTGCTTCCGCAGTGAAGCCGGCGCATCGGGTCGTGACACTCGCGGCATGATTCGTCAGCACCAGTTCGACAAGGTTGAAATGGTGCAGATCGTTGAGCCGTCGAGCTCGATGGAAGCGCTGGAAGGCCTGACCGCCAACGCCGAAAAAGTCCTGCAACTGCTCGGCCTGCCTTACCGCACGCTGGCGCTGTGCACCGGCGACATGGGCTTCAGCGCAGTCAAGACTTATGACCTCGAAGTGTGGATCCCGAGCCAGGACAAGTACCGCGAAATCTCGTCGTGCTCGAACTGCGGCGACTTCCAGGCCCGTCGTATGCAAGCGCGTTTCCGCAACCCGGAAACCGGCAAGCCTGAGTTGGTGCACACCTTGAACGGTTCCGGTCTGGCGGTTGGCCGTACTCTGGTGGCCGTGCTGGAAAACTACCAGCAGGCCGACGGTTCGATCCGTGTGCCGGACGTGCTGAAGCCGTACATGGGTGGCCTTGAGGTCATCGGCTAAATGAAATATCTGCCGCTGTTTCACAACCTGCGCGGCAGTCGTGTGTTGGTCGTCGGTGGGGGGGAAATTGCCTTGCGCAAATCCCGTCTGCTGGCCGATGCCGGTGCGCTACTGCGGGTGGTCGCACCTGAAATCGAAACGCAACTGCGTGAACTGGTTACTGCCTCTGGCGGTGAATGCCTGTTGCGCGGTTACGTTGAGGCGGATCTGGACGGTTGCGGGCTGATCATTGCCGCCACCGACGATGAGACGCTGAACGCACAAGTTTCCACCGATGCTCACAAGCGCTGCGTGCCGGTCAACGTGGTCGATGCGCCTGCCTTGTGCAGCGTGATCTTCCCGGCGATCGTCGATCGCTCGCCGCTGATCATTGCCGTGTCCAGCGGCGGCGATGCGCCGGTGCTGGCGCGGTTGATTCGCGCCAAGATCGAAACCTGGATTCCGTCGACTTACGGTCAGTTGGCCGGACTCGCCGCGCGTTTCCGCAATCAGGTGAAAAGCCTGTTTCCGGATGTGCAGCAGCGTCGTGGTTTCTGGGAAGACGTGTTTCAGGGGCCGATTGCCGATCGCCAACTGGCCGGACAGGGCGCCGAGGCCGAGCGTCTGCTGCAAGCCAAGATCGATGGCGAAGCAATGGTCACGACTGGCGAGGTGTATCTGGTTGGCGCCGGTCCGGGCGATCCGGATCTGCTGACCTTCAAGGCTTTGCGCTTGATGCAGCAAGCCGACGTGGTGCTCTACGACCGTTTGGTTGCACCTGCGATTCTTGAGCTGTGTCGTCGTGATGCCGAGCGGGTCTACGTTGGCAAGCGTCGGTCTGATCACGCCGTGCCGCAGGATCAGATCAACCAGCAACTGGTCGATCTGGCCAAGGCCGGCAAGCGCGTGGTGCGGTTGAAGGGCGGCGATCCGTTCATCTTCGGCCGTGGCGGCGAAGAAATCGAAGAGCTGGCCGCTCATGGCATTCCCTTTCAGGTCGTGCCAGGTATCACAGCGGCCAGCGGTTGTGCGGCGTATGCCGGGATTCCGTTGACCCATCGTGATTACGCGCAGTCGGTGCGTTTTGTCACCGGGCATTTGAAGGACGGTTCCACCGATCTGCCATGGGCCGACCTTGTCGCCCCGGCGCAGACGCTGGTGTTCTATATGGGTCTGGTCGGCTTGCCGGTCATTTGCGAACAACTGATCAAACATGGTCGTTCAGCGGATACCCCGGCGGCGTTGATTCAGCAGGGTACGACGGTCAATCAGCGGGTCTTTACCGGCACGCTGGCCGATCTGCCACGATTGGTGGCGGAGCATGAAGTGCATGCGCCGACACTGGTGATCGTTGGTGAAGTGGTGCAACTGCGCGAGAAGCTGGCTTGGTTCGAAGGGGCTCAGGCGCAAGTCTGAAAACCGAGTCGCCCCATTCGCGAGCAGGCTCGCTCCCACATTGGATCTGTGTCGTGCACAAATCCCCTGTGGGAGCGAGCCTGCTCGCGAAGAGGTCTTCAAAAACGATGCAGATCTCAGCCCCGGCGCCAAACCCCTTTGCCGCTCAACCGCGCCCGATCATGGGCCGCTGTGAAATCCTGCTCCGGCCCCTTCGGCACAACCCCCGTCGGATTGATCGTCTTGTGACTGCCGTAGTAGTGATTCTTGATGTGCTGGAAATCCACCGTCTCGGCAATCCCCGGCAACTGATACACCTCACGAAGCCAGTTCGACAGATTCGGGTAATCGGCAATTCGCCGCAGGTTGCACTTGAAGTGCCCGTGATACACCGCGTCAAACCGAATCATTGTAGTGAACAAGCGGATATCGGCTTCGGTCAGGTACTCACCCGACAAGTAGCGATTGGCGCCCAGCACCCGCTCCAGATGATCCAGCTCGGCAAACACCTCATCGAACGCTTCTTCGTAAGCCTGTTGCGACGTAGCGAAACCAGCGCGGTACACGCCGTTGTTCACGGCCGGATAGATTCGATCGTTCAACGCGTCGATTTCAGCGCGTAAGGGCGCCGGGTAGAAATCCAGATCGTTGCCGGTCAGATTATCGAACGCGCTGTTGAACATGCGGATGATTTCCGCTGATTCATTGCTGACGATGCGCTTCAGTTTTTTGTCCCACAGCACCGGCACAGTAACGCGGCCGGTGTAATCGGCCGTGTCGGCGGTATAGCGCTGGTGCATGAAGTCGAAGCCGTCGAGCTTGTCGCCGGTTGAGCCGAGCGCCGTGTCGAAGGTCCAGCCGTTTTCCAGCATCAGCCAACTGACCACCGAAACGTCGATCAGACTTTCCAGACCTTTGAGCTTGCGTAGGATCAGCGTGCGGTGCGCCCACGGACAGGCTAGCGAAACGTAGAGGTGGTAGCGCCCGGCTTCAGCGGCAAAACCGCCTTCGCCGCTCGGGCCGGGCTGGCCATCGGCGGTGACCCAGTTACGGCGTTTGGCCTGTTCGCGCTGAAACGCGCCGTCCTTGCTGCTTTCGTACCACTTGTCCTGCCAGCGGCCATCGACGAGTAAACCCATGATCAAGACTCCGTAAACCAATATTCGTTGGAGCCGAGTCTATTCCGATGAGTTCGAACAAAAAGCGCAAAGATCGGGCGCGAAGAATCGGTTAAATCGATTTGTTCCGCGCAGTCCAGTATTGCTCGGCGGTGGCGAAGGCTTGTTCGCGGGGTTGGCCGAGGCCGCGCAAGGCCAGGGCCATGGTCGCAATCAGGGCCATTTGCGGGTAACTGTCGACCACCTCACCACGCCACACGGCTTTCAGATGTTCAACGTCCAGGGTCGCCGGTTTGACGTGGCGTTGCGCCGACAATTGTGGCCATTCCTCGTCCCACCTTTCGCCGCCGGTGGTGCCGTAGAGGTGGCTGTCGGCATCCGGGTTGATTTCGATTTCGCCGCCATCGCCCTTGACCACTATCGCCGTGTCGCCGAGCAGACCGCTGGCATCGCGATGCACCGCCTGATAGCCGGGGTGGAAGATGCTTTGCAGGCCGCAGCGTGCGCCCAGCGGATTGAGAATCCGCGCCAGGGAATGAATCGGCGAACGCAGGCCCAAGGTGTTGCGCAGGTCGATCATGTTCTGCAACTGAGGCGCCCAGTCCACCAGCGGCATGAATGCCAGTCCGCCGTTGTCCAGTGCTGTGCCGACCTGCTGCCATGTGCGGCACAACGGGATGTTCAACTCACCGAGCAGCTGCTCGCTGTACAGACGCCCGGCGGTATGAGCGCCGCCGCCGTGCATGAAGATGCGCACACCGTTCTGTGCCAGACACTTCGCCGCCAGCAGATACCACGGCAGATGGCGCTTCTTGCCGGCGTAAGTCGGCCAGTCCAGATCGACGTTCAACGTGGGTGCCTGCAAACGTGCGCGCAAGGCTTCGGTGAAGCCGGCCATTTCCTCGGCGCTTTCTTCCTTGTGTCGTAGCAACATCAGGAACGCGCCGAGCTGGGTGTCCTCAACCTTGTCGTCGAGCACCATGCCCATGGCTTCCCGGGCTTCTTCGCGCGTCAGGTCGCGAGCGCCACGTTTGCCTTTGCCGAGGATGCGCACGAACTGGGCGAAGGGATGCTCGGCGGGCGTTTCGAGAGTCAGCGCTGGAAAGTCGGTCATAAGCAATTCGTCGGTTTGGGCAGGCCCGCCAGTTTCGCGGCGAGTTTGGCAGGGGTGCCTTTGAACAGTCGGTTCAGGTGCAGGCTGTTGCCTTTGTCCGGGCCGAGTTTCAACGCGGTGTACTTGATCAGCGGCCGGGTGGCCGGGGACAGCTGGAATTCTTCGTAGAAGCTGCGCAGCAGTTCGAGGACTTCCCAGTGTTCGGCAGTCAACTCGATGTCTTCGGCGGCGGCGAGCGCACTGGCGACATCAGCCGACCAGTCACTCAGGTCGACGAGGAAGCCGTCCTTGTCCAGTTCGATGGCGCGGGCGCCGACGGTCATGGCCTTCATAACCAGCTGTTGACCTTGTCGTGGTGGATCGACAGCTCGACGAAGGCCGGGTAATCGATGGCTTCGGCCCAGTCCGGCACTTCGATGGCGCGCGCCTGTGCATCCTCGGCCAGAACGAACAATTTGATCTGGCGGCTTTGCAGTGCGCTAAACGGCGCAGTGCCCGCTTGCAACGCATAGACCGCGTCGCCGGACAGCAACAGAGCATCAGTACTGCCGATCAGGCGCAGGCAACTGGTCAGACGATCGTCGCCAAAAGGGGAATGAGACAACACATGCAAAGTCGACATCAGAGGGTGATCACCTGGTCGTAACGGTCAATAAGGGCGGTGATTTGCTCGGCGGCCAGCGGCTGTGCTTCGTCCAGCGACAAGTTGTCGAGACCGCGAGTGATGGCGCTCTCAGCGCAATAGAACAGCTCTTCTACACCAAACATCGGCAGCGCCTGCAGGTTGGCGCTGAGGTCTTTCTGCTGCAGGGCCTTGGCGTTTTGCCCGGCGCTGAGTTGCAGCACGCCGTCATCGAGAAACAGCAAACCGATCGGTAGATCAAAGGCGCCGCCGGCCAGCACGATGTCCAGCGCTTCGCGGGCACCGGGGCCTGACCATGGCGATTGGCGGCTGATGATCAACAGGGACTTGGCCATCTCACGCACCTCCGAAGCAGATCAAGCGGTCAGCATCTTGCACTGCGTCATGCAACTGACCGAGGCCGGACAATTCCCACGGCGCGCTGACCGAAATCGCTTCACGTTGATAACGATTGGCCTCTTCAGCGTTCAACACGCCACGGCGCAGGGCGGCGGCGATACACACCACGCCATCCAGCTTCTGCTCGCTGATGAACGTGCGCCATTGTTTGGGCAGGTCCAGTTCGTCCTGCGGGGTGACTAGCGCATCCGAAGCGTTATAAACGCCGTCCTGATAGAAAAACAGTCGGACAATCTCATGCCCACCGGCCAGTGCGGCTTGCGCAAACAGCAGGGCGCGGCGCGAGGAGGGCGCATGGGCGGCGGAAAACAGCGCAATGGCGAACTTCATGATGGACTCGATCAGCAAAACTGCGGCCATGATAAAGCATTGCAGACCGCAAAGGATCGCAGCGCTTACAGGGAAGCACGATCTCTGTAGGAGCTGCGGCACGCTGCGATCTGTTGATCTTGATTCTGAAAAACAAGATCAACAGATCGCAGCCTCGTTTCACTCGACAGCTCCTACAGGGAAACCGGGGAAGGCGTTGATTAGCGAGGCATGTAACCCAACTGCCAGCGCCGCGGGATTTTCAGGGAGAGCAGCCCGATCATCGCGGCCAGCAACCCGCTGACGAACATCGCTTTGAGCCCCAGATGATGTTCCAGCACCGCCCCCAGAATCGCGCCGATAAACATCCCGCTCCATGGCACCAGTTGCACCCGCCAGCCGCTGCGCCGTTCGCCAAGCATCCAGCGACCCAATCCACGGCCGAATCGCGACAATGCGCCAGTCACGTAAGTGAGCCCGACCGGCAAGCCGTTTACCTCTTCGACCGCCGCATTGAGCATGCCCATCGCAATAATTGCCGCCATCAGCGCCGGCAGTTGGGTGTCGAATGGCCAGACCGCTGCCGCGCACAGCAGGGTGGCGATACACAGCAGCAGCGGTAACGCCCGGCGTCCGCCGAAACGTGCAACGACGACCCCCAAGGCATTGCCGACAATAAATGTTGCGACGAGGATCAACAAACGCACGGTCAGCCCGACATCGCCATCACTGATCGCCACAGCGAGTCGAGTGGTGTTGCCGCTCATGAACGAGACGAAGTCGCCGCTGGCCATAAAGCCGATGGCGTCGGTCATTCCGGCCAGTACCGAGAGGCTGGCCACCAGTGCCAGACCCACCCGCCCGCGCCACTTCTGCGTGTGCAGATGGCCGGGGCTGGCGCGGTGAGTCGAGGTGGATGGCAGCATGAGTGGCGGTGTCCTTTCGCGGTGGTTACGGTTCTATGCCATACAGATCGCAATATTCCAGCCAATCCATACCGGCCATTTCTGCGACTTCACGGTGAACTTCCAGACGCTGCGCCTGATACTCCTCAGGCGAATCAGCGGTCAGTTGCAAGGTCAACTCCCAGGCGAACAGACCGAGACTTTCCGCCTCGGCCTCAAACGCTTCATGCAGTCGTTCTTCACGATACTGCGCCTGCGTTTCGCCTTTGGCCTGGGCCAGCAACGGGTTGAGGTGGTCGAGGGTTTCGCGCAGTTCGGGACGCGCGTCGAGAAACACTTTCAGGGCATGTTCATGTCGCTGGTCGGTAGGCGCCATGTGTTTTCCTTGTGAGGCTGATGACCTTAGGTTGCCGCAGCGGCCTGCGCGTGTCGCGCTATAAATGCAGTAAAGCAGAACGATTTCTGCTGCTGCGGTGATACAGTCCGCTTTTTTCTGAATGAGCGAATGCAATGCGAATTCTGATGGTAGCGCTGGCGGCGACGCTGCTGGCCGGTTGCGCAGGCTCGGTGATGGACGATGCTCGCACCAAAACCCCCTATAAAGTACTGACTTCGGACAAAGCCGAAAAAGTCGTGGCGCAGTGTGTGCAGTTCGGCTGGCAGGACGAGGCGGTGTTCGGCGTCGATGCGGCGGCGTATCTGGAACCGCGCAAATCGGGCGGTACGACGGTGTATACCCGTTCGGCGGAGTCGTTTGTCGACGTGATCACTGAAGCTTCGGGCACGACGCTGAATTACTACGCGCAGAAGGATGACTTTGTCGCCAAGCGCCGGTTGGCGGCTTTAGCGACCTGCCTCTGATCATGCGCTGAAGCGGCTGCCACCTTCGTCGGAACGCCGCCCGGAGCAGGCTCGCTCCCACATTTTGCAATGCGTTCCAATGTGGGAGCGAGCCTGCTCGCGAAGGGGCCGCAACATTCAACCAATCAGTCGCTTCTGGAAGAAATGCCGCTTATGCCCCAAGGGGTAATCCAGAATCTCTCCGCATTCGCTGAATCCAAGCTTCTTGTAAAACTCCGGAGCCTGGAAGGAGAAGGTGTCGAGCCAGATGCCAACGCAGTCTTTTTCCCGTGCCAGATCTTCCGCCCTCTGCATCAACTGCGAGCCGATACCTTTGCCGCGACCCTGTTCCGGCACGGCCAATAACTCAATGAACAGCCAACGATAGAACGTGTGGGCATACAAACCTCCGAGGATCGCATCGTGTTCATCACGCACTAACAGAGCGATCGGCTCGAAGGTCGACGGTCCGGCTTTGGCAACGTTGTGCGCACGCAGCGGCGCGAGGATGGCTGTGCGTTCTTCTTCGCTCGGGTTTTGTGACAGCTCGATGCGCAAATTCATACGTGACTTCCTTGTAGTTTGAACCCGCAGCCTATCCTGCCCGGCGCCTGTCTTCCAAGCCCTGCCGCAACCCGGTGGAACTGCCGCTCTCGCGTCGGGGTCTAGCCTTTACAGCGTCATTCCAGCACGCGGTTGATGAGGATCCCCCATGAATATTTTCGAAGCCCTTCGCGAAAGCCATGACCGCCAGCGTAGCTACGCCAAAACCCTGATCGAAACCAGCGGCGATACGCCGGAACGGGTCGAAGCTTACAAACAGCTCAAGGCAGAACTCCAGGCTCATGAAACTGCTGAAGAGCGCCATTTCTACATTCCGCTGATGGAGCTTGATGACGGTGTCGATCTGAGTCGCCATGCCATCGCTGAACACCATGAAATGGACGAGATGATGGAAGAACTCGACGAGACCGAGATGTCCAGTCCGGCGTGGTTGGCAACCGCGAAGAAGCTGTCGGACAAGGTTCATCATCATTTAAAGGAAGAAGAGCAGAAGTTCTTCCAGATGGCCGGAAAATTGCTCAACGAGAAACAGAAAGAACAGCTTGCCGGGCAGTACGAAAAGGAGTTCAAGGCACAGTTACCGTGAGTACTGAATGGCAGTTTTTGCAGCATTGGCGTGTAATCTTTTGGCGCCATCTCGGGTGGGCGTTATCGTAATTGACTGTATATACATCCAGTATTTTCAGTGTTTTTACGTCTTGAGGCCGTCGACTGCGACAAAACCGCCGATGGACAAAAAATTCGTCTCCGTTAGCTTGAAGGCCTCTCCTCGGAAAGGAGAGTTCTTAAATCAACGGAGTGAAAAACATGAATCAACCACAAGCACAAACCCAACTGCGACACGGTCGTGTCATCTCCCCTGCAAGCCGCGGTGCGGTGGCGATCGAGCAAGGATTGCTCGGCGCCTGGCAGGTCAACGAAATGGAAGGCGGGAAGAATTTCCCGGCACTGGCAGCGGGGCCGTTTCCGGCCCCTTACCAGAGCGACTCGGACAGTGTCACGCCACCGGCCGACGGCTACATTCTCAGCGGCGGCAAGAACGATGCCCGCGATTGCGTGAACTTCACCAATGAAGAGATGAGCAAGAAACTCGCTCGCCCGTTTACCTGGCCGCTGCTCAATGTCACGCCGGGGCAGACCCTCGAAATCAAGTGGGAATACACCGCGCCGCACACCACCCGGGGCTACCGCTGGCTGATCACCAAGGATGGCTGGGACCCGAAACAACGCATCAGCCGCGCGCAACTGGAGGCGCAACCGTTTTTCGAGGACTTCTACACTCAGGTGCCTTATTACAGCTATCCGAATGAGCTGAAGGCCAAGGTCAATCACGCGGTGAAACTGCCAGCCAACAAGAGGGGCCATCACGTGATCGTGCTGATGTGGATCGTTGCCAACACCGGTAACGCCTTCTATCAGGCCTTCGACGTCGACTTCAAATAACGGCGCTGCGTCGTCAAACCCACACGTTCTGAAGGATTAGAACATGTCAAATATCGACTTTTCTTTAATGCAAAACCCGGCGAGCGATGCCGCTTCGCTGATGCCGAGCATTGCCGGCAAAAAGATCCTCATGGGCTTCTGGCACAACTGGCCAGCGGGGGCGAGCGATGGTTATCGCCAGGGCCGCTTTGCCAGTCTCTCGCTGGAGGAAGTGCCCAAGGAGTACAACGTCGTTGCAGTGGCCTTCATGAAGGGCAGCGGCATTCCGACCTTCAAGCCGTTCAACGTGTCCGATGCCGAGTTCCGCCGCCAGGTCGGCGTGCTCAACAGTCAGGGTCGGGCCGTGCTGATTTCCCTCGGCGGTGCCGATGCGCACATCGAATTGCGCAGCGGTCAGGAACAGCCGCTGGCCAACGAAATCATCCGTCTGGTGGAAACCTATGGCTTCGATGGACTGGACATCGATCTTGAACAGAGCGCGATTGATTTCGCTGCCAACAAGACCGTCCTGCCGGCCGCGCTGAAACGGGTCAAGGATCACTACGCAGGCCAGGGCAAACACTTCATCATTAGCATGGCCCCGGAGTTCCCGTATCTGACCAGTACCGGCAACTACGTGAGCTACCTGCAGGCACTGGAAGGCTACTACGACTTTATCGCCCCGCAGTTCTACAATCAGGGCGGTGACGGGGTCTGGGTGCCGGAAGCCAACAATGGCGCGGGTGCTTGGATTGCGCAGAACAACGATGCGCTGAAGGAGGATTTCCTTTACTACCTGACCGAAAGTCTGGTGACCGGCACTCGCGGCTTCACGCGGATCCCGGCGGACAAGTTCGTCATCGGCCTACCGGCCAACAACGATGCGGCGGCCACCGGTTATGTGATCGACAAAACCGTGGTCGGTAATGTCCTCAAGCGTCTGGCGATCAAGGGGCTGTCGATTAAAGGTTTGATGACCTGGTCGGTGAACTGGGACAACGGCACCAGCAAGGATCGTGTGCCGTACAACTGGGAGTTCAGCAGGCGTTATGGGCCGTTGATTCAGGGGGGGCGTTCCGTTGGGCAGGATGTCGATGACATGCAATCGCTCATCGCTCGTTAGTTGCAAATAAAGAAGCCCGGTAGCGCTGCCGGGCTTTTTTTGTTCGCGCAATTATTCGACCATGGCGGCTTACTCAGGAAACAGGATCAAGCGTCATGTCCAACACAGCCGAGCGGGTCAACATCGTCGACACTCAGGTGTTGTCCCATGACTGGTATTTGCTGAAGAAAATCACCTTCGACTATCACCGCAACAATGGCGAGTGGCAGCGTCAGACCCGTGAGGTTTACGACCGCGGCAATGGCGCTGCGATTCTGTTGTTCAACCGCGAGCAGCGCACGGTGGTGCTGACCCGGCAGTTCCGTTTACCGGTGTTCGTCAATGGTCATGATGGTTTGCTGATTGAGGTGGCGGCCGGGTTGCTCGAAGGCGCGGCGCCGGAGCAACGGGTTCGCGATGAAGCTGAGGAGGAAACCGGTTATCGCGTGCACGATGTGAAGAAGGTGTTCGAGGCCTACATGAGTCCCGGTTCGGTGACCGAGAAGCTGCATTTTTTCATTGCCGAATACGACGCTGCATCGAAGGTCAGCGACGGTGGCGGTCTGGAAGAAGAAACCGAAGAACTGGAAGTGCTGGAGTGGAGCTTCGACGAAGCGTTGGCAGCGTTTCAGCGCGGTGAGATCTGCGACGCCAAGACCATCATGCTGTTGCAGTATGCGGCGATGAATAACTTGTTTAACTGATAAATCAAAAGATCGCAGCCTTCGGCAGCTCCTACAGGAAAACGCATTCCAAGGTAGGAGCTGCCGAAGGCTGCGATCTCTTGATTCGTATTAACTGACTAAAACAAATCCCCGGTTTTGCCAATCTGCAACCAGTCGCCACCTTCAAGGGTCAGCAAGCGCTCTTTCGCCTCCAGCCCACCGGCAAACCCGGTCAGCTTCCCCGAGGCGCCGATCACCCGATGACACGGCGCGACGATGGAAATCGGGTTGCGTCCGTTGGCGGCTCCCACTGCCCGCACGGCGCTGGGGTTGCCGATCTGTTCGGCAATCTGGCTGTAGGTCCGCGTCTCGCCAAATGGAATGGTCAGCAGCGCCGCCCAGACCTTTTTCTGAAAGTCGGTGCCAGCGAAATCCAGTTCCAGATCAAAACAGTCACGCGTCCCGGAAAAATATTCTTCAAGTTGTCGAGCCGTTCGAATCAGGATCGGAGTGTCGGGTGCCTCGCTCATCGGTCCGAGGCGCACGCGGTTCGGTTTGTCGTTTTCCCAGAGGATGGCCGCCAGTCGTGAGCCGTTCGCGACCAGCTTCAGCTCACCGACGGGCGAGGGCAGGGTGATGAACGTATAGGGCATGACGGCAGACTCCGGATCAGGACAGCAACAGTGCCCAGCATACTGCCTGATCGGGGAGGCGCAATACGCAAAGCCGACCATACTGCTTGATGCTCTTGAAGCGTTCCGCCTCTGTTTTGTACAGACCCTGAAAACAAAAAAAGAGATCGACTCATGAAGTACGAACCTTTGGCCAAATCGCTGATAGCGACCTCACTGGCACTCAGCTGTCTCATGGCTCACGCGGCGTCAGTCGCACCGGTTGCCGCCGAAAACGGCATGGTGGTCACCGCGCAACATCTGGCCACCCATGTGGGTGTCGACGTACTGAAAAGTGGCGGTAATGCCGTCGATGCGGCAGTCGCCGTGGGTTACGCGCTGGCGGTGGTGTATCCCGCAGCAGGCAACCTCGGCGGTGGCGGCTTCATGACCATTCAATTGGCGGACGGGCGCAAGACCTTCCTCGATTTCCGCGAAAAAGCCCCGCTGGCGGCCACCGCGAACATGTACCTCGACAAGGAAGGCAACGTCATTCCCGACTTGAGCACCCGTGGCCATTTGGCGGTGGGTGTGCCCGGCACGGTCTCTGGCATGGAACTGGCGCTGAGCAAATACGGGACCAAGCCGCGCAAGGAGATGATTGCCCCGGCGATCAAACTGGCGGAAGACGGCTTTGCGCTGGAGCAGGGTGACGTCGAGTTGCTGGAGTACGCCACCGACGTGTTCAAGAAGGACATGCGCGATTCCGGCGCGATCTTCCTGCACAACGGCGAGCCGATGCAGGTCGGGCAGAAACTGGTGCAGAAGGACCTCGGCAAAACCCTGCGGAGCATTTCCGATAAAGGCGCCGACGGCTTCTATAAAGGCTGGGTCGCCGATGCCATCGTGACCTCCAGTCAGGCCAACAAAGGCATCATCACTCAGGCCGACCTCGACAAATACAAGACCCGCGAACTGGCGCCGGTGGAGTGTGACTACCGTGGTTATCATGTGGTCTCGGCGCCACCGCCAAGCTCCGGCGGCGTGGTGATCTGCCAGATCATGAACATCCTCGAAGGCTATCCGATGAAGGATCTGGGCTTCCATTCGGCTCAGGGTATGCACTATCAGATTGAAGCGATGCGCCACGCCTATGTCGATCGCAACAGCTACCTCGGCGATCCGGATTTCGTCAAAAACCCGATCGAACACCTGCTGGACAAGAACTACGCGACCAAACTGCGCGACGCTATCCAACCGAACAAGGCCGGCGTGTCGGCTGAACTCAAGCCCGGCGTAGCGCCCCATGAAGGCAGCAACACCACCCACTATTCGATCGTCGACAAGTGGGGCAATGCCGTGTCGGTGACTTACACCCTCAACGACTGGTTCGGCGCGGGCGTGATGGCGAGCAAGACCGGGGTAATCCTCAACGATGAAATGGACGACTTCACCTCCAAGGTCGGCGTGCCGAACATGTACGGTCTGGTGCAGGGCGAAGCCAATGCGATAGCGCCGGGCAAGGCACCGCTGTCATCGATGAGCCCGACCATCGTCACCAAGGACGGCAAAGTGGTGATGGTGGTCGGTACGCCGGGTGGCAGCCGCATTATCACGGCGACTTTGCTGACCATGCTCAACGTCATCGACTACGGCATGGGCCTTCAGGAAGCGGTCGATGCGCCACGCTTCCATCAGCAGTGGATGCCGGAGGAAACCAACCTCGAGGACTTCGCCGCCAGCCCCGATACGCGCAAGATTCTCGAGAGCTGGGGCCACAAGTTCGCCGGCCCGCAGGACGCCAACCACATCGCCGCGATTCTGGTGGGGGCACCTTCGCTGGGCGGTAAGCCCGTTGGCAAAAACCGTTTCTACGGCGCCAATGATCCGCGCCGCAACACCGGCTTGTCACTGGGTTACTGAGGGGCGTAAAAAGGGGGCGGGCTCACGTCCGCCCCTGTCTCGAGGACTGATCAAGGAAGGCTCATCATGACCACCGCATTACTGATCATCGACGTCCAGCGCGCCCTCTGCTCGGGCGAATATCAGTGCCATGACATTCACCGGGTGATCGACACCATCAACGGTCTCAGCACCCGGGCGCGCAAGTCAGGTGTGCCAGTGGTGCTGATCCAGCATGAAGAAAAGGACAGCCCGTTGGCCCTTGGCGCCGAAGGCTGGCAACTGGCCGAAGGGCTTGAGACATCGCCTGAGGACTTGCGCGTACGCAAGACCACGCCGGATTCGTTCTACCAGACAGACTTGCGCAAACTGCTGCCGAGCGAAGATTTCGAAAAACTGGTCATCTGTGGTCTGCAAACCGATTACTGCATCAACGCCACCGTGCGTCAGGCCCATCAACTGGGTTATGACGTGGTGCTTGTGGCCGACGCGCATTCCACGGTCGACAACGGCAACATGAGCGCCGAAGACATCATCACCGAGCACAACAAGGATCTGGCGCACCTGACCGGCTCCGTGGCGCGGATCGACGTCATACCCGCAGCCGACATCACGTTCTGACAACCCACACAAAACCTGTAGGAGTGAGCCTGCTCGCGATAGCAGTGTGTCAGTTGGCGCAGCATCGTCTGACAGAACGCTATCGCGAGCAGGCTCACTCCTACAGTGGGGATTTCCGGCAGCAGCACTGGCATACTGCGCGCCGTCCGAAGATTGGAATCTCTCGATGTTCGCCATCTCCCTGCGCCATGCCTTGGTGCTGATGTCCGTTGCGTTTGCCTCTGTTACCCAAGCCAGCAGTTTTGATTGCGCCACGGCCAACAGCAAAACTGAAAAAGCCATTTGTGGTGACCCGCAGATTTCGCTGCTCGACGAGAAGCTGGGCAAGCTGTGGCATTCGACATTGGCTAATGTCCCCGATGCCCAAGCTCTCAAGACTGACCAGCGGCAGTGGCTGAAAAATCGCAACGCCTGTGGTGAGCAGACGGCCTGTTTGCGCCGCCAGTACCTGATGCGCCTGACCGAACTTGAACACGCCACCCAGCCCTTCAGTTGGGACGCGACCTGGCAGCTTGTTCCGCCGGGGACTTCAACCTCGGCGACGGTGATAACCCAGCGTCGCGATGCTACGCACATCAGCATCGACATTACGGCAGCTGAGGGCGCCAACTCCGGTGATCTGGATGGCATCGCCACACTCAAGGACGGTAAGGCCGTTTACTCGGAAGACGAGTGCACCCTGTCGTTCACTCCCATCAACGGTGTGCTGGATATTTCGCTCGTGGGCGCAGGCGGATATTGCAGTGCCGGATTGGGCGTCTACTACACCGGTCGTTTTGTCGCCTCGCAGCACCCGCTGACACTGGATTACGACATGCTTAGCCTGGGCCTGGCGCAAACACCGGAAGAGAACCAGGCACTGCACACCTTGCTCAAAGGTGATTATCAGACACTGGTGGAAAAGTCCGGCTCGTTGATGACCGCTGAGCCTTCCGCTGATGTGCCGGGCAGTCAGGTCTGGGAGATGTGGATGCGCGGCCTCGGCGGTACCGGCGTCGTGATGCGGTCAACCGCTGGCCATTTCTGGGTGCTGCTGGTGACCTACGACAGTACCGGCCACTCGCGTCTGCGCTATTACACCAACGCTGCGAAATGGAAAAAACGTCTACCCGACACCTTGCACGACTGGAACGAGCGCATGAAAGATCATCTGGAACTCCCCGTAGACTTCATGCCCTGATCTGCGCAGCAGCCCTCCCTCAAGTCGCAAACAAAACCCCACGAATCTCGCCGACTCGCGGCGCTACGACCACGCCCTCCAGCACCATCCGCGTGATCGTCTGCGCCGCCGTTTGATAGTCCTCATCCTGCGGCACTTCGCGCCCCGTGATCCGGCCCATCTGCCAGCCGATGTTGGTGTACGTGCGCGTCGCCGACCAAATGAACAGCATCAAATGTTCCGGATCCACCGGTGCCAACAAACCGCGCTCGATCCAGCTGCGCAGGCATTCAACATTGCGCCGCGCTTCGGCCTGCAACAGATCTCGGCACTCGTCGGGCAACTGTCGACCGCCCAGCAGCAATTCGCCGCTGAACACCTTGGCAATCGCCGGATGCTCGCGGGCAATCCGAATCCGCGCGGCAATGTAGGCGCGCAGCCCCGTCAGCGGATCATCGCTTTCACGCAGCGCCGCTGAGGCTTCCAGCAGCGGTTCGACAAAACCCAGCAGTACTTTGCCGTAGAGGTTTTCCTTGGTCTGGAAGTAGTAATACAGATTGGCCTTGGGCACCCCGGCACGTGCCGCGATGTCGCGAGTCTGGGTGGCGTCGAAACCGTTGGCGGCGAATTCTTCGGTGGCGGCGGCGAGGATCAACTGCTCGTTGCGTACGCGGATGGCACTCATGGACACACAGGTTGGCTGGACGGCATGGAAAGGTTCTGGCGATTTCGGTTTCGCAATATACAAAACTATATAGCGAGGAGGCCAGCATACTCGAAGGGCAGCGCTATGCTGTTTCGATCATTGATTGGAAACGAAGCGGGCGTATGACTCTTCAGGCCGTGCGAGCCGACGCGACACATCTGGATGCGGTGGCGGCGTTATTCGACGCTTATCGAGGTTTTTACCAGCAGCCGGCGAACCTTGTGCAATCGCGAACCTTTATCGCTGAACGCATGGCTGCCAGCGAATCGGCGATTTTTCTTGCTCAGGATGAACACGGTGAAGCGCTGGGTTTCGTGCAGCTGTATCCGACATTCTCGTCCATCGATGCCCACCGCACCTGGCTGCTCAGCGACCTGTTCACTGCACCCGCCGCCCGTGGGCGCGGGGTTGGCCGACTGTTGATGAACACTGCGCGTGACTTTGCCTTGGCAACCGGTGCCAAGGGCCTGGTGCTGGAAACCGCCACGGACAACTTCATGGCGCAAGGCTTGTACGAATCCCTCGGTTACGTACGCGACAGCGGGTATTACACCTACATCCTCGACTTGCGGCAGGGCTGAGCAATTTTTTTGCCGATTTCGCCAATTCAGGCTTTCGCTGGAAGGCCGCTCTCTCTAGAATCCGCCCGGCCTTCGCAATGAAGGCTCAATGCCATCATTTGGTCGTGTACACATAGGGACGGACATCATGCAATTCGGGAAAATTCTGGCGCTGGGGCTGGTACTTGCGCTGGGCGGTTGTGCCAGTTTCACCAAAGACGAAGTGGCGCCGGTGACCATGCCGTCGATGGCCAGCTACGCCAACAAGCCAAACGTCTACGTCGATTTCGATTTCTATCAGGGCGAGCCGAAAAGTGGTTCCGCCGTGGAAGTGCCGCAGGCACGTGATCAACTGAAACCACAGCTGCAAAAAATCCTCACTGACTCGGGCCTGTTCGGCCGTGTCACTCTGGACGAGTTCCAGAAGCAGCCGGGCGACTACAGCCTGCGTCTGAAAATGTACAACCATCCGCCGAATGCAGGCTCCATGGTGCTGGCCTTCATCAGCGGCTTCAGCATGATGGTAATCCCGGCGTACGGCACCGATCAGTACACCTTGAGCCTGGAAGGCTTGGATGGCCAAGGTCAGGCCCTGACCACCGCGAGCAACCACGATGCGATCGGCACCTGGATCGGCATCTGGTTCATTCCGCTGATGGCCAACACGCCTAAAGACGCGGTGAATGACACCTTTACCCGTCAGGTCAACGCGTTGCTCAAGCAAATGGTTGATAACAAAAACCTGAAGTACTCGGCGCTCGAAACCGGTATTCCACGGGTTTGAAGCGAAAAAAAAGAGCCGCAATCGCGGCTCTTTTTTTTGCCCTTACTTCAGGGCCTGAATGAACTGTGGATCGCTGTACAGTTCCTTCAGCAGGTCACGCACCATCGGGTTGTAAGCGTTGACCGCGTTCGGGATCGCAATGAAACCGAAGAAGCTGCTGCTCCACTGGCTGCTGACATTCTTGGTCGCGTCGTACACCACATCGTTGCCATTGAGCAGGGTGAAGCGAGCAGCCAGTTTGCCGTCGCCCGTGCCCATGCCGGCGGACAGTTCGTTCTTCACCACCAGCACTTTCAACTGACGCTGAGCCTGCGGATCGAGCAGACCGGCCTTGCGCAGTTCTTCGGTGATCGCGTCCTGAATGTGCGCCGGGATGCTGCCAGACGGTGAGCGAACCGGATTGGCACGCACCACCAGCGAACCTTCACCGGATTCGGCGGTAACCTGAGGATTGCTGATCGCATGCAGCGGCGGGGTTTGCTTGAGCTTCTGAACGTTCTCGAAACTCGGCTCGTAGCGGGTCATGGTCATGCCACACCCTTGCAGCAGCAGAGCCAGCATCGGGATCAACAACAGCGACTTCTTCACGGCAGTTCCTTGCGTGGGAATAGAGGAGGGCGCGAATTATGGGCAGAGTGCCATCATTGAGCAACCTCGTTCGTCGGCGCTTTGAGCAATTGCTCGATCTGCGCCAATTCCCAAGTACTGAGCAGGCTCACCGGGTCGGTGCCAAAACGCTGCCAGCGCTCTAGCGAGCCTTCTTGTCCATCGTCGCTGCGGGCGTGTTCACAGTGATGTAATCGCCCCCCGGCAAAATCCAGCAGCAGGCGCCAGCCGTCGATATCGACTGTGACCAGCCCAGTCTCGGCAGGTGCTTCGCAGACTGTGAACGCGAGCACACCGAGCGCCGCTTCACGCAAACGCTGGCACACTTCGCGGGACGTCAGAAATGCAGACATGTCGAACTCGATGAATACAGGAGCGCGCCAGCATAAAGCCCGAGCCGACAGGTGTCAGCGTTCACTGGCTCGATCCGGAACAATTCCGTAACATCCGCAACCCTCTTTTCCCCGAACACCCGCGGCCGCGCTCGTCGGCCGCTCAGTCAGGTAAGCCATGAAACCGATTCGTCTGCGCGCCGATGTCCTGGCCGGACTCACCACCTCGTTTGCCCTGTTGCCCGAATGCATTGCGTTCGCGCTGGTGGCGCACCTCAATCCGCTGATGGGCTTGTACGGCGCTTTCATCATCTGCACGCTGACGGCGTTGTTCGGCGGCCGGCCGGGCATGGTCTCCGGCGCGGCGGGTTCGATGGCGGTGGTCATCGTCGCGTTGGTGGTGCAGCACGGTGTGCAGTATTTGCTGGCGACGGTGTTGCTCGGCGGTTTGATCATGATGGCGTTCGGACTGCTGCGCCTGGGCAAACTGGTGCGCATGGTGCCGCACCCGGTGATGCTCGGTTTCGTCAACGGCCTGGCGATCATCATTGCCCTGGCGCAACTGGAGCATTTCAAGAGCGGCGAAGACTGGCTCAGCGGTACGCCGCTGTACCTGATGACCGGGCTGGTGCTGCTGACCATGGCCATCGTCTACATTCTGCCGCGTCTGACAAAAACGGTGCCGCCGGCACTGGTGGCGATCCTCGGCGTCGGCCTGCTGGTCTATCTGTTCGGCCTGCCGACCCGCACCCTTGGCGACATGGCGCACATCGCCGGTGGCTTGCCGACCTTCGCTTTGCCGGACATCCCGTGGAATTTCGAAACCCTGCGTATCATTGCGCCTTACGCGATTCTGATGGCGCTGGTCGGTCTGCTGGAAACCCTGCTGACGTTGAACCTCACCGATGAAATCACTGAAACCCGTGGCTACCCGGATCGCGAGTGCGTGGCGCTCGGTGCGGCGAATATGGTCTCGGGTGCGTTCGGCGGCATGGGCGGTTGCGCGATGATCGGCCAGACCGTGATCAACCTCAGTTCCGGCGGGCGCGGGCGTTTGTCCGGTGTGGTCGCCGGGGTGCTGATTCTGTTGTTCATTCTGTTTCTGTCGCCGCTGATCGAGCGTATTCCGCTGGCGGCGCTGGTCGGTGTGATGTTTGTGGTGTCGCAGCAGACTTTTGCCTGGGCGTCATTGCGGGTGGTGAACAAAGTGCCGCTCAACGATGTGCTGGTGATCATCGCTGTGACCACTATTACGGTGTTCACTGATCTGGCCACTGCGGTGCTGTGCGGCATCATTATCGCCGCGCTTAACTTTGCCTGGCAGCAGGCCCGTGAGCTGTATGCCGATGAGCATCTGGAGGCTGACGGCAGCAAGCTTTATCGTCTGCATGGCACGTTGTTTTTTGCCTCGACTACGCCGTTTCTCAATCAGTTCGATCCGGCCAATGATCCGGCTCGGGTGACTTTGGATTGTCGGCATTTGAGTTTTGTTGATTATTCGGCGATTGCGGCGTTGAAGACTCTGCGCGAGCGCTATGCGAAGGCGGGTAAGCATTTGCAGGTGTTTCATTTGTCTGAGCGGTGCAAGAAGTTGCTGAAGCGGGCGGGTGAGGAGCATCACTGATTATCTGGCTGACCGGGTACATATCCGTTGCTGCGGTCACGGCGGCTTAGGGTTTCGCCCTTACGGCGACTCACTTTTTTTACAAACGCCTAAAAAAAGTAAGCAAAAAAACGCTTGCTCCTACGTGCGGCCCGCTCGCTGGGGCTCGGGGTTCCTTCGCTCCGGGATCCCTCCGGGCGCATCGCCTACGGTTTGCTTCGCTGCACCTCCTCTCGATGCATTTGGCTGCGCCAAACGGTCGCTGCGCTCCCACCCCCGGATGAATCCCTCCACTCAGCCTTCCGACGTCGCCCGTGGATCAAGATCAAGAGCTGCAGCCGAGCTAACGCTCATCCTGTTGAGTGGTTAGAAGCTCCTCGGTGTGAAGTGGGCGTTATTTTTTGCTTTTCTGTGGGAGTGAGCTTGCTCGCGAAGGCTGCCTGACAGCCGACCTGTTTCTGGCGGGTTGTAGGCGATCCAACTGTAGGAGCGAGCCTGCTCGCGATGGCGGTGTGTCACTCAAAGATGCTTTGAATGACACACCGCTATCGCGAGCAGGTCAGCTCCAACAGGTTTTGCGTGGCCGGATTCAGATGGCGGGGAAGTCAATATCGGTCAGCGCCGCGTTGTTCAGGTAGTTGGTCAGGCTCTGCACGGCCACCAGTGCAATCACTTCAATGATCTTCACGTCGTCGATGCCGGCAGTGCGGGCGGCGGCGATCTGTGCATCGCTCAAATGGCCGCGACTTTCGGTCAGCTGACGGGCGAGGGTGGCGTAGGCGTTGAGTTCGCCTTGGCGGGCGGCGACGATGTCCTGTGCCGAGAGCCCGGCCTTGCCGGCAAACAAGGTGTGTGCGGCCAGGCAGTAGTCGCAACCGTTGACCTGGGAGGTGGCGAGGTACACCGCTTCTTTTTCCTGGGCGCTCAGCGAGGTTTTGCCGAGGATCGCCGAGGCTTGCACGTAGGTTTCGAGGGCCACCGGCGCTTTGGCCAGGGTGGTGAAGACGTTGGGCAGGAAACCGATTTTCTTTTTCACGCTTTCCAGAACCGGGCGGGTGGCGTCGGTGGCGGTTTCGAGGCTGATTGCGTGGATGCGGCTCATGGTGATTCTCCGAAAGTCCGGTGCGTAGTGCGCCGGGGATGGAGGCCATGTTATTGAGCGAGGCTGGTGGATTGGCGGCAAATCGTCGAGGATATGCGGCAGATCGTCCAGATATGCCCTTGGAGTCGTCCATGGATCGCCTTTCAACATTGCTCAGCCATTTCGGTGTGACGGCCGGCACTTTTCACAGCGGCACGTTCTGCGGCGTCGCGGTTCATGAAAATGAACCGGTCGGCCATGTGCATTTGTTGCAGGCCGGCGAGTTGCTGCTCAAGCCGGGCAGCGAACGCGAGATCCGCCTCAGTGAGCCGTCGCTGATCTTCTTCCCCAGACCCTTCGCCCATCGCATGTTTGCCGACGAAGCCATGGACACTCAGGTGGTTTGCGCAACGCTGATGTTTGATGGCGGTTCCGGTAATGCACTGGCGGCGGCACTGCCGGATTACCTGGTGCTGAAACTGACGGACATTCCGGAGCTGGCCAACACCGTCGAATGGCTGTTCAAGGAAGCGTTCGAAGGGCATTGCGGGCGCGTGGCGGTGATGGATCGACTGTTCGAACTGCTGGTGATTCTGCTGTTGCGGCATTTGATCAGCAGTCGCGAGCAGCAACCGGGGATGATCGCCGGGCTGGCCGATCCGCGTCTTTCCCGCGCCTTGAACCTGATGCACGAGCAACCGCAAAAGCCCTGGAGCGTGGCGGATCTGGCGTCTGTCGCCAACCTGTCGCGCGCCGGATTTGCCGAGCAGTTTCGCCGGGTCGTCGGGCAGACTCCGGCCGATTATCTGCTGAGCTGGCGGGTCAGTCTGGCGCAGAAACGCTTGCGTGAAGGCAAGCCGATTGCGCTGATTGCCGAGGAGGTCGGTTACGAAAGTCCTTCGGCGCTGGCCCGGGCGTTTCGGCGCAAGACCGGGCTCAGCCCTCGCGAGTGGAAGGCCGGCGCCTGAGGATCATTTGGCGAATTTCTTCGCCCCGGCCACGCACAGGATCACACCCAGCGTCACGGCAAGCATGCCGAGGCTGACGTGTTCATGCAGCAGCGTCGCCGCCAGCGCCAGGCCAAAAAACGGCTGGAGCAATTGCAACTGACCGACCGCGGCAATCCCGCCCTGGGCCAGACCGCGATACCAGAACACAAAACCGATCAGCATGCTGAACAGCGACACATAGCCCAGACACAGCCACGCCGACAGACTGATTGTGTTGAACGAGGCGGGCGCCAGCCACAGACTCAAAACCGCCATGAGCGGTAGCGACAGCACCAGCGCCCAGCAAATCACCTGCCAGCCGCCGAGGGCGCGCGACAGCTTCGCGCCTTCGGCATAGCCGAGGCCGCAGGCGAGAATGGCGGCGAGCATCAGCAGGTCACCGGTGGGTGAGGCAGTCAGGCCTTGTGCCAAGGCGAAACCGACGACCAAAGCGCTGCCGAGAGTGGAGAAAATCCAGAACACCGGTCGCGGCCGCTCACCGCCGCGCAGCACAGCAAAAATCGCTGTGGCCAGTGGCAGCAATCCTACAAACACAATCGAGTGCGCCGACGTCACGTGTTGCAGCGCCAGGGCGGTCAGCAGAGGAAAACCGAGCACTACGCCCAGCGCGACAATCAACAGCGACAGCCACTGATCGCGCGCCGGGCGCCGTTCGCGAAATAGCCACAACAGCGCGACAGCCAACACCCCGGCGATGGCAGCGCGGACCACGGTGAGAAACACCGGATCGAACTCCAGCACCGCCAGACGCGTGGCCGGCAGCGAACCGCTGAAGATCACTACGCCGATAAAACCATTGATCCAGCCACTGGTTTTTTCCAGTGCCGGGGTCGTCAGATTCGAAGTCCGTTCCATAGCAGATCACGCTCAGAAGTGGGTTGCATTGTCGTGATGCTAGAGCCGAGAATCAGCACAATCAAAGAATTGTCATGGATACATCCGGCATGCCACGCTCGCGCTACAAGACACTCGTTGACGCCTATGCCGCAGATATTCGCTCGGGCCAATTGCCGCCAGGCACGCGGTTGCCGACCCATCGGCAACTGGCCGCTCAGGAAGGCCTGGCGCTGGTCACCGCCTCGCGGGTATATGCAGAGCTGGAGGCCATGGGCCTGGTCAGCGGCGAGACCGGTCGCGGCACGTTTGTCCGTGAAACCTCGCTGGCGCCGGGGCAGGGCATCGATCAGAAAGACGTGGCGGTCGGCATGATCGACCTCAATTTCAATTACCCGTCGTTGCCCGGTCAGGCCGATCTGCTGCGCACCGCGCTGCGGCAATTGGCGTTGTCCGGTGATCTGGAAGCGTTGCTGCGTTATCAACCGCATGCCGGTCGCGCCCACGAGCGTGCGTCGGTTGCCCGGCACCTGCTGACGCGCGGGGTGACGGTCGAAGCCGAGCAAGTGCTGATCGTCAACGGTGCCCAGCAAGGCCTGGCGGTGACGCTGATGGCATTGCTCAAACCCGGCGATGTGATAGCCGCCGACGCGCTGACTTATTCCGGGTTCAAGGTTTTGGCCGAGGCGCTGCATCTGGAAGTCGTGGCGATTCCGTTCAGCGATCAGGGGCCGGATCTCGCCGCGCTGGACAGACTCTGTCGCAGCCGCTCGGTGCGTGCCGTGTACAGCATGCCGACCTTGCACAATCCGCTGGGTTGGGTGATGCCGTTGGCGCAGCGCGAGCAGTTGGTGGCGATTGCCCGTCGACATGATCTGACGATCATCGAAGACGCGGCCTACGCATTTCTGGTGGAAAACCCACCGCGTACGCTGATCGATCTGGCGCCGGAGCGCACGGTGTACGTCTCGGGCCTGTCGAAAAACATCGCCACCGGCCTGCGCGTCGGTTTCATTGCCGCCCCGCCAGAAACGGTACCGGCACTGGAACGCATCATCCGCGCCACGACCTGGAACACCCCCGGCATCATGACCGCCATCGCTTGCGGTTGGCTCGACGACGGCACGGTGACGCTGCTTGAGGAACAGAAACGCAACGACGCCAAAGCGCGGCAAGCGTTGGCGGCCAAAGTGCTGAAAGGGTTGCCGAGCATTGGCCATCCGGCGTCGTATTTCCTCTGGCTGCCGCTGCCCGAAGATGTGCGCGCCGATCAGATTGTCGTCGAGTTGATGCACGAGCAGATTTCCGTCACCACGGCGGAGCCGTTTTCTGTGTCCGGGCATGCGCCGCATGCGATTCGTCTGGCGCTGGGTTCGGTAGAGATGGATGTGTTGCGCCAGGCGTTGAGCAAAATCAGCAGGATCATTGGCGCTTACCGGTAAAAACAAAATGCTACCCTTGCGCCGCCCGATGCAGACCGACCCGGAACCCTCGATGAAAAACACCGCTGCACTGTCACTCGCCGTGATTCTCGGCACCAGCCTGTTCACTACGTTCAGCCATGCCGCAGGCGACCCCGAAGCCGGCGCAAAAATCTTTCCGCGTCTGTGCGGCGGCTGTCATCAGGTTGGCGAATCGGCCCGTCCCGGATTCGGCCCGCAACTCAACGGCATCATCGGGCGGCCCGCCGGTACCTCGGCTAATTACGTGTATTCCGAGGCGATGAAGAACTCGGGGGTGACCTGGGATCGCGAAACGCTGATCGCCTATCTGAAGGATCCGAAAGGCGTGGTGCCGGGCACGCGGATGATTTTCTGGGGCCTGAGTGACGAAGAAAAACTCGACAACCTGTTGGCTTATCTTCAGACCTTCTCGCAATGACGGCAGGAGCTGCCGAAGTCCCTGATTGAAAATGACATGAAAAACCTATTCGGCGTTGTTGCTGCCTTCAAGGAACCCACCATGAAATTTTTGCTAT
Organism: Pseudomonas sp. RU47; assembly: GCF_004011755.1. Classification (GTDB taxonomy): domain Bacteria; phylum Pseudomonadota; class Gammaproteobacteria; order Pseudomonadales; family Pseudomonadaceae; genus Aquipseudomonas. Next base: position 4,170,573 of record NZ_CP022411.1, on the reverse strand, counting down.
TGGCAACACCGCTGCTGCTTGCCACAGGACTGGCCCACGCGGGCATCCCCATGTTCAACGCCACGTGCCCGGGCAAGATCGAAGTGCACGCCGATCAAGGCGGGCCGATCTACATCAATGGCAAGGAAGGCAAGTTGAAGAAATTCAATGAGAACTACTTCGAGGCCAAAGGCGCGGGCGTGACCATCTCTCTGAGCATCAATCCCGACGGATCGCCTGCGGTGTCGTACACCGGGAAGAACAGGGCCAACGGGATTTGTGAAGTGAAAAGCGACTGATCAAGCGACCTGATTGCGACCCGCTGCCTTAGCCTGATACAGCTGCTGATCGGCGCGTTTGATCAGTGCACTGTGGTTGTTATCGGCCGGGTCTGCCAGGCCGACACCGATGCTCACCGTCACATTCCCGACCGCAGGGAAATCGGCCTCGGCAACCGCCGCGCGAATCTTCTCGGCGACAACTTCCGGGGTGTCGGGTTGGGCGATTTCCGGCAACAGCACGGCGAACTCTTCGCCGCCGTAACGAGCGACGAAATCGGTGGTGCGCAAGCTGCTCTGAATCAGTTGCGCCAACTGTTGCAGCACCTCATCACCCACGGCGTGACCGTGGCTGTCATTGATTCGTTTGAAGTGATCAGCATCGATCAGCAGCAGGGAAAACGGACGTCCGGTGCGGCGGAACAGCAGTGTGTATTCGGTGAGTTTCTCGTCGAAACGGCGACGGTTGTAAACGCCGGTCAAACTGTCGTGGGTCGCCAGACTCAGCAATTCGGCATTGGCCTGCGTCAGCGCAGCGGTGCGTTGCGCGACGGTTGCTTCCAGCGAGGCATTGGCCTCTTGCAGTTCGCGCTCTTTGCCGAGCAGTGATTGCGTCATTGCATCGATGGACTGGCCGAGCTGAGCAATCTCTCGCACCGGGTGTTGCAGCGGGAATTGTGCGCCGGGCTGTTTGTTCTGGACTTGTCTGGCCGAATGCGCGAGCTGTTCGATCGGTCGGCTCAGATACAGCGCCAGGTAGTAGGCCACCAGGCCAAACAGCACGGCCGCGACCACGCCCAGTATCAGCAGTTTGTAGAGCAGCAGCCGTGCCGGTTGCAGTGCGGTTTCCAATGGCTGGCGCACGGCGATCGACCACGACAGCGCCGTGCTCGACGGCGTTGGTACGGTGACCATGCTGGTGAGAAAACCGTTGCCCGCCGTCCACCCCTGTAACTTCGAATCCATCGCCGCCAGTTGCTGGCCCGCCAGCGCTTCCGGATAGAGAATCTTGCCATCGTGATCGATGATCAACGCCTCGATATCCGGCGTTGAGTTTTTATGTGAAAACGCCGCTGACTCAACAATGCGTGTTACCCAACTCCAGTGCGCGTGTGCACCCAGGACGCCAATCACCTGACCGTCGGCGTTACGGATCGGCGCGGCGAAATCGATGAAGCGCAGCGGTTCGCCGTTCGGCAGCCCCGGCAGCATTTTCGCCAGCAGCACCGCCTCATGGGGATCGCCGGTGTACTCACCGCGCAACCCGGCCTGGAACCACGGCCGTTGTTGCACCGATTGACCCACCAGCAAGCCGTTCACCGCTTGATGCACCTTGCCCTCGGCATCGGTGACGCCCATCCACGCATACTCGGCGCGGGCCTGAGTACGCAGTTGCATCGATTTCAGAATCGCTGGGTTGTCCAGATCGCCACGCTCCAGATGCGGCGCACGGCTGAGCAGATACACCTCCAACTGGCGTTCGCGCAGTTGCTCGCCCAATAACGATGCGGCCGAGCGCGCGGTGTTGAGCAAGGCATTGCCGCTGGCCTGCTTCATCTGTTCCGTGGCGATGTGGCCGACATAGAAGCCCACGCTGAGCAGCGTCAGCAGGGACAAACCGGCAAACCAAAGGGTGAGGTGGCTACGCAGACTGGCTTTGAGCATGGGCAGGCGAGGTCTGTTTTGGAGTTGTGGCCGCATGGTATGCGCAATGGGCGGTGGGTGACCAGTCGGGGAATGGATGGTTGCGGGCAGGAAAAAGCCCGGCTGATCAGGCCGGGCTTTTTCTTGGGGTTGCGATGAAGCCAGTGGTTTAGGCGACGCGGCGTTCGATCAGGCGATCAGCGCCACCTTCGGCAACGCGGCGTTCGATCAGACGATCGGAACCACCTTCAGCAACGCGGCGTTCGATCAGACGATCGGAACCACCTTCGGCAACGCGGCGTTCGAGCAGACGATCGGAACCGCCTTCGGCAACGCGGCGTTCGATCAGGCGATCGGAACCGCCTTCGGCAACGCGGCGTTCGAGCAGACGATCAGAACCGCCTTCGGCAACGCGGCGTTCGAGCAGACGATCAGAGCCGCCCTCAGCAACACGACTTTCAATCAACTTGTCCGAGCCGCCTTCAGCGACCTGGGTATGTGCCGGGGTGGCGGCAAAAGCGTTAATGGCGAAAACCGAAAAAGCGATGCTGAGAAGGGTTTGGCGTTTCATGATCGTGTGCTCCAAGGGGTAGTTGTTTGTCTGGAGCCGATGTTACGCCGTGGATTTTTTATGAGAACTTCATTGACGTGATGGTGACTATCGACGCCAGCAATGTATGCCCGAGCCCCCGTTTCATGGGGTGGTTGATCGCACGCACAGCTCACCGGTCGCCCGCGTCAAAGCCAACTCATGCAACGCATCGTGGGTCAGGCCACTGCGCGCCTTGGCCAGCCACGCCGGGCAATTCGCGTCATGGCGATAGGGCGCGAACTCGGCGTATTGCTGCAGCAGACGGGTTTGCAGTTCATCCAGACGCGGGCGGATCTGTTTACCGAGGTCGGGGCGCGGGGTGTCTGGTGCGGCAGCGGCCGCCTGCCATTGTGCGAGCAACCCGTACTGCACTAATTTGTTCGCCTCCATTTGCGCCGCGATCAGTTGCGCCACGTCTTCAGGGTCGAGCTTGTGCTCGGCGGCCAGCGCTCGGGCATTGGCAATGACCTGCGCCTCACGCGGGCTGTCCTGAATCGGCTTGCCACTGTCCCATTTGGTCAGCGCGACGAGGTCGCCGATGTTCAGGCGTTCGTTGAGTGTTTCCAGCAACGGCTTCAACGTTTCGGCGGGCGCGGCGGCGTGAGCGCTGGTGGCGAGCAGGGCGAGTAGGCTGGCGGTCAACAGATTGGCAACGTGCGGCATGAACAGAGCCTCAATGAGAGCAATGGAAGTGGGCAGTTGTTTACCACAGCGCTGAACCGACACCTATAGATCCGTGCTCATTACACAGGTGCGGGCACCGGTAATAAACACCGATTTGAAATGTTAATTGCACCCCGCGAGCAACTCACCGAAGCTATCCTCAATCAGCCCTCCCGCCGTCGAGATGGACCTCTATTCAATGCAAGCCGTCACCCAACGCCCACTCTGGCACACCTACCTGCTGTTCCTCGCGCCGATGGTGCTGTCGAATTTTCTGCAATCTATGTCGGGCACGGTCAACAGCATCTACATCGGCCAGATGCTCGGCACCCAGGCACTGGCGGCGGTGTCGGGGATGTTTCCCATCGTGTTCTTCTTTATCGCACTGGTGATCGGCCTCGGTGCGGGCGCCGGGGTGTTGATCGGTCAGGCGTGGGGCGCGCGCGAACCGCACATGGTCAAGGCGATTGCCGGGGCGACGCTGTTGCTGGGCGTATTGATCGGCCTGGTGGCCGCGATATTGGGCAGCGTGTTTGCGCGACAGGCATTGGCGGGGTTGGGGACGCCGGCGGATGTGCTCGACGATGCAGTGGCGTATGCCCACGTGATGATGTGGATCTTGCCGTCGCTGCTGGTGTTCGTACTGTTCACGCAATTGTTGCGCGGGGTCAGCGATACGCTGTCGCCGTTGCTGGCGCTGGTGGTGTCGACCTGTGTCGGGCTGGCCCTGACCCCAGCGCTGATTCGCGGTTGGTTCGGCTTGCCGCAACTGGGCATTCAGAGTGCGGCGTACGCGGGGTTGGCCGGCAACCTGGCGGCAATGGCGTGGCTGGCGTGGCGGCTGATTCGCAAGGGCCATTCACTGGCGCCGGATCGCGAGTTTTTTGCCGCGCTACGGCTCGACGGGGCGATTCTCGGCAAAGTGTTACGCATCGGTCTGCCGACCGGCGTGCAGATGATTGTGCTGTCGCTGTCGGAGCTGGTGATTCTGGCGCTGGTCAACCAGCACGGGTCGCAAGCGACGGCGGCCTATGGCGCAGTGACACAGATCGTCAACTATGTGCAGTTCCCGGCCTTGTCGATTGCGATCACCGCGTCGATCCTCGGTGCGCAGGCCATCGGCGCCGGGCGACTGGAACGCATGGGGCCGATTCTTCGCACCGGGCTGCTGATCAACGTGTGCCTGACCGGCGGTTTGATTGTGCTCGGTTACCTGTTGTCGCACTGGTTGCTGGGCCTGTTCCTGACCGAGGATTCGACCCGGGCGATGGCTGAGCATCTGCTGCACATCATGTTGTGGAGCCTGTTGGTGTTCGGCTTCCAGGCAATCATTGGCGGGATCATGCGCGCCAGCGGCACGGTGTTGGTGCCGGTGGTGATTGCGATCATTTGCGTGGTCGGCGTGCAACTGCCGGCGGCGTACTGGCTGGACGGGCAGTACGGTTTGCAGGGGGTGTGGATGGCGTTTCCGGTGGCGTATCTGGGCATGCTGGTGTTGCAGACCTTGTATTACAAACTGGTCTGGCAGCATCAGAAGATCGAGCGGCTGGTGTAGGCGCTGGCGTAACAGTCGGATGTTTGCTTAAGTCAATCGAGGCCCTCGACGGCCAGCCCCGCCCGGAGAATCCCATGTCGATCCGATTGCTGCTGGCTGCCGCGTGTTCGCTGTGCGTCATCTCTGCCGCGCAGGCTGTCGAATACACGCGGGTCAACACCACCGCCAGCCAGATCAGTTTTACCTACAACCAGATGGGCTCGCCGATGTACGGCACCTTTGGCAAGTTCGAGGCGACGCTGGACTTTGATACCGACAACCTCGCCAACGCCCGTACCACGCTGCACATTGACCTCAACAGCATCGATGCCGGCAGCGAAGACGCCAACACCGAGCTGGTAAAACCGGCGTGGTTCAACACCGAAAAATTTCCCGTGGCGGTGTTCGAATCCCGACGTTTCACCCAAGTGGCCGAGCGTCGCTATCTGATCGACGGACAACTCACCCTCAAGGGCATTACCCGCGAAGTGCAGGTGCCGGTGGAATTGAAACCGGGCAGTGCCATCGGCATTTTCGACGGTGACCTGGTGCTTAAGCGCGACGAGTTCGGCCTCGGCGCGGGGGAGTGGGCGGACACCGTGGTGTCCAAGGACATCGCCATCAAATTCAAAGTGGTGGCGCCGCAGCAGTGACCTCGCCAGTCAATAAAACCGGTCCTGTTCTTTCATCGCCTGAATCTGCCAGAACGTTCTGCCGGAGATCAGCAGAAACAGCAGTGCGAGCAACACACCGCCGGTCATGATGCAGAAGCTCGTACGGTAACTCTGCAACTGACTGGCGATGCAGCTTTTATCCGGCATCCACGGCGACACCAGCAGGTTGATCGGGCCATCGACTTCGTACTGGGTATGCTCAACGTAGCGTTCGTCGGCGTGTTGCCCTTCATGGGTCTGGCCTTGGGCATCGGTGTATTGATAGTGAATGACCTTGCCATTGGCGTTCATTGGAATCTGCTCCAATGCCGTGACGCTGCCACGGGTTTCCACACCGTTGAAACTCAGCGCCCCATACAGCATGCCCGACTTGTGAGCCATTGCAGCGAGCAGCAGCACCACGCAGCAAGCAACGGTCAGCATGACGATACGGTTGTAGAGGTGATCCTTGGCAGCTTCGCGCGGGTAGTACATGGCTGATCCGTGGTGGTGACATTGGTAGGAGACCGTTACATCGGCGCTCGGAACAGGAACTTTAGACGTCGAGCCGGCCGGTCACGGTATGATGTCGCGGCTCGTCGACCGCTGCGGCGGTCGGCAACGCTTTTTACCGTCGGAGTTCGTCATGCCACGCATCACCCACTACAAATCCCCATGCCCCGAAGGCGTCAACAGCCAGATTCTGCAGATGGTCGTCGACTACCTGACCGACATCAGCGCGGTCGGTCTCGGCCCGAGCAACCTGCTGTACAACGTCTATCAGTACGCGGTCGGCTATGAGGTGCATCTGTATCTGGAAGCGTTGAATGGCGAGAAGGGCACCGACGTCGAGTTGCTGGTCGCCACCGACGAGGATGATCCGGAGCAAGTGATCGGTTTTCTGTTGTACCTGCCGGTGCAGGGCGATTGGGAAGCCTGCAGCGTGGCTTATATGGCGGTGCGCGAAGGGCATCGGCGTCAGGGCGTGGCGCGGGCGCTGATCGGCGAAATGGTCGGGCGTTATCCTCATGCGGAACTGGCCTGCACCGTGGGTAAAGTCCCGTACTTCGAAGCCTTGGGTTTTGAAGTGATCGGTTCACGGGAAACGCAGGTATTGATGAGCACCCGGCATTACCGCAGCAACGGCCTGCGCGGATTTATCGACACCACACCGATCTACCGGTCGCTGGAAGTGCAGCAGATCCACACCTATCTGCTGCAGAAAAACGGCAAGCGCGCGATGCTCGACGCCGAGAAACAGCGCGACCGACACCTCGACCAGACCACCCGCCATGTCGAGGAGTTTGTCCGCCAGCGCCTGACCGTGCACTGACCTCACATCGCTGAACAAGCCCTTGCTGTGAATGGCGCAGCAAGGGCTTTTTTGTGTCCCCGATTCAGCCGAGTTTGACGTTCATGGTGATCCGCGCCGTGAACACTTTTTTGCTCTCGGTATCGTGAATGTCCACGGTGACGATCTTGTCGCCTTCGCTCTGCCAATCCACGCCTTCACCACTGGCCACCGCCGTCACATCGGTTTTTGCCTTGGCCAGATATTCCACGGTCATGCCTTTGGGGATCCAGCGTGCGCCGGCCGGGATCGACACATCGGTCATCATCCCGGCGGCGAGTTCTGCGGCGTTGCACATGGCAATCGCATGCACGGTGCCGAGGTGGTTGGTGATCTCACGACGAAACGGTACTTGCACCGTCGCTGCGTTGGCGCGCAACTCGGTCACCAGCGGGTTGATGGTGCTGAAGTACGGCGCGACCTGGCAGGCCATCTGGCTGAACGCTTGCGGGCCTGCGCTGTTGAACATGCTGAGAAACTGACTCATGGAAACGCCTCGCGGAAAGTGATTTTGCAGAATGATGTTCCGTTACAGAATAATGTTCTGTAACGGAACGGTATTCGGTCTGCGGGAAATCTGTCAACCTGTGCATGTTTTTTCATGGGCACGACGTGTGCCTTTCAATCCCGATTTTCAGGCAGTGAGCCGCATGGACACCGCAGATCTACTTGAACGCAGCTACCCCGGCCGCCGTGCCGAACTCAAGCGCGATATCTTTCGCAAGGCGCTGAGCCTGTTCAACGAGCAGGGGATCGAGGCCACCACCATCGACATGATTCGCGCCGAGTGCGATACCAGCGTCGGGGCGATCTATCACCATTTCGGCAACAAGGAGGGCTTGGTCGCCGCGTTGTTTTTTACCGCGCTGGAGGATCAGGCGCGCCTGCGCGATGCCTATCTGGATGCAGCGCAAACCACCGAGGAAGGTGTGCAGGCGCTGGTGTTCAGCTACGTCGATTGGGTCGAGCGTCAACCCGAATGGGCGCGTTTCCAGTACCACGCGCGGTTTGCCGTGACCAAAGGGCCGTTCAAAGACGAACTGGCCGAGCGCAACAAGACCCGCAATCTGCGTCTGCGCGACTGGCTGGCCGAATCGGGGCGCGCTGCCGAACTCAAGGCGCTGCCCGCCGAGCTGTTGCCGTCGTTGATCATTGGTCAGGCCGACAGTTATTGCCGCGCCTGGTTGGCGGGGCGGGTGAAGGGCCGTCCGGCGGATTATCGCGAGTTGCTGGCGCAGGCGGCCTGGCGCTCGATTCGCGTCGATGCGCTGCCGGACTGTTGATTTACGCAGACAAAAAAAGAGCCTCAAAGCTCTTTGATGGGGAGGAAGTAGAGCCCTCGAGGCTCAAGATGCGCATGAAGCAAGGCACGGGCTTGATTGGGGTTCAGAGCACCCGTGCCTACGCAGCGCTCGATAGAGCGGAGCCACTGCGTGATTCCATCCTAGGAGTGTGCAAGTGGCGGCTCAAGTACCGCCAGTCGCCCGGGCGGCGGCGAGAACCTGGTACACAAATACTGACGTGATCCTGTGTAGGAGTGAGCCTGCTCGCGATCGCGGTGGGTCAGTCAAATCAACTTCGACTGACAAACCGCGATCGCGAGCAGGCTCACTCCTACAGGGGAAACGCGGGGTCAACGGGCGCCGGGCCAGCCTGATTTTTCGAGGGCTGCGAGCAGGGTGTCGGCGTCGAGTCCCGGCACTGAATGCCCGTTGCCCTCGGTGCTGTCGCTGGCCAGCAAAGCATTGATGATCGCCTCTTCAACCGCCTCGGTCGCGGCGAGAAACAGCTCGCTGATGTGGTCATTGTTGACCATGCGCAAGCCGTCACAGGTCGGCGCGCCTTTGCCTTCGTAGGCGGCGGGCGGCACGTGATCGTTGCCGGTGGCGAAGGCGATGAAAATGTCGCCGCTGTGATCCTCGTTGCCACCGCCGGTGCGCGCCAGACCCAGGCTCGCGCGCTGTGCCAGACGTGTGCATTGATGCGGCAACAGCGGCGCGTCGGTGGCCAGACACACAACAATCGAACCCATGCCCGGATGCGGTAACGCTGCGCGCAGGAACGGCGAATCTTTCTGTTCCATGTAGCGCCCGACCGGGTAGCCATCGACCCGTAACTCACTGCGAATGCCGTGATTGGCCTGCACGATCGCGCCGACGGTCCAGCCACTCTGAGCACGGCTCAACCGCCGCGACGAGGTGCCGATGCCGCCCTTGAATTCATGGCAGATCATGCCGCTGCCACCGCCGACCGCGCCCTCGACGACGGGGCCGTCGACGGCTGCGCTCAGCGCTTCGGCGACGTGTTCAGGCTGGACGTGGAAACCGTTGATGTCGTTGAGCAAACCGTCAAAGGTTTCCAGCACCACCGGCATGTTCCAGTAGAGGCGACCGTCGTCGGGTTGCTGCTGGCGATCCAAGGCAATCAATGCATCGCGCACTACACCAAGGCTGTGGGTGTTGGTGAAGGCAATCGGGCTGGTCAGCAGACCCGCCTCGCGAATCCATTCAAGGCCGGTGGCGTCGCCATTGCCGTTGAGCACATGCACGCCGGCAAAACACGGCTGCTGATTGGTCGAGCCCGGGCGCGGTTCGATCAGTGTGACGCCGGTGCAGATGTCGCGCCCGGCGCTGCTGCGTCCGCGCACATTGCTGTGGCCGACGCGCACGCCGGGTACATCGGTGATGGCGTTGAGCGGGCCGGGCGGCAGTTGGCCGATGCGGATGTTGAGGTCACGGGCACGAGGTTTCATTGATTTCTGTCTCTCAAAAAAATGCTGGGTTGTGCACTGACCCTGTGGGAGCGAGCCTGCTCGCGAAGGCGTCGGCACTTTCAACACATCAGTGCCTGACCCACCGCTTTCGCGAGCAGGCTCGCTCCCACAGGGTTTTGTGCAATGTTCAAAAGGCTTTATTGGCCGTTCTTGACCTTGCTCCACACCCGCGTGCGCACTCGCTCGGTGGCTTTCGGCAACGGTTCAAGGGTGTACAGCGTGGCCATTGCCGTAGCAGACGGATAAACCGCCGGGTTGTCCCGCGTGGCTTCGGCCACCAACGGTGTCGCCGCACGATTGCCATTCGGATAAGACAGGTGATCACTGACCGGCGCGATCACTTCGGGGCGCAGCAGATAGTCGATAAAGGCCAGGCCTTGGGGACGATTCGGTGCGTCCTTGAGCAGCACCAGCGTGTCGAACCACACCGGCGCGCCTTCCTTGGGCAGGCTGTAGGCGATCTTCACGCCGTTGTTGGCTTGCTCGGCATTGGTCTTGGCTTCGAGCATCGCGCCCGACCAGCCCACCGCCACGCAAATGTTGCCGTTGGACAGGTCGCTGATGAATTTCGACGAGTTGAAGTAGGCAATGTGCGGGCGCAGTTTCAGTAGCAGCGCTTCGGCTTTTTTATAGTCATCAGGATCGGTGCTGTTCGGTGGCAGCCCCAGATAATGCAGGGCGACCGGCAGCATCTCCGACGGCGAATCGAGCATCGCCACACCGCACTGGCCGAGTTTGGCGAGGTTGGCTTCGTTGAACACCAGATCCCACGAGTCCACCGGCGCCTTGTCGCCCAGCGCCGCGCGCACTTTATCGATGTTGTAACCGATGCCGTTGGTGCCCCACAGATAAGGCACTGCGTATTGATTGCCGGGATCGTTGTTGGCCAGCTTCGCCAGCAGGTCGCTGTCGAGATTCTTCCAGCCCGGCAGTTGCTCGCGCGGCAGCGGGGCGAGGGCGCCGGCCTTGATCAGCGTCGGCAGGCTGAAGTTGCTTGCCACCACCACGTCGTAGCCGCTGCGGCTGGTCATCAGTTTGCCTTCGAGGACTTCGGCACTGTCGAAGGTGTCGTAGACCGGCTGGATACCGCTGTCGCGCTGGAAATCGTGGAGGGTGTTCGGGCCGATGTAGTCGTACCAGTTGTAGACGTGCACGCTCGGTGCGTCGGCGGCCATGGCAATTGAGCTGGCGCTGAGACCGGCCAGCAGGCCCAGTTTTATGCTGAGGTTGATACAGCCACGGTGACGACGCATGATGCGGCACTCCTGGCCTGTACAGGCCGGTGATGAACAGGAGTGCTCAGCCTATCGGGCCGGTCACGCCTGACCCATTCCCATCATGGGTTACTCAAAAGGGGTAGTGCGTGGACGCGTTGCTGCAGGAACTGCCAGTGCATCAAAGCCTGGCGCGGGTATTTGCCGGTGTCGGTCAGGACGGTTTCTGGCGCGCGCTGGTGGACACCTTGCGATTGCTGGTGCCGCTGGACAACGCGCTGGTGGCGCTGATGCAAGCCGGGCAGGCGCCGCAGTTGCTGATCGACTTCGACAGCCAGGGCCGCGCCGACGAGCAAGAGGAACTCGCCGGATACTGCGCCGGAATGTACTTGCTCGATCCGTTTTATCAAGCCGCCTCGACCGGCATTGCCGACGGTTTGCACAGCCTCGCCTCGGTGGCGCCGGACCAGTTTCTGCACAGCGAGTATTACCAGAGCTACTTTCGTTTGATGGTCGGTGAAGACGAGTTGCAGTTCATGATCAACGTCGAGGGCGGCGTGCTCGGTTTGTCATTGGGTCGCTCGACGCCGTTCGACATGGCCGAGCAGGGTCGGCTGCTGTGCGTGCGCGACTGGGTGCTGGCGGCGATGCGTCGGCATGTGCAGTTGCTGCCGCCGCAGGGCGCGGTGGCGCAAACGGTGGTCGGTGATCTGGCGACGTTGCTTGACCGCTTCGATGCGCGGCTGACGGTGCGTGAGGTCGACACGGCACGGCTGATCCTGCAGGGTTTCTCCAGCAAGGCGATGGCCCAGCAGATGGGTATTTCGCCGGAAACGGTCAAGGTGCATCGGCGCAATCTGTATCACAAGCTCAATGTCACCGGGCATGGTGAGTTGTTTGCTTTGGTGCTGCGCCCACCAACTCCCTGACCCAACACAATCCCCCTGTAGGAGTGAGCCTGCTCGCGATAGCGGTGTGTCAGATATCACCTATTTGACTGATAGACCGCTATCGCGAGCAGGCTCACTCCTACAAGGGATCTTCGGGGTGTCAGATAGTGCGCTGGAAGATCAGGGCCTTGAGACCGCTTTCAGGATCAATGTCCGGAAACTCCGGCGGATTCTCCAGCCGCTCTACAAAGCGCAAACCCGGCGCTTCCTGCGTCACGCCATCGATCAGAAAGTCCGAACTGAACGCCGGATCGTTCATGCACGCCAGCACCGTGCCTTGCGCCGTGAGCAATTCCGGCAGACGACGCAGCACGCGCTGGTAGTCCTTGGTCAGCAGGAAACTGCCTTTCTGAAACGACGGCGGATCGATGATCACCAGATCGTAGGGGCCGCTGTTGATCACCTTGCCCCAGGACTTGAACAGGTCGTGGCCAAGGAAACTGACTTTGCTCAAGTCATGGCCGTTCAAGCGATGATTGTCGCGACCCCGGCTCAGAGCTGCGCGCGACATGTCCAGATTGACCACATGGCTGGCGCCCCCTTCGATGGCCGCCACGGAAAACCCGCAGGTGTAGGCGAACAGGTTGAGGATGCGTTTGCCGTCGGCCTGTTCGCGCACCCAGTTGCGCCCGTAACGCATGTCGAGAAACAGCCCGGCGTTCTGCTTGCGACCCAGATCGACGCGGTACTGCAAGCCGCCCTCGACGATGCTCATTTCGTCGATTTCATCGCCCTGCAACCATTCGGCAGTGCTCTGCGGCAAGTAGCGATGCTGGATCAGCAACGTGTGCGCGCCGGACTGTTTCCATTCGGCGGAACCGGTGAGTTCCAGCAGCAGCGCCTTGAGATTGTCCAGCTGCTCAGGCGCTGGTTCCTTGAACAGCGACACCAGCACCACGCCTTGCAGCCAGTCCACGGTCAACTGCTCCAGCCCCGGCCAGCAGCGGCCGCGCCCGTGGAACAGGCGGCGGGTTTCGCTCGGCGCTGCCGCGAGGGCCGGCAGCAGATGGGCGTGGAGGGTAGCGAGGGCTTCAGGGTTCATCGGTCAGGATCGGCAAGCAAAAGGGCCGGCATTTTAACCACAAATACACCGTCGCGAACGATTGCCGCTGACGGGCAAAAACGCCGTTTCGCAAAAGACCTGTATCAAAAATGAATTTCTGCAGAGCCCGCCGCTCATACCAGATAAGCAGCGGATTCAAGCCGCTAAATCGTTAATGCAATTCAGGGAGTGCAGTTCCATGTGCCCAACACCGACGGCGGATGCGCACCTTCCTGGCGGGTTGATTCTGGTAGTCGAGGACGATCCGTTGATTCTGGAGTTTCTTTGCGAAATTCTTCAGGAGGAAGGTTTCAAGGTCGAGCCGCACACCAGCGCCGACGCCGCATCGCAATATCTCGAGCAACACGCGCCGGAAGTGGCGCTGCTGCTGACCGACATCACCATGCCCGGCACCCTCAATGGTGCTGATCTGGCCAACCTGGTCGGCGACCGCTGGCCGGACAAGCCGGTGATGGTCATGTCCGGCTACGAAACGCCAGAGACCTCCGGGGTCAAGCATTCGGTGGCGTTCATCAAGAAGCCCTGGGCCATCGGTCAATTGCTCGACTGCGTCGACAGCGCGTTCAAATCCAAGGCCCCGCGTCTGCACTGACGCTGGGTGGAACGGGCGGGCAAGTGCTACATTGCCCGCCCGGTCTCTTGCCAGAGGATGCGACCCTTTGTCTGCTCACGATGCTGTATTTGATCGCGCGTTCGGCGCGTTTCTGTTCGACATGGACGGCACCGTCCTCAATTCCATTGCTGCCGCCGAGCGGATCTGGTCAGCCTGGGCCGTGCGCCATGGTGTCGATGTGGAAACCTTTTTGCCGACCATTCATGGCGCGCGAGCCATCGACACGATCAATCGCCTGAACCTGCCGGGCGTGGATGCCGAGGCGCAAGCGGCGTTCATCACCGAGGCGGAAATCGCAGACGTTGAAGGCATTGTCGAGATTCCCGGCGCGGCGAAATTTCTCAACAGCCTGCCCAAAGATCGCTGGGCAATGGTGACCTCGGCACCACGGGATCTGGCGTTACGGCGGATGGCGGCGGCGGGGATTCCAGCGCCGGCGGTGATGATCACGGCTGAAGATGTGAAGGCCGGCAAACCTGATCCGGCCGGCTATTTACTGGCTGCGAAACGTCTTGGCCAGGAGCCGCATGATTGCCTGATCTTCGAAGATGCCACTGTCGGTATTCAAGCGGCCGAAGCGGCTGGCGCGGCGTTGATGATCATCACCACGACGCATCAGCATCCGCTGGAAACGGCGCACGCGACGCTGGCCAGTTACGCTGCGGTCAGCGTCAAAGTCGACAGCGACGGCCTGCACCTGCAACGCAACTGACAAACACAATCCCTTGTAGGAGTGAGCCTGCTCGCGATAGCGGTCTGTCAGACACATGGATTTGACTGACCCACCGCTATCGCGAGCAGGCTCACTCCTACAGGGGGACGGTGTTCGCAAATCAATAAACCCCCGGCACCAACCGCCAACTGCGCGCGCAATAAGCTTCGTACTCCGCCCCAAACTGCGCACGCAGCAGGGCTTCTTCCGAATGAATCCGGGCAATCAACGGGATCAACGTCAGCGCCGCGAGCAACAATCCCACCACCGAACGAAACGCCAGCGCCCAGCCCACGGCATTGATCACCAGCCCCAGATAACTCGGGTTGCGCAGGTGCTGATAGATGCCATCCGTCACCAGGCGATGCCCCGGCTGTATCGCCACCAATCCACTGAAGCGCCGCCCCAGCACAAACACTGGCCACAGTCGCAGCGCGCCGCCGACGATAAACAGCAAAGCGCCGAGCCAGCGCACGCCTTCACCACCAAACGTCCAGAAGTTCATCCGGTCGCAATAGGCTGGCAAGAAACCACTGACCAGACCAATCACACCAAAGGCCGGAATCACCCAGCGATTGGCGCGATCTTCACGTTCGCCAGAACTGAGGTTGACCTCACTGAACAGTGAAGCAATCACCATCGCCACCGTCGCCAATGCCACGATCACCAGCGAACCGTGGGAAAAGAACATCGCCACACCGCCAATGCCCCACACCGCCAGACCCAGCCAGGCGAGGGTGGCGAGTACCGCGACGACGGTCATTTGTGCAGACATTTTCATGGCGTTCTCACGGCGGGGTGCTGATCCGTTGAGTGTAGATCCGCCACAAAACCTGTGGGAGCGAGCCTGCTCGCGAAGGCGTTGGATCAGTCAATTTTGATCCTGGATGTGCCGGCCCCTTCGCGAGCAGGCTCGCTCCCACAGGGATCTGCGTCGTACACAGAATGCGAGATCACATCTGAACCTGTGGGAGCGAGCTTGCTCGCGAAGGGGCCATGTCAGTCAGCAGATACCTTGTCGTCAGTCAGGACTTTGCGGAAGGTTTCGACCAGCGGCCGCAAATTTATCCGGTGCCATGCCGCCCACAATGGCGTAGTCAGCGTCAGCCATGGCAGTTCCCGCAACACCACACCGGGCGGTGCGTTATGGCTCAAGCCTTTCTGGATCATCGCAATCCCCAGCCCCGACGCTACCAAACCCAGCGCGGTAAAAGGCTCGGTCGCCTGCATGCGCACATCCGGGGTGAACCCCGCGCGGATGCACGCGCTGACAAACTGATCGTTGGCATCCTGACGCGGCTGCACGCCGATCCATTCCTGCTCGGCCAGATCCTCGGGGTTCAACGCCGCTTGCTGCGCCAATGGATGATGCTCCGGCAACGCCAGCAGCATCGGATCATCCAGCACCTGAAAGCTCAGCAGATCCGGATCGTCATCGGTCGGCGGCTCACTCACCAAGGCAATATCGAGACTACGCTGTCGCAGGCCTTCCAACTGCTCGGCGGAACTGAGGTTGTATAGCGCGACATGCACATTCGGCCGATCGGCGCGCAACACGCGCAAGGCATTGGGCAGGACGCCGGCGTGCATGGCGTTTTCGATATAGCCGATGCACAGGCCGCCTTCTTCGCCGCGCCCCAGACGTTTGCCGAGGGATTCCAGGCGATTGGCGTGGGTCAGCAGGGCGCGGGTTTCGGCGAGGAAGGTCTGACCGTCGCGGGTCAGGCGAATGCGTTGCTGGCTGCGCTCGAATAGCGTCAGGCCCAAACGCTCTTCGAGCTGGGCGATCTGCCGGCTCAGTGGCGACTGGGAAATATGGAGCCGTTCGGCGGCGCGGCCGACGTGTTCTTCCTCGGCGACGACCACGAAGTAGCGCAATTGGCGGATGTCGATCATGTCAGACCTATAGGGACTCAAGTGCTGCGCATTATGTCTTGGACGGTCTCGGTGTCGCAATCTAGGATCTGCTCAACGGTCACACCGACCCAGAACCTACGAGGAAAATCCAATGAGTTTGAAAGACAAACTGCCCGGCCAACTGGGCTTAGGCACCGCGCCCCTGGGCAACATGTTCCGCGCCATCCCGGAAGCCGAAGCGCAAGCCACCGTGCATGCCGCGTGGGATGCCGGCGTACGTTACTTCGATACCGCGCCGTTCTACGGTTCGGGCCTGTCGGAAATCCGCCTCGGCGAAGCACTGAAGCAATACAAGCGCGACGACTATGTGCTCAGCAGCAAGGTCGGCCGGGTGATTCTCGATGAAGTCGAAGACGCCGCTGCCCGTGATCTTGGCGAGAAAAGCGGCGTATTCGAACACGGTCGCCCGAACAAGATCGTCAATGACTACAGCGCCGACGCGACTATGCGTTCGATCGAAGACAGCCTCAAACGCTTGCAAACCGATCGCCTCGACATCGTCTGGGTGCACGACATCGCTCAGGATTTCTACGGCGATCAATGGCTGGAATACTTCAATCAGGCCCGCACTGGCGCATTCAAAGTGCTGACCCGCTTGCGCGAAGAAGGCGTGATCAACGGCTGGGGCCTGGGCGTGAACAAAGTCGAGCCGTGCGAATTGACCCTTGACCTCAGCGAAGCGCAGCCGGACGGTTTTCTGTTGGCCGGTCGCTACACGCTGCTCGATCACGAACGCCCGTTGCAACGCTTGATGGATTCGGCGCTGGCGCAGAACGTTGAGATCGTCGTCGGTGGCCCTTACAGCTCGGGCATCCTCGCCGGTGGTGCGCACTTCGAATACCAGAAAGCCAGCCCTGACGTCATCGCCAAGGTCGAGCAGATCAAACGCATCGCCGCCGCTTACAACGTCGATATCAAAGCCGCTGCGCTACAGTTCTCGCTGGCCAATCCGGCGGTCGCCGCAGTGATTCCCGGCGCGAGCAAACCCGGTCGAATTGCTGAAGATGTCGCCGCCTTGTCAGCCACTATTCCTGCCGGTTTCTGGCAGGCGATGCGCGACGCCAGACTGGTTAGCGAACGTGCACCATTGCCAATCGATGAGGTGAAAGCATGAAGATTGATCTGAGTGGAAAACTGGCCATCGTCAGCGGCAGCACCGCCGGCATTGGTCTGGGCATCAGCCAGTCGCTGGCCGAATCCGGCGCCACGGTGGTGGTGATCGGCCGCGATACCGCCAAGGTCGAGCAGGCGCTGGCGAGCATTCGCGAGAAGGTGCCGGGCGCGCAATTGCGTGGTTTGACGGCTGATCTGGGCAGCGCCGAAGGTGCGCAAAAACTGTTTGCCGCTGAACCGCGTGCGGACATTCTGGTGAATAACCTCGGCATCTTCGACGCTGTCGATTTCTTTGACGCGCCCGACAGTGAGTGGACGCGTTTCTATGAGGTCAACGTGATTTCCGGCGTGCGCCTGGCGCGGCATTATGTGCCGGCGATGGTCGAACAGGGCTGGGGTCGGGTGATCTTCCTGTCCTCGGAATCCGGCGTCGCCACGCCAGCGGACATGATCAACTACGGCGTGACCAAAAGCGCCAATCTGGCGGTGTCCCACGGTCTGGCCAAACGTCTGGCTGGCACCGGGGTGACCGTCAATGCGATCCTGCCGGGGCCGACCTTCACTGATGGCCTCGAAGACATGCTCAAGGACGCCGCGGCCGAATCCGGGCGTAACCTGCGCGATGAAGCCGACGCCTTTGTGCGCAAGGCCCGTCCAACCTCGATCATCCAGCGCGTGGCGGACGTTGAAGAAGTCGCGCACCTGGTCACCTACATCGCTTCGCCGCTGTCCTCGGCCACCACCGGCGCCGCGTTGCGCGTCGATGGTGGCGTGGTCGACAGCCTCACGATCTGAATTCCCGAGAGAGACGTTTATTTATGCCAACAGCATCTGCAACCATCGACATCCCGGCTTCGGCCGATCAGGTCTGGCAATTGATCGGCGGCTTCAACACGCTGCCCGATTGGCTGCCGTTTATTCCCAACAGTGAACTGAGCGACGGTGGCCGCGTGCGCACCCTGCAAACCGCTGACGGCGGCGTGGTGGTCGAGCGTCTGCAAGCGTTCGACAACGCGGCAAAAACCTACAGCTATTCGATTGAGCAGGCGCCGTTTCCGGCCACGGATTATCTGGCGACGATCAAGGTTGAAGCCCAAGGGCAGGGCGCACGTGTAACGTGGTCGGGGCGCTTCAATGCCAAAGGCGTGAGCGATGAGGAAGTGGTGGCGCTGTTCAGCGGCATCTACCAGGGTGGCCTCGAAGCACTCCGAGCCAATTACCCCGCCTGAGCTGATGATCGTTCCCACGCTCTGCGTGGGAATGCAGCCCGGGACGCTCTGCGTCCCATTCTCAAGCTGGAACGCGGAGCGTCCCTTGAGGCATTCCCACGCAGAGCGTGGGAACGATCATGTCGAGAATCAGGAGTTCTCGATCAGGCTCTGCCGACAATCGAGCACCAGTTTCGCCCCACCGAGATCACTGCTGCCAACTTCAAGACTGAAGCCATGCAAGCTGACAATCGCCGCGACAATCGACAGCCCCAAACCAAAGCCACCCTGCGGCTGCCCACCTTCGGCGCGATAAAAGCGCTGGAACACCGCTTCACGTTCGGCCTCGGGAATCCCCGGCCCTGAGTCGTGCACTTCAATCCGCGTCTGCCCACCCGCGTTGACTCCACGCAGCATCACCGTGCCGCCCGGTGGCGTGAACTTGATCGAGTTGCTGAGCAGATTCGCCAACGCCTCGAACAACAGCGCCCGGTCGCCATTCAGCGCCGGCAATGTTTCCGGCATGTTCAGCTCGAAACGCAGTTCGCCTTCTTCGGCCAGCGGCAGGTAAAACTCATGCAGTTCTTCCAGCAGTTGCACCGGGTCGAGTTCGACAAAACCCGAGCGACGCTGACGATCCTCCAGTTCGGAAATCCGCAACAACCCGCGAAAGCGCGCCATCAGCGTATCGGCTTCTGCGAGCACCAGATCCAGCTGCGCCGCTTCCTGCGAGCCTTCGCCAGCCTGCTGCTGCATGCGATACAACTGCGCGCGCAGGCGCGTCAGCGGCGTGCGCAAATCATGGGCGATGTTGTCGCAAACGCCTTTGACTTCATTCATCAAACGCTCGATGCGTTCGAGCATGGCGTTGACGATCGCGGCGAGCATGTCCAGTTCATCGCGGCGATTGGACAGCGGTAATCGATGAGTCAGATCGCCGGCGACAATCGCCTGGGCGCTGTCCTGAATCGCTCGAATCCGCCGCAACGGTCGGCGCCGCAGCAAATGCCAGCCGGCAATGCCCGGCAGAATTGTCAGCGACACGCCCCAGAACAACGCATGCAAAATGATCCGCGTGACGGCGAACAACGAGCCGTTGTCGCGCAGCAACACCAGCCAGCGGCCGTCGCGGGTTTGCGTGGCCACTGCGTCGCAGCTGTCATTGGGCAAGGTCGGATCATCGGAATTGGCGCAGTCGGCGAGCATGTGGATCTTGCCGTCCAGCGGCAGACCCTCGGGGATCTGCTGCAACGCGCCGCCGAGGTAAACGCCGTCGGCATCGAACAAGCCATAGGCGTCGATGCCGCGAATATCGAAAGTCATGCTGGCGGCGAGCGCGTCTTCCAGCTGTTCGCCGCGAAAGTGCGAGAACAGGTGCTGACGTTGCATCAGCGAATGTTTGGCGAGGTTGTCGAGGTAGCCGGAGACTTCGTAATACATGACCCCCATGAGGATCGCGCTCCAGGCCACAAACAGCGAACTGTACAGTGCCAGCAAGCGGCTGCTGGAGGAACGCCAGCCGTCAGACGGGTTCGGCAATGACATAGCCGGAGCCCCGTACCGTGCGGATCAGCGGCACATGGCCGACGGCGTCGATCTTCTTGCGCAGACGGCCGATGTGCACGTCGATCAGGTTGGTGCCGGGGTCGAAGTGATAACCCCAGACCTCTTCGAAAATCATCATCCGCGAAAGGATCTGGCCGCTGTTGCGCATGAGGAATTCGAGCAACTTGTACTCGGTCGGCAACAGCGTCAGCACTTGTTCGGCACGGCGCGCTTCGTGGCTGATCAAGTCCAGTTCGAGGTCGGCTACCTGCAGGGTCGTCGCTTGAGTCGCGCCGCTGTTCTGCCGACGCAGCAACACTTCAACCCGTGCGGCCATTTCATCGGTGGCGAACGGCTTGGTCAGGTAGTCATCGCCGCCGGCCCGCAAGCCGCGTACGCGCTCGTCGACATCGGAGAGGGCGCTGATCATCAGAATCGGTGTGGCCACGCCCATGGTGCGCAGGGTGGTGACGATGGCCAGGCCATCGAGTTCGGGCAGCATGCGGTCAAGGGTGATCAGGTCGTAGTTGCCGCTCACGGCGCGGTCGAGGCCTTCGCGGCCATTGTCGACCCAGTCGACGTCGAGTCCGTGGCTGCTCAGTTCGGCGACGATTTCCCGTGCGGTCACGGCGTCGTCTTCGATGGTCAAGATACGAGTCATAGGCAGGCCTGCTGATCGGTTCAAACGGAATGGCAGCATTTTGCCAAGAAAATCCGCTGACGCTTTAAATTAACTTTCATGTTCACCTGTCACAAACGCAAATTTCGAGCGTGATGGGTATTTGAGGCCAATGCATAAAACCCGCTGTTATCCGGCAGTTGTTGCAATTTGCAAGGTTTTCGGAAGTTCATTCTTTATAACTGGCTGAAATTAAAGGATTTATTTAATTCTCTCGACTGGCACGGTCACTGCAATTCCTCTGATGACGAGTTGTAACACCATTTTTCATGCCTGGAGCAGAACAACAATGAATAGATCCCCTGATGGGTTTTATCCCGCCGTTGAAGAGTCGAGCAGCGTTTCAGGCGTGTCCTGGGGCGCGATCTTCGCCGGTGCGGCGGCTGCCGCTGCACTGTCGATGATTTTGGTCTTGCTCGGATTCGGTTTGGGTTTCTCTGCTGTTTCACCGTGGGCCGGAGAGGGCGTCAGCGCCAAGGGCTTGGGCATTTCCACGATCGTCTGGCTGGCGGCGACGCAAATCATCGCTTCCGGCATGGGCGGCTACATCGCCGGTCGCCTGCGGGTGAAGTGGGCGAACATGCACGGCGATGAAGTGTATTTCCGCGACACCGCGCACGGCTTCCTTGCCTGGTGTGTGGCTACATTGGTTACCGCAGTGCTGGTGGTCGGTTCGGTCAGCAGCGTCATCAGTGGTGGTGTCCAGGCCGGTGCCAGTGTTGCTGGCGGTGCTGCCAGCGCGATGACCCAAGCGGCCGGTACCGCTGCGGCGAACACCGATAGTAACCAGTACGGTTACTACATCGACAGCCTGTTCCGCGATGACCGTCCGGCGTCCGTCAGCGATGACGCGGCCCATGGTGCCGTGGCCCGGATCTTTGCGCAAAGCCTGGCCAACGGTCAGATGAGTGCCGAAGACCGTACCTACCTTGCGCAACTGGTCGCCCAACGGACCAACCTGACTCAAGCCGATGCCGAGCGCCGCGTCGATGAGATCTACGCCCGCACTCAGAAAGCCCTGGCCGACGCCAAGCTGAAAGCTCAACAAGCCGCCGACACCGCCGCGAAAGTCGCTGCCTGGACCTCGCTGTGGATGTTCGTCTCGCTGTTGGCCGGTGCGTTCTTCGCCAGCCTCGCAGCCACCTTCGGCGGTCGCCGCCGCGATGCGGTCGAGTACGTTGAAGTCGACACTTACACCACGACCACTCCAGTCCGTTAAACAAGGAGCATCACCATGCGCTCACTACTGCTGTTCTTCCTTGGCGTACCGATCCCGATCATCATCCTGATCGCCCTGTTCGTGCACTGATTGCTCCATTGAGGCCCATGCCTCGGCCGCTTCCACCTTCGGGTGGAAGCGGCTTTTTGCTTTCTTCGGGGGCAAAAGCGAGAATCGCCGCCGGAAGTGGATTGGCCGCTTTTACCTCTCTTTAAGGATGAACACGTTGGACAAGAAGGAAATCAAACGCCAGTTGGTTGAGATGCTCGAAGCCGGGCGCTCGAAAACCGAAACGTTCAAAGCGTTGTCGGGCGGTGCGGTCAAAGATCGCGTGTTGGCGGCCTGGATCGGGGGGCGTTCGGATCCGGCCCTCAGAGCAAAGCATTCACTCAAAGTCACCCTGCTGATCGTGTTGACCTGCATTCAGGCATTGATCGGCTCAGTCGTCGGTTTCTTCCTGTTCTACGACGCAAGCGCCGGTCTGGCACTGACCATGTTGCTGATCGCTGGTGGCATTCCGTTGTTGTTTGCATGGGGCTTCTACAAGAACGTGGCGGCGGCTTACACCGTTTACGTGCTCCTCACCATCAGTCAGGTGTCACGCATGTTCAAGGGCTATGAGGAAGATCCGCTGTCGACCGTGATTGCCGTCGGCATCACTCTGGCCATGGTGTTCTACGCCGCCTGGATCAAATCCCTGCTGTTCCCGGACCTGGGCTTCATCGGCGCGAAGAAGATCAAAGGGCAGTTCGTCTTCTCCAATTGATCGTTGGACAATCCAACTGCTTTCACTGGCCTGGATCAATATTTCGAGCGGCGAGATCGCCTAACGTAAATGATCCCGGCCTTTGCTGAGGTATGAACTACAGTGCTTCACGCGCACCTTGTTGCGCTGACGGAGTACGCGTCGACGCCCCAATCACAGCAACAATAAACGCGTCGACACGCTGTAGTGCAGCAAGGAGCTGACACCACCTCAACCGAACCTTCACGGATGAATATTGCAATGCACTGCCAACCAAGATCTTTTGATATCCAGCCTTTGGCGCAGGCGGATATGACCGTTCACATCAACGGCCAAGCGGTCACCGCCGCCATCGGCGAAACCGTCCTCAGCGTTATCCAGTCTCTCGGCGTACGCCAGATCGCACGTAACGACCACAACCAGATCACCGGCGCCTATTGCGGCATGGGCGTGTGCCAGTGCTGTCTGGTGAAAATCAATGGCCGGCACAAACGTCGTGCCTGCCAGACCGTGGTGCGTGACGGCATGCAGATCGAAACCCAAGTCAACCGCATCACCGCGCAGGAGGTGGTCGTATGAGCCTGCAACCGGTGATTGTCGGCGGCGGCCCGGCGGGGATGGCGGCGGCCATCGAACTGGCGCGCCACGGTGTGCGCTGCACCTTGCTCGAAGAAGCTTCGCGCCTTGGCGGCGTGGTCTATCGCGGGCCGTTGCGTGACGGCGTGCAACTGGATTATCTCGGCCCGCGTTACTCCGAAGCGCTGGGCAAACTGCACGGTGATTTTCAGGAGCAGGCCGGGCTGATCGACGTGCGCCTCAACCATCGCGTGGTCGGCGCCGAAGGCACCCGCGCCCTGGTGGTGCTGGATGGCGACGAGCAACTGCACGAGATCGAGTATCCGCAATTGCTCTTGGCCGCCGGTTGCCACGAACGCAGCGTGCCGTTCCCCGGCTGGACCTTGCCGGGGGTGATCATGCTCGGCGGCCTGCAACTGCAAATCAAAAGCGGTGTGGTCAAGCCGCAAGGGCCGGTGATCATCGCCGGCACCGGGCCGCTGCTGCCGCTGGTGGCGACACAACTGCATGCCGCGGGCGTCAGCGTTGCGGGCGTGTATGAGGCCTGTGCGTTCGGCAAGATCGCCCGTGAAAGTCTGGCGCTGCTGAATAAACCGCAGCTGTTTCTCGACGGTTTGAGCATGCTCGCCTACCTGAAACTGCACGGTATCTCGATGAACTACGGCTGGGGCGTGGTCGAGGCCCACGGCGAGGGCGAGCTGAAAAGCGTCAGCGTCGCGCCATATTCGGCCACTTGGGAACCGGACATGAGCCGCGTCGAGCGCTTCGAAGCCAAGACCCTCGCGGTCGGTTACGGCTTTATTCCGCGCACCCAACTGAGCCAGCAGATGGGTCTGGATCATGGCTTCAGCGACGACGGTTATCTGCGCGCCAACGCGAACGTCTGGCAGCAGAGCAATGAACCCCACGTGCATCTGGCCGGCGACATGGGCGGGATTCGCGGCGGTGAAGCTGCGATGCTCGCCGGCAAGATCGCGGCGACCTCGATTCTCCTGCAACGCGGTGTCCTCGAGGAGGAACTGGCTCGCGTGCGCCGCGACCGCTACTTGAGCAAACTCAAAGCCATCGTGCGTTTCCGCGCCGCCGTGGATCGCTACACCGAACGCGGCGTCGGCCAGACCGCATTGCCCGCCGCCGACACGGTGATCTGTCGCTGTGAACACGCGACCCGCGCCGACATCGACCTGGCGCTGGAGCAGGGCGTGCAAGACATCGCCAGCCTGAAAATGCGCACCCGCGTGAGCATGGGCGATTGCCAGGGGCGCATGTGTGTCGGCTACTGCAGCGACCGCTTGCGCCAGGCCACCGGCCGCAAGGACGTCGGTTGGCTGCGCCCGCGTTTCCCGATTGATCCGATTCCTTTTTCCGCGTTCCAGTCTGTCGGCACGGAGGCCGCTGCCCATGAGTAAGTTCTATGACGTGGTCATTGCCGGTGGCGGCGTGATCGGGGCGTCCTGCGCCTATCAATTGTCCAAGCGCAAAAACCTCAAGGTCGCGCTGATCGATGCCAAGCGACCGGGCAACGCGACGCGTGCTTCGGCCGGTGGTTTGTGGGCGATCGGTGAGTCGGTCGGCCTCGGCTGCGGGGTGATTTTCTTCCGCATGATGTCGGCCAACCGCAAGCGCGAAACCCAGGGCGCGGCGGTGGCCGTGGATGCGAGCACGCCGCACATTCTGCCGGAGTCGTTTTTCGATTTTGCTTTGCAGTCCAACGCGTTGTACCCGGCGTTGCACCGAGAGCTGAAAGACAATCACGGCATGGATTTCAAGTTCGAAAAGACCGGGCTGAAGTTCGTCATCTATGACGATGAAGACCGGCTCTACGCCGAGCACATCGTCGGTTGCATTCCGCATCTGGCCGATCAGGTGCGCTGGCTCGATCAGGCGGCGCTGCGCGAGTCCGAGCCGAGCGTCAGCCATGAAGCACGCGGGGCGCTGGAGTTTCTCTGCGACCATCAGGTCAGCCCGTTCCGCCTCGCCGACGCCTACATGGAAGGCGCACGGCAGAACGGCGTCGACATTTTCGTCAACACCAACGTCACCGGCGTGTTGCACCACGGCAGCCGCGTCACCGGTGTGCAAACGGCCGAAGAGGGCGTGTTCCACTGCAAGACGCTGATCAACGCCGGCGGTGCCTGGGCGGCGGACTTGAGTGAATGGGCCACGGGTATTCGCATCCCGGTGAAGCCGGTGAAAGGCCAGATCCTGCTGACCGAGCGCATGCCGAAGATCCTCAACGGCTGCCTGACCACCAGCGACTGCTACGTGGCGCAGAAGGACAACGGCGAGATCCTGATCGGCAGCACCACCGAAGACAAAGGCTTCGACGTCACCACCACCTACCCGGAAATCGCCGGGCTGGTGCAGGGCGCGGTGCGGTGTCTGCCGGAGCTCAAGGATGTCAATCTGAAACGCACGTGGGCGGGCTTGCGTCCGGGCTCGCCGGATGAGTTACCGATTCTCGGGCCGATGCGTGGGGTGGAAGGGTATTTGAATGCCTGCGGGCATTTCCGCACCGGGATTCTGACCTCGGCGATTACTGGCGTGTTGCTGGATAAGCTGGTCAACGATGAACCGCTGCCGCTGGACATCACGCCGTTTCTGGCGGATCGCTTTGCAGCAGCCCCGGTCAAGCAGGAGCGCACGCTAGAGCCTGCTTGACTCAAATCCCCTGTGGGAGCGAGCCTGCTCGCGAAGGCAATCTGTCAGTAACGAATAAGTTGACTGACACACCGCTTTCGCGAGCAGGCTCGCTCCCACATGGGGTTCTGGGTGTGGCTCAGGATTTGCGGGATTCTTCTTCCAGTTGGTCGGATTCGAACAACCGCGCCAGTTCCGCCCGGGCTTCCTGGGCGGTTTGCAGGACTTTGGCCGCGTCGTCGTAGATCGCGTGCTGTGCCTCCAGCACCTGTTCGTCGTGGTGCTTGAAGCGCTTGATCCGCGCATCGGCCTGGGCCTGGGTCAAACCGAGGCCGACCAAGGTGCGTCGACTCATTTCCAGACTCGAGTAATAGGTTTCACGAATCGCTTCCGCGCCAACATCCACCAAGCGGTGCACATGCTGACGGTTACGTGCCCGGGCGATGATCTTCATGTGCGGATACAGCTTGCGCACCACCTCGGCGGTCTTGATGTTGGTGTCTGGATCGTCCGTGGCAATCACGAAATATTCCGCCTCGCCAACCTTGGCCGCATTGAGAATTTCCGGGCGCATCGGGTCGCCGTAGAACACCGGCACACCGCCGAAACTGCGCGACAGTTCGATGGTTTCCACCGAAGTGTCCAGTGCGACGAATTTGATGTTCTGCGCCCGCAGAATCCGCGCGACGATCTGGCCCATCCGGCCCATGCCGGCGATCACCACACGCGGGGTGTCAGTGTCGATCTCACGGTATTTTTCCGGCACTTCCACCGGCTGCACTTTCGGGCTGACCAGCCGCGCGCAGATCAGCAGCAACAACGGCGTCACCGCCATCGACAGGGTGATGGTCAGCACCAGCAAGTCATACAGGCGCGGTTCGAACAGACCCTGATCACGACCGATCTTGAACACCACAAAGGCAAATTCACCACCCGCCGCCAAGACGATACCGAGGCGTATTGCACTGACCTTGTTCAAGCCACCGGCCAGACGCCCGACGACAAACAGCAGCGGCAATTTCAGACCGATCAACAGCAGCGTCAGCCCCAACACGGTGATCGGCGCGCTGAGCAGCAAACTAAGGTTGGCGCCCATGCCGACGCTGATGAAAAACAGCCCGAGCAGCAAACCTTTGAACGGCTCGATCTGCGCTTCCAGCTCATGGCGATACTCCGAATCCGCCAACAGCAAACCGGCAAGAAACGCCCCCAGCGCCATCGACACACCGACCAGAT
The DNA here is from genome assembly GCF_004011755.1 of Pseudomonas sp. RU47. Classification (GTDB taxonomy): domain Bacteria; phylum Pseudomonadota; class Gammaproteobacteria; order Pseudomonadales; family Pseudomonadaceae; genus Aquipseudomonas. The sequence goes on along the minus strand of NZ_CP022411.1, from coordinate 4,143,676 downwards.
CCATCAACCACGCCGTGCCGATCACCACCAGCAACGCCGTGGCCGTCGACACTTCCGGCAAACCGGTTTTCGCCACCACGCGGAACACTGGCCGCAACAGATAACGCCCACCGACCACGACCACGGCGATACCGCCGAGCACTTGCAGCGCGTGATTCAGACTTTCGGCATTGCTGGTGTCCTGAGCACCACCGGCAAGCATCGGCACCAGCGCAATCAGCGGGATCGCGGCGATGTCCTGAAACAGCAAAATCGCAAACGCCAGCCGCCCGTGTGGGCTGGTCAATTCTTTGCGCTCGGCCAGACTTTGCAGACCGAATGCCGTCGAGGACAGCGCCAGACCAAGGCCAAGCACAATCGCACTGTTCAACGGTTGGCCAAATACCGACAACGCCAGCACGCCAATCACCGAAGCCGTCAGCAGCACCTGCGCCAGACCGACGCCGAACACCGATTTGCGCATCACCCACAAGCGTCGCGGCGACAGCTCAAGACCAATGATGAACAGCAGCAACACCACGCCCAGTTCGGAAATATGCGCGACGCTTTGCGGATTGCCGATCAGGCCCAACACCGACGGGCCGATAATCACGCCGGCAAACAGATAACCGAGCACGGCGCCCAATTGCAGACGTTTGGCCAAAGGCACGGTGAGCACGGCCGCGAACAGAAACACGACGGCGGCTTGCAACAGATTGCCTTCATGGGGCATGGGGTTACTCCTGACAACGGTACGGCGGGGGGTGACAAGGATAAGGGCTACAGCGACTTTTCATCCACCGAAGATCCCCTGTGGGAGCGAGCCTGCTCGCGAATGCGGAGTGTCAGCCAGCATAGTTGTCACTGACAGAACGCATTCGCGAGCAGGCTCGCTCCCACAGGGATCTTGGTTTTAACCTGTAATAATTTGCATCAATTAGTTACATTTATAACCTCTGCGTATCAATCCCCGAGTCCCGCCATGGCCATCAACTTCGACCTCAACGACCTGCAAGCCTTCCGTGCCGTGGTCGAGCAGGGCAGTTTCCGCAAGGCCGCCGACACCGTGCGCCTGTCGCAACCGGCCTTGAGCCGGCGCATCGAAAAGCTCGAAGACGCCCTCGGTGTCAAACTCTTCGAACGCACCACGCGCAAGGTCAGCCTGACCCAGGCCGGGCGCGGTTTCATGCCCAGCGTTGAGCGTTTGCTCGATGATCTGGATGTCGCGTTGCTGGGCATCAGCGAAGTCGCTTCGACCCGTTTGGGCCATGTCACCGTCGCTTGCGTGCCTTCGGCGGCGTACTACTTCATGCCCCGTGTGATCGCGCGCTATCACCAGCAATTCCCGCGCATCAAAGTCAAAGTGCTCGACTCCAGCGCGCACGATGTGTTGAGTGCGGTGGTCAATGGCGAGGCGGATTTCGGTTTGAGTTTTCTCGGCACGCAGGATGCCAAAGTCGAGTTCGAACCGCTTGTGCAGGAGTGCTACGTCGTCGCCTGTCGCCGCGATCATCCGTTGGCCGAACGCAGCAGTGTGAGCTGGGACGAGTTCTATCAGCAGGATTACATCTCGCTCGACAAGACCTCCGGCAACCGTTTTCTGCTCGATCAGGCGTTGAGCACGGTGGTGCCGCAGCGTTCGAGCATCTGCGAAACCCGGCATGTGACGACGATGATCGGTCTGGTGGAGGCGGGGTTGGGCGTGGCGGCGGTGCCGCTGATGGCGATGCCCGGGCCGGATCATCCGATCCTGACACGGGTGCCATTGACCGATCCGCAAGTGATGCGCAGTGTCGGCATCATCAAGCGCCGGGGTCGTACGCTGACCCCGGCGGCACTGGAACTGGAGCGGCTGGTGATAGAAATGAAAGTCCAGCCGCCAACAATCAGCGCTTGACCGAATCCAGTCCGGTGGCTTGCACGTCAGCTTGTGCGGCCGGCGCGGCGAGGTAGGCGAGCAGGGCTTTGGCCTTTTCTGGATGCTGCGCGCCGACTGGAATCCCGGCGGCAAAACGCGTCACCGACTGCACCGATTCCGGAATCTTCGCGACGAAACTCACGCCCGGCACCGGCAGCAATTCGCTGACCTGCTGGAAGCCCAGTTGATAGTCGCCAGTGGCAACCACCGAGCCGACCGGTACTTTCGGGATCATTTTTGCCTTCGGTTTCAGCTGATCTTCGATGCCCAGTTTCTTGAACAACTGCTGCTCGATGTACACGCCGCTGGCGCTGTCGGAGTAGGCCACCGACTGTGCGTCGAGCAAGGTTTTCTTCAAGGCGGCGACGCTGCTGATGTCCGGTTTCGGCGCGCCTTCGCGCACCACCAGGCCGATCCGCGAATCCGCCAGCTCAACGCGCGAGGCCGGGTCGACCTTGCCTTGTTTGATCAAGTCGTCGAGGGCGTAGCCGACCATGATCACCACGTCGGCGTGCTCACCGCGGGCGAGACGATTGGGGATCGCCTCGGGTGCTTTGCCCATCGACGGGCCGAGGCTGGTGGTCAGGGTGTTGCCGCTGCTGGCAGCGAATTTCGGCCCGAGAATCTTGTAGGCGGCAGTGAAGCCCCCGGAGGTCATCACGCTCAATTCTTCGGCCTGGGCCGCGAGGTTGAACGCGAGACCGGCGAGCAGGGCGGTGACAGTAAACAGTTTTTTCATGGCGAGTTTTCCTCAGGCCGCGACAGGTTGCAGACGACCACCGGCACGGCGGTACAGATAAAGAGTGGCGCACAAGGCACACAGCGCACCGATGCTCATCCAGTAACCCGGCGCGGCTTTGTCGCCGGTGTACTGAATCAGGAAGGTCGACATCGCCGGGGTGAAGCCACCGAAAATGGCGGTTGCCAGGCTGTAGGCGAGGGAGAAACCGGCAACGCGAACCTCGACCGGCATGATCTCGGTGAGCGCCGGAATCATTGCGCCGTTGTACAAACCGTAGATAAACGACAACCACAACAGCGACAGCAGCATGTGGCTGAAGCTCGGCGCCTGCACCAGATACGACAGCGCCGGATAGGTGGTGGCCAGGGCCAGCAGCGACATGGCGATCAGCACTGGGCGACGGCCAACACGGTCGGACAACAGGCCGCCAATCGGCAACCAGAAGAAGTTCGACACACCGACCAGCAAGGTCACCAACAGCGCGTCCGAAGTACTCAGATGCAGCACGGTTTTGCCGAAGGTCGGCGCGTACACGGTGATCAGGTAAAACGCGGTGGTGGTCAGCGCAACCATCAGCATGCCGCCAAGTACCACGCCCCAGTTCTGGCCGAGGGTGCGGAACACTTCGCCCATGCTCGGGCGGTGTTTGCGTGCAGCGAATTCTTCGGTTTCCGCCAGGTTACGGCGCAGGAAAAAGATGAACGGCACGATCATGCAGCCAACGAAAAACGGAATCCGCCAGCCCCAATCGGCCACCACCTCCGGCGCCATCCACGCGTTCAACGCATAGCCCAACGCGGCGGCGACAATGATCGCCACTTGCTGACTGGCCGACTGCCAAGCGGTGAAGAAACCTTTGCGACCCGGCGTGGCGATCTCGGCGAGGTACACCGACACACCGCCCAATTCCGCCCCGGCCGAGAAGCCTTGCAGCAAGCGCCCGATCAACACCAGCGCTGGCGCAAACAGGCCGATGCTTTCGTAACCGGGCACCAGCACAATCAAGATCGTGCCACTGGCCATGATCGACAGGGTAACGATCAAACCTTTGCGTCGACCGACATCATCGATGTACGCACCGAGCACGATGGCGCCCAGCGGACGCATCAAAAAGCCTGCGCCGAACACCGCAAAGGTCATCATCAGGGAAGCGAACTCACTGCTCGCCGGAAAGAACACCGCCGCGATCTGCGTGGCGTAGAAGCCGAACAGAAAGAAGTCGAACTGTTCGAGGAAGTTGCCCGAGGTCACCCGGAAAATGGCGCCGGCCCGCGAGCCGTTGTGTGGGATTGAGGCTGTCATAGAAAAGTACTCCACCGCTTTTATGACGTGCGCGACGGGAGGGCGGCGCACGGTTTTTATTGAGGCGGATGGTGGCTCAGGTGTAACAGGATGTTAATTGCATTGTTGGCATGGATTGATGTGCAAAGTGGATCAATTCGTCTATGTCGATACCGCGGACCATTGTGGGAGCGAGCCTGCTCGCGAAAGCGGTGGCCCAAACAATGAAGATGTTGAATGTGCCGGCCCCTTCGCGAGCAGGCTCGCTCCCACAGGTTTTGTCGCACCTGCAAACTCAGGACATTGCAACTTCATGGTGAGCAGTGTCACGGGTGCTGTTAGCCATTTCGGCGTGTGCGGCAAGCAATGGTGGCAGCGGGCAGTCGAGCAAGTCCGCGACGGCGCGAAACAGTTCTGCTTCAGCCACGGTGATCACGCCATCGTGCATCACGCAGCGGGTCATGGCATCGAGCAGTGCGGGACGTTCCTCTGGCATCAGATGACGAAGACGCTTGATCGCCGCTTCCAGCCCCACCAGATCTTCAAGTTCGGCGCGCATTTCCTCGGGCTGTTCGAACGCAAGACCTTGCCAGGCAAACTGAATGGCCTGCGACGCTGCCGATAGATTGTCCTGTCCGGCTCGGGCCATTGCGGTTAACAGTGCCATGAGTTCTTCGGCGCACTGGAACAGTCCGAATTTGAATTGCACCGGTGTCGCGCCTTCAACATTGCGCTCGACGATGCGCAACAGCGTCCACTCCAGCAACTCTGTTTCGTTATCCGCTTCGATCAGCAAATTCAGGTTGTGCTTGACCTTTGCAAAGGATTTTTTGCCAAGCTCTCGCAGACTCGGGATGGTCAGATCCAGCAATGGCAGGCGCAGGCCGGGACTCAGCGACAACAGCGGTTCACGCAGCTGATTCAAATAGTCGAACACCGTTGCGTCGATTTCCGACTTCAGTAGCTCGACTTGCATGCCCAGCAGGGAGGTTGAACGCGACAGCAGCAGGCCATACACAACGGCCTGGGCGCCTTCAGTATTGCGTGCTGCCATTTTGAGTGCGTGCGGAATGTCTTCCAGCACGCGGCGAGCTTCCAGCAGGTGTTCTGGCTGCGGGGCGCCAATGGCCGCCACGGAGGTCTGAACCGCGTTCATGTCGTAGAGCACCGACTTGGCCGCAGCGGGGATGCCGCCGAATGCATCGGGCACAGGCAGAGCGACCGAAGGTTGTGCATCTGCGGGCGGCGCCGCCACTTTGATGAAGCTGCCATCCCATTGCGCATCGACCCGACGGATCCGCTCATTCAAATCCGGATGGGAAGCCGTCGAGTCGGTGCTCGAGTACCCCGGTCCGAAATACAAATGGCTGTATTCCTCCGCGCGCGCGGAATTGATGCGTGCACCCAGTTCATAACCACTAATTTTCTTCAACGCACCGGCGATGCTTTGCGGGTTGCGGGTGTATTGCACCGCCGTAGCATCGGCGAGAAATTCACGCTGTCGACTGATTGCAGATTTGATCATATTGCCAAAAATCGTCCCCGCGATACCCACAAACAACAGTACAAAACCAATCAACATCGGTATCGCGACGAACTTGCTGCGCTGCAGCGGGGTTTTGCCGACCTGCTCGGTGCCTTCCAGGATATAGCTGCCGGTCAACCCGAGAACCATGATCCCGTGGACGATGGCAATCAGTCGGGTGTTGAGGCGCATGTCACCGTTATAGATATGACTGAACTCGTGGGCGATCACTCCTTGCAGCTCTTCGCGGGTCAATACATTGATCGCGCCCTGAGTGACGCCGATGACGGCGTCCTGTGGTGTGAGTCCCGCCGCGAAGGCGTTGATGCCCAGATCGGGCAGCAAGTACACCGAGGGCACGGCGGTGCCGGAGGCGATGGCCATTTCTTCCACCACGTTCATCAATCGCTGCTCTTCCAGCGTCTGCGCGCTGTGGTTGATCAAGCGCCCGTCGAGGCGCCGCGCAACCACTTTGCCGCCTTCTGACAACTCCATGAGTTTGGACAGACTGCCCAGCAGCACGATGCCGACGACCACGGCTGACACGGTCATGACCAGTTGCCGGTCGAGCTCCAGATCCATCAGGACTTTACCGCTGCCATCCTCGACCGGAATGGTCATCAGCACGCATGACACTGCGATCAGGCTGAGCACCGCCATGAACATCAAGAAAATGAGGTACACGGTGCGGCGCTTGGCCCGGCGCTGTTGTTCAAAGAAATTCATGTTGCCATCCGTTGGCTGGGGGTCAGAACGAAACCTTTGGCGCTTCCTGAATGGCCGCGCTGTCAGCGAACGTCAACGCCGAGGCATCGGCACCATGGCCGAACATCGGGGCGAGCAAGGCTGCCGGGAAACTTTGCTTGAGCGTGTTGTAGGTCATCACTGCATCGTTGTAGGCCTGGCGGGCAAAACTGACTTTGTTTTCGGTGCTGCTCAGCTCTTCACTCAGCTGCTGCATGTTTTGCGACGCTTTGAGTTCCGGGTACGCTTCAACCGTTACATTCAGCCGGCCCATGGCATTGCTCAGCGCGCTGTCGGCCTGGCCCAGTTGCGCGATGTTCTGGGCATTGCCCGGCTGCGCCTGAGCGGCCTGAAGACCGGCGACGGCGTTGTTGCGCGCGGCAATCACCGCTTCCAGGGTTTCGCGCTCGTGGGCCATATAACCCTTGGCGGTGGCCACCAGATTGGGTATCAGGTCATAACGGCGCTTGAGTTGTACTTCGAGTTGCGCGAAGGCGTTTTTGATTTGATTGCGTCGAGCGACGAGGCTGTTGAAAAGGAAGATGGCATAGAGGGCGAGGAGGCCGCCAACGACCAAAAGGATGACGAGGGTGCTGTTCACGGTGATGTCCTTGTTCACACGGTGGAATGGGGCGCGGCATGTTAGCGCAAATGCAAAAAAACAAGGAATGATTCCCGAACCCGGCAGTCCGAGTTCAGGTAGCACACATCTCAGGAGGTTCACCGATGAACAGCAAAACCCTAATCGCCAGCCTGGCCCTCGTCGCCGGCATTGCCGGGATCAGCCCACTTGTTCAAGCGGCGCAAACCTCAAATGAACAGGCCGTGCAATCGCCCACCAGCGATCGAGAGTTGAAGGTCAACGACCGTGCGCCTGAAATGTATCAGCGCAAGGACAAGGCCCTGCAAAACTGGAAAGCCAAAGGTCTGAAAGCACCCATCGATCAGGCCCAATGGGTGCAGATCAACGACAAGTACGTGATGGTGATGATTACCAACGGGACAATTGTCGAGATGCAACCGGTCGAGCGTTAACCCCGGTCATAATTGGCCACGGATGGCCGATTGCATTCGAACGCCGTTCCTGTAAAACAGCGGACCTCTGGATAAGGGGCAAGGGATTGGACAAGAAACCGCTTTACCGCAAAATCAACACTCGCACCTGGGGTGTTCGCCGCAATGATTTGGTCGCCCGTTACCGCGATCAACGCAATACCAAAACCGCAAGCCGCAGCGAAGCCATGCGAAGTTCGATGCATCCAGGCAAGCAATACGGAAGAGACTACACCCCGCTTTTTCGCTTCTTGTTGTCTCGCGTTGGCGGTCAATGGGATTCCATTTTCAGCGAGGCTGTCGCGCGACTTGATCAATCGGCCCCAGTGTTCTGGATGGTTGCCATCGATGAAGAAGATCGTCAGGAAATCGTGCGATTGGGTGAATCCAGTTATTTCAGTGGGCTGTATGTCGACGAGCAGAATCGCCTGCAAATGGTCAATCCGAATCTGAAGGCGCAGGACATGACGCCGCGTTGCGAGTGCTGTACGCATACATTCAACGGTGTTGTTTTCGGCCAAACGGAAAGCTTTGGCCCACGCAAATTGCCAGGTGTCGGTGCAGAAGACTCGCCTGCATGAATCACAGCAACTCCCCCTTGTCCCACAAATGCACCAGATCCCCCGGCGCCCGATCCTCCGGCACCTTCAACACCATTTCCCCGGACTGATAGCGCACTTCTATCTGATAGAAGCGTTGATCCCCACGTCCGGATTCGCTGCTGTCCAATGGCAGGCAGCCCTCCAGCACCGAGCAGATCCTTGAACGCTGACTGATGTCGCATTGTGCAAATTCGATTTCACGTGGGCGGCTCAGGCTGTGAATCGCTGCAACGCCACCCTGGCGAGATACGCGCAAAACGGAATCGTCATCCAGCTCGGGTAGCGTTTTCATACAGCCTCCTCGAATTATTCGATGCCGACCTGCGCCCAGGCTTGCTGCACTGCGTCGGCTGCTTCAGCGCCAAAGCGCCTGCCCGCGTGGTCGATGGTCAATTTTGCGAACGCGTCAAACGTTGCGTCCTGGCTCAAGCGGTTATCGCAAAGTGTGTCGTACCAGATTCGTCCGGCCTTTTCCCAGGCGAAGCCGCCAAACGCTCGGGCTGCCAGATAAAACGCGCGATTGGGAATGCCGGAATTGATGTGCACGCCGCCATTGTCTTCGCTGGTGATGACGAATTTGCGCATATGATCCGGTTGCGGATCCTTGCCCAGCAACGGGTCGTCATACGCCGTTCCGGGGTGCGACATCGAACGCAGGCCCTTGCCCTGGATCTTCGGCATCAGCAGGTCGGCACCGATCAACCAGTCGGCCTGTTCGGCTGTCTGGCCGAGCGCGTATTGCTTGGTCAAGACGCCAAACACATCCGAGAGCGACTCGTTTAACGCGCCGGACTGGTTGGCATAAATCAGCCCGGCCTCGCTTTCGGTAACGCCGTGGGCCAGTTCATGGCCGATGACGTCGAGCGAGCGGGTGAAGCGCTGGAAGATTTCGCCATCGCCGTCACCGAAGACCATTTGCGCGCCATTCCAGAAAGCGTTTTCGTAACCCTGGCCGTAATGCACGCTGCCGATCAGGGCAAAGCCCTGATTGTCGATCGAGTCGCGACCGAACACTTTCCAGAAGAAATCATAGCTGGCGCCCAGCGCATCGTAAGCCTCGTCGACCGCCGCATCACCACTCGGCGGCTGGCCTTCGAGGCGCACGAGCTTGCCCGGCAAGAGCATTTTGTTCTGCGCATCATGCACACTGCGTTCGGCCAGGCCGGGCTTGCTCTTCTCAGGCAGGATCGCCCGTGCCGGTGGTTGTGCGGGTGCGCCTGGATTCGGCAACAGGCTGCGTACATGGTTGAGCGTGAGCATCGCTGCCGAACGTTGCGGCGCTGAACCGTGAGCGATGATGCGGTTGAGAATGTACGGTGGAATGAAACTGCGCAGTATTGAGTCGGTCATCAGAGCTTCCCTGGCTTAATACGATGTCGATAAACATGTGAGCGATGGCGCGTGTTTCGGTTCCATGGATTGCCATTGGCAACGGATTCTGCGAAAAACGCCCTCCGCGCCCGACGGGGCCAACCACAAAGAGTCCACGAACATGACAGATGAACTGCAGGTAATCGATCTTCAGGTCGGCGAAGGCAAAGCCGCCGTCAAAGGCGCACTGATCACCACCCAATACACCGGATGGCTGGAAGACGGCAGCGAGTTCGATTCTTCCTACAGCCGTGGCAAACCTTTTCAGTGCGTGATTGGCACGGGGCGGGTGATCAAGGGTTGGGATCAGGGCTTGATGGGGATGCAGGTGGGGGGCAAACGTAAATTGCTGGTGCCGGCGCATTTGGGGTACGGCGAGCGAACGATGGGCAAGATTCCGCCGAATTCGAATCTGGTGTTTGAGATTGAGTTGTTGGAAGTGCTGACGCGGGAGGATTGAAACCGGGTCTTTTTTACGCTTGGGAATAAATGCGATGGATGTGTGGCAGGTGGTTTCACAAGTTGCCGATTGGCTGGTTGAGAGGCATGCGACTCGCAGGGGATCGACCTACAACTATATGTTGTTCGTTTCCGCTGCCGCTGCAGTTGGCAGCTGGGTAGTCGCGAAAGAACTGCTCGCCAAACGCAAGGCTCTCAAAGCAAACGTGTCTGAAGCTCTGCAAAATGAAACGTTACGTGCGATGTCCTTTGCCCAGGAGGATGGGCGGCCGGTCAAACGCACTGCGACGTTGGTCCGACAGGCAGAAACCTTTTTCGTCACGGTCATTCGCCATGACGATGAAGAATGCGTGGAGTCATCCAGTGAAGCGTTGCACTCGCTGGACGATGTCGACGTTTACTTGCGTGACCACACACCCTTTATCCTCGCGGATTTTCGAGCGTCGTGACTCACGCGTCCGATGTAGAAAGAACGCTTTCGCGAGCAGGCTCGCTCCCACATTGGCACGGCGGTGTACTCAAATACCGCGAGCAACCGCGAACAACTGTGGGAGCGAGCCTGCTCGCGAAGAGCGATCACGCGGTCAATCAGGCTGCGTGCGCCATCTCGGCCAGTGTGTCGGCCACGGTTTTTTGTAGTGAGGGGAACCGGCGGGTGACGCGGCGCAGTGCGGGTAGCACGGCGTCGATTTCCAGTTCATCGAGTTGGGGAAGGACGGTGACGGCGGAGGCGACGATGGATTCGCGTTCGCTTTCGAACAGCACCAGGCAGGCGTTTTGCGCCCAGCGTCCGTCCCGTTCGTTGAAACCCATGGCCACCAGTGCCGCGACGACTTGTGCATCGGTTTTGTTGGACATGTTTATTGCCTCAGGGCGGGTTCGATTTTGTCGAGGGCGCGGTTGACCGCGAGTTCGCCGAGCATGACCACTTGTTGAATGCCGAGCACGGTGTTGCGGTAGGGCGAGTCGAGCAGGGCGGCGAAGTCGCTGAGCATGACGCTGGCCGAAGCCATGGATTCGCAGGCGTGGGCCATGAGGTCTTCGGCGCCGGTGTTGGGGTCGACGAGGAACATGGTGCTGGGTTTGCGTGGTGGCGCTGGGGGCGCGGGTTTCAGGTAGTGATCGAGAGCGCGTTCGGCGGCTTCGTGGAGTTTTCTGGAGCCCGGTGTGGAATAGGGGGACGTTGGATTTGGATCGATTTCCACGTCTGTTTCGGGCGGATTTGGCGTAATTTTGAACATGGTGTAGTTTTCCAAAGTGATGCTGACACCACCTCGCGACTAAACGAAAAGGTGGCAGCTATACGCAGGTTAGTCGACCGGAAACTCCACCAAAACCGGCGCACCCGAAGGCGCCCTGCGCACAGCTACCATTGAGTGAGGTATCGAAATACCTACTGTCTGGAACGTTGTGCAGTTCAAGTGGATTACCGAGCGACTAAACCCGATCACTGACCCTTCAGTGACGCGAACCAAGTTACCGGCAGCCCCCAAGCCGCACAAGCCGGCGGATTCTGGCGTAGTTGTAGGCAAAGGCGCAAGGCGCTGTAGCCTCATGGCTGATGTCTAAATGATGCTGCGTTTAACCGGGCGCTTTAACGTTTGCCCAATCCGACATTCGCATCTTTTCCGCTCCCGTGGGTTGTCCATTCAGACCGACCATCTGTCGGAAAACCGTGCTGACCTGTCAGATCTGTCAGTACCCCTCGTCGATAAATTCCTTTCTGATAGCTCAAGCGTTTCGGCCGACTGCCGCCCGTCCATCACGAAGGAGCGTCACCATGAACACACCCCTGGTTGAAAACCAGCCATTGGCCTTGAGCCCACCGCATATCACCGGCAGAACCGAGTTGCGAACGCCAGAGCACTACCACGGCGGTATTCCTATTCGCGCTGTCGAGGGGGATTTGCAAGTCATTGTTGACCCGTGGCTGGTGATGAGCATTGGGGACAAGTTCGAAATGTTCCTGGGCAATTTGACGGTCGCGGTGTGGAGCAAGGAACTCGACGCCGAAGATCTCAACAAGCGACTGGTGTTCAGGATTGCTAAAGGTTTTGTTCTGGAGGGCGAGGTCAAGGCGTTTTATCGCGTAACCCGAGTTGGACAGACGTTCCAGGATTCCGAGCCAACGTTGATTCTGCTGGCCAAATTCCAGCGCCCCGGCGGCTTTGATAACGACCCCGAAGAAGGTCATTCCGGTCTCACGTACACGTTGATACCGGACCTGACGCACGGGGTCACTCCGGAAATAGCCGAGAAAGGCGTTCAGATGCATGTTTTCCCCTACGAAAACATGGCTGCTTTCGATTACATCTTGTGCCGCTGGGGTAGTCAGGAAGTACCTTACTATCCGGTGACTCAGGAGCAGGTCGACGACCCGGTAAATCATCCGATCCTGATCACCTTCGCTAAAGGCGTGATCGAGAGCGCTGGCGATGGCCCGGATGTAGCGGTGACTTTTCAGGTGATCGACCGCGTTGGCAACTATCCGGATGAGCGCGCGCCTTGGGCGAAAATCACTCGGGTCCTGGTGGATGCGAAGGGAACGCGGCTTCCCCAACCGAGAATTCTGGTCAACAACAGACCCGTCACAACCGTCATTGATCTTGAGCAGTTGGGTGACAAGGACGTCATCGTCAGTGTTTATGCACGTGAAGAACACTTCGACGTGGACGACCGGATCAAAGTGACCTGGACCGGTATGCCGGCGCAGGGTAAACCGATCATCGTTATCCCCGCGGAGCAATTCGTCGATTTTACCGAGTTTGCCTATGAGTTCGTGATTCCCAATGCCTCGGTCCGAGCCCTTGCCAAGGGTTCGGCCTCGGTCCGGTATGTACGCACGAGAGCAGGCGAGGACGAGGCCTCTTCGATGGTCGCCAGCGTCAATGTGCAAGGGGAAATCAGTCAACTGGCGGCGCCCACTGTGATCGAGGCGCCTGGCGGTTTTCTGGACCCTGAGGCGCCATGGGCAACCAACGAAATCCCTTGGTATGCGGGACGTAAAAGCGGCGATCAGATCGACCTGATCTGGGAAGCCGCGCTGCCTGGCGGCGGTGTGGAGTATTACTCGGATCCGCGTCCGGTCGGCAATCAGCCGGAAAACACGCCGGTTCTGCTCACCGTAAAAAACGTCGATATCCGCCGCTTCAACGGTTTGCGGGTGAGGGTGAGTTACACGGTGGCCAACGACGACGCGATGCTGCAAAACGTGCGTGATTCGTTGCCGTTGTTCCTGCAAGTGGGACAAGCGTTACCGCAATTTGAAGCGCCGAAAGTGGAGGAGGCGCAGGGCGGTACGCTCGACCCCGAACACGTGCCGCCCGCGGGTGTAACGTTGATCGCGCCACACGAAGGCACGTCTGCCGGCAATCGCGTGACCTATCACTGGCGCGGATCAGGCAGTGGCGGCAGCACCAGTGACTTCGTCGACCTGACGACCCACACAGCGGGCAAACCCGTCAAATTCACGGTAGCCAAGGCGTTCGTCACTGCCAACCTCAACGGCAAAGTCGTGGTGACTTACACGATTGTGCACGGCGGTGTGTTGTTGGGGACGTCCGGTGAACTGACGCTGAGCGTCGGCAACGCGCAGGCCGAAGTGCCACCGCCCACTGTCATCGAAGCTCCGGTTTACGTCCTCGATCCCAACCAGTATCAACAGGGTTTCACCGTGCGCTTCGACACTTCGATATTGAAGCCTGAGGACGAAATCGAACTGACGGTCATCGGCCGTCCCGGCGATGGTTCGACGGCGCCAGTGCGCAAGGTTGCGAGCGGCCAGCCTTATCTGGATTTCAATATCGCGGCGGCCATCACCGGCGCCAATCTGGGACGCGATGTGGCGTTGAGCTACAGGACGTTTCGGGCCGGGCAACCTGCTCCTGGAGAAACACGGCCGCTGACCATTGGTGTTTTGCTGCAGAAAAACATGCCGCAGCCTTTGATCGAAGGGGCGACGGGGGAGGTTTTGGATATTGGGTTGATCGAGGACGACACCAAAGTGCTGTGCGACAAATGGCCGTTTCAGCGTTCGGGGCTGCCTGTGTGGTTGAGTTATGTGGAAACCAGAGCCGATAACAGTTCACGCACCAAAGAGCAGTTGGTGGGGGGGACGCATGATCAGGGAAGTGGATTGATTTACACGACTGAAGTGCAGTGGTTGCGTGAGTGCAAGGCGGATTCGACAGTGACGATTGTGTTGAAGGTGGGGTTGTTTGAAGGGGGGGATTTGGTTGATGCGGTGGATTGTCAGCGAAGGGTGTATTCGGTGAGTATTGGGTTTGATGATCTTACGACTTTTGACTTATTCAATTGGAATGGCTGGAAATATAACCCAGTTTCACCGTCGTCTATTATCCGTTTAGGAGAGGAATATTTTGCTCAATCCAATAACAAATTTAATAGGATTAACATTCAGAAGTCTTTCAGTGATATTGAAAATAATCAAGAGTATGAATTAAGCTTCATCTATCAGTGTCCAGTTGCTTCAATGCTCAATATAGTAATCGACAGCACCCGATACTATTATGCAGAGATTCCTCGTGCGTATACTTGGGAGAAAATATTGACAACGTTCAAGCCGCAAAACCTATCTCCTGCATCTCCGAGAGTAATGCATATTTATTTTGGCTATCATTCTGAAAACTATGGACCGTCAAAAATTGATGATATTCGCTTAAAATGGGAAGCAAAGCTTTAGCGTAGAAATCGCATACATTGATCATTTCGAGCAGCGTTCGGAATGATCAATTTGGTTTGGCCCGTAGCAAACTAAAGATTGCAACGGGCCTTAACCTCAAAAAGCCTGACGCGGAATGCATCACCCTTGCTCGTTAAAGGGACTTCAAGATTCCCTCAGGAACCGACGACCTTCACCCCACGTCCAAACCGCTCCCGATACACCGACGGCGGCACCCCCACCACCCCACGAAACGCCACCCGAAAACTCTCCACCGACCGATACCCGCAACGTTCGGCAATCTGCTCGGTGTTATGCGGCGTACTCTCCAACAACTCCCGCGCCCGCGCCAACCGTTCATGCTGCAACCACGCCTTGGGCGACTGCCCACTGGCCTCGGTAAAACGCCGCAGAAACGTACGCTCACTCATCGCCGCTTCGCTGGCCAGATCGCGCACTTCCAGCGGTTCATGCAAACGCTCGCGCGCCCACTGCATCACCCGCGACAGATCGTTGCGCGGCGTCGGGCTGACCGGGGTCGGAATAAATTGCGCCTGACCGCCAGTACGCTGCGGCGACATCACCAGTCGCCGCGCCACCGAGTTGGCGACTTGCGTGCCGAAGTCCCGCGCCACCAGATGCAGGCAGGCATCGATCCCGGCAGCGCTGCCGGCCGAGGTGATCAACTGACCGGAATCGACGTAAAGCACATCGGCATCGACGGCAATCGCCGGGAAGCGCTGCGCCAGTTCCGCCGTGTAACGCCAATGGGTGGTGGCGCCGTGGCCGTCGAGCAGGCCGGTGGCCGCCAGCACAAATACACCGGAGCAGATCGACAGCAATCGCGCACCCCGGGCATGGGCCTGACGCAATGCATCGAGCAGTTCATCCGGCACCGCCGCGTTGCGGTCGCGCCAGCCGGGAATGATGATGGTGCGCGCCTCGGCCAACAATTCCAGGCCGCCATCGGCCAGCACCTGAATCCCGCCCAAGGCGCGCATCGGGCCTTGATCGACCGCCGCAATGGCGTGGGTGTACCACGGGAAATCGAACTCCGGCCGGGTCAGGCCGAAGACCTCCACGGCGATGCCGAACTCGAATGTGCAGAGGCCGTCGTAGGCCAGAATCGCAACCAGACCTGGTGATGTCGGCATTTGGCGGAAAATTCCCGGTGAGTGTCTTGTGCGCCACTGTAGCCGCAAGCGGCCGCTCGATAAAGTCTGTTCACACCCGTTCAGATAAAGGAGCAACACCTATGACCAGCCTGGTTCGCGACATCCCCGCAGCCCCGTCGGCGATCGCCCTGATGCACTTCAGCAATCGTCTGACTTTCGAAACCGATTGTTCCGACG
Organism: Pseudomonas sp. RU47; assembly: GCF_004011755.1. GTDB lineage: Bacteria > Pseudomonadota > Gammaproteobacteria > Pseudomonadales > Pseudomonadaceae > Aquipseudomonas. The sequence goes on along the minus strand of NZ_CP022411.1, from coordinate 4,127,969 downwards.
TCTTCAGTAGCCAGGAGGCTGGCGAGATCGATTTTGTCCTGGTCGACGTTCGCGGCCCGCTGGCCTTTGAGCGCGGGCATGTGCCGGGCGCGATCAATATCCCGAACCGCTTGCTGACGGCGGCGGAACTGGCGAGTTACCCGAAAACCACGCTGTTCGTGGTCTATTGCGCCGGCCCGCACTGCAACGGCGCGAACAAGGCAGCGGTGAAACTGGCGGCGCTGGGTTATCCGGTCAAGGAGATGATCGGCGGGGTTACCGGATGGCTGGATGAAGGCTTTCAACTGAGCGTTGAGCAAGCCGCCAAAACCGCCATCGGCTGCGAATGCTGATCCCCTTGGAGCTGCCGCAGGCTGCGATCTCTTGATCTTGATGGTTAAAAAAACAGATCAAAAGATCGTCCGAACGCGGCCCGAGCCTGCGGCAGCTCCTACAGGGAAATCAGCGATTTTCTGCGCTGGAAAAGCGCTTGTCCTACAGCCTTTGCACCACGACGGCGCACCCTTTGACCCCGGTCAATCGGTGCGCCGATCTTTCATAAGTATTTGTCGCTTAAACACAATTTACCCTGTGCGCGCCGCCATAGACTGCCGGCCACTTCGGTTTTTGTAGCCAGTTGGCCATGACCGAACGCTGAATCGAAAGCTGCCAATAAAAGCCTCCGCCCACAGGAGTTATAAATGAAGAAGCTAGTGATGTTCGGTGCCCTGGCACTGTCGATGTTGTCCCTGACCGCTGTGGCCGAAGACGCCAAGCCGATCCGCATCGGTATCGAAGCCGGTTACCCGCCATTCTCGATGAAAACCCCTGACGGCAAACTCACCGGTTTCGACGTCGACATCGGCGATGCGCTGTGCGCGCAGATGAAAGTCAAATGCACCTGGGTCGAGCAGGAATTCGATGGTCTGATCCCGGCGCTGAAAGTGAAGAAGATCGACGCGATTCTGTCGTCGATGACCATCACCGATGACCGCAAGAAAAACGTCGATTTCACCATCAAGTACTACCACACGCCGGCGCGCTTCGTGATGAAGGAAGGCTCCGGTGTCAAAGACCCGCTGACCGAGCTCAAAGGCAAGAAAGTCGGCGTGCTGCGTGCCAGTACCCACGACCGTTACGCCACCGAAGTGCTGGTGCCGGCCGGGATCGACCTGGTGCGTTACGGCTCGCAACAGGAAGCCAACCTCGACATGGTTTCCGGGCGTATCGACGCGATGCTGGCCGACTCGGTCAACCTCAGCGATGGTTTCCTGAAAACCGACGCCGGCAAAGGTTTTGAATTCGTTGGCCCGACCTACGAAGACGCCAAGTACTTCGGCGGCGGCGCTGGCATTGCGGTGCGAAAGGGCGATACCGCGCTGGCCGAGCAATTCAACAAAGCCATCACCGAAATCCGCGCCAATGGCGAGTACAAGAAAGTCCAGGACAAGTACTTCGACTTTGATGTGTACGGCCATTAATACGCCGTAGAAAAAAGTGGCCCCGTTTGCGCGGTGGCCACTTTTTTTGCGCTCTGATAAAACCACAGAACCTTGTGGGAGCGAGCCTGCTCGCGAAAGCGGTTTAACATTCAACATCTTTGTTGTCTGGCACACCGCCTTCGCGAGCAGGCTCGCTCCCACAGGGGATCAGTGTGATCCGGAAATTGAGGAGATTTTCCCATGCAACGCATCGACCATGTTCTGCCCTGGAGCCACTTGGGCAGCGAGCGCTCGCTCAGCGTGTTTCGCTATGGCGCGGGCACCCGCAAGGTGTACATCCAGGCCAGCCTGCACGCCGATGAACTGCCGGGCATGCGCACCGCGTGGGAACTCAAACAGCGCCTCAATGAACTCGAACAGCAGGGCCGTTTGCAGGGCGTGATCGAGCTGGTGCCGGTGGCCAACCCGATCGGCCTCGATCAACACGTGCAAGGCGCGCACATGGGCCGCTTTGAACTGGGCAGCGGCAAGAACTTCAACCGCGCCTTCGTGGAACTTAGCGCACCGGTCGCGGCGTTGATCGGTGAGCGTCTGGGCGCTGATGCCGAGGCCAACGTCGCGCTGATCCGCCAAACCATGGGCCAGGTGTTCGATGAGCTGCCGGCCCCGGCCTCGCAACTGGAAGCGTTGCATCGTTTGTTGCTGCGCCATGCCTGCGATGCCGACATCACCCTCGATCTGCATTGCGATTTCGACGCGGCGATTCATTTGTACGCGCTGCCGCAGCACTGGCCACAGTGGCAATCGCTGGCGGCACGTTTGAAGGCCGGTGTGGCGCTGCTGTGTGAAGATTCCGGCGGCAGCTCGTTCGATGAATCCTGCTCGACGCCGTGGCTGCGTCTGGCGCGGGCGTTCCCGAATGCCGCGATTCCAGCGGCGAATCTGGCGACCACGCTGGAACTGGGCAGCATGGGCGACACCCGGGTTGATCAGGCGCAGGCCAATTGTGAGGCGATCCTCGGATTCCTCGCCGAGCAGGGTTTTATCGGCGGTGAGTGGCCGGCGGCGCCGGGTGAGTGCTGTGAAGGTCTGCCGTTCGAGGGCACCGAATACCTGTTCGCACCGCACCATGGCGTGGTGAGTTTCTTGCGCAATGCCGGCGAGTGGGTGGAGCAGGGTGATGCGTTGTTTGAGGTGGTGGATCCGTTGCAGGATCGCGTGACCACCGTGCGCGCGGGCACCAGTGGGGTGTTGTTTGCGCTTGATCGTGGGCGTTATACCGAGCCGGGGATCTGGCAGGCGAAAGTGGCGGGGCGGGTGGCGTTTCGGACTGGTAAGTTGACGAACGATTAATAGATCTTCACTGGATTCACCGGCCCTTTCGCGAGCAGGCTCGCTCCCACCTTTGAAATGCGTTCCCCTGTGGGAGCGAGCCTGCTCGCGAAGGGGCCATCAGCAGCACCCAACATGTTGATCCTCGCCGCAGGATGTTAGGCTCCCCCCGAACCCGACTCTCCGTGAAGGAAGGCTCTATGTTGAAGGTCTTTGCTCTGTTGACCCTGCTGGCGTCCAGTGCTGTGCAGGCGCAAACCACGCTGCAATCCGATCTGCCGCTCAAGTACATCGAACAGGTGCACGCCGATGCCGAACCGCGTCCGCTGGTGATTTTCCTGCACGGCTACGGCAGTAACGAAGCCGATCTGATCGGCATGAAATTCCAGCTGCCGGCGCAATACAACTTCCTGTCGGTGCAGGCACCGTTGTCATTGGGCGAAGGACGTTTCCAGTGGTTTCGCAAGAAAGGCGAAGGCGCCTACAACGGCGAGACCGATGATCTGAAGGTCAGTGGCCAAAAACTGCGCGACTTTATCGCGCAAGCAGCGCAGAAATATCACACCACCCCGGACAAGGTGTACCTGATCGGCTTCAGCCAGGGCGCAATGATGACCTATGAGGTCGGGCTGCGGCCGCCAGTGGCGGTCGGTGGGATCGCGGCGTTGAGCGGACGTTTATTGCCAGTGTTGAAGGCTGAGCTGAAGGACGGGCAGGCGCCGTTGCCGCTGAACATCTTTATCGGCCACGGCACCGCCGATGATCCGGTGCCGTATAAAAACGGCACCGAGGCCAACACGCAACTACAGAAACTCGGTTACAAACCGCAGTTCCATGCCTATCCCGGCGTCGGCCACAGTATCAGTGCGGCCGAGTTGCGTGACTTGAATGGCTGGTTGCAGCAGCTCAATCCTTGAGGATGGTTTTCACCAGGGCGTCGTGACCTTTCTTGTCGCTGGCGCGGGAGATCACCTGCACCAGCGCCATCTTCGTGCCGGAGCCGGCCATCAGCGTGGTGTTGAGGGTCTGGCCACCGCCCTGGGTGGCGGTGCTGTCGACCTGACGCAGACCAAGGCCGGTGCCTTTCTGGGTCAGGCTTTTCTCGCTGAGTTTGTTGAAGTCCGGCAGGGCCTTGCGCTGATCTTCGATGAAACTCGACACGCTGCCATCGAGGAACTGCCCGTCATTGTCCTTGACGTGCTGGCCTTCGGGAATCTTGTTTTCAGCGGTAATGACCACGGTTTTTGTGGCCTCGTTGGTGTACATCGTGCCCGTGGTCCCGCTCGGGCTGGTCGGCAGCGGGTCGGCGACGAAACCTTTTGGCAGCACAAAAGTGAACTTGCCATCGAGCATCGAGACTTTCTCGGTGCCGGCATTTTTCTTGGCCGCTTGCGCGTGGAGGGCGCCGAAACCGGCGAGGGCCGCCACCAGCAGGACAACGGCTTTTTTGCTCAACAATGACATGTGAATCTCCGGTGGATGGTCGCGCGAGGCGGGCGATCATCCCACGGAGAGGGCCGGGCGTTCCAGCGCGAATCATCCGAGCGGTTACTGCGCCTGCGCTTTCGCCACTGGACGGGCCAACAGGCGTTTGGTCACGCCGAGCATGGCCACCGACACCGCGACACCGACGGCAAATCCGCTCAGGCCCATGGTTGGCAAGGTCAATGCCGAGACCAGACAAAACGCCGAAAACGAATACATGCCGGTCGCCGTCGCCCGTAACAGTGCGGCGGTAAACGCCGGGCCGCGCGTCTGTTGCGAGAACACTGCCATTACGCTGCCGAGCACCGGGAACACCGCAAGCAAACCGCTCCAGCGCTCGCCGACGGTGCTGGCGAGCATCGTCACCACCAGGGTCAACGCGGCGCCGGCGATCATTCGCCAGATCAGTTTGTCCGACTTCGGCGCGGGGCCGCTCAGCACCGGTTGCACCGTGGGAAACAGATAAGGCGATGCCAGCAACGCAATCGCCGCCGCCACCATCGAAAACGGCAGCGACGCCGGAATCAGTGACAACACCCAAGCAATCACCGCCCACACCGACAGCGATGCCGCCAACGCCAACGGCCAGTTCGCTCGTTGCGCGACCTGCGCGTATGTGATGCAGAACGCAATCATCGCGAACATCGCCGATAACGCCGCCACCGCCGACTGCGCGGCAAATGCCGGACCCTGCTCGATGGCGAGGAAAAACAGAATCGGCCCGACCACCACCGGCAATCCCGACAGCCACCCGGCCACACTCGGCCCCCAGCGTTTGCCCGCCAGTGAAATCAGCAGCAGAAAACCGGGAATCAGCAGCAGTTTGAGGATCAGCACGCAGGAGTCTCCATCCGTTGAAGGTTCGCCACGTTAGCATTGTCGATCAGCGATTGCTGCCTATGTGCGCAGTTTTTGTATACAAAGTGTCGGCGGCGATACCGGCTATGCTTTGACCATCAGGGCTTGCCGGAGTCGATACCGCGATGAACAGAACACCCAAGGTGTTACGGGGATGTTGCGGCATCGGCTTGTGGGCGCTATTGCTGACGCCAACCTGGGCCAATTGGCAGGACGCCGTGCCCGGCGCGCAGATCATCGGTACCGGCGATTACAGTGTGTTCGGTTTCGATGTCTACAACGCGCGCCTGTGGAGTGCCGCGCGGCCCTTGGCCGAGGGCCAGCCGTTTGCGCTGGAGTTGATCTACCGCCGCAGCATTTCCCGCGACGATCTGGTCAAGGCCAGCGTCGACGAAATCAAACGCCTGGCCGATGGCCGCGTCAGCCCGGCGCAATTGGCCGGTTGGCAGATCCAGATGCAGCAATCGTTCGTCGATGTGCAAGCTGGCACGCGCATTACCGGCGTCTATCTGCCGGGGCAGGGCGCGCGGTTTTTTGTCGGCCAGCAGTTGCAGCATGAGATCGATGACCCGCTGTTTGCCCGCGCGTTCTTCGATATCTGGCTCGACCCGCGCACGCGCAGTCCGGAGTTGCGCGAACAGTTGTTGGGGGTGAGTCGATAAGAGCAAAGATCGCAGCCTTCGGCAGCTCCTACAGGAGAGTGCATTCCAATGTAGGAGCTGCCGAAGGCTGCGATCTTTTGCGCTTCAAGGCTGTGGCGGAAACCTCTAAGCTGCGTCTTTCCGACTTGTTTCTGGATGTGTGCGTGAAATTCAGTTTGCCCAAAATCGCCACCGCGCCGTTTTGTCCGCCGGAAGTGGCTGGCAGTGTTGCGGTTGATCCCAATGCGTCGTTCTTCAAACGCGTGCTGCGTTTCGCCGGTCCCGGGTTGCTGGTGTCGATCGGTTACATGGACCCGGGCAACTGGGCCACCGCCATCGAGGCCGGTTCACGCTTTGGTTACAGCCTGTTGTTTGTGGTGTTGCTGGCGAGTCTGGCGGGCATGGTCGTGCAATGCCTGTGTTCGCGGTTGGGCATTGCCACCGGGCGCGATCTGGCGCAGCTGTCCCGTGAGCGCTACAGCACACCGACCGCGCGCCTGCAGTGGGTGTTGGCGGAAATCTCGATCATCGCCACCGATCTGGCCGAAGTGCTCGGTTGTGCGCTGGCCTTTCACTTGCTGCTCGGTTGTTCGCTGACCTTCGGCATTGCCCTGACGGCGTTCGACACCTTGCTGGTGCTGGCCCTGCAAAATCGCGGTTTCCGTCGTCTGGAAGCGATCATGCTGGTATTGGTCGCGACCATTGGCGTGTGTTTTTTCGTTGAACTGTTGCTGATCAAACCGTACTGGCCGGATGTCGCCCAAGGCTTCAAACCGTCGCTGGCGGCGATCAGCGAGGCGGCGCCGTTGTACCTGGCCATCGGCATCCTCGGTGCGACGGTTATGCCGCATAACCTCTATCTGCACACCTCGATCGTGCAGACGCGGATGATCGGCAAGGACCTGGCGAGCAAGCAGGACGCGGTGAAACTGGCGCGTATCGACACCATCGGTTCGCTGGCGCTGGCGTTGCTGGTCAACGCGGCGATCCTGATTCTTGCGGCAGCGGCGTTTCACCAGTCCGGGCACACCGAGGTGGTGGACATTCAGGACGCCTACCACCTGCTCGATCCGCTGGTCGGCGGTGCGCTGGCCAGCGTGTTGTTCGGCGTCGCGTTGCTCGCGTCGGGGCAGAGTTCGACCTTCACTGGCACCATCGCCGGCCAGGTGATCATGGAGGGTTACCTGAACCTGCGGATTCCGTGCTGGCAGCGCCGCTTGATTACTCGCGGACTGGCGTTGATTCCGGCGTTTATCGGCGTGTGGCTGATGGGCGATAACGCGATTGGCAAGTTGCTGGTGCTGAGTCAGGTGGTGCTCAGTCTGCAACTTCCGTTTGCCCTGTATCCATTGATTCGCATGACCAACGACAAACAGCTGATGGGGCCGTTTGTGAATCGCTGGCCAACCCGGGTATTGGCGTGGGGGTTGTTTGTGGTGATCAGTGGCGCTAACAGCTGGTTGATTTTGCAGTGGGCGGCTTGAGCCAGCATTTGTAGTGACTGGGCTGGCCTCTTCGCGAGCAGGCTCGCTCCCACAGGGTTATCGGGTGTGCACACTATTGTGATCACCGATAGCTAATGTGGGAGCGAGCCTGCTCGCGAATGCGGAGTTTCAGGCGCCAACGTCGCTGAACACTGGAATGCGCCCATTGAGCGAAGGCCTGTAGTGCCAGTTCAGGCAATTCAGATCGATGCCCTTTGCGAGTATTTCCCGCACCGTAGCTCCGGCAATACTCATCGCCAACGCTTGCCCCGGACACTCGTGCCGACCACTGCCGAAACTGAAACTGCGGCGGTTCTCGCGCTGCACCAGAAACTGCTCAGGCTGTGCGTTAAGCGCCGGATCACGATTGGCGGAGGCCAGTAAAACCAGAATCACATCACCTGCTTCGACCCGCACACCAGCAATCTCGCAGGGCGCGGCGACAAAGCGTCGGGTGTTCTGCACGGGCGGGTCGAAGCGCTGGACTTCGCCAAGCAGTGCTTCGATGGATTCGCCGCGCAACGCCGGCTGACGACGTAACGCCAACAGCGTGTTGCCGATCAGTCCGGCGCAGGCTTCGAACGTCTGCGAACAGAGGCCGATCAGGTTGGCGATCAAGGTGTCTGCATCGCCGGCAAAGCGCTGCTGGATCGCGCTTAGGAAGTCGTTGGCGGGTTCGGCGAGCAGTTCGATAAAGTAGCCGCGCAGGTGCTCGGCCGCCGCATCTGCTGTGGCCAGTTGCAGGTCATTGCTCAACGGCGACAGGCAAGCGACGAAGTCAGCCGTCAGTTCACTGACCACCCGCGCCTGCGCCGGCGTGAATCCCAAAAGCGCCGCGACCACGCACACCGGGCCACGAAACATTGCCTTGTACACACCGTCGGCGTCCGCTGTGATCAGCCGTGCGGCGACCAAAGCATTGATCGTCTCAAGGTCCAGCGCTGCCAGCTCAGGCTCGATGGCCGAACGCGGACAGCGCTGGCGTTCGCCGTCATTCATCCGCATCAGCTGGCCAAAGACTTTGCCGGCCATCCTGCCGGCAATCGCTTTGGGCACGGGCTCCTCCGCCGGACGCACCCGGCAATCGGCGTGGGCCAACACCGCACACACCGCACGGGCGCTGCTGGCGACCCACAGTTTCAGATCCGGATGAAACGTCAGTCCACCTGCTGCGCGCAGTTCGGCGTAGTAGGGATAAGGATCGGCATGCGTTGTGGCGCTGATCGGGTTCATGGTTTGCATCCTTGTCGGCAGGGAAAGTGTTGCTACTATCTCCACTGCGCAACGACGACGATTCGTCCGGGAGCGAACTATGCACGCAGAACATCAAGACATCGGTGTATCGCAGGTGGCCGCCGCCATCGCTGAGCCGGCGCGGACAAAAATCCTCTGTTCGCTGATGGACGGCCACGCCCGCACCAGCACGGAGCTGGCGACGATCGCCGAAGTCAGCGCCTCGACCGCCAGTGCACACCTGGCGAAACTCAAGGATCTGGCCCTGGTGCGCCTGCACGTGCAGGGCCGCCATCGCTATTACAGCCTCGCCGATCAGCGGGTGGCGCAGGCGCTGGAAGCGCTGATGGTGATTGGCCAGAACGCCGCCCCGACGTTCAAGGCGCATACGCCGGATCGCCTGCAATTCGCCCGCACTTGCTACGACCACATGGCCGGGACGCTGGCGGTGTTGCTGCATGACCGTTTGATCGCAGGCGGTTGGCTGGTGGCAACCGACGAGCAGGCATATCGCTTGAGTGAGACGGGCGAGGCGTTGTTTCTCGGTCTGGGCATCGAAGTGGAGGATTTGACGACCCTGCGCCGCAAATTTGCCTGCCCGTGCCTGGACTGGAGCATGCGCCGGCCGCATCTCGGGGGTTCGCTGGGGGCGGCGCTGTTGCAGACCGCGTTGAAGCGCAAGTGGGTGACCCAGGATCTGGACAGTCGGGCGTTGGCGTTGACGGCGCTGGGGCGCAAGGAGATCGGTGCGCGGTTTGGTGTTGAGTTGCCGATTGAAAACCACAAGATCAAAGGATCGCAGCCTTCGGCAGCTCCTACATGGATTGGGTAGGGTTGAGATTTATCGGGTGTACGCGACTCCTGTAGGAGCTGCCGAAGGCTGCGATCTTTTGATTTTCAGCTTCTGACCGACGAGGGGCGCATCTGCCACCTTGTATCACCGCAGACGACCCTATACTGTATATGCAAACAGTAAAGAGCCCGCGCCATGCAAATCATCGACAAGCTGAGCATCCTCGCCGACGCCGCCAAGTACGACGCCTCCTGCGCGAGCAGCGGTGCGCCCAAGCGCAGCTCCGAGGGCAAGAGCGGGTTGGGCTCGACCGATGGCATGGGCATCTGCCACAGCTACACGCCGGACGGCCGCTGCGTGTCGTTGTTGAAGATTCTGCTGACCAATTTCTGTCTTTACGATTGCCAGTACTGCGTCAATCGCCGCTCCAGTGATGTCCCGCGTGCCCGTTTCACCCCCGAAGAAGTCGTGGCGCTGACCATGGATTTCTACCGGCGTAACTGCGTCAGCGGATTGTTCCTCAGTTCGGGGATCATTCGTTCGGCGGACTACACCATGGAGCAACTGGTGCGGGTGGCGAAGCTGCTGCGCGAAGAGCATGAGTTTCGCGGGTACATCCATCTCAAGACCATTCCCGAAGCCGATCCGGCATTGATCGAAGAGGCGGGGCGCTACGCCGATCGCCTGAGCGTCAACATCGAACTGCCGACCGATGCCAGCCTGCAGGTGCTGGCACCGGAGAAGGACATCGCTTCGATCAAACAGGCGATGAACACCATCTACACCGGCGTGCAGACCGTTTTGAACGAACCGCGCTCGGCGAAGTTCGCCCCGGCCGGGCAGAGCACGCAGTTGATTGTCGGCGCCGACGACACCGATGACAGCACCATCCTCCATAGCGCCCAGGCTTTGTACGGCAACTTCCGTCTGCGCCGGGTCTACTATTCGGCCTTCAGCCCGATCCCCGACAGCCCGAAAAGCGTGCCTCTCGCTGCGCCGCCGCTGATGCGTGAGCACCGTTTGTATCAGGCCGATTTTCTCTTGCGCAGTTATGGCTACAGCGCCGATGAGTTGCTCAAGGGGCCGGGCAATCTGGCGTTGGACATCGACCCGAAACTGGCTTGGGCGTTGCAGAATCGTGAAGTGTTCCCGCTGGATCTGAACCGTGCCGAAGCGTCTCTGATCGCGCGTATTCCCGGTATCGGCCTGCGCACCACCGAACGTCTGGTCGAGCTGCGCCGACAGCGGCGAATCCGCTACGAAGACGTCGCGCGTATGCGCTGCGTGCTGGCCAAGGCCAAGCCGTTCATCATCACCAGCGACTACCACCCGCAGCAGGCCGAGGTCACCAGCCATTTGCTCTATCAGCAACTGCGCGACCGGCCGATGCCGCAGCAGATGGGGCTGTGGGGATGATCAATCTCGATTGCGATGATCTGTTCGACACTTGGCGCCAGCAGGCGCGCTGGCTGCTGAGCCATGAAGTTGATCCGAGTCTGGTGAGCTGGGCCTTGGAAGGTGTCGGTGATCTGTTTGCCAATGATGAGCCGGTTCCTGAGGGGCAGGGGCCGTTTCAGGCGCGCATTCCGCGAGCGTTGCTCGACACACTTGAGCAAGCCTCGCGCTATCGCGGCGATCAACGCTGGAGCCTGTTGTATGAAGTGTTGTGGCGCGTTAGCCATGGCGATCGCACGGCGATGATGGCCGGGGACAAACTCGGCAGTGAACTGCAGCGACGGATCAAACAAGTCAATCGCGAAGCCCATCATCTGCATGCGTTTGTGCGCTTCATCGAACGCCCTTCATCCAGCGCGGGTCCGCAATATGTGGCTTGGCATGAACCGGCCCATGACATTTTGCACAGCGCCAGTGAGCATTTCATCGGGCGAATGGGCCGTCATCGCTGGTTGATCGCCACGCCGCGCGACGGGGTTTATTACGATGGCGAGCAACTGATCCATCAGCGTCAATGCCCGCTGGAATGGCAGCAGTTGGCGCAGAATGTCGACGATCCTCATGGGGATCTGTGGCTGACTTATTACAGCCACATCTTTAATCCAGCGCGGTTGAACGAGAAGGTCATGCAGGGGCATTTGCCGGCGCGGTTCTGGAAGAACTTGCCGGAGGGGGAGTTGATTCCCGGATTGATTACGCAGGCGCGGATGGGTAAGCAGCAGAATGGGCAGGCGAGTGGGATTGCTGAGCGACTTGGTAAACGGATAACGCTGAAAAGCCCCTCACCCTAACCCTCTCCCAGAGGGAGAGGGGACTGACCGAGGTGTTCGGACTTGATCCATCGACCTGAACAATCACGTCGAACTCAGGTTTTGAACGGCACAAAGATCGGCCCCCTTTCCCCCTCGCCCCCCTGGGGGAGAGGGCTGGGGTGAGGGGGAAAGAACCTCAAGCACGCCACAAATACTGCGCCAAGCGCCATAAAAAAGCCCCCCACCAATCACTCGGTGGAGGGCTTTTCTACATAAGCAGCCGTCAGATCAAACCTTGACGATCCAGCCCGCTGGCGCTTCGATGTCGCCGGTCTGCACGCCAGTCAGCTCTTTATAGAGCTTCTGGGTCACAGGACCCACTTCGGTCTCGCTGTGGAACACATGCAGATGATCGTTGTAGCTGATACCGCCGATCGGGGTGATCACCGCAGCCGTACCGCAAGCACCGGCTTCCTTGAAGTCCGACAGTTTGTCGATCAGCACGTCGCCTTCAACCACTTCCAGGCCCAGACGGGTCTTGGCCAGTTCGATCAGCGACAGGCGGGTGATGCCTGGCAGCACGGACGGCGAGTTCGGGGTGATGAACTTGTTGTCGTGGGTGATCCCGAAGAAGTTGGCCGAACCGACTTCTTCGATTTTGGTGTGTGTCATCGGGTCCAGGTAGATCGCGTCGGCGAAGTTGGCTTTCTTCGCTTTCGAGCCCGGCATCAGGCTGGCCGCGTAGTTACCACCGACCTTGGCTGCGCCGGTGCCTTGTGGGGCAGCGCGGTCGTAGCTGGAGATCTGGAAGTTGTGCGGGGTCAGGCCGCCCTTGAAGTAGGCACCGACCGGAATGCAGAAGATCGAGAAGATGAACTCGGGTGCAGTGCGCACGCCGATGTTGTCACCCACGCCGATCACGAACGGACGCAGGTACAGCGCGCCGCCGGTGCCGTATGGCGGAATGAAGCGCTCGTTGGCGCGAACCACGGCTTTGCACGCTTCGATGAACTGCTCGGTGTCGACTGTCGGCATCAGCAGACGCGCGCAGCTGCGTTGCATACGCAGAGCGTTCTGGTCCGGGCGGAACAGGTTGATCGAGCCGTCCTTGCAACGATAGGCCTTCATGCCTTCGAAGCACTGCTGGCCATAGTGAAGGGCAGTCGAGCCTTCGCTGATGTGCAGCACGTTATCTTCGGTCAGGGTGCCTTTGTCCCACTCGCCATCGCGAAAGTACGACAGATAGCGCTTGTCGGTCTTGATGTAGTCAAAACCCAGCTTGTCCCAATTGATGCTTTCGTTACCCATGACACCCTCTATCACTGAACAACCGCCGAAACGGTTCAAGGCTTCTGACGTTTTTTGGATGGGCACAACAATACTTCATTCTTGAGCGGTTTCGCAGCCCGGACTATCGGATGACACACAGATAAATCGTGTTGCCCTCAAGAATTCGCGAGCAGGCTCGCTCCCACAGGGAAACGCATTCCAAATGTGGGAGCGAGCCTGCTCGCGAAGGGGCCTACAGGTGCAACGCATGCCCGAGGGCACGCAGCGCCGCTTCCTGCACCGCTTCACCCAGTGTCGGATGCGCATGAATGGTGCCTCCGATGTCTTCCAGCCGCGCGCCCATTTCCAGGCTTTGCGCAAACGCCGTCGACAACTCGGAAACCCCCACGCCCACCGCTTGCCAGCCAACAATCACATGGTTATCCCGACGCGCGACCACGCGCACGAAGCCGCTTTTCGATTCCAGCGTCATCGCCCGGCCGTTGGCGGCGAACGGGAAACTCGAAACGATGCAGTCCAGCCCCGCAGCCTTGGCTTCGTCCGGGGTCTTGCCGACCACCACCAGTTCCGGGTCGGTGAAGCACACGGCAGCAATGGCGGTCGGGTTGAATTCGCGGGTTTTACCGCTGATCAACTCGGCAACCATCTCGCCCTGAGCCATGGCGCGGTGGGCGAGCATCGGCTCGCCGCTCAGATCGCCAATCGCGTAGACATTGCGCATGCTGGTCTGGCAGCGGCTGTCGATCTTGATTGCCGAGCCGTTCATATCCAGATTCAGCGCTTCAAGGTTCCAGCCCTGGGTATTCGGTTTGCGACCGACGGCGACCAGCACCTGATCGGTTTCCAGATTCAGGGTTTCGCCTTCCGGATCGCGCACCTGCAACGTGCCATCGAAACCCAGCACGCTGTGCTTGAGGTACAGCTTCACGCCCAGTTGCTTCAGTGCGTCATGTACCGGTTGCGTCAGTTCCGCGTCGTAGGCTGGCAGGATGCGATCCTGCGCCTCGACCACGCTGACTTCAGCGCCAAGCTTGCGATAAGCAATGCCCAGTTCCAGACCGATGTAACCACCGCCAACCACCACCAGACGTTTCGGCACGGATGTCGGTGCCAGCGCTTCGGTGGAAGAGATGATCGGCCCGCCAATCGGCAGAATCGGCAGATTGACGCTGGTCGAACCGGTGGCCAGCACCAAGTGCTCGCACTGGATGCGCGTGTCGCCGACGTCAACAGTTTTACCGTCGATGACTTTGGCCCAGCCGTTGATGACCTGAACCTTGTTCTTCTTCAGCAATGCGGCAACGCCGGTGGTCAGGCGATCAACGATGCCGTCCTTCCACTCGACGCTTTTGGTGATATCGAGCGTCGGCGCGGCAACGCTGATGCCCAGCGCCGAATGCTGGCTGTGATGCTGCGTCTGGTGAAACTGCTCGGCCACGTGAATCAACGCTTTCGACGGGATGCAGCCGATGTTCAGGCACGTGCCGCCCAGCGCTTGGCCTTCGACCAGAATCGTCGAGATGCCCAGTTGGCTGGCGCGGATCGCCGTCACATAACCGCCGGGGCCGCCGCCGATGATCAGCAGCGTAGTGTTCAGAGATTGCATGCGCGCCTTACTCCACAAACAAAGTGGCAGGTTGTTCGATCAAGCCACGAATGGCCTGGATGAAGAGTGCCGCGTCCATGCCGTCGACCACGCGGTGATCGAAGGAGCTGGAAAGGTTCATCATCTTGCGAATCACGACCTGGCCTTTGACGACCATTGGCCGTTCGACGATTTTGTTCACGCCGACGATGGCCACTTCCGGCAGATTCAGCACTGGCGTGCTGACGATGCCGCCCAGTGCACCGAGGCTGGTCAGGGTGATGGTCGAGCCGGACAGCTCATCGCGGCTGGCCTTGCCATTGCGTGCGGCGTTGGCCAGACGCGAGATCTCGGCGGCGCTGTCCCACAGGCTGCGCGCCTCGGCGTGACGCACCACCGGCACCATCAGGCCAACATCGCTTTGCGTGGCGACGCCGACATGCACCGCACCGAGGCGGGTGATGACCTGCGCTTCATCGTCGTAACGGGCGTTCATCTGCGGGAAGTCGCGCAGAGCAACGACCAGCGCGCGGACGAGGAATGGCAGCAAGGTCAACTTGCCACGGCTGGCGCCGTGTTTTTCATTCAGGTGCGCGCGCAGTTCTTCGATTGCGGTGACATCGATTTCTTCGACATAGCTGAAGTGTGCGGCACGCTGGGTAGCGTCCTGCATGCGCTGGGCGATCTTGCGGCGCATGCCGATCACTTGAATCTGTTCTTCGTCATTACGCTGTGCGTAAGCAGCGGCCGCCGGCGCCGAGGCGTTCGACTGACCTTGCGCCAAGTAGGATTCAAGGTCTTCGTGCAGCACACGACCGGCCGGGCCGGAACCGCGCACCAGACGCAACTGAATACCCAGATCCAGCGCATGTTTGCGCACGGCCGGCGAGGCGAGCGGACGTTCGTCTGCTTCGCGGGCAACCATCGGGCCTTGGCAAACCGCAGCAGGGCGCGGGGCGGCTGGAGCAGGTTTGTTCTCAACAACGGCCTCAACTTTCGGCGCAACAGGCTCTTTGGTAACAACAGGAGCAGCGGACTCTTTAAGGTTGCCAGCACCCTCAACCTCAATGCTGATCAGCACACTGCCAACCGCCATCACTTCACCCGGCTGACCACCGAGGGCAATCACCTTGCCGTGTACCGGCGAGGGAATATCGACCATCGCCTTGTCGGTCATCACGTCCGCCAGCACCTGATCTTCAACCACCAGATCGCCAACCTTGACGTGCCATTGCGACAGTTCTACTTCTGCGATGCCTTCGCCGATGTCCGGCATCTTGATAACGTGCGTGCCCATTCAGACCTCCATGACCCGTTTCAACGCCGCGCCCACTCGGGACGGCCCTGGGAAATACGCCCACTCCTGCGCGTGCGGGTAGGGGGTGTCCCAACCGGTGACGCGTTCGATCGGCGCTTCCAGGTGATGGAAGCAATGCTCTTGCACCAGCGACACCAGCTCGGCGCCGAAACCGCAGGTGCGGGTGGCTTCGTGAACCACCACGCAACGGCCGGTTTTCTTCACCGATTTGACGATGGTTTCCAGGTCCAGCGGCCACAGGCTGCGCAGGTCGATGACTTCAGCGTCAACGCCGCTTTCTTCGGCAGCGACTTGCGACACGTACACGGTGGTGCCGTAAGTCAGCACGGTCACGTCCTTGCCCGGACGAGTGATCGCAGCAACGTCCAGCGGCACGGTGTAGTAACCGTCCGGCACCTGGGCTTGCGGGTGTTTCGACCACGGGGTCACCGGGCGGTCGTGGTGACCGTCGAACGGGCCGTTGTACAGGCGTTTCGGCTCAAGGAAGATCACCGGGTCATCGTTCTCGATGGAGGCGATCAGCAGGCCTTTGGCGTCATATGGGTTGGACGGCATCACGGTGCGCAAGCCGCACACCTGAGTGAACATCGCCTCGATGCTCTGGCTGTGGGTCTGACCGCCATAGATGCCGCCGCCGCATGGCATGCGCAGGGTCATCGGTGCGGTGAACTCGCCAGCCGAGCGATAACGCAGGCGCGCCGCTTCGGAAATGATCTGGTCGGACGCCGGGTAGACGTAGTCGGCGAACTGGATCTCGGCGACCGGACGCAGACCGTACGCGCCCATGCCGACGGCCACGCCGACGATGCCACTTTCCGAGATCGGTGCATCGAATACGCGGGAGGTGCCGTATTTGGTCTGCAGGCCTTCGGTGCAACGGAATACGCCGCCGAAGTAGCCGACGTCCTGACCGAACACGACGACATTGTCATCACGCTCAAGCATCACATCCATGGCCGAGCGCAGGGCCTGGATCATGGTCATGGTGGTCGTGGTCATGGCGGTTTCCAACTGAATATTGTTGTTGTGATCGTTCATGTCAGATCCCCAACTGCTGACGCTGGCGCTTCAAGTGCTCCGGCATCTCTTTGTAAACGTCTTCGAACATGGTCGCGGCGCTTGGAATCTGGCCGCCGGCGAGGGTGCCGTACTGTTCGGCCTGTTTCTGCGCGGCAATCACTTCGGCTTCGAGCTCGGCGCTGACAGCGGTGTGCTCTTCTTCCGACCAGTGGCCGACCTTGATCAGGTGCTGTTTGAGACGGGCAATCGGGTCGCCGAGCGGGAAGTGGCTCCAGTCATCGGCCGGACGATATTTCGACGGATCATCGGAGGTCGAGTGCGGGCCGGCGCGGTAGGTGACCCATTCGATCATGGTCGGGCCGAGGTTGCGGCGGGCGCGTTCGGCAGCCCAGGCAGATGCCGCATACACCGCGTAGAAGTCGTTGCCATCCACGCGCAGCGAGGCGATGCCGCAACCGACGCCGCGTCCGGCGAAGGTGGTGGCTTCACCACCAGCGATGGCCTGGAAGGTCGAAATCGCCCATTGGTTGTTGACCACGTTGAGGATCACCGGCGCGCGATATACGTGGGCGAAGGTGAGGGCGGTGTGGAAGTCCGATTCGGCGGTAGCACCGTCACCGATCCACGCCGAGGCGATTTTGGTGTCGCCCTTGATCGCCGAGGCCATGCCCCAGCCCACGCCCTGAATGAACTGGGTGGCGAGGTTGCCGGAAATGGTGAAGAAACCGGCGTCCTTGACCGAGTACATGATTGGCAACTGACGGCCCTTGAGCGGATCGCGCTCGTTGGACAGCAGTTGGCAGATCAGGTCGACCAATGGCACATCGCGGGCCATCAGGATGCTTTGCTGGCGGTAGGTCGGGAAGCACATGTCGTCGATGTTCAAGGCCAGGGCCTGAGCACTGCCGATGGCTTCTTCGCCAAGGCTCTGCATGTAGAACGACATTTTTTTCTGACGCTGGGCGACCACCATGCGGTTGTCGTAGATCCGCGTCTTGAGCATGGCGCGCATGCCTTTTCGCAGGATCTCGACCGGCACGTTCTCAGCCCATGGGCCGAGAGCGTTGCCCTGATCGTCGAGCACGCGAATCAGCCCACGGGCCAGGTCGGCGGTGTCGGCAGGTTCGACGTCGATGGAAGGTTTGCGCACCGTACCGGCATCGGTCAGATGCAGGTAGGAAAAATCGGTTTTGCAGCCTGGACGGCCCGAGGGTTCAGGGACGTGCAGACGCAGCGGTTCATACGCTTGGGTCATGGCTTCTACGCTCGATCTTGTGAATTTCTTGTAGTGAGCTGGCAGTCATTCTTCGGTAGAAGAAATCTTGTCCTACAACAATCATAGGCCCGGGCAAGAAGAATATTTATCTCTGTTTCGTTGCGCTGGAGACGATTTGCAGATAGAAATTCTGCATAAACATAAAAAACAGGTGGTTTTGTCTCATGCGCAAACTGGACCGTACCGACATCGGCATTCTCAATAGCCTTCAGGAGAACGCGCGCATCACCAACGCCGACCTCGCGCGCTCGGTGAACCTGTCGCCGACGCCGTGCTTCAACCGGGTCAAGGCCATGGAAGAATTGGGGCTGATTCGCGAGCAGGTCACGCTGCTGGATGCCGATCTGCTGGGGCTGCACGTGAACGTGTTTATTCACGTCAGCCTGGAAAAACAGGTCGAGGAAGCGCTGCAGCATTTCGAGGAAGCCATTTCCGATCGCCCGGAGGTGATGGAGTGCTACCTCATGGCCGGAGACCCGGATTACCTCATCCGGGTCCTGGTGCCGACCATTCAGTCGCTCGAACGCTTCATGATGGACTTCCTGACCAAAGTGCCGGGTGTGGCGAATATCCGGTCAAGTTTTGCGCTGAAGCAGGTGCGCTACAAGACCGCGCTGCCATTACCCGCTAACGGTTTGACGCTGGGCAGTTGAACGTCAGATGTACTCATAGCGGTAATCGAGCTCTGTGGTGAAGAGGGTTTGCTGGACGGTAAAGGTTTGCTCCCAGGGCGCCAGTTCGTTGGCGGGGTGAAAGATCAGGACGGTTTCATTCATGTCTGTCGAGCCGGCCTCATTGGTAAAGCCGGGAGTGCCAGGATGCTGGTGTTTCCAGCGCTCCCACAACAAGTCGAGGTAGCAGTGGTGCAGGAAGAATATTGGATCATTGGGTGAGGAAGCTTCCCCCATGCTGCCGCCTATCCACGCATGCACCGGATTGTGCAATTCGATTTCCGAGACGTTTTCCCAGCCACTCCCATTCATCCAGTAAGGCGCCCTGTTGAGCGTCGATATGACTGTCTCTGCGCTGGGCAGTGCGCCGATTGCCCCGAGATTTCGACGAATGCCCGTGTTGCCTAGGCCTTCGTCCCAGACCCTTACATCGAATTGCGATTGTTCCCTGGAAAACGGGCCGCTGGTGACACGCTGGTCTTGCAGGTTGTCACCGTTCGAACCCATGAAGTGCGAGGTGAAGGGGTTGTCGGCCCCGGTCAGTTGCCAGTTCCAGTAAGGCAGGGTGATGGTCGGATCACTGGCGGCGGACTGCAGGGCCAGTTCGAACTGGCGGATCAGAATGCGATGCCACGGATAGAACAAGGGGCTTCGATGTGGATTGGGTACCAGCGGACTGGCCCCGCCCATCGAATTCTTGTGGATCTGGACGAAATCATCATAGCGGCATTGCTGCCCGGGTCGCAGGACGCTGTCGACGTTGTTCTTCAGCCTCAGGATGGCATCGATGAATGCGGATTTCTGTTGCGGTGTCATGTCACGGTGATTACGACGAATATCCATATTGCGAAAACTCCATTGAATGTTTGCCCAATGGAGTCTGCTCGCTTACAGGATTTTCACCAGTTCATCACCCTCGACAGCGTTCGTAGGAAAAATAATCCGGTGGCCGGTCGAGCGGTTTTTTCCTATAGGGAATTGAGCGGAATCTTCAGGTAAACCACACCATTGTCCTCCGCTGGTGGCAGATGTCCGGCCCGGACATTCACCTGAATCGCCGGCAGCAACAGCGTCGGCATACCCAGCCCGGCATCTCGCTTGGTGCGCATTTCGACAAACGCTGCCTCATCAATCCCGTCATGCACATGAATATTGCTTTTGCGTTGTTCGCCGACCGTGGTCTGGCACTGCGAGGCGCGACTCTCGGGTGGATAGTCGTGGCAAACGTAGAGTTTCACGCTGGCGGGGAAGGCCAGCAGTTTGTGGATCGAGGCAAACAGCTGATGGGCATTGCCGCCGGGAAAGTCGCAGCGCGCCGTGCCGACATCGGGCATGAACAGCGTGTCACCGACCAGAATCTGCTCGCCATCGATCAAATAAGCCATGTCCGCCGGGGTGTGGCCGGGGACGTGCAGAGCGGTGGCCTTGAGGTTGCCGATGCGGAACGACTCGTTCGGCGCGAACAGGTGATCGAACTGCGAGCCGTCGACGCAAAACTCCGGCTCCAGATTGAACAGCGTCTTGAACACGTTCTGCACTTTGCTGATCGATTTACCGATGGCGATTTTGCCACCCAGTTCCCGGCGCAGGTAAGGCGCGGCGGACAGGTGATCGGCGTGGGCGTGGGTTTCCAGCAGCCACTGCACCTGCAGGTTGTGCGCGCGAACGAAGGCAATGATCTTGTCGGCTTGGGCGGTGCAGGTGCGTCCGGCGGCGCCGTCGTAATCGAGCACCGGATCGACGATCGCGCACTGCCCGCCATCGGCTTCATAGACCACATAGCTGTAGGTCGAAGAGGCGGGGTCGAGGAAAGCTTCAATCTGCGCGGGCATGGACACCAACCTGAACAAGGGAAATGGGTTGCAACACTTTATCTAAAAACATAATGTTCGCAGCTTAAGTGACCTTGAAGGCATCGTGCAAATGCAATCCAGTCTGACCGAATGTGAAGTTGCCCAACTCCGTGCCTCGGCCTCCAAGGCCTGCGCGTTGCTCAAGGCCATGGCCAATGAGGATCGCCTGTTGATCCTGTGTCAACTGACTCAGGGTGAGCGCAACGTCGGCGAACTGGAAAAAATGACCGGTGTGCGCCAACCGACGCTGTCCCAGCAACTGGGCATCCTGCGCGATGAAGGGCTGGTCGCGACCCGTCGTGAAGGCAAGTACATTTTTTACGGCCTTGCCAGTCCGGAAGTCATTCAGGTCATGAAAACGCTCTCCGGATTGTATTGCGGAGCCGTGCTGAAAAGTCTGGGTCATCAATAAATGCCAGCCATGACACTGGTTCAATGTGGGAGCGAGCCTGCTCGCGAAAGCGTTAGGTCAGGCAATTGTTGCATCGACTGACACGCCGCCTTCGCGAGCAGGCTCGCTCCCACATTGGGATTTGTGTGCTGGCTCGAACAATCCTTGCGTGCAGCAAAAGGAACAAGCAATGAACGATCAACACTGGGGCCCATCCATCAGTGCAGACATCGTGGTCATCGGCGGCGGTACGGCCGGTATCGGTTTCGTCGCCAGCCTGCTCAAGCGTGATCCTGCGCTGAAAGTTACCGTGATCGAACCCAGCGCCCAGCATTACTACCAACCGGCGTGGACGCTGGTCGGCGGTGGCGCCTACGACGTCAAAGACACCGCACGGCCGATGAACAAGGTCTTGCCCAAGCAAGCGAATTGGCTGCAAGCGGCAGTCACCGCAATCGACCCGGACAAGCGCCAACTCACCCTCAACGATCAACGTACGATCAGCTATCAAAACCTGATTGTCTGCCCCGGCCTGCGTCTGGCCTGGGAGAAGATCGAAGGCCTGCAGGAAAGCCTCGGCCAGCACGGTGTCACTTCCAACTACAGCTACCAGCATGCGCAATACACCTGGGATCAGGTGCAGAAACTGCGCGGCGGCAAAGCGCTGTTCACTCAACCGGCGATGCCGATCAAATGCGCCGGCGCACCGCAAAAGGCGTTGTATCTGTCCTGCGATCACTGGCTTAAAACCGCCGTGCTGAAAAACATCAAGGTCGAATTCAATCTGGCCGGCGCTGCACTGTTTGGCGTGGCGACGTTCGTCCCGCCGTTGATGAAGTACATCGAAAAGTACAACGCACAGTTGGCGTTCAATTCGAATCTGGTCAAGGTTGACGGCCCGGCGAAAACCGCGTGGTTCGAGATCAAGGACGCTGAAGGCAACGTCACCCGTGTGGCGAAAAGCTTCGATCTGCTCCACGTCGTGCCGCCGCAGGTTTCGCCGGATTTCATCGCGCAAAGCGCATTGGCCGATGCGGCCGGCTGGTGCGAAGTCAATCCGCACAGCCTGCAACATCCGCGCTATCCCGAGGTGTTTGCACTCGGTGATATCTGCGGCACCAGCAACGCGAAAACCGCCGCGGCGGTGCGCAAGCAAGTCGTGGTGGTCGCGGAAAACTTGCTGGCCCTGCGCAAGCAACAACCGCTGCCGCTGAAGTACGACGGTTATGGTTCCTGCCCGCTGACGGTGGAGAAGGGCAAGGTGATTCTCGCCGAGTTCGGTTATGCCGGGAAGTTGCTGCCGACTTTTCCACTGGACCCGACGGTGGCGCGGCGTTCGGCGTGGTTTCTCAAGGCGTCGCTGCTGCCGTGGTTCTACTGGAACGGCATGCTCAAGGGCCGCGAGTGGCTGACTGGTCTGTCCAAGGTTGACTGAGAAAACCCTATGTTGCTGGCAAGTCTGTTTGGCGTGGTGATGGGGTTGGTCCTCGGCTTGACCGGGGCCGGTGGCGGCATTCTTGCGGTGCCGGCGCTGGTGCTCGGGCTTGGCTGGACAATGACGCAAGCGGCGCCGGTGGCGTTGTTTGCGGTCGGCAGTGCTGCAGCGGTCGGTGCCATCGACGGTTTGCGCCATGGCCTGGTGCGCTATCGCGCGGCGTTGTTGATTGCGGCGTTGGGTGCGGTGTTTTCGCCGTTGGGCATTTACTTCGCGCACCAGTTGTCGGAGAAAATCCTGATGGTTCTGTTCAGCCTGCTGATGGTCATGGTGGCCTGGCGCATGCTGCGCCGCGAGCGCCAGCAGGAGGGGCCGAGCGATCACGGTCACGCTAGCTGGGGCCAGAAGAATTGCATGCTCAATGAAGAAACCGGGCGCTTTGACTGGACCGCCAAATGCACCGCTACGTTGGCGGCGCTGGGCGCAATTACCGGCGTGGTGTCCGGATTGCTCGGGGTCGGCGGCGGGTTTTTGATCGTACCGGCGTTCAAGCAACTGACCGATGTGCAGATGCGCGGGATTGTCGCCACGTCGTTGATGGTGATCAGCCTGATTTCGGCGATTGGCGTGATCGGTTCGTTTCACGCCGGTGTGCGGATTGACGGGCAGGGCGCGGCGTTTATTGTCGCCAGCATTGTCGGCATGATCATCGGTCGCAAGCTCTGCGCGCGGGTGCCGGCGCGGGCGTTGCAGGTGGGGTTTGCCAGTGTCTGTCTGGTGGTGGCGGGGTATATGTTGTTGCGGGCGTGAGGTTCTGAAGAAATCGCAGCCCATCAAGGGCTGCGATCTTTCTATCGGCTTACAACACCAAGTGCGGCAACCACAGCGAAAGTGCCGGCACGTAAGTCACCAACATCAACACCAGGAACAGCACGGCATAGAACGGCAGCAGCGCTTTCACAGTGCTCTCGATACTGACCTTGCCTACCGCCGAACCGACAAACAGCACCGCACCCACCGGCGGCGTTATCAATCCGATCCCAAGGTTCACCAGCATGATCATGCCAAACTGCACTGGATCCACGCCGATGCCGAGAATCACCGGCATCAGGATCGGCGTCAGGATCAGGATCAGCGGCGCCATGTCCATCACCGTGCCGAGCAACAGCAGCATGACGTTGATGCACATCAGGATCACGTAGCGGTTGTCCGACAGGGTCAGAAATGCCGTGGTGATCTTCGCCGGAATTTGCATCAGGGTCATGATGTAGCCGAAGCTCGCCGCGAAACCGATCAGGATCATCACGATCGAAATCGTCCGCACCGTGCGGTGCATCAGTTTCGGCAGTTCGCTCCACTTGTAGTCGCGGTAGATGAACATGGTCACGAAGAATGACCAGAGCACGGCGATGGCCGCCGACTCGGTAGCGGTGAAGATGCCGGACAGGATGCCGCCGAGGATGATCACCATCGCCATCAGGCCCCAGAGGGCTTCGCCGACGATTTTCAACGCCTGGCGCATCGGGATCACTTCACCCTTGGGATAATCGCGCTTTCTCGCGAAAATCAGACACAGCACCATCAGGCAGGCGCTCATCAGCAAGCCCGGCACGATGCCCGCCATGAACAGCGAGGCAATCGAAACCGTGCCACCGGCAGCCAGGGAGTAGAGCACCGAGTTATGGCTGGGCGGGGTCAGCAGGGCTTGCACCGAACCGCTGACGGTCACGGCGGTGGAGAAGTCCCGTGGATAGCCCTTGCGTTCCATTTCCGGAATCAGCACCGAACCCACCGACGCGGTGTCGGCCACCGACGAACCGGAGATCGCGCCGAAAAAGGTCGAGGCGACAATGTTGACCAGTGACAGGCCACCGCGGACAAACCCCACCAGCACCCCGGCACACGCCACCAATCGACGCGACATGCCGCCCTCGGCCATGATCGCACCGGCCAGCACGAAGAACGGAATGGCCAGCAGCGAGAATTTGTTCACCCCCGAAGCGACCTGAATCATCACCGCCTGGAACGGAATGTCGATCCACCATGCACCGATCAGCGCGGCCGCGCCGAGCGCGTAGGCGACCGGCATGCCGATCAGGATCAAAGCGATAAAACTGCCCAGCAGTATCAGAGCGTCCATTAAGCGGCACCTTCACTTTCTTCAACCAGGTCGAACTGCACGACGCGCCGTTTGCTCTGGTCACCGAGCAAGAGTTTTTCCAGCACGAAAATCAGCGTCAGCAAGCCGCCCACGGGAATGGGCAAGTAGGTCACGCCAACGCGCAGATCGGGCAGAGCAGCCATGAACTGATTCCAAGTGGACATGCACAGTTTGGCGCCCCAGATCGTCATGAAGATGCAGATCGCCGCCATGAGCAGTTGTGAAAATATCGCCGCTGCAGATCTCAGTTGTGGAGGCATGCGATCGGTGAGCATGGCCACGGCCATGTGCGCGCCGGCGCGGTAACTGGCGGCGGCGCCGATGAAGGTAAACACCATCATCAGCAGGATCGCCGTGGGCTCGGGCCAGCTCGAACCGGTGCCCAGGACGTAGCGGGCGAACACGCCCCAGGGAATCATCAGGGAAATCGCCAGGACGGAAAGGCCGGCGACCCAGATGCACGTCATGTAGATCTTGTCGTTGATACGCAGCAGTAGATTCTTCATCGGGTTCCACCGTAACCGGGCGCGCCGCATTCATCGGGCGCACCGGGCCTTGTTCATGAGGACGGAGCGGGAGGCGTTACTGAACGGCTTCGATTTTCTTGATCAGGTCGGCATACTTCGCGCCGTACTTTTCCCGTACCGGTGCGGTGGCGTCGTAGAAGGGTTTTTTGTCGACCTCGATGAACTCGACGCCGGCGGCCTTGAGTTTTTCTTCACTGGCAGCGGACTTCTTGTCCCACAGCACGCGCTCTTCGGCCTGGGCAGCCTTGGCGGCTGTCTTGACCAGCGCCTGTTGATCCGGCGTCAGTTTTTCCCAGGTGATTTTCGACATCACGATCGGTTCTGGCAGGATCAGGTGACCCGTGAGGCTGTAGTACTTCGCATTCTGGAAGTGGTTGTGTTCGAGCAGGGTTGGCGGGTTGTTTTCCGCGCCGTCGATCACGCCGGTCTGCAGGGCACTGAAAATTTCACCGGTGTCCATCGCGATGCCGTTGCCGCCCATGGCGTTCATCATGTCGATGAACATCGGGTTGCCTTGCACGCGGATTTTCATACCCTTGAGGTCTTCGAGCTTGCGTACCGGTTTCTTGGTGTAGACATTGCGCGTGCCGCCGTCCATCCAGGCCAGGGCCACCAGGCCGAATTCTGAATGGGTGATTTTGTCGAGGATCTCGTCGCCCACTGCGCCGTCGATGACGTTACGCATGTGTTGATGGTCGCGGAAAATGAACGGCATGTTGAACACGTTCACGTCCGGGACCACGGGGCCGACGATACCCAGGCTGACGCGAGACAACTGTACGGCGCCGACTTGCATCTGCTCGATGACTTCCTTTTCGGAGCCCAGCACACCGCCGGGGAAGTATTGGAAGGTCAGTTCGCCGTTGGTCTCCTTGGTCAGGGTCTTGCCCATGTTTTCTTCGGCCACCACGGTTGGGTAACCGGCGGGGTGAATGTCAGCGAATTTGAGTTGCAGTGCCTGAGCGGCGCCAGTGAAGCTAAACATCAGCGGGAGTGCAGCGGCCAGCAAGGTGCGTTTGAAGTTCATGGGGTGAGTCTCCAGTCTTGTTATTGTTGTGTTCAAGGCGCAGCGGTGCAGCAGAGGCAGGTGTTACAGCGAATCGTCGAACAGCGGTTCCGGCAGGCCTTTGACGTTGGGATTCAGGGCGAACACGCCGCCGGCCAGGGATTGCGAGTCGTGGTCGTCGCCGGGACGAATCGAGGTGACGAACAAGGTGTCCATCCGGGTTCCACCGAAGGCGCACATGGTCGGTTTTTTCACCGGCACGGCCAGTGAGAAGTCGAGTCGGCCGTCCGGCGCGAAACGGTGAATGAGGCCGGCGTCGTTGGCGCAGATCCAGTAGAAACCTTCGGCGTCCACGGCAGCACCGTCGGGACGTCCGGGAAAATGGTTCATGTCGACGAAGACCCGGCGGTTCGACGGTGTGCCGGTCTCGGTGTCGTAATCGAACGCCCAGATCAGTTGCACATCGGGGTGCGAATCGGACAGGTACATCGTCTTGCCGTCGGGGCTGAAACCGAGGCCGTTGGGCACGATGAAACCGTCGAGTTGCGCTTCGATCACGCCAGACTGCCCGGCACCGTGGCGGTAGAGCCGGCCTTCGGGCGCACTCAGGCCCATGTTCAGCACCATGCTGCCGGCCCAGAAGCGGCCCTGGCGATCACAACGACCATCGTTTAGGCGCATGTCTTTGCGGCCGTGCTCGACGCTGGCAAGTCGCTCACTGTCGAGGCTGCCGTCGCTGTGCGGGTGCAGATGAAAGAAACCGCTTTCCATGCCAGCGACCCAGCCGCCACGGCTGTGGCGGGCGATGCAGGCGAGCATTTCCGGGGTTTTCCAGGCATGCACATGGCCCGTGTCAGCGCTCCAGCGTTGCAGGCCGCCGTTGGGAATATCCACCCAGTACAGCGCGTTTTCCTCTGCCACCCAGACCGGGCTTTCGCCCACGGCGTTGCGGGCATCGACGATCAATTCGGCTTGCATACTCATTCCTTTGCGTCGTTGTCAGGGTGATCAGTCGCCGAACGGTCCGGCCGCGACAAACGCGCCGCCCTGATAGATCCGCGCCGGGTCATCGGCGGCCGGCATTGGCTGCGCTTCGACCTTTTCGCGGAACACTTCGGAGCTGTCCTTCGCTTCGAACCCGAGGTGGCTGGCGAAGCGGTTGTCCCACCAGACTTCTTTGTTGGCGGACATGCCGTAGACCACGGTGTGGCCGACATTCGGCGTGTACAGCGCGCGTTCGAGCAATTGCGTGAGGTCGTCGAAGCTCAGCCAGGTGTGCATCATTCGACGGTTTTGCGGCTCGGGGAACGAGGAGCCGATGCGGATGCTGACGGTCTCGATGCCGTAGCGATCGAAGTAGAAACTGGCCATGTCTTCGCCGTATGACTTGGACAGTCCGTAGTAGCCGTCGGGGCGCCGTGCGGAGCTGGCGTCGAGCGGTTCGTCCTGTTTGTAAAAGCCGATGACGTGGTTGGAGCTGGCGAAGATCACTCGCTTCACACCATGCCGGCGCGCGGCTTCGTAGATGTGAAACACGCCGCAGATGTTGGCGCCGAGAATTTCTTCGAAGGGCCGCTCGACGGAGACGCCGCCGAAATGCAGGATCGCATCGACGCCTTCGACCAGTTGATGCACGGCGTGTTTGTCGGCCAGATCGCAGAGGACGATTTCTTCGCGGTCATCGACGGCCGGGGCGAGGGCGGCGATGTCTGACAGGCGCAGGACATGGGCATAAGGGCGCATCCGTTCGCGCAGAACTTTGCCCAGACCACCGGCGGCGCCGGTCAGCAGCAGACGGTTGAACGGGGCGCGGGGAGTGGAGGTAGATGTCATGGCAATCCCTTACACGATTGTTATTAGGTTTGTTGTAGGTTGTCGTATGACTGCGCTGAAGTATCGGTATGGTTTCCGGAACTTGTCAACGCGACTTTTGGTGTAGATGACGGAAGGCCTGGCCTCTTTTCAATCACCACAGTTCCGTATTTGCAATGCAATCCCCTGTGGGAGCGAGCCTGCTCGCGAAAGCGGTGTGTCATTTAGAATTGATGTCGACTGACACGCCGCCTTCGCGAGCAGGCTCGCTCCCACAGGGAAACTCGGTGTGGCGCCTGGCTTTACAACAACGAAATCGGATAACTGATAAAGATCCGGTTTTCATCAAATTCGTTGGTGCTGAAGTCCCGGCGTATCGTCGCGTTGCGCCATTTCACGTTGAGATTTTTCAGTGGCCCGCTTTGCACGGTGTAGGCCAGTTCCGACTCGCGGCCCCATTCCTTGCCGTCATTGGTGGTGGCGGTGT
Source organism: Pseudomonas sp. RU47 (assembly GCF_004011755.1). Lineage (GTDB taxonomy): Bacteria > Pseudomonadota > Gammaproteobacteria > Pseudomonadales > Pseudomonadaceae > Aquipseudomonas. The sequence goes on along the minus strand of NZ_CP022411.1, from coordinate 4,099,683 downwards.
GCACGTTGTCGCCGCTGATGTAGCGGTTCATCAGGGTCAGACCGGGAACGCCGAGTACGACGAAGTTGTAGTCATGGCGCAACTGCCAGGAACGTTCCTTGGCGTTGTCATAACTGGCGTTGTAACTGTCGTTGGCGAGGGTGCCGCCGCTGGTGCCATTGACCCGCATCCACGCGTCGTCGCCGCTGAGTTTTTGCAGGCCGACATAGAACGTGTTGCCGCCGTATTTGGCCGAAAGCAGAGCGAACGCAGTCTTGTTGTCGAGGTCGCCAGCCTGGGCGCTGCCGTCTTCCTTGCCGGTGAAGAAACCGAGGTTGGCGCCCAGCGTCCAGTCGCCCACAGGCTGGCTGTGGCTGAGGTTGAAATACTGCTGCTGGTAGATGTCCGTGAGTTCGGCGTACCAGACACCAACCTGCGTGCGCTTGTCGTTGAAGCTGTACTCGCCGCCGCCGAAGTTGAAGCGGTCGGAAGTGAACGCGCCACGGCCGTTCATCGACATGTCTTCCATGCTCGCGTCGTTGCGCGGGCTGTTGCCGCGGAACTGGCCGCCGTAGACGGTCAGGCCATTGATCTCGGTGGAAGTGATCTGGCCGCCACGAAAAGTTTGCGGCAGGGAGCGGCCGTCGTCGGAGCGCAGGATCGGCAGCACCGGCATCCATTCACCCACCTTGAGTTCAGTCTTCGAGACCTTGGCTTTCAGCGCTACGCCGAGCCGTCCGAAATTGTCCGCCGGGCGCCCGTCATCGTGGATCGGCAACAGTTGCGTGCCGCCCGTGCCTTTGCCGCCATCGAGCTTCTGCGAATACATCCCCAGCAGATCGAGGCCGAAACCGACGGTGCCCTGAGTGAAACCGGATTTGGCGTCGAGGATGAAGTTCTGCGTCCACTCCTCAGCCTTGCCCTGCGGGTTGGCCGGGTTGACGAAGTTGCGGTTGAAATAGGCGTTGCGCAGGTTCAGCGTGGCTTTGCTGTCTTCGAGAAAGCCTTCGGCATCGGCGCTCATCGGCATGGCAAGGGCGAGGCTGCTGCAGCCGATCAGACTTAAAGCGGTACGCGGGCGGGTGACGGAAAGACGGGAAGGGCGGACGGAATTGCAGACGAGTGTGCTCACTGTGACGCTCCCTGTTTCATTTGTTGTTTTTATTATTTGTTATACGTCGTCGTACAACATGGGTGCGGATATTTCCTAGGTTTTACGGGAATGTCAACTGCAAGTTATGCGATGACTTCCTGCCATCACCCAGATCCCTTGTGGGAGCGAGCCTGCTCGCGAATGCGGACTTTCATCCGACAACGTTGTCGACTGATACACCGCTTTCGCGAGCAGGCTCGCTCCCACAGGGGAAAAGTGTTTTAGCAATGAATTTGCGGCAAACTTCACCCACTCTCCGTACAAGGCCTTGCAATGGATCAATACGCCCCGCGCAACTGGCAGCCCCACGAAAAGCCCAGTCTGCCCGGTTCCCCCTCGACGCCGTTGCACTCCAACCCCAAGCGTCTGGCCTATGCGCTGGTCGGTTTGCTGGTGGCGGTGACCGGTGGTCTGGGCAACTCGCTGGTGGTGGCCAACCTGCCTTATCTGCAAGGAGCACTCGGCGCGACCACGGCGGAAATGGCCTGGTTACCGGCGGCGTACGTGATGACCAACGTGTCGATGAACCTGCTGCTGGTGAAGTTTCGCCAGCAGTTCGGTTTGCGTGCGTTCACCGAAGTGTTCCTGGTGTTGTATGCGCTGGTGACCTTCGGCCATTTGTTCGTCAATGACCTCAATTCGGCGGTGGCGGTGCGCGCGGCCCACGGCATGGTCGGCGCGGCGCTGAGTTCGCTGGGCCTGTATTACATGGTCCAGGCGTTCCCGGCGAAGTGGCGGCTGAAGGCGCTGGTGCTTGGCCTCGGCACTTCACAACTGGCGCTGCCATTGGCGCGATTATTTTCCGAAGACTTGTTGCAGATCGCCGAATGGCGCGGCTTGTACCTGTTCGAACTGGGCATGGCACTGCTCTCGCTAGGCTGCGTATTGATGCTCAAGTTGCCGCCCGGCGACCGCTTCAAAACCTTCGAAAAACTCGACTTTCTCACCTTCGCCATTCTCGCCACCGGCGTGGCGCTGCTGTGTGCGGTGTTGTCGCTGGGGCGGATTGACTGGTGGCTGGAGGCCAACTGGATCGGCTATGCGCTGGCCGCCTCGATTGCCTTGATCCTCGCCGGTCTGGCCATCGAACATAACCGCAGCAACCCGCTGCTGATGACCCGTTGGCTTGGCAGCGGGACGATGATCCGCCTGGCGCTGGCGGTGACCCTGATTCGCATGGTCACCTCGGAACAGTCCACCGGTGCCGTGGGTTTTATGCAGAACCTGAACATGGGCTATGAGCAGTTGCACAGCCTGTACGTGGTAATGCTGATCGGCAGCGTCGCGGGGTTGTTGACCAGCGCACTGACGATCGACCCCAAGCACCTGCTGATGCCGTTGATCATCTCGCTGGGCCTGATGGCCACCGGTTCGGTGATGGACAGTTTTTCCAACAACCTGACCCGGCCGGAAAACCTCTATTTCAGTCAGTTTCTGCTGGCCTTCGGCAGCACGTTTTTCCTCGGTCCGACCATGGTTTTCGGCACCCGTAACGTGCTGACCAATCCGCGCAATCTGGTGAGCTTTTCCGTGCTGTTCGGGATCTGCAATAACCTGGGCGGCCTGCTGGGCGCGGCACTTCTGGGCACTTTTCAGATCGTCCGGGAAAAATTTCATTCCAGTCAAATCGTTGAGCACCTGACGCTGTCTGACCCCTTGGTGGCTGCACGCGTGCAGAGCGGCGGCTCGGCGTACGGTTCGCTGTTGGCCGACCCGAGTCTGCGCAACCTTGCGGGGATTCGCAGCCTGGCCAACGCCGCCACCCGTGAGGCCAACGTGCTGGCCTACAACGATGTGTTCATGCTGATCGCCGTGATTGCGGTGCTGACCATGATCTGGCTGTCCATTCGTGCGCTGTGGCTGATGAGCACCACCAAAGCCGTCGCTCCAGCGCCTTCCGTACCTCCTAGCGGTGCCTCTACTTCATGACCGAACCGACCACCACAACCACCAATGCCATTGCCGCCACGCCCGAAGGCGTCGCGCCGCCGTCCTCGCCGAATACCGAGCCACGCTCGCTGGGGGTGCGGATTATTTCCTCGCTGGGCTTTGCCGCGATCGCCATCGTCGGTGTGTTGATCGTGCTGTATGCCTGGCAATTGCCGCCGTTCAGCAGTGCGGTGGAAACCACGGAGAACGCGCTGATTCGTGGCCAGGTGACGATCATCGGCCCGCAACTCGCCGGTTATGTCTATGAAGTGCCGGTGCAGGATTTCCAGTACGTGAAGGCCGGTGATTTGCTCGTGCGCCTCGACGACCGCATCTATCAGCAACGCCTCGATCAATCGTTGGCGCAACTGGCGGTGCAGAAAGCTGCATTGGCCAATGTGGTGCAGCAACGCAACAGCGCCGAGGCGACGATCAAATTGCGTCAGGCGGTGCAGGCCGACAGCGAAGCGCAGTTGCGCAAAAGCGAGGCCGATTTGCGCCGTAATCAGGAATTGGTGCGCGACGGTTCGGTGTCCAAGCGTGAGATGGATGTAGCTCTGGCGGCGAATGCGCAAAGTGTTGCGGGGGTGGCGCAGGCCAAGGCCAATCTGGAAATCGCCCGTCAGGATCTGCAAACGGTGATCGTCAATCGTGGCTCGCTGGAAGCGGCGGTAGCCAGCGCCGAAGCAGCGGTGCAACTGGCGCGGATCGATTTGTCGAATACGCGCATCGTTGCCCCGCGTGACGGTCAGCTCGGGCAGATCGGCGTGCGCCTCGGTGCCTACGTCAACTCCGGGGCGCAGTTGATGGCGTTGGTGCCGAACCAGAAATGGGTGATCGCCAACATGAAGGAAACCCAGATGGATAATGTGCGGGTCGGGCAACCGGTGCGCTTCACTGTCGATGCCTTGAACCACCGCAAATTCACCGGGCATGTGCAGCATATTTCCCCGGGGACGGGGTCGGAATTTGCCTTGTTACAGGCGGATAACGCTACTGGCAACTTTGTGAAAATTGCTCAGCGGGTGCCGGTGCGAATCACCATTGATGCGGATCAGCAGGAAGAGGAACGGTTGCGGCCGGGGATGTCGGTGGTGGTCAGCATTGACACCGCAGCAGGCGACACCCAACCCCACTGACCCAATGCATAACCTTGTGGGAGCGAGCCTGCTCGCGAAAGCGTCGTATCAGTCACATTTCTTTATCTGACACACCGCTTTCGCGAGCAGGCTCGCTCCCACATTTGAACTGTGTTTATCCAGCGGTCATCGGGGGCAGGGTGCCGAGCAGGGAGACGGCCGCCACCGCGCCAATGCCCAGCAGCCATTCGAGCATCACACTGCGCCTGAGCGCGCCCATGCGCTGTTCGCAATCATCAATCCTCAAGCGATTGAACAGCGCCAGCCCAAGCATTGCCAGCACGATCAGCGCCTTGATCAACAGAATCAACGCAAACCCGCTGAACAACGGCGTTGGCCACCACTGGCCGGTCAGCACGCGCACGTTGATCAAACCCGTCAGCAGCAGCCCGGCGACCAGCGCATAACCGATCCCGCTGAAGCGCCGCAAAACCTCATGCATCGGCTCCGTCGGCTGACGCAGAATCATCACCAGCAACAACAACCCGCCAAGCCATGCGGCCACGCAGGTCAGATGAACGATCTGGTTGAGAATCAGCAATTGCCCGCTCACACCATCGAGCATGGCGCCATGCCCGACCGGTGCGAGGGTCGCCAGCAGCAAGCCGCTCAAGCCCAACCGCAACGGCATGCTCGAGCGCCAAGGTGTGAACAACAAGGCCAGCAGCGCGGCATTGATCAGCAGATGCCAACGCCACACCTGACCAAAAAACGTATGGCCCAGCACCAGCGCAACCGTGTCCGGATCAAACGCCGCCGTAGCCGAGCCGGCCATGCTCGCAGTTATCAAAAGTGCCCAGACAATCCCGCTGAGCAGCGCCACGACAGCCAGCCAACGCGCCAGTCGCGCCAGGTGCCGGTCCACTTGCAGCGCTTCATCCTTGAGCAGCAACGGCCTGAACAGCCAGGCCCCGAACAGCATCAACACCACGATGAAATGCACAAAGCGGCACAGCACCAGCGCTTCACTCATGAATTACTGGCCCACCTTGAACTGATAGGCGCCTTCGCTGTTGTGCGTATCCACCGACACCGCGCGCCATTCGACTTTGTATTCGCCGGCCGTCAGTGGTGCGACGGGGGTGACGATCAGGGTTTTCTTGTCGCTCTCGGTTCTCAAGGGTTTGAGCACGACCGGTGCGCCATCGTGTGTCACGGTGACTTTGGTTAACTCGACTTCCACGCCTTCGGAAAAGGTCAGGCGCAAATCGGCGGGTGCGGCGACGGTGCTGTCGGCCGCCGGGGTCTGGCTTTTCAGGTGGGCGTGGGCAAATACCGAAGATGCGGCGAACAGCGAAGCGAGCAGGGCAGTGGCAGTCATGGCGTTCTTGAACAGCATCGCAAATACCTCTGAGGCAGGATCAAAGAGTCGTCAGTTTAGCCATCCGCTCACGCCAGTACGAAGTTTTGTTTGCAGCGGTCGCCCGCGGACCAGAGCGGATGCTAGTCTTGGGCAACGCTGTTGTCAGGGAGCCCTCATGGGCAATCACAAGATCGAGATTCGTCGCAATAACGTCGAGAAAATCCTCCTGGCGGCGGAAAAAGTCTTCGCCGAAAAAGGCTTCGGCGGCACCGCCATGGCGGACATCGCCGCTGAAGTGCAATTGCCGCGCTCCAACCTGCATTACTACTTCTCAACCAAGAGCGAGCTGTACAGTGCGGTGCTGTTCGACCTGCTGGAATTGTGGAAACAGGACGCGCTGTGCTTCGAAATGTTCGACGATCCGCGCGTGGTGCTGAGCAGTTACATCCGCGCCAAGATGAATCACTCGCGCAGTCGGCCGTATGGTTCGAAAGTCTGGGCCAACGAAATCATCCACGGTGCGCCAACGTTGGGCGAGGCGCTGGATGTCAGCCTGTATGACTGGGCGAAGATGAAGGAAGCGAAGATTCGCCAGTGGGTCGAGGATAAACGGATTCTGCCGGTGGAGCCGTCGAGTCTGCTGTACATGATCTGGGCGTCGACCCAGCACTATGCCGACTTTGATCATCAGGTGAATATTCTGAATGAACATCAGCCGTTGTCGGACATGCAGTTTGAGCGGGCGGTGCAGACGGTGACGAGTGTGATTTTGCGTGGGATCGGGCTGGAGCCCTGAAGCAAAAGCTGACCCTCACCCCAGCCCTCTCCCAGAGGGAGAGGGGGCCGACCGAGGTGTCTTGAGAGGTACATCGACCTGAAAAAACCAGTCGATTATGGATTCAAGGCAGTTCGTGCCTGTGCATGTATCAATTATGGATATAAAGCCTCCTTACCTGTGAACCCCAGTCGATGCCGGATTCACAACAGCACTTTCAAGTCGGCGGAGTTTTGCAGCATCCCCCAATCAGTCCCCTCTCCCTTTGGGAGAGGGTTAGGGTGAGGGGGCTGTTGGATCAGTCGGCGATCTAGACCGCAACGTGATACGGATTCCGCGGATCATGATTCCAGTCCAGAAACGGCTTGCCAGTCTCCATCGTCACCATCTCGATGCAATCCGCCACCGGACAAGTGATCTGGCACAAGTTACAACCCACACACTCGTCATCAATCACTTCATATTTATGCGTGCCGTCCGCCTGCTTCAGACTGCCGATCGCCTGGTGTGAAGTGTCCTCGCAAGCAATGTGGCAACGCCCGCAACCAATGCACGCCTCCTGATCAATCTTCGCGATCACCTGATAGTTGATGTCGAGGTACTTCCAGTCCGTGGTATTGCCCACCGCACGCCCGGAAAACTCGGCAATGTTGGCGTAACCCTGACTGTCCATCCACCGCGACAACCCGTCCTTCATCTCCTCGACAATGCGAAAACCATGCAGCATCGCCGCCGTGCACACCTGCACCGCGCCGCTGCCCAGCGCCATGAACTCCGCCGCATCGCGCCAACTGCCGATGCCGCCAATGCCGCAGATCGGCAGGCCCTGCGTCTCTGGATCGCGGGCGATTTCGGCGACCATGTTCAGCGCAATCGGCTTCACCGCCGAGCCACAATAACCACCATGGGTGCTTTTGCTGCCGACGGTGGGCAGGGCGACCATGTGCTCCAGATCGACACTGGTGATCGAGTTGATCGTATTGATCAGCGACACCGCATCGGCGCCACCGCGATGGGCCGCGCGGGCGGCGACGCGGATGTCGGTGATGTTCGGTGTCAGTTTGACGATCACCGGCAGCGAGCAATAGGTCTTGCACCAGCGCGTCACCTGCTCGACGTACTCCGGCACCTGACCGACCGCCGCGCCCATACCACGCTCGGGCATGCCGTGCGGGCAGCCGAAATTCAGTTCGATGCCGTCAGCACCGGTGGCTTCGACCAGCGGCAGGATGTGTTTCCACGACTCCTCGACGCACGGCACCATCAGCGAAACGATCAGCGCGCGGTCCGGCCAATCCTTTTTCACCTGAGTGATTTCGCGCAGGTTGATTTCCAGCGAACGGTCGGTGATCAACTCGATATTGTTGATGCCCAGCACTTCACGGTTATTGCCGTAATGCGCCGAATAACGCGACGACACGTTGACCGCCGCCGGATCCTCACCGAGGGTTTTCCAGACCACGCCACCCCAGCCCGCCTCGAAAGCGCGGACGACGTTATAAGCTTTGTCGGTCGGTGGCGCGGAGGCCAGCCAGAACGGATTCGGCGCTTTGATGCCAGCGAAGACAATCGACAGATCGGCCATTTACGCAGCCTCCACATTAAGCATCAGTTGAACGTTGATCGCCTCGGCGGCGCGTTTGCCGTGCTGCACGGCTTGCACGGTGAGGTCTTGATCGAGGCTGGTGCAGTCACCACCGGCGTATACGCCGGGGATGCTGGTGCGCAGGTTTTCGTCGACCTGAATGCGCTCGCCCTGGCGCTTGAGTTCGCGGGCTAGCGGGTCGGCGAGGGCGCTGCCGTCGAAGGACTGGCCGATGGCTTTGAAGATCGCATCGGCGGCCAGTTCGAAGGTCTCGCCGGTGGTTTGCAGGCGACCGTCAACCAGATCGGTGCGGGCGAAACGCATGCCGCGCACGTGGCCATGATCGTCGAGCAGCACCTCTTCCGGTTGCGCCCAGGTCAGCAGGCGTACCTGATTGGCTTTGGCGATGTCTTGTTCATGACCGGTGGCGCCCATGTCCGCCGCGCCACGGCGATACACCAGATTGACGTCGCGAGCACCGAGGCGAGACATTTGCACGGCCATGTCGATCGCCGTGTTGCCGGCGCCGAGCACGATGCAGCGCTCGGCCAAAGGCAGTTGCGTGAGGTCATCGGCCTGTCGCAGTTCGCGGATGTAGTCGGTGGCAGCGAGCAGGCCCGGCGCATCTTCATGGGCCAAACCGAGCTGCTTGCTGGCGTTGAGGCCGAGGCCGAGGAACACTGCGTCGAACTGTTGATGCAGTTCGCTCAGCGTCAGATTCTCGCCGAGCTTGTGCCCGTGACGAATCTCGATGCCGCCAATCTGCAGGAGAAAATCCAGCTCCTTCTGCGCGTAGTCGTCGACCAGTTTGTACTTGGCGATCCCGTACTCATTGAGACCACCAGCCTTCTCCCGTGCTTCGAAAATCACCACGTCATGCCCGTGCATGGCGCTGCGATGTGCACAGGACAAACCGGCCGGTCCGGCGCCGACCACGGCAATGCGTTTACCGCTGGCGGCGGCGCGCTGGAATGGGTGTTCGCTGAAATGTGCATTGTCGACGGCATAGCGTTGCAGCAGGCCGATCAGCACCGGCGCGCATTCCTGAGCGTTGTTGCGCACGCAGGCTTGCTGGCAAAGGATTTCGGTCGGACACACTCGGGCGCAACTGCCACCGAGGATGTTCGCCGAGAGGATTTTTTGCGCCGCACCCGGAACGTTGTCCTGATGGATATTACGGATGAACGAGGGGATGTCGATCTCGCTCGGGCACGCATTCACGCACGGCGCGTCGTAGCAATACAGGCAGCGCGAGGCTTCCAGATGCGCCTGCCGATCATTGAGCGGCGGTGCCAGATCGGTGAAATGCCCGGCGAGGGCGGCCGCGCTTTCGTGCGGGTGGGGGAGATGGTTGAGGGTCTCGATCACGGTTTTGTGCCTCACGGTTTTTGAGGTTCTCTGCCTCTGTCGGGCAGTGGTTTGATCGTTCCCACGCAGAGCGTGGGAACGATCATCTTCTGGGGATCAGCGTTTCACAGCAGTGGGCCGGTGCATCTCAGCCCGCTTGCTCAGCAAATCAAACACCGCCGGGTACGCCGGCCGTTCGATATACCGCCCGGCACCGCGCTCGGCGCGCAGGTCGCCATCGGCCCAGACCACCCGGCCCTGGCTGACGGTATGGCTCGGCACGCCGCGCACGGTCTTGCCTTCGAAGATGTTGAAGTCCACCTGCTGATGGTGGGTCTTGGCGGAAATGGTGCGGGTGCCTTGCGGATCCCACAGCACCAGATCGGCGTCGGCGCCGACGCGAATCGCGCCTTTACGCGGATAGAGATTGAAGATCTTCGCGGTGTTGGTGGAAGTGAGGGCGACGAAATCCTGCATCGATAAACGCCCGCTGTTGACGCCTTCGTCCCAAAGCACCGCCATGCGATCTTCGATACCCGCCGTACCGTTGGGAATCTTGCTGAAGTCATCGCGCCCGGCGGCTTTTTGCTCGGCGCAGAAACAGCAGTGGTCGGTGGCGGTGGTGTGCAGATTGCCGTTTTGCAGCCCGTGCCACAGTGCTTCCTGATGACCGCGCGGGCGGAACGGCGGGCTCATCACGTAACCGGCAGCGGTCTGCCAGTCGGGGTGCTGATAAACGCTGTCGTCGAGCAGCAAATGCCCGGCCAATACTTCGCCGTAAACCGGCTGACCCTTGCTGCGCGCATAGGTGATTTCGTCGAGGGCTTCCTTGGTCGAGACGTGTACCAGGTAAAGCGGTGTGCCGATGGTTTCAGCGATACGAATCGCCCGACTCGCCGCTTCACCTTCAACCTGCGACGGACGCGACAGCGGATGCGCTTCCGGCCCGGTGATGCCTTGGGCCATCAACTTGCGTTGCAGGTGATAAACCAATTCACCGTTTTCCGCATGCACGGTCGGCACCGCGCCGAGTTCCAGGCAGCGCTCGAAACTCGCCACCAGCGTGTCATCGGCAGCCATGATCGCGTTCTTGTAGGCCATGAAATGCTTGAAGCTGTTGATGCCGTGATGGCTGACCAGCTCGGCCATTTCCTCACGCACCTGCTCGCTCCACCAGGTGATGGCGACGTGGAAGCCATAGTCGGAGGCGGACTTTTCCGCCCAGCCGCGCCACTGATGAAACGCTTCCATCAGCGACTGCTGCGGATTGGGAATCACAAAGTCGATGATCGATGTGGTGCCACCGGCCAGACCGGCCGCCGTGCCACTGTAGAAATCCTCACTGGCCACGGTGCCCATGAACGGCAGTTGCATGTGGGTGTGCGGATCGATGCCGCCGGGCATCAGGTATTGGCCGCTGCCGTCGAGGACTTCGGCGCCGGCGGGAACATCAAGGTTTTCACCGATGGCTTTGATCACGCCGTCGGCGCAATAGACGTCGGCGCGATAACTTTCATCATGGGTAACAACGGTGGCGCCACGGATCAACAGAGACATTCCGAGTTCCTCGCAGGCATTGACCGACTTGTGCCGGTTCTAGATGTTTTATTGATGGACAGCGTTACAGGTCGTATTCCTGTCAGTGCTGTCAGGAATAGAAGCTAGTCGCAGATTTGCAATAGATCAAGATTATTTTTTATAAGCTTATGACTGTTTTAAGTGTATGAAAAATAACGATAAAAACTGTAAATCACCAAAATGGTGAGGCCGTTCACCATTTTGACGCACTTGACAGGATGGAAATATGAGCAAGATTTCCTATGTGAAATCAGCCGCTTGAAGTTGAGCTGCGGTTGCTCGCTCACGATGAAAATAAATGCAGTGCACCAGATTGAGTCCTGTCTGTTCGGACAACTTGCCAAGTGTTTAGCCTGAGCACCCAGACAAGTTTCCGCGAACTCATCCGGTGAATAATTAAAACTGATGAATATCAGAAAGTTGCAAAGCGTTTAACCCTCGGTCCGATGCGTAAGCGGGGCACCCGGCACGTTTATTGATGCCGCCGCTGACACCATGGCCGGTGCACGAAAGTTGTCAGTTCCTCCGGCCATCGTCCGGCTCGCACCCTCGTGTGCAAGCCGCCTGATGAGCAAAAAAATAATCAGAAGAACAGTGGAGCGGCCATGCAACAGATCAGATCGCAAGTGACCGAGCGCGACGGCTTGTTCGAGCTTGAAGCCGGCAGCGACGTCCTCGACAGTCCCCGTTACAACCACGACATGGCACCGACCAAGGTGCGCGAACGAACCTGGAACAAATGGCACATCACCGCGCTGTGGGTCGGCATGTCGATCTGCGTGCCGACCTACACCCTCGGTGGCGTGCTCACCGCGTACTTCGGTCTGACTGTTGGTGAAGCGCTGCTGGCAATTCTGTTCGCCAACATCATCGTGTTGGTGCCGCTGACGCTCAATGCGTTTCCCGGCACCAAGTACGGCATTCCATTTCCGGTGCTGCTGCGCTCGTCGTTCGGCATTCTCGGCTCCAACGTGCCGTGCCTGATCCGCGCACTGGTGGCGTGTGGCTGGTTCGGTATCCAGACGATGTTCGGCGGGTTGGCCATTCACCTGTTTCTCGGCTCGATTTTCGAGGGCTGGAAATCCCTCGGCGGCACGGGGGAGGTGATTGGCTTCATGATCTTCTGGGCGCTGAACCTGTGGGTGGTGATTCGTGGCGCCGAGTCGATCAAGTGGCTGGAAACCTTGTCGGCGCCGTTGCTGGTGGCGGTCGGTATCGGTCTGCTGGTGTGGGCGATGCCCAATGTGTCGATGACTGAACTGCTGGCGATCCCGCCGAAGCGTCCGGAGGGCGCCAGTGTGGTGAGTTACTTTGCCGCCGGGTTGACCGCGATGGTCGGTTTCTGGGCGACGTTGTCGCTGAACATTCCCGACTTCAGCCGTTACGCCAAGAGCCAGAAAGATCAGATTCTCGGGCAGATTTTCGGCCTGCCGCTGACCATGTTTCTGTTCGCGTCCCTCGGCGTGATCATGACTGCCGCGTCGGTGAAACTGGTCGGTGTGACCGTCTCCGATCCGGTCACACTGATCGGGCATATCCAGAGCCCGGTGTGGGTGGCGGTGGCGATGGCGTTGATCATCATCGCCACGCTGTCGACCAACACCGCCGCGAACATTGTTTCGCCGACCAATGACTTCCAGAACATCGCGCCCAAGGTCATCAATCGCACTAAAGCGGTGTTGCTGACCGGCATTGTCGGGCTGGCGCTGATGGGCCATGAGCTGCTGAAAAAACTCGGTTTGATCGTCTCCGATGTCAGCCTGGAAACCGTGTATTCCAATTGGCTGCTGGGTTATTCGAGCCTGCTCGGGCCGATCGCCGGGATCATGGTGGTGGACTATTTCCTGATCAAGAAACAGCAACTGGACCTGGCCGGGTTGTACCGCGACGACGTCTATCCAGCGTGGAACTGGGCCGGGTTTATCGCGTTCGGGGTGCCGGTGGTGCTGACCTTGCTGTCGCTGGGCAGCGATGCGTTCAGCTGGTTCTACAGCTATGGCTGGTTCACCGGCTCGGCGCTGGGCGGGATTATTTATTACGGGTTGTGCGTGATGCGTGCGCAGCCCTCTGCCGTTAAAACAGCGGTGTAACACATGATCGTTCCCACGCTCTGCGTGGGAATGCAGCCCGGGACGCTCCGCGTCCCAACAGCCGAACGCGGAGCGTCCATGGATAATTTCCCACGCAGAGCGTGGGAACTATCGGTATCAGCACTGAGGAGATCCCCATGAACGCAGCCGTAGACGTTCTGCAATCGAGCCATCAGCACATCAACCGCGACCGCTTATGGGCGTCGCTCATGGAACTGGCCAAACTCGGCGCCACGGTCAAGGGCGGTGTCTGTCGCCTGGCCCTGACCGATCTCGACCGCCAGGCCCGCGACCTGTTCGTGCAATGGTGCAAGGACGCCGGATGCAGCGTCACGGTCGATGCGGTCGGCAACATCTTCGCCCGTCGCCCCGGGCGCAATCCGAACCTGCCGCCGGTAATGACCGGCAGCCACATCGACACCCAACCCACCGGTGGCAAGTTCGACGGCTGCTTCGGCGTGCTCGCCGGTGTCGAAGTCCTGCGCACGCTCAACGACCTCGGTGTGGAAACCGAAGCGCCGCTGGAAGTGGTGGTCTGGACCAACGAAGAAGGCTCGCGTTTCGCTCCGTGCATGATGGGCTCCGGCGTGTTTGCGGAGAAATTCACCCTCGAAGAAACCCTCGCCAAAGTCGATGCCGACGGCGTGACTGTGGGTGAAGCGCTCAATGCGATCGGCTACGCCGGTTCACGCAAGGTCAGCGGGCATCAGGTCGGCGCGTATTTCGAGGCGCACATCGAACAAGGTCCGATCCTCGAAGATGAGCAGAAAACCATCGGCGTGGTGCTCGGTGCATTGGGGCAGAAGTGGTTCGACCTCAAGCTGCGCGGCGTCGAGGCGCATGCTGGCCCGACGCCGATGCACCTGCGCAAAGATGCACTGGTCGGCGCCTCGGTGATCGTCGGTGCGGTCAACCGCGCCGCCCTTGGCCACCAACCGCATGCTTGCGGCACCGTCGGCTGCCTGCAAGCCTATCCCGGGTCGCGCAACGTCATCCCCGGCGAAGTGCGCATGACCCTCGATTTCCGTCATCTGGAACCGGCGCGCCTGGACTCGATGATCGCTGAAGTAAAGCAAGTCATCGACGCCACCTGCGAAGAACACGGCCTGACTTATGAACTGACCCCGACCGCTGACTTCCCGCCGCTGTACTTCGAAAAAGGCTGCGTGGAAGCCGTGCGCGGCGCGGCGAAAGGGCTGGGTTTGTCGAATATGGACATCGTCAGCGGCGCCGGCCATGACGCGATTTTCCTCGCCGAACTCGGCCCGGCCGGGATGATCTTCGTGCCGTGCGAAGGCGGCATCAGCCACAACGAAATCGAAAACGCCGCGCCGGATGATCTGGCGGCGGGGTGTGCGGTGTTGTTGCGGGCGATGCTGGCGGCTTCGGCGATGGTCGCGGGAGGGCAGCGGGCGGCTTGAAGATCAAAAGATCGCAGCCTTCGGCAACTCCTACAGGGAAACCATAAGTCCTGTGCAGGAGCTGCCGGAGGCTGCGATCTTTTTGCCGTCACCACAGCGTCATGAAAATGTGATGGGCCGCGATAGCCGTTGTATCGCCGTCAATATTGCGCAAGGAAGACCTGAAACCGGGGCTTGTGCGATCAATCACTGCGCACCAAACACCATCGTCCAGTAAACCCCTTCATCACTGCGTGCCTCACTGGCAAACCCGGCGCCGACCTGGGTAAACATCGGGTTCATCAGATTGGCGCAATGCCCGGGGCTGGCCAGCCATCCGGCCATGGCCTTGCCCGGTGAACTCTGTCCGGCGGCGATGTTTTCGCCAATTTGCCGACCGCGATAGCCGGCCGCGCGGGCGCGATCGGCGGGCATGTCGCCGTCCGGATCGCGGTGGGCGAAGTAGTTGCCGTAAGCCATGGCTTTGCTGTGCCCCTGTGCGGCGGCGCCCAGCGCGGCGTTCCAGCTCAACGGCCGGGCGGCGGCGAAGCGCTGGCGTCCGCACATCCGTGGCCGGGCGCGCGCGGCATTGACCTCAGCGAGCAAGGCCTTGCCGACGCTGCGGTTATCGCCAACGCGGCTGTCGAGCACCGGTTGCGCCAACACCACTTGCCATTCATTGCGCGAACGACTGACACCGATGTCGGCGTAGCTCGCATCCAGCAGCGCGGCGCAGTGCTCGTCTTGCAGCAGGTCGAAAGCCTCTTCGGCGTCCTCGGCGCCGATCACGCGAATACTGCGCACCGCCACGGCGGAATAACCGGACGACTTCAACGCTTCACGCATGCCCCCGGCGTAGCGATAACCGATCGGCAAGGCCAGGTTCGACTTCAGCGCCAACGGTGCCAGCCGTTGCGCCGGGCGTCGATCACAGCGTTGCGGATGGGCACGATAGTCGTTGATGGCAGCCACCAGTTGCCGCTCCGCACCGGCAAGGGCGGTTTCAGCGAACAGCGGCGAAAGGATCAGCAGGCACAGCGAAACCAAGCGAGACGAACGAACGGCGTGGCGCATGAGACGGGCAGCTCTGAAGGAGGACAGCGAAAAAGTTGAGTGAACCGCAGAAAGCGGCGCGAGTAGGACTGGGGAATCGGGACTTGGTTCACCGATTCAATACATCCCCCATCCACTGCAAATACTGCGCACGATCCGAGATCGAGTTATGCCCCGAATCCGGCACCACCCTGAGCACCGCCACGCCTTGCGGGAAGTTCTCCAGCAAACGCTGCGTGCTGGCGCGCGGAATCACCTCGTCGTCACTGGCCGCCAGCAGCAACGTCGGCACGCGGATATGCTCGGCGTATTTGCCGGATTCGAAGCGATCCTTGAGCAACCATTTCACCGGCACCCACGGATATTGCTGCGCCGCGATTTCTTCGAGGCTGTTGTAAGGCGTCACCAGAATCAGCTGTTGCACCGGTCGCTGACTGGCCAGACGCACGGCGACGCCCGATCCCAGGCTGCGGCCAATTAGCGAAATCTGCGGGTGGCTGGCGTACACCTGATCGAACAGCGCCAAGGCATCCTCGGCAATCGCCGCTTCGGACGGGGAACCACTGCTGCCACCAAAGCCGCGATAGTTGAGCAGATACACCGCGTATTCGGGAAACGCCTCGGCAAACTCCGGCAGATTGTGCGACACGTCCTCGGCATTACCACCGAAATAGATCAGCGCCCGCGGCCCGACACGCTCGCGGGTGACCACCGAAACCTGCGCATCCGGCATCGACAGGGTTATCCGGGAATCAGCGGTGTTGACGGCATTGGGCTGCGGAAAATAGATCAGTGAGCGCTGAAAAAAGAACAGCGCCGCGCACAGCACCAGGTACACGGCAACGATCAATGCGACGAGTGACATCAGGGTTCGGGACATTCGGCTACTTTTAACGGTGTGTGAAGGATCGCTGTCGCAGTGTAGTCCAGCCCTGCAACCGGGCCGCTCGCACACACAACAGGCAACAGATCCACGCAGCAGGGGAACCAGCATGAGCCACACTGAGGGTTACTCCCGTCGCCGATTGCTCACGCTGGCTGCCGGGGTTTCGGCGGTCTTCACCTTTGATCGGGCGTTGGCCACCGCGACGACGCCCGCGACCACCGGAGGCCACGCCATGCAGACCCGCGCCATCCCGTCCAGCTCCGAATTGCTACCCATCGTGGGCTTGGGCACCTATCGCGGTTTCGATGTCGCCCCCGGTGATCCGGCCTATCGGCAACTACCGGCAGTGCTCGATGAGCTGTTCACCAAGGGCGGCACGCTGATCGACAGTTCACCGATGTACGGCCGTGCCGAACAGACCACCGGCGAACTGCTGTCGATCCACGAACCACGCTCGCCGGCGTTTCTGGCGACCAAGGTGTGGACGCGCGGGCGCAAGGAAGGCATTGCGCAGATGGAGCAGTCGTTCAGCCTGCTGCGCACCGAACGCATCGACCTGATGCAGATCCACAACCTGCTCGACTGGCAAACCCACCTGCCGACCCTGCGTGAATGGAAAGCCCAGGGGCGCATACGTTACATCGGCATCACCCATTACACGGACTCGGCCTATGAAGAAGTCGAAGCGGTGCTGAAGGCCGAACAACTGGATTTTCTGCAAATCAATTACGCCCTCGATGACCGAGGCGTGGAAAAACGCATTCTGCCTTTGTGTCGCGAGCGTGGCGTGGCAGTGATCTGTAATCGGCCGTTCGGCGGCGGGGGACTGCTGGCGCGGCTCAAAGGCAAACCGCTGCCGGGCTGGGTGTCGGATGTGCAGGTCAACAGCTGGCCGCAACTGGCGCTGAAGTTTCTGCTCTCACATTCGGCGGTGACTTGCGTGATACCCGGCACGGGCAATCCGCGTTACATGGCCGACAACGCCAAGGCCGGGTTCGGGCCGATGCTCACCGATGCGCAACGGCATCAGTTGATTGCGTTGCTGGGTTGATCGATCTCGTAGACGGTGCTCAACCGCGATAGCGCAACGCCTCCAGCAGCAACGCAAACGCCGGTGCCGCCTGGCGCCGGCTCGGGTAATACAGGTGATAACCGGCAAACGTCGGGCACCAGTCTTCCAGCACTTGCAGCAGACGGCCATCCGCCAGATACGGCGCGACGATGTTTTCCGGGATGTAACTCAGTCCGAAACCGTCCAATGCGGCATCCAGCAACGGGTAGACGCCGTTCAAGGTGACCTGTCCGGCGACCCGCACTTTCAGGCTTTCGCCATCCTTCTCGAACTCCCAGCTGTACAACCCGCCATTGGTGGGCAGGCGCAGGTTGTTGCAGGCGTGCTCGGTCAGGTCGCGTGGCGTTTGCGGCGGGATTCGTTTGGCGAAATAGGCAGGTGAGCCGACTACAGCCATGCGCATGTCCGGGCCGATGCGGGTGGCGATCATGCCTTGCGCGACGTCTTCGCCCAGACGCACGCCAGCGTCGAAACCCTGGCCGGCGATGTCGACGAAACCATAGTCGCAGCTCACCTCAACGCTGATGTCCGGGTACTGGGGCAGAAAGGTTTTGAGCACCGGGCGCAGCAGCCAATCCAGCGAATGGTCGGTGGCGTTGAGGCGGATCTTGCCGGCCGGGGTGTCGCGCAGGTTGCTCAGGGCGGCGAGTTCCACTTCGATTTCTTCGAAACGCGGGCCGATGGTTTGCAGCAGGTGTTCGCCGGCTTCGGTGGGCGAGACGCTGCGGGTGGTACGGGTCAGCAGGCGCAGGCCCAAACGCGCTTCGAGTGCGCGGATGGTATGGCTCAGTGCCGATTGAGAAACGCCGAGTTTGGCGGCAGCTTTGGTGAAACTGCGTTCGCGGGCCACGGCGAGGAAGGCGAGCAGATCGGTGGCGTTTTCCCGAAGCATTGATGAGTGTCCTGCATAAGTTTTTTTGAATTCTAGTCGATTATCGGAAGAGTTTGGCTGGGTAAAGTAGTGGCATTGATTATCTGGAGGAATTGCCATGAACCCGATTGCCGCTTCTGCGTTGACCCTTTCCCTGCTGGCAAGTGAGGTGCAGGCCAATGAATCCCCGCGTGTGACGGTCACGCCCAATGGTTCGCAACCTTCGGCCAAAGGCCCGGCGGACTGGTTCGTTGGCACTGTCCGTGTCGATGGGCCGTTCAAAGGCACTGAAGACGCGCGAGTCAGTGGCGCGACGGTGACGTTTGAGCCAGGGGCGCGTACTGCGTGGCATACCCATCCGTTAGGGCAGACATTGATCGTCACGGCCGGTTCCGGTTTTGTGCAGGAATGGGGGCAGCCGGTGCGTGAGATTCGCCCTGGCGATACGGTGTGGATCGCGCCGGGAGCCAAGCATTGGCACGGGGCGGCGCCCACCACGGCGATGAGCCATATTGCTATCGCTGAAGTACTGGATGGCAAAGTAGTGGATTGGATGGAGCAGGTGAGTGATGAGCAGTATTCGCGTTCCGAGTGAAGCGCTTCCCTCACCCCAGCCCTCTCCCGGAGGGAGAGGGGGCCGACCGCAGTGTCTTGCGTCATACATCGACCTGAAATGGCTATGTCGATTATGGATTCACAGCAGGACGTTCAAGTCGGTGAAATTCTCCAGTTTCCCTCACCCCAGCCCTCTCCCAGAGGGAGAGGGAGCCGACCGAGGTGTCTGGCGTTATCCATCGACCTGAAAGTGCTCTATCGATTATGGATTCACAGCAGGACGTTCAAGTCGGTGCAGCTCCTGAATATCCCCCAATCGGTCCCCTCTCCCTCTGGGAGAGGGCTAGGGTGAGGGGCTTTTAACGGGTCATCACATCATCTCCGGCAACGACGACAAGATTTTGTCCAGCGTAATCGGATATTCCCGCACCCGCGCCCCCGTGGCGTTGTAAATCGCATTCGCCACCGCCGCACTGACCCCGCAAATCCCCAATTCACCAACACCCTTGGCCTTCATTGGCGAAGACACCGGATCGGTCTCATCAAGGAAAATCACCTCCTGATGCGGGATGTCGGCATGCACCGGCACTTCATACCCGGCCAGATCATGATTGACGAAAAAGCCGAGTTTCTTGTCCACTGCCAGCTCTTCCATCAACGCCGCACCGACGCCCATGGTCATCGCGCCGATCACCTGACTGCGCGCCGCTTTCGGGTTGAGAATCCGCCCGGCCGCGCACACCGCCAACATGCGACGCACACGCACTTCACCGGTCGCGGCATCCACCGCCACCTCAACGAAATGCGCACCAAAGGTCGACTGCTGATATTTCTCGGCCAGATCACCGAACTCGATGCTGTCCTCGCCGACCAGTGCGCCGCCTTCAGCCGCATTGCGCAACGGCACGCTCTTGCTGCCGACCTGTACCTGACCGTCGACAAACTCCGCCTGTTCCGCCGCCATGCCCAACTTGCCAGCCACCGCTTCACGCAGTTTCATGCAGGCGGCGTACACCCCGGCGGTCGAGCAGTTGGCACCGAATTGCCCGCCGGAACCTGCCGACACCGGGAAGCTCGAATCGCCCAGATGCACGCTCACATCCTTCAAGCTAACCCCCATCATCTCGGCGGCGGTTTGCGCGATGATCGTGTAACTGCCAGTGCCGATATCGGTCATGTCGGTTTCAACAGTGATTTTGCCATCGCGCTCCAGCCGCACCCGCGCACCGGACTTGACCAACAGGTTGTTGCGGATTGCCGCCGCGACACCCATACCGATCAGCCAGCGACCTTCTCGACGTGTTCCCGGTTGCGCATTGCGCTTGTCCCAGCCGAATTTCTCGGCACCGGTCTGCAGGCATTCGATCAGGCGCCGCTGCGAAAACGGCCGCTCGGTTTTCACCGGGTCGACTTGTGTGTCGTTGAGAATGCGGAACTGGATCGGATCGAGTTTGAGCTGTTCGGCCATCTCGTCCATGGCAATTTCCAGCACCATCAGCCCTGGGGTTTCGCCGGGCGCACGCATGGCGTTGCCTTCGGGTAGATCCAGCGGCGCCAGACGCATGCTGACCTGCCGGTTCTCGGCGGCGTACAGCAACTGACTCGGTTGCGCCGCGACCTCGACCTTGCCTTCAGCCAAGTTGCCCGACCAGCCCTCGTGGGCAATCGCCGTGAGTTTGCCGTCCGCTGTCGCGCCCATGCGAATGCGCTGAATCGTCGCCGGGCGGTGGGTGGTGTTGTTGGCGATCTGCGGGCGGGCGAGGGCGACCTTCACCGGCCTGCCGGCCATCCGCGCACCGAGGGCGGCAAGGATCGCATCGGCGCGCACGAACAGTTTGCCGCCGAAACCACCGCCAATGTAGGGCGAAATCAGCCGCACCTTTTCCTTGGGTAAGCCGAGCGTCGTGGCGATGTCACCGACGCTCCAGGCGATCATTTGATTGGATGTCCACAAGGTCAGTTGATCGCCTTTCCACGCCGCCAGTGTGGCGTGCGGCTCCATCATCGCGTGGGACTGATCCGGCGTGGTGTAGGTCTGGTCGAACTGCACCGGCGCAGCGGCAAACGCTTTGGCGAAATCACCGTGGCTGACGTCGGGCAGCTCCTCTTTCGGTTCGACGCCTTTATCGCGCACGCTGGCCAGATCGAATTCGCCCTTGGCGGCGACGTAATCGACCTTGACCATCTGCGCAGCCGCACGGGCTTGCTCGAACGTCTCGGCGACCACCAGCGCAACCGCCTGGTGGTAGTGCTGAATCTCCGGCCCGGCCAATAAATGCGCGGCGTTGTATTTACCTTTGCCCAGTTTGCCGGCGTTGGCGGCGGTGACGATGGCCAGCACACCCGGCGCGGCTTTCGCCTGTTCAAGATCAATGTTGTTGATCCGGCCTTTGGCGATGGCTGAGCCGACCATAAAGCCGTAAGCCTGATTGTCCACTGCCTCATGCTGTTCATAGGCGTAAGGCGCCTGGCCGCTGGTTTTTAGCGGGCCTTCGATGCGATCGGTGGGTTGGCCGATGACCTTCAACTGGTCGATCGGGTTGGTGGTGGCGGGCGTGTCGAATTTCATGCTTCATCCCTCGCTTGCGCCAACACCGAACCGAGCGTGCGCTCGACCAGGGTCAGTTTGAATTGGTTGTCGTGGGTTGGCGTGGCGCCGTCGAGCAGGCGTGCGCTGACGGCTTTGACGCCTTGGGGCAGCAACGCTTCGGCGGCTTCAACCCGCCATGGTTTCGGCGCGATACCGCCGACGGCGATGCGGCCGCTGCCGTCCTTTTGCAGGATCAGACCGACCGACACTAAGGCGAACGCGTAGGACGAGCGATCGCGCACTTTGTGATAAACGTGGCTGCCGCCAAGCGGTGCGGGCAGCGTCACCGAGGTGATGAATTCGCCGGGTGTCAGGCTGGTTTCGATGTTCGGCGTGGTGCCGGGCAACTGATGGAAATCGGCCATGGCGATGCTGCGGGTCGTGCCATCGGGCTTTACCGTTTCAATCTGCGCATCGAGGGCGCGCATGGCGATCGCCATGTCACTCGGGTGCGTGGCGATGCACGCGTCGCTGACGCCGATAATCCCCAACTGCCGACTGACCCCGCCAATCGCTGCACAACCGCTGCCGGGTTGGCGTTTGTTGCAGGCTTGATTTGTGTCGTAAAAGTACGGGCAGCGCGTGCGTTGCAGCAGGTTGCCGGCGGTGCTCGCCATATTGCGCAACTGCCCGGAAGCCCCGGCGAGCAGGGCGCGGGAAAGCAGAGCATAGTCTTTGCGGACGCGCGCGTCGGCGGCCAGATCGGTGTTACGCACCAGTGCGCCGATGCGCAAGCCTCCTTCGGGCGTGGCTTCGATCTGGTCCAGACCGAGGTGATTGACGTCGATCAGGTGCAACGGGGTCTCGATGTCGAGTTTCATCAGGTCGAGCAGATTGGTGCCGCCAGCGATAAACCGTGCGCCTTCGACCTGCGCAGCTTGTGCGGCGGCAGCGGCGGGGGAGTCGGCGCGGCTGTAATTGAACGGTCTCATGATTGCACCTGCGCGACTTCAGTGATGGCTTCGATGATGTTCGAGTAAGCGCCGCAGCGGCAGATATTGCCGCTCATGCGCTCCTGAAACTCACTGGCAATCAGTTGCGGTTGCTCGGTCAGGCTGGGGCTGACGTGACTGGGAATACCGTCGCGGATCTCTTTGATCACCGCCACCGCCGAGCAGATCTGCCCCGGTGTGCAATAGCCGCACTGATAGCCGTCATGCTTGATGAACGCGGCTTGCATCGGGTGCAGATTTTCAGGCATGCCGAGGCCTTCAATGGTCGTAATCTCGCTGCCTTCGTGCATCACCGCCAGGGTCAGGCACGAGTTGATGCGTCGACCATCAGCGATCACCGTGCAGGCGCCACACTGGCCGTGGTCGCAGCCTTTTTTGCTGCCGGTCAGGTGCAGGTGCTCGCGCAGGGCATCAAGCAGGGTGGTGCGGGTGTCGACGTCAAGCGCACGCGGCTTGCCGTTGACGTTGATCGTCACTTTGCTCATGGCCGGTTGCTCCAGATTGGCCGCGTAGGCCTTGAGGCTGATAAACGGCGGCATCGCGAAGGCGGTGGCGGTCACGGCGCCGAGGATCAGAAATCCGCGTCGGGAAATCGTCATGGTTCGATTCCTTTTCTCTCTTCATCAGGGCAGCAGGGTCGTGGATGGCCCAAACGGGCAGCCAGCGTCATCGCCGGTCTCGTTAAGGAGTGACTACTGGAGAGAGGAAAAGGTTTTTGCGGATTTGCGCTATAGAGTTATGCAAGCAGCTCATTAATCGCTTGGCCAACACAGAACCACTGTAGGCCTTCGCCTGCTCGCGATAGCGATAGACCAGTGAGCAATGTGGCGATTGACACACCGGTATCGCGAGCAGGCGAAGGCCTACAGGGATCTGTGTGGTAACCACCATTTCATTCACAACTTGAAACCTGTGGGAGCGAGCCTGCTCGCGAAGAGGCCGGCACAGCCAATATCTTCACTGGCAGACCGGACGCCTTCGCGAGCAGGCTCGCTCCCACATGAGAATGTGTTCGGCCGCCCTAATGCCCGCCAACCACCATATGTGTAAACGGCGCCACATACGCCTGCAACGTCACCAGCCCACCGACCAGGATCGCCAGCACAATCGAGTGGAAGAACACATAGCGCAGAATCTCGCCCTCATGCCCATACCAACGCGTCGCGGTGGAGGCGACCACGATCGATTGCGCATCGACCATTTTGCCCATCACCCCGCCGGAGCTGTTGGCCGCCGCCATCAACACCGGGCTGATCCCGAGCTGTTCCGAGGTCACCCGCTGCAAGCCGCCAAACAACACGTTTGACGCCGTATCCGAACCGGTCAGCGCCACGCCGAGCCAACCGAGCAAGGTGCCAAACATCGGATAGAAAATCCCCGTCGCCGCAAACGCCAGACCCATGGTCGCGTCGAGTCCCGAGTAGCGCGTGAGAAACCCCAGCGCCAGCATCGCCGCAATGGTGATCAGCGAAAACCGCACCACCCACAACGTGCGCAGGTATTGCTTGATCAGTTGCGCAATTGAATAGCCCATCAGCAAACCGCCGACAATCGCGGCCAGCAGAATCC
The DNA here is from genome assembly GCF_004011755.1 of Pseudomonas sp. RU47. Lineage (GTDB taxonomy): Bacteria > Pseudomonadota > Gammaproteobacteria > Pseudomonadales > Pseudomonadaceae > Aquipseudomonas. Next base: position 4,075,856 of record NZ_CP022411.1, on the reverse strand, counting down.
CGCTGCCGGTGGCGGTGAGCCAGGTGAATTTGTACACCGCTTCTTCCGCTTTCGGCGCGGCAACCACGGGCGGCACTTTTTCGATTTGCAGGTGCAGGCTGGTGAACGTCACGGCCGGGGCGAAAATCGGGTTGGCCTCGCGCAGCGGTTTGCCGGCGGGATCAAGCTTGGCCGATTGAGTGACTGGATCAATCGCCGGACGGGTGTCGAACATATTCTTGAAGCCCTGCGTGCCCCAGGCAAACACGAACACGGTGAGGATGATCCATGGCATCCACGCACGCATCACCGCCGGGCGCGCCTGATCGCTGAACGCGGCGCTGGCGGTGACTTTTTCCTCCTCGACTTTGGAGTTGTCGACGCGCCCAGACAGCGCTGCCGAGGTGTGAATGGTCGCCGGTTTCCACACCTTCAAAAACAGCGTCAGACACGCCATGGAAATCAGCGCGGCGATCACGTCCACCAACATCGGCCCGTGGTAGTTCGACACCAGAAATTGCGGGATCGCGAAGCTGACGCCGGCCACCAGAATCGCCGGCCAGACCTCCAGCATCTTGCGCCACCCGGCAAACGCCCAGATCAGCCAGAACGGCACCAGCACCGAGAAAAACGGCAACTGCCGACCGACCATCATCGACAGCTCCATTTCATCTAGCCCAGTGACTTTGGCCAGGGTAATGATCGGCGTGCCCAGTGCGCCGAATGCCACCGGCGCGGTGTTGGCGATCAGCGCCAGACCGGACGCGGCCAGCGGCGAAAAACCGAGACCGATCAGAATTGCCCCGGTCACCGCCACCGGCGTACCGAACCCCGCCGCGCCTTCGAAAAACGCACCGAAGCAGAACGCGATCAGCAGCAACTGCAAACGGCGGTCATCAGTGATGCGCGCAAGGGAATCCTGCAGCACTTTGAACGAACCGTTCTCGGTGGTCAGGCGATGCAGAAAGATGATGTTGAGGACGATCCAGCCGATCGGCAACAAGCCATTGGCCGCGCCAAACAACGCCGCAGAGCCCGCCATGCTCGCTGGCATGCCGAAAGCAAAAATCGAAATCAGCAGGGCGGACGCCAGCGCCAGCAGCGCCGCCAGATGCGCTTTGACATGAAAGAACGCCAGCGCCGCGAGCATCACCACCACCGGTACGGCGGCCATGAGCGTGGAGATCACCGGGTTACCGAACGGATCGTAGATTTGCTGCCAGACCATGGTCCACCTCTGCTTGTTGTTATTGAGGGCGCAGATCCATTGCGTGGTGCTTGGTTGCAAGCAGTATAGGTGGCAATACGCCGCCGTTTGGCTGCGGCGGTCGGGGCGACAAACGGTCGCTAGTGGCCACTGAATCAACGGCGTTTTACCCGGTCGTATTTGCGGCTGCGCGCACCGCGTTCTGAAGGCGCGGGCAGCGTGGCCGATTCCGTCGTCAAGACCTTGGTTTTAGGGAAGTGTTGAATGAAGCGCGCAACAACGATGCTGCTGACCGTGACCGCCGCCGTATTGCTCGGCGGCTGTGTCGCGGATTTTGATGATGACCACCGCCATGGCCGGCATTACGACCGCGATCATGGCCGCAATTACGACCACGACCGGCGCTGGGACGACCGCGATGATCGTCGCGACGGGCGTCGTTACTACCGTGATCGGGATGATGATTGACTGAGTTCTGCGCGCCCCATTAGCAGAACAGTCGCGCAGACGCGGGGGAGTGGACGCAATGATGGCAATTAAGTAGCATCGCCGTTTTTTTTGCCCCTTCTCCCCCAAGGATGATCATGTCTGTGGCTTTGCTGTCGCGCCGTATACCCGTTGTTATCAGTGCAGTTCTGTCGGGCCTGCTGCTGTCGGGGTGCACCCAGTTGGGAACCTATCAGGATTCGGTCGCACCTGATGCCGCCAAGCTGCGCTTTGTCGCCAGCACCGATAACGCGTCGGTGGATTATTACGATGCAGAGCATTGCGATGGCCAGACCACCGGCTTGCTCAACAACCTGTTCATCGTCGACAGCGCGCGCCGGGTCGGCATGAGCGTGGCGCCCCCGGAAAAGGCCAAGAGCTACCTGGAAATCAAGCTGCCGCCCGACAAGGAAATGTACCTGAAGGTCAACACCCAGACCGGTTATGCCGTGTGCGGGTCGGGTTTCAGCTTCAAACCTCAGCGCGATACAGAATATGAGCTGACCTTCGACCTCAAGGGCCGCCAGTGTTCGACGCTGATGCAGCGCGTGCAACGCATCGATGGCAAGGACGTACGCACGCCGCTCCCGATGAAACGCGAGGGGCTGGCGGCCTGTGCCGGGCGCAACCCGATCTTTCCCAAGCCGCCAGTGCTGCTGCCGGATACGCCGGAGCGGACGGTCATGATCGACCGCATCGTCAATGGCAGCCTCTTCGTGGTGTTGAAGTCCGACGCGAAGACGCGCGCCGCGACGACGTTTACGCCGGAAAAACTCGATTCGCTGGTCAGCGAGCGCAAGGCGAAAATGGGCTTTGAACTGCCAGACGATTACTGGACGCTGTACCGTCAGAATCTAGACGCGTTCAACATTGAGGGTTCCGCGATTTCCAGCGAGGCGATCACCCGGTCTAGCAACGAGTATCGCAAACGTCTGCGCAGCATCGACGACAAGCGCTTGAAAGAATGGTCCGCCGTCGATGGTACTTCCGGCAAGCGTGGCAATGCGGTGCAGGCCGACATGGAAACCAGCATGATCACGTACTACTTCCAGTCGTCCAAGGAGGTCATGGGCGAAACCGTCATACGCCATCTCGACCGTATGGCCAAAATGGATGCGCAGTACAATGTCTGCTCGCGTTACGCTGAGTGCTGGAAGCGCTGAACGGCGCAATCCTGATGTGAAAAAGCCCACTGCGCCGATACGGCCAGTGGGCTTTTTTGTGCGTGTTGCAATTAAAAGTGAGCGCTCGCCCGGACGCTGGATCGCGCAGGCACGGAGGCCTCGATGTCCAGCAAATGGGTGGCGAGAATGTCGCTCAGAAAACGGAACTGATCGTTGAGGCCGACCACTTCATTGCTGAAATGATTGCTCGCGGCGGGCATCAGCAGATCTTCGAAATCTTCGTTGAACACCAGTGCCTGTGCCTTGTGCGACACAACGTGCTGGTCGTAATAGTTGCTGCCGAACACCGGGAAACTCACGGAGAGTGTGACGTGGGTGTGAATCATGCTGTGAACTCCTCGTTGTGTTTCGGATGGGCTAATCGTGCCTTTCATGAGCGGTGGGCGGAAGGCAATCGTGGCGATGGTGAATATCGATGGCAGTGATGGTTGGGTTTTTTGGGGTGTTGCTGATGGCGCCTTCGCGAGCAGGCTCGCTCCCACGTTGAAACGCATTCCCCTGTGGGAGCGAGCCTGCTCGCGAAGGCGCCAGACCAGCCAAAACCGGACAAGCGGCCCTGCGCACACACCTATACTCAAATCTGCTTCCGTCCTTTTAAAGGAAACCTCAACCGTGAACCCGCGTGCGCTGCTCGTCGCCGCACTGTTGTTGCTGGCCGGCTGCGCCACCTCGGCGCGGGCGCCGGTGTCGGCGCCGCAGGCCGTGTTTGTCTCGCCGGCCACTTGGCAGCAGATCGACCGGGAAATCGTCAGCGCTTCGCAGCAGTCCACCGAGCAAGTCAAAGTCTTTGCCCGTGGCTCGATGGAACATTGGCGCACTCGGGTCTATCAGCAAACTGAAGAAAATTTCATCCCGTGGTTCAGCAGCTACTGGACCCAGGAATGGCTGTCGATGAAGGTCAGTTGGTACACAATCAATGCCGGTGGCGAGCAGGACGCGTCGGCCAAGCGCCTGGCGGCGTATCTGCTTGAGCAATATCAGGAAAGGGTGCTGGCGCCAGTGGCGGTGGAGATCGATCCGGATGCGATTCTCGGCCAGGCGACGGCGTTCTATGCGCAGTTGATGGCGCAGCAGATGCCGCTCATCGCCCAGCGCCATGGTGTGCCCGTTGGTCAGCTCAACGGACGCTTGCAGAAAGTCCCCGCCATTGCGCTGGGCCCGCCGCCAGCGCGCAATGCTTCGCTGTATCAGGTCATCAGTACCGAGCCGCTGAACACGCTGCCGGCCTATGCCGCGCTGATCGACAAGATTCACACCGAAGGTGGCGCCAAGGGCATTGCCTCGACGGATGCCGGCATGGCGCCGGTGGCCAAACGCGCCAGCCAACGGATGGAAGCGGAAATGGCCCCGCGCGGGGCTGCCAGTGCGGTCGCTGCCGCCGCCGGAAAACTGGCTGGCGGACTGATTTCGGTCGGTGTGGCGGGTATCCGCGCGATCATCCAGGCCAATGACCGGCCCGACAGTGAAGCATTGATCCGCAGCAGCCTGGGCAGCACCTTCGACAAGGCGTGGTTGAAGCTGGTGCAGAACCCGACCACCGGCGTCATGGCCGGCACGCTGCACATCGCCGGGCAGGTCGAGCGCAATCTGGGTGGGGACGATGAACCGTCGGTCGGGTTGGGTGTGAATCGTGTCGAATGGCGGCCACCGCAATCGACCAATCAGCAGATCGAACCCAACGTGCAAGGAGAGTGATCATGGCTTACATCGATATTTTCGTAGCGCCGGTGCCAACCGCCAATCGTGAGCAGTACAAAAAGCACGCCGAAATTGCCGCCGTACTGTTCAAGGAGTACGGCGCCCTGAGCGTTGCTGAATGCTGGGGAGATGACGTGCCGGACGGCAAGCTCACCTCGTTCCCGATGGCGGTGAAGCTCAAGGAAGGCGAAACCGTCGCCTCGGGCTGGCTGATCTGGCCGGACAAAGCCACCCGGGATGCCGGCATGGCAAAAATGATGGAGGACCCGCGCATGCAGCCCGATGTGAACCCGATGCCGTTCGATGGCCAGCGGATGATCTACGGCGGCTTCCAATACCTCATCGAGCCCTGAGGCCACCGCAAATCCGGGTATGGGCAAAAAAATCATGGTTCGCCACGAAACCCTGTGGGAGCGAGCCTGCTCGCGAAAGCGGTGTATCAATAAACTTTTTGTCGCCTGACACACTGCCTTCGCGAGCAGGCTCGCTCCCACAGGGTGAGTGAAAAATGCCTGTGTTCACTCGGCAGAGGGGGTGATGCGGCAGCTTTTGCGGTCGCGAATCTGCTCGTCCGTCGGGCGTTCGCGGACAAACTCGAAACGCGGCTCACCCTCGCTGTAATGCACCAGCCAGCCCCATTCCAGTTCGGTTTCGTCCTGTCCGGGTTGCGGCGGTCGGGCCCACCACGGTTCTTTGCTGAGGACCTCGCGCATGGCGGCCTCCGGTTGATGGCAATCCTTGAACTATAGCTTCCTGTCACGAGTCGTCAGATCAGGCTGTGTAGAATCCGGCGGATCACTATGAACAGGGGAGCAGGGCCATGACCGATGAAGCGAAGCGGCTGTTTTTCGCCCTCGACTGCCCGTCGGCGCAACGCAAGGCGATTGCTCAATGGCGCGGGGAGTTGGGGTTGCGAACCGGCAAACCGGTGCCGGCCGACAATTTTCATCTGACGCTGCTGTTTCTCGGCGCGGTGCCATTGGCGCAGATCAACGAGGTCTGCGAGGCGGCCGGGCAAGTGCGTACGCCAGGAGAGGCGTTGAAGATTTCGCTGGATCGTTTGCAGGTCTGGCATCGCGCCGGGGTGTTGTCGCTGGCGCCGGAGCAGGCTCCGCAGGCGTTGCTGCGCTTGGTCTACGGGCTGGAACAGGCGATGTTGCCGTTTGGCTTTGAAGAGACCCCCCGCGAGTTTCGCCCGCACCTGACGTTGGCTAGAGACTACCGCGCGCCGGAGCCGGAATCCGCTACGCCACCGGAGTTTTTCCTGCGTGCCGAACGCTTCGCCCTGTTCGAATCACACAAGGGCCGCTATCGGATCCTGCAGGATTGGCCGCTGATCTGAAGGCACAAAAAAAGGCGCCCGAAGGCGCCTGAGAATTCACCTGAGCCGAGGGAGCCAGGTGAGGCCGTTCATAGCAGGGTGCAGCGGTGGTAAGGCGCTGCGTGAACGGGAAATTTTTACACTGATCGTTCCCACGCTCTGCGTGGGAACGCCTCTTGTGACGCTCCGCGTCACGCTTTGGGACGCAGAGCGTCCCGGACTGCGTTCCCACGCGGAGCGTGGGAACGATCATCGGCTCACTTACCGAGCTTCACCCGGGTCCAGCCACGGGTCATGATTCGCTGCGTAGCAATCGGCTGATCCGGCACCGCATACAACGTCGCCATCACCGCTTGCGACGGATACGAACCCGGATCGTTGCGGATCGCTTCATCCACCAATGGCGTAGCCGCCGCGTTGGCGTTGCTGTAGCCGTTGCTGTTGGTGATCTCGGCGATGATGTCCGGGCGCATCAGGAAGTCCATGAACAGGTACGCGTTGTCGACGTTGGCGGCATCGCGCGGGATGGCGACCATGTCGTAGAAGCTGCCGGCGCCTTCCTTGGGAATGCTGTAGTCGATCACTACGTTGTTGCCGGATTCCACCGCGCGGGCCTTGGCCTGCAGCACGTCACCGGAGTAACCGACCGCCACGCAGATGTTGCCGTTGGCCAGATCGGAGATGTATTTCGAAGAATGGAAATACGCCACGTTCGGGCGGATCTTCATGAACAGCGCCTCGGCTTCCTTGATGTGTGCGGTGTCCTTGTCGTTCACCGGGTAGCCCAGGTAGTGCAGGGCGGCCGGGATCATTTCGGTCGGCGAGTCGAGGAAACTGATGCCGCAGGCTTTCAGCTTTTCAGCGTTTTCCGGCTTGAACAGCAAGTCCCAGGAGTTGGTCGGGGCGTTGGCGCCGAGCACTTCCTTGACCTTGGCCGGGTTGAAACCGATGCCGATCGAGCCCCACATGTACGGGAACGCGTGGGCGTTGTCCGGATCACTGGCGGCGGCGTTTTTCAGCAGCACCGGGTTGAGATTCTTCCAGTTCGGCAGCTTGGATTTGTCCAGCGTTTGATAGACGCCGGCCTTGATCTGCTTGGCCAGGAAACTGTTTGACGGCACGACCAGGTCGTAACCGGATTTGCCCGCCAGCAAACGTGCCTCAAGGGTTTCGTTGCTGTCGAAGACGTCGTAGGTCACGCGGATGCCGGTCTCGTCTTCGAACTTCTTGACGGTGTCCGGCGCGATGTAATCGGACCAGTTGTAAACACGCAGCACCTTGTCGTTGGCCTGGGCGCCCATGACCATTGCGCCCATTAAGGACAGTGTCAGCAGAGTCCTGCCAAACATTTTCATCGGTACAACTCCATTCTTTTTATTCAAAAAACACAAAGCCAAAACTCGGTTAACAGCGCCTGCTTATGTAGGAGCTGTCGAGTGAAACGAGGCTGCGATCTTTTGATCTTCAAAAACAGCGTCAAAAGATCGCAGCGTGCCGCAGCTCCTACAGGGTCAAGCGGTGGCAGCTTGTTGCTGTGGTTGCCACGACTCGTTCGCGGTCTGATCCATCGCTTCCTGAATCGCTTTTTTGCGGTTGGCTTCTGCCTTGCGGCCGAAGTACCAGACCAGGAAGGTCACCAAGGAAACCGCCAGCAGAATCAGGCTGGCTACGGCATTGATCTCAGGCTTCACACCCAGACGCACGGCCGAGAACACTTCCATCGGCAACGTGGTCGAACCCGGGCCGGAGACGAAGCTGGCCAACACCAGGTCATCCAGCGACAAGGCGAACGACATCATCCCGCCCGCGGCCAGCGACGGCGCAATCATGGGAATGGTGATCAGGAAAAACACCTTGAACGGCTTCGCACCGAGATCCATCGCTGCTTCTTCGATCGACAGGTCCAGCTCGCGGAGGCGGGCGGAGACTACCACCGCCACATAAGCGGCACAAAACGTGGTGTGGGCGATCCAGATCGTGACGATGCCACGCTCCTGCGGCCAGCCGATCAACTGCGCCATGGCCACAAACAGCAGCAACAGCGACAGACCGGTGATCACCTCAGGCATCACCAACGGCGCAGTGACCAGACCACCAAACAGCGTGCGACCCTTGAAGCGTGTCACTCGCGTCAGCACGAAAGCGGCGAGGGTGCCCAACGCCACGGCGGCAATCGCGGTGTAGCAGGCGATTTCCAGCGAGCGCACCACCGAGCCCATCAGTTGCGTGTTGTCGAGCAAACCGACGTACCACTTCACCGACCAGCCGCCCCACACCGTCACCAGTTTGGATGCGTTGAACGAGTAGATCACCAGAATCAACATCGGCAGATAAATGAACATCAGACCGAAGATCAGCATGAACTTGGAAAAACCGAAGCGTTTCATCCCCGTGCCTCCATCTCTTTGGCCTGGCTGCGGTTGAACAGCAGAATCGGCACAATCAGGATCAACAGCATCACCACCGCCAAGGCAGACGCCACCGGCCAGTCGCGGTTATTGAAGAACTCTTGCCACAGCACGCGACCGATCATCAGGGTCTCCGGGCCACCCAGCAGTTCCGGAATCACGAACTCACCGACCACCGGAATGAACACCAGCATGCAGCCGGCAATAATCCCGTTCTTGGCCAGCGGTACGGTGATTTTCCAGAAGTTGTTGAAGTTGCTCGAACCCAGATCCTGCGCGGCTTCCAGCAGGCTACCGTCGTGCTTGACGAGGTTGGCGTACAGCGGCAACACCATGAACGGCAGGTAGGCGTAGACCACGCCGATATAGACGGCGGTGTTGGTGTTGAGGATCTCGATCGGGTGATCGGTGAGCCCCGTCCACATCAGAAACCCGTTGAGCAAACCGTTGTTGCTGAGGATGCCCATCCACGCATAAACGCGGATCAGGATCGCGGTCCAGGTCGGCATCATGATCAACAGCAGCAGGACGTTTTGCGTTTCCTTGCCGGTCTTGGTGATCGCGTAGGCCATCGGGAAACCGATCAGCAGACACATCATCGTGCTCAGCGCCGCGACCTTCAGCGAACCGAGGTACGCCGACAGGTACAACTCGTCTTCGCCGAGCATGGTGTAGTTGCCGATGTTCAGCAGCAGCTGGAATTTCTGTTCGGCGTAGGTGTAGATCTCCGAGTACGGCGGGATCGACAGCGCGGCTTCCGAGAAGCTGATCTTCATCACCAGAAAGAACGGCAGCATGAAGAACAGGAACAGCCAGATGAACGGAATGCCGATCACCAGTTTTCGCCCGCTGGGCACCAGGCGCAGGAATTGCTGATTGAAGGTTCTCATGAGCGCAGTACCACGCCGCTGTCGTCTTCCCACCAGACGTAGACTTTGTCGTCCCAGGTCGGGCGCGCGCCACGGCGTTCGGCGTTGGCCATGAACGACTGGACGATTTTGCCGCCGGGCAATTCGACGTAGAACACCGAGTGACCGCCGAGGTAGGCGATGTCATGCACCTTGCCTTCGGACCAGTTGTAGCGGAACTCCGGTTGGGTGGTGCTGACGAGCATTTTTTCCGGACGGATCGCGTAGGTGACCGACTTGTCCTGCACCGAGGTGCTGACGCCGTGACCGACGTAGATCTTCTGCTGCAAGTCCGGGCTGTGGATGATCGCGTGACCTTCAAGGTCTTCCACCACGGTGCCGTCGAAGGCGTTCACGTTGCCGATGAATTCGCAGACCATGCGGCTGACCGGTGCTTCATAAATGTCGACCGGGCTGCCGATCTGAGCGATCCAGCCGAGGTGCATGATCGCGATGCGCTCGGCCATGGTCATGGCCTCTTCCTGGTCGTGGGTGACCATCACGCAGGTCACGCCGACGCGTTCGATGATCTGCACCAGCTCAAGTTGCATCTGCGAACGCAGCTTTTTGTCCAGCGCACCCATCGGCTCGTCGAGCAGCAACAGCTTCGGACGCTTGGCCAGCGAGCGGGCGAGGGCGACGCGCTGACGCTGACCACCGGACAACTGGTGCGGACGGCGTTTGGCGTATTGAGTCATGTGCACCAGACGCAGCATTTCATCGACACGGGCGTCGATTTCGCTGGCGGGCAAACGGTCCTGCTTGAGGCCGAAGGCGATGTTCTGCGCGACGGTCATGTGTGGGAACAGCGCGTAGGACTGGAACATCATGTTGATCGGCCGCTCGTACGGCGGCATGTCGGTGATGTCCACGCCGTCGAGCAGAATCCGCCCTTCGGTCGGGCGCTCGAAACCGGCGAGCATGCGCAGCAGGGTCGATTTGCCCGAACCGGAGCCACCGAGCAGGGCGAAGATTTCGCCCTGATGGATCTCCAGGGACACATCGTCCACGGCCACGGTTTCGTCGAACTTCTTGGTGACACGATCGACTTTCACCAGCACCTTTTTCGGTTGCTGATGACCTTCAAGTGCCTTCCTGTAAGTGCTGGAGGCGTTTGCCATGTGAAACTCCCAACAGGTTTCGTTCGCCGGGCCAATGTGGCCGGGCTTAAGTGGATTGCAAGCCTGTACGGGATGCCTGTCAGCTATGGCGCAGAACCTGTGGGAGCGAGCCTGCTCGCGAATACGGAGTGTCAGTCGACATCATTGTTAGCTGATACACCGCTTTCGCGAGCAGGCTCGCTCCCACAGGGGAAATGCGTTTACCTGACTGGCATTACCCGTACCGATCCGGCTTGTTCGGCGCCGCCGTCCTGGCTGCCTGGGTCGTACTTGTTGTTATTACGGGT